>NZ_JBQCHR010000162.1:0-105516 GCF_051954495.1 Trinickia sp.
AACCTCACTGCCCACATCCGATCCTCGGCCTGACCGGAGCACGTTCAAGCCGTTAGCGCGCCATGCCGTTCTGCGGCCAACTACGAGCCGCCACCTCCAAAGTCCGCTCCGATTCCACTACGCTCCATCCATCTCGCCGCAGGACGGACGAGATTTCGGGCGCGCAGTCGTGACGCGCCGAATCAAGCATTTTGGCCCTTTATCCCTTAACGGAGGACGAGTCGTGACATTCCCAGTTGCCTCGCGTGACCTTGCGACACCGGATGTGGTGCACCTGCCGTATTCAGATCGAACGGACCCGCCCATTCAACCCAATACGCTTTCGCCGGCGACCTCAACCTCCAAGACCGGCACAGATCCCGCCGCGCAGGATCCATTGGATTCGCCGTCGATCATGGGCATGAGCAAGGCCAGTCAACGAAGGTTGAACGAAGTCATAAAAGCGGCGAAGGATCTCGGCATACCTTTGAGCAAAGCACAGCAGCGACAGCTGGCCAAAGAGCTTGGACGACGCGAGCGAGGGGACGACGCCGGTACGGACGACACGCCGGACAATACTGAAACCGAATTTTCCTCGTTAGCCCATACTGCCGTTCATGCCGCTAGTTCGGCTGTGCATGCCGTCGGAGCCGCCGCCAATAGCACCGGACATTTCATTTCAGGTCACGCCGAGCAGATCGGCGTCCCAGCCGGTGTCGCGGTCGTCTTGGGCGGTACTGCGGCCGTCGCCGTGGATGTCGTCGGCGGGCTCGGGGCCGTCGCAGCATTGTTTTAACGCCCACTACGACTGATTCGAAACAGTCCCGCGCGTCACTGACGCAGTGATCTGCAGCGTATCTCCGGTCCGTCGACGTTCGACGCTGCAAACAGCGTAATCCCGCCGACGCGGACGTAGCTCAGAATAAGAGCGCAAGACTCGGAAGGCGGATCGCGCCGCTGCCGGGGCACAATAGCCGGTATCGCCCAACACGCGAACCGAATCGTGACCACCCTAGCCCACCGCCACGCCGCACCGCTGTTCGCCGAGAAGCCAGCAGATGGCTTTTCTGCGTCCACATCCCCCGCGACCGAAAACATAGACGCCATCGACTGGCCCCATATCCAAGCCTGTCTCGATGCATACGGATATGACGTCGTGCCAGGCTTGCTCCGCCCAAGCGATTGCCATGCGCTAGCCGAGCAATACGATCTCGATCCCCTTTACCGCAGCCGCATTGTCATGAGTCGCCACGGCTTCGGCAAAGGCGAATACAAGTACTTCGCCTACCCGCTGCCTCCGATCATCGCCACGCTACGCGCGACGCTCTACCCTCATCTCGTACCCATCGCGAACCGGTGGAACGAAATGATGAACATCGTCGTGCGCTACCCGAAGACGCATGCTGCATTCATCGACCGCTGCCACGCGGCGGGCCAATTGCGCCCCACTCCCCTCATCCTTCAATACGAGCAGGACGATTACAACTGTCTGCACCAAGACCTATACGGGGAACACGTGTTCCCGATCCAAGTCGCTGTTCTGCTGTCGCAGCCTCGGCGCGATTTTACGGGCGGGGAATTCGTCTTGACCGAGCAGCGCCCGCGCATGCAGTCTCGTGCTGAAGTCGTTCAACTGGAACAAGGCGACGCGGTGATCTTCGCCGTCAGCCACCGCCCGGTACAGGGAACGAGAGGCGTCTACCGCGTCAATATGCGCCACGGCGTCAGTCGGCTCAGGTCGGGCCGCCGTCATACGGTCGGTATTATTTTTCACGACGCGCTGTAGGCTCGCGCTGGGGCGCCATAACGATGTGCCGAAGACCGCCCTTGGGCTCGGCCCCCATTCCCGCACTAATACCCGCGCGGCGACTAAAATAAAACGCATACGGCGCCGCGGCGGTCTCGCTTTTTCGGCCGTGCGCGACAACCATTGAATATTGCCGATCCCGAGCTGGGGCGCGTATGTTTGCTCTGTACAAAGATCGTGCGCAAGCCGGACGCGTGCTGGCCGAGCACTTACGCAACGAGGCCGGAACCAACGCCGTCGTCCTCGCCCTGCCGCGCGGCGGTGTACCCGTCGCATTCGAAGTAGCCACGGCGCTCCATGCCGAACTCGACGTTCTTCCCGTGCGAAAAATCGGTGTGCCCGGTCAGAAGGAACTGGCCATGGGCGCTATCGCATCGGGCGGCGCCCTCTACGTCGACCATGACACCATGCGCGCCGCACATGTTTCACAAGCGCAGTTCGATGCCGTGCTTGCTCATGAACGCGTCGAGCTAGCGCGCCGGGAGGCGTTGTATCGTGGAAATCGCCCGCCTGCATCGGTCGAGGGCCGGACTGTGCTGCTCGTCGACGACGGAATCGCCACGGGGGCCACGATGCGCGCAGCCGTGCTCGCATTGCGGGCGCGCAGGCCCAAGCGCATCATCGCCGCGGTACCGGTGGCGCCGGAGGGAGTCGATGCGGAATTTGCCGGCGTCGTCGACGCGTTCATCTGTCCGTCGCAGCCGACGTTATTTTTCAGTGTCGGCCAGCACTATGAAGACTTCGGCGAGACGACCGACGACGATGTGCGCGCATTGCTACACCGCGCCTGGGATGGCGCGGCGTAATTCGACGATGAATTGGCCGCCTGGAGCCGACGCGCTAATTCAAAGCCGCACGGCCGGTGGGACATACCGGCACTCGAACCGCTTTCTGACCGTGCCGTTCTCGTCCACGCTCTCAAGATACACGTCGAACTGCCACAAACGCGCCATGTGCTTGAGCACCTCTTCGCTGTCGTTCGCCAAGTGCCGGTTGTCGCTCATGAAGTGACGCAGCGTGAGGCTGCGGTCCCCTCGCGTGTTGACGGACCACACTTGAATGTTCGGCTCGCGATGATGCATGTCGTACTGGCGCGACAACGACTGGCGCACGTGCTGGTACCCGCTGTCGTCGTGGATCGCCGATACCTCGAGCGCGTCGCGCGTATCGTCGTCGAGCACCGAGAACAGCCGCATGTCGCGAATGAGCTGCGGCGACAGGTACTGCGCGATGAAACTCTCGTCCTTGAAATTGCGCATCGCATAGTGCAGCGTCTGCAGCCAGGGCGAGCCGGCGATATCGGGGAACCAGCGGCGGTCTTCCTCGGTCGGCGCCTCGCAGATCCGCCGAATGTCGCTCATCATCGAAAAGCCGAGCGCATAGGGGTTGATGCCGCTGTAGTACGGCTTCGTCACGGGCGGCTGATAGATGACGTTGCTGTGCGAGTGCAAGAACTCCATCATGAAGCCGTCTTCGAGCAGGCCCTGGTTGTAGAGCGTATTGAGCAAGGTGTAGTGCCAGAACGTCGCCCAACCTTCGTTCATCACCTGCGTTTGCCGTTGCGGATAAAAATATTGTCCGATCTTACGTACGATGCGGATCACTTCCCGTTCCCACGGCTCGAGCAGCGGCGCATTCTTTTCCGCGAAATAAAGCAGGTTTTCCTGGGGCTCGGGCGGGTACCGCTCTTCTTCCTCCTCGGCTAGCGGCGTTTGATGCGAAGGTAGCGTGCGCCACAGTTCATTGACCTGCGACTGCAGATAGGCTTCGCGTTCGCGACGCAGCGCTGCCTCCTTCGAAAGCGAGAGCTTTTGCGGTCGCTTGTAGCGATCCACGCCGTAGTTCATCAGGGCATGGCACGAGTCGAGCAGTTCTTCGACGCGATCCATCCCGTAGCGCTCCTCGCACTCGGCGATGTAGTTCTTGCCGTACACGAGATAGTCGATGATCGCGTGCGCATCGGTCCACAGGCGGAACAGGTAGTTCCCCTTGAAGAACGAGTTGTGGCCATAGGCGGCGTGCGCGATCACGAGCGCCTGCATCGTCATCGTGTTCTCTTCCATCAGATACGCGATGCAAGGGTTCGAGTTGATGACGATTTCGTAGGCCAATCCCATCTGGCCGCGCCGGTAGCTTTTTTCCGTGGAAAGGAAATGCTTGCCGAACGACCAGTGGCGGTAGTTGACGGGCATGCCGACGGACGCGTAAGCGTCCATCATCTGTTCGGCGCTGATTAGCTCGAGCTGGATCGGATAGACGTCGAGCTCGTATTGCTCGGCGACTTCGGCGATATGTGTGTCGTATTCTTCGATGAGCTCGAAGGTCCAATCGGACGGCCACGGCAACGGTCTGCGGTCGGCGATGTTCATACGGGGTTCCCTTTGCGCCACGACAGGTGCAGGTGCTTCGATGCGGCCTCGTTGTTCGGTATCGGCGGGCTCGGGCTTCGCTTGCTGCTTGTGATCGGGGCCCTGCCCGCGCGCACCCTTCCGGCGTCGCTCCGGCTGATAGCCGCGCGACTCGTTATGCAAATGCTTAGTCGTCATGAGGCCGCCACTTGCTTCTCGAACAGCTCCCTGAACACGGGATAGATATCGGCTGCGGCATCCACCTTCTTCATCGCCAGATGCGGTTCACTCATGGCGAGCTGCGCGTACTCCAGCCAAAGATTTTGCTCTTCGGGCGCGACTTGAATATAGGCGAAGTACCTGACCTTTGTCAGGATGTCCTCTTGCAGAATACGGCGGCACTTGGGCGAATCGTCCGTCCAGTTGTCCCCGTCCGACGCTTGAGCCCCGTAAATGTTCCATTCAGTCGGCGAATATCGCTCGCTTTGGATCTTGTGCATGAGCTCGAGCGCACTCGACACCACCGTCCCGCCGCTTTCCGTCGAATGAAAGAACGTGTCCTCGTCGACTTCCTCCGCCCGCGTATGGTGCCGGATGAAAACGACCTCGATCTTTTCGTAGTTACGCTTGAGGAACAGGTACAACAGGATGAAGAAGCGCTTGGCCAGATCCTTGCGCTGCTCGTCCATCGAGCCGGAAACATCCATCAAGCAGAACATGACCGCTTGACTCGACGGCTGCGGCTGCTTGACGCGGTTGACGTAGCGTAGGTCGAACGGATCGATGAAGGGAATCCGCCAAATGCGCCCGCGCAGGTGATGGATGTCCTCCTCGAGCCGCTTGATCTCATCCGCATGATCCCCGGGCTCGTTCATCAACAACTCGTACTGACGCTCGAGTTCATGCAGTTGATTCACGAGCGGCGCGCCGAGCGCGATGCGCCGGCCGAGTGCGCTGCGCAGCGAGCGTACGACGTCGATATTGTTCGGGGTGCCCTCCGCCGCCCAGCCCGCCCTGATGTTTTTCCAGGTCGGCACGGCCAGCAGATGCGTTTTGACGAGTCGCGGCAATTCCAAGTCGTCGAAGAAATATTGCATGAATTCTTCGCGGCTCAACTCGAAGACGAAGTCGTCCTGCCCTTCCCCTTCATTGCTCGCTTGACTGCCCCCGCCCCCTCCGCCGCCGTTCGGGCGCGGAATCTTGTCGCCGCGCACGTATTCTTCATTGCCCGGATGCACCATCTCGCGACGGCCGCCCGGCCCGTGATGAAACTGCGGTTCGGCGATGTCCTTGCGCGGAATCGTGATGCTCTGCGTGTTTTGAATGTCTTTGATGCTGCGATCGCGCACCGCTTCGGACACGGCGCGCCGGATGTAACCCTTTACGCGACGCAAGAAGCGCTCGCGGTTCGCAATGCTTTTGTTCTTGCCTGCTAGCCTGCGGTCGATGATTTGATGAAGCACATCCAGTCTCCCGCTTCTAATTGCCGAAAGCGACACGACGAGCCCTGGCGCAGGCTAGTTGCCCGCGCACCGCGCGTCGCTTGCGCGTGAAGCGCTTGGTTGGCGCTCGTGGGCGGCGAACCCACGAGCGCGTCGCGCCCGCTACTACTTATCCCTCTACTGCTACGGCTACGAGGACTTGCGCACGCGCAGGTACCAGTCGCAGAGCAAGCGGACCTGTTTCGGCGTGTAGCCTTTCGCCACCATCCGATTGACGAAGTCTTCGTGTTTGCGCTGCTCTTCAGCCGACCCCTTGGCATTGAACGAAATGACCGGCAGCAGTTCCTCCGTGTTGGAGAACATCTTCTTTTCGATCACGACACGCAGCTTTTCGTAGCTGATCCAAGCCGGATTCTTCCCGCCGTTGGCGGCGCGAGCACGCAGCACGAAGTTCACGATTTCGTTGCGGAAATCCTTCGGGTTGCTGATGCCCGCCGGCTTCTCGATCTTCTCGAGTTCGGCGTTCAGCGCGGCGCGATCGAAGCTCTCGCCCGTATCGTGGTCGCGGAACTCCTGATCTTGGATCCAGAAATCGGCGTACGTGACGTAACGATCGAAGATGTTTTGGCCGTACTCCGAATACGATTCGAGGTACGCGGTTTGGATCTCCTTGCCGATGAACTCGGCGTAGCGGGAAGCCAGCAGATCCTTCACGAACGACAGGTACTTTTGCTCGGTTTCCGGCGGAAACTGCTCGCGTTCGATTTGCTGTTCGAGCACGTACATGAGGTGCACGGGGTTGGCCGCCACTTCCGACGTATCGAAGTTGAACACGCGCGAGAGGATCTTGAACGCGAACCGAGTCGATACGCCCGTCATGCCCTCGTCCACGCCGGCATAGTCGCGGTATTCCTGGTACGACTTTGCCTTCGGGTCGGTGTCCTTCAGGTTTTCTCCGTCGTACACCTGCATCTTCGAGAACAGGTTCGAATTCTCCGGCTCTTGCAGGCGTGTGAGCACCGACATCTGCGCCATCATCTTGAGCGTTCCGGGCGCGCATACCGCCTGGCCGAGCGACGAGTTGCGAATCAGCTTCTCGTAGATCTTGATCTCTTCGGACACGCGCAGGCAGTACGGCACCTTCACCACGAAGATCCGGTCGAGCAACGCTTCGTTGTTGCGGTTGTTGCGGAACGCCTTCCACTCCGACTCGTTCGAGTGCGCGAGGATGATGCCTTCGAACGGAATCGCTCCGAATCCTTCCGTGCCCTTGAAGTTGCCTTCCTGGGTTGCCGTGAGCAGCGGATGCAGCACCTTGATCGGCGCCTTGAACATTTCGACGAACTCGAGCAAGCCTTGGTTGGCTAGGCACAAGCCGCCCGAGTAGCTATAGGCGTCGGCATCGTCCTGCGCGTATTGCTCCAGCTTGCGGATGTCCACCTTGCCGACGAGCGAAGAGATGTCCTGATTGTTTTCGTCGCCAGGCTCGGTTTTGGCAATCCCGATCTGACGAAGAATGGACGGATAGCGACGTACGATGCGGAACTTGCGGATGTCCCCGTTGTACTCGTGCAGCCGCTTGACTGCCCATGGGCTCAAGATGCTCTTCAAGTAGCGGCGTGGAATGCCGTATTGCTCTTCGAGAATCGGACCGTCTTCGTCGTAGTCGAAAAGCCCTAACGGCGACTCGTTGACGGGCGAGCCCTTGATCGAATAGAACGGTACCCGTTCCATCAACTGCTTGAGCCGCTCGGCGATCGACGACTTGCCGCCGCCTACAGGACCGAGCAGATAAAGAATTTGCTTCTTTTCCTCGAGCCCCTGCGCGGCGTGGCGGAAGTACGCGACGACTTGCTCGATCACGTCCTCCATGCCGTAGAACTCTCGGAACGCGGGGTATACCTTGATGACCTTGTTCGCGAAGATTCGCGATAAGCGGGGATCGTGGCGCGTGTCGACTTGTTCCGGCTCCCCGATAGCCGTCAACATGCGTTCGCTGGCCGTCGCGTACGCGGCGGGATTGTTTTTGCAGAGCGCGAGATACTCTTCGAGCGAGAATTCCTCCTCCCGCGTTTTTTCGAAGCGTTCCGCGAAGCTGCTGTAAATATCCATGCTACCTCCTCGCCGAAGTCTGCGGACGATGTCGTCTACTGGCGGTTATACCGAAACGACCTCGCTCGAAATCATCCTAAACCCTTTTAAATTTTTTTTCACGACCTACGTTGCCCTAGGCGCTACACGTGTGCCCTAACTTGGAGATGTGCGCACACTCGCCTACAATCTTCCACCTGCTCTTCGTTTGCACCTTCCTAGCTGTTTGCCCGTCGCGCTCTTGCGATCGCCCACGTGTGAATCCCCCCGCGTGTTACATCCAACGGTACTTCACGTTGCCGCGTCGCGTGCGCGCCAGCTGAGGCGCAACGTGCGACAGCGCCGCATGTGCGTTCGCTTTCTCATATAGCGACATCCGCCACGGCATCGATCGCGCACGCTCGACCTTTCCTTGCTTCGCGCTCGACATCGGTGCAATCGCTCTTGCTTCCTTTGCCCCCATTGCACACACGATGCCCGCTCGGCATTCGTGCCGCTCCACGGGCGCGGAGCATACTGCGGCGCGCACTTCGCACGAGTTGACCATTACGCCGTATACGCACCAAGGCGCGATTTCGATGACGTCCGTGCGCATCGGTTACAAGTTTTTTTCTAAACAAACGATAGCGGCGGGAAAGAGAGGCGTCGCGCCAATGGCCAGGGCCGGCCGCCACGTCGGTCGGACGCTCGTTTTGGGGGCCGGATGTGGAGCGGCCCGACCGCTCGGTGAAGGAGCAGCCGGGCCGGCGAGCATTGGTGAAGATCTTGGACCGAGAGGCGGACGTTGCGAGCGTTACCTACCGCTCGGTCCGCCGCAGCCTCGGGCCGACATGCTCAAAAGGTTTCCCAATCGTCGTCGGATGCCCCACTCGCCGCAGCGCTCTTGCGCGCGGGCGCGGCGGCCACTGGCGGTTTCGATGCGATCGTCGGCGCCGGCGGACGCGTGGAAGGTGCGCTTGCGGTTGCCGGCGCGGCGACGAGCGCGGGCGAGGCTTCCGGCGACAAGGCCGGACGCTCGAGCGCTGGTGCGTTGCGCTTTCTGTCCGCACGCGGTTGCGCGGACAACTTTTGACCGAATGTGGCGCGGCTCGTCGAGCCGGCGAGCTTCCCCTGCCGTTTCGATGCGCCCGCTTCGGCTGCCGCGGCGACGCGTACAGGCATTGCCTGGGCGCGCCAGGCCGTGCCGTCGTCGGCAAGCTGGAACACGCTGACGGCGCTGCGTAGACGTTCGGCCTGCTCTTGCAGGGACTGTGCGGCTGCCGACGCTTGCTCGACGAGCGCCGCGTTTTGCTGTGTCACTTCGTCCATCTGCGACACGGCGCGCGCAACCTCGCCGATCCCGCCGCTTTGTTCCTCGGAGGCTGCGGCGATTTCGCCCATGATGTCCGTCACACGTTGCACCGCCGCAATGATTTCTTCCATCGTCCGCCCGGCTTCGCCCACCAGCGCCGATCCGGACTGTACGCGTTCCACGGAGGTGTCGATGAGCGTCTTGATTTCCTTGGCCGCGCCCGATGAGCGCTGAGCGAGCGCCCGCACCTCGCCCGCCACCACGGCGAACCCGCGCCCCTGCTCGCCGGCTCGCGCCGCCTCGACCGCCGCGTTGAGCGCGAGGATGTTCGTTTGGAACGCGATGCCTTCGATGATCGTGATGATGTCCGCGATCTTCGCGGAGCTGTCGTTGATCTCGCCCATGGTTCCGACGACCTGACCGACGACAGCGCTCCCTTTATTCGCGATCGCCGACGCATTGGTCGCCAAGGCGCTGGCCTGTCGAGCGTTCTCGGCATTTTGCCGCACCGTTCCCGTGAGCTGATCCATGCTGGACGTCGTCTCTTGCAGCGAAGCGGCTTGCTCTTCGGTCCGCGCGGATAGATCCAGATTGCCCGCCGCGATTTCCTTCGTCGCCGATGCAATCGATTCGCTGCCGCTGCGCACCGTCCGCACGGTCTCGGTCAAGCTGCGCTGCATCTTGGACAGACCTTCGAGCATCAGCCCCATTTCGTCGTGCGTGCGTACGACGATAGGCTTGCGCAGATCGCCGGCGGCGATCGCATCGAAACTCGCCAGCGCATCCGCCAGCGGGCGAGCGATTGCCCGGCGCAAATTGACGTAGGCGAATAGTGCGGCGGCCAATGCGACGGCCAAGAGGCCAACCGTCGCCGCGCGCAGGGTGTCATAGGTCGCCAGCGTCTCGTCGTATTGCGCCTTCGACTGCGCGAACTGCAGCTTGCTCAGCGTGTCGTCGCTCTTGGAAAGCGCCACGAAGGCGCCCTGCAACGCGTCGGCGGTACTCAGGATCTTGTCGTGATCGTTCGATTTGATCGCGTCGACGTACGTGGAAACGACCGCCCGCAGCGCTTCACGCTTGGCGGCCGCGTCCTGCGCCAACTTGTCTTCGTCTGTATCGCGCGGGAAGGCGAGGTATTTTTTCCACCACTCGTCGGAGGTCGCTCGAAGCACGTCGGCTCGGTCGAAATTCTTTTTCGCTTCGTCGGGTTCTCCGGCGTGCATCGCCGCGCGATCCAAGGCGAGGCGTTCACGCGCTGCGTAGCTCTCCGCCATGCCAATCGCCACGGCGCCCGGCATCTGGTTTTCGTAGATGTTTTTTGTCGCATCGCTCACCTTGCTCATCCCGGACAAGCCTAATGTGCCGAGCGCGAGCAACAACGCGGATAAGAACGCCACGGCCAAGCCGATGCGCGTTTTGATCGTCATACCGTGTTTAAACATGCGATGTCCTTCTTTTCTGCGAAACGAGGGGCGCGCGCTGGCCGAGTGCGGTGAGAGCAAGCGCGCTGAATTCGTTTACGGCCTTGTGAGAGAAGGACTTGAGAGAATTGATTGATAAGACGAATTAACTTGGAATAGTCGATTGATTTGGCTAATTGTCCGGTGCGAGGTAGACCGCTTCGCCACTTCGGCGGGCTTGTTTTCGTTATGTCAGTTCGGAAAGTGTTGGGATGGAGGGCTGCGCGCCAGGCCGAGTCACCGATAGCGCAGCCGCGCGTTGCGCAAATCGGATAGCCGAATCGACGGCTACGCCTCCTGCACGTTGCGCGGCGAATGCGCCGATGAACGTGTCGCCCGCCGCTGTCGTATCGACCGCTGTCACGCGGGGCGCCTCGAAATGCGTGGGGCCGGATTCCAGCGCGGCTAGGACGCCCGACGCCCCGAGCGTGATTAGCACGTTGCGCACGCCTTGGCGGCGCAATACCTGCGCCGCATCGGCGGCTTGCGCGGGCGAGCCGATCGGCAAACCCGTCAGCGCGGCGGCCTCGACTTCGTTCGGAATCAGATAATCCACGAGCGGCAGCCAATCGCTTGGCAAGGGCCCGATGACCGGAGCCGGGTTGAGAATGACGGTTTTGCCGAGACGACGCCCCGTTTTCAACGCCGCAAGCACGGTGTCGGGCGGCGTTTCCAATTGGCAAACAATGACGTTGGCCGAGGCCAGCACGGCTTCGTGCCGCGCGATGTCGGCGGGCGTCAGCTCGCCATTGCTGCCGGCAACGATGACGATGGAATTGCGCCCCTCTTCGTCGACTGAGATCAGCGCCACGCCTGTCGGCGCCGCTTCGCTCGTGTCGAGCGCTGCACAATCGATGCCTTCGGCCTGGAGCCCGGCGCGCAGCGACGCGCCGTTGCCGTCGGCGCCGACCCGTCCGATCATCGCCACGCGGGCGCCTAGCCTGGCGGCCGCAACCGCTTGATTTCCGCCTTTGCCCCCCGGCACCTGGTCGAACGTATGCCCGGCCAGCGTCTCGCCGGCTACGGGCAGCCTCGGCACGCGCACCACGAGGTCCATGTTCAAGCTGCCTACCACCGCCACGGTTCCTTTCATGGCGGTAGTTTGCGAGTTCGTTTCAGTCATCGTCTTTGAGTCCTTCGCGCGAGGATAGGTGGCGTCAAGCGCACAAAGCGGTATTCATCGGCCCGGCAAAAACGGCTGTCGATTCGCGCAGGACGAGCCGCGGCGTAATCACGCGCCGGCGCGTCGGCCCGCTGACGCCGCCGCTGATGCGCTCGATCAGCATCTGCGCCGCGGCCTCGCCGAGCGCGCGCACCGACTGTCCGACCGTCGACAGCGCCGGGTACGTGTAGCTGCTCAGTTCGATGTCGTCGAAGCCGATGATCGAGCAGTGCTGCGGCACGCGAATGCCGCGTTCGGCGGCCACACGCAAGGCGCCGATGCCCATCATATCGTTGCAGGCGAAAATCGCGGTCGGTCGAACCGTGTCGAACAGACGCCCCGCCGCTTCCTGCCCTCCGCGGCCCGAAAAATCGCTTTCGACGATGGCGCTCGGCTCGATGTCGATGCCCCGCTCCGCCATCGCTCGAATGAAGCCGTGCACCCGCATGGCGCTGACCGCCGTCGCCACCGGCCCGGTGATACAGCCGATCCGTACGTGGCCGAGTTCCAGCAGATGCTTGGTGGCAAGGTATGCGCCGCGCTCATGGTCGATCTGCACGAGATCGGCCGACAGCCCTTCGATGTTGCGATCGACGATGACGAGCGGTTCGCGCGTATCGGTCAAGCTGCTGGCCAGGACGGCGTCCTCGCCGGCCGATGCGATGATGAGCCCGTCGATGCGCTTTTCCTGCAGGATGCGAAGATAATTGCGCTGCTTTCCCGGGTCGTCGTCGGAATTGCAGAAAAACATGCAAAATCCCGCGCGCGCGCAACCGTCCTCGATGCCTCGTGCGAGCTCGGCAAAGTAGGGATTCGTGCTGTTGGGCACGACGAGCCCGATCGTCGCCGTGGCGCGCGCCTTCAACGACCGCGCTACCGCCGAAGGCACGTAGTTGAGCTGGCTGATAGCGCGCTCGACCTTCGCGCGCACGTCGGCCGACACCGGCCGAGTGTTGTTGACCACGTGCGATACGGTGGTGAACGACACGCCGGCCATGGCCGCCACATCCTTGATCGTCGCCATTACCGATTCTCTCTCGCTTGTTTTTCTTCCGCGGGCAGGAGCAGCCCATCACCTACTCTACATCGTACTTGCGACAGCGTTGCGCCGCGTTTCCCCGCGCGACGAACGTGCCTCCCACGCGAATCGCCCACTCAGCCTCGCTTGCGCCGGCTTCGATACGTATCGAGCACGACGGCCACCACGATCACGGCGCCGGTGATGATCCGCTTCGTCGGCTCGTTGGCGCCGATCTGCGCCAGTCCCGCGGCAAGCACAGAAATGATGAGCACGCCGAAGAAGGTGCTGATGACCGAACCGCGCCCGCCCATCAGGCTCGTGCCGCCGATGACGACGGCGGCGATGACCTGCAGCTCCAGCCCCACGCCGGCATTCGGATCGGCCGCTTCCAGCCGTGAGATCTGAAATAGCGCCGCGAGGCCCGACAAGGCGCCCATCAAAGCGAACACCGCTACTTTGTACGGCCGCGGGTCGACGCCCGCGAGCCGTACGGCTTCTTCGTTCGTGCCGATGCCCACGAGGTGCCGGCCGAAAACCGTGCGCGTCAAGATGAGCTGCGCGGCGATCATCACCGCGACCGCGATCACGAATGCAGGCGAGATGCCGACCGCGATCGGATCGGACAAGAAATCGAATGCATCGCCGATATAGGACGTGCGCGAGTTGGTCAGTTGATAGGCCAGCCCGCGCGCTGCTTCGAGCACGCCCAGCGACACGATGAAAGACGGGATGCGCCAGCCGACCGTGACGGCGCCCGTCAACGTGCCCGTCACCGCGGCCGCGGCCATGCCGACCAACGCGGACGGCACCGGGCCCCAGCCCCATTTGAGCGCTGCGACGCTGACGACGGAAGCCGCAAGCGCCAAGACCGAGCCGACGGAAAGATCGATGCCGGCAATGATGAGCACGAACGTCATCCCGACCGACATGACGACGAGATCGGGTATCTGATTGGCGATCGTGCTGAACGTTTCGTACGTCAAAAAGTGCGAACTGAGCGCGGAAAACAGCGCAACCATGGCGGCCAGCGCCCCGGCCAGGCCGAGGTAGTTCGAAAAGCCGAGCCGTGTTCCGGACGGTCGCGCGCTCGGCGCATCGCCGATGATGGCCGATCCGCCATCGGGGCGTGCGTTCGGGTCGGTCATGACAGACTCCGTGCGTCTTGAGGGTGAGTAGGCGCGGTGTGGCGCGAGCCGTTCATGTGGCCCGCGAACGCCGCGGCGAGCAGCGCGTCTTGCGTCCACTCGTCTCGATTGAAGATGCCGGTGAGGCGGCCGGCGGACATCACGCCGATTCGATCGCAGATCAGCATCAGTTCGCGCAGGTCGCTCGATACGACCACGAGCGCGCGGCCCTCGCGCGCCAGCGCCCCGAGCAGCATGTAGATGTCGAACTTGGCGCCTACATCGATGCCGCGCGTGGGTTCGTCGAACAACAGGACGTCCGCGTCGCGGGCAAGCCAGCGCCCGATCACGACCTTTTGCTGGTTGCCGCCCGACAGTTCGCCTACTGGCTGCGCGCTCCCGTGAGCCCGCACGCGCAGCGCCTCCATTTGCTTGCGCGCGAGCGCCTGCTCGCGGCGCGGCTCGACGACGCCCCAGCTCGATACGCTGTCCATGTTGCCGAGCGCCACGTTGGCGGCGATCGACTGCGGCAGGAGCAGTCCCTCGCCTTTGCGATCCTCGGTAATCAGCGCGATGCCGTGCCTAACGGCGTCGGCAGGCGAGGCGATGCGCGCGGTCTTCAGGGGCCGGCCGATCGATACGGTCCCGTGATCGGCCGTATCGGCGCCGTAGATGAGCCGCATCAATTCGGTCCGCCCCGCGCCGATCAGCCCGCTGACGCCGAAAATCTCGCCTTCGCGAACCTCGAACGAAACGTCGCGCACCGCCGTGCCGCGGCTGAGCCCTTCCACCTTCAGCAAGGGCGCGCCGATGCGCCGTTCGCCCAGATCGATGCGTTCGCCGATCTCGCGCCCGACCATGAGCGTGACAAGGCGCTCGCTCGTCACGTTCGACATCCGGTCGACATGGACGAGGCGGCCGTCGCGCAGGACGGCGACGCGCTCGGCCACGCGCGCGAGTTCCTCCAGCCGGTGCGAGATGTAGACGATGGCGACGCCGCTCGCTTTCAGCCGGTCGATCTGCTCGAACAGCAAATCGACTTCGCGGGCGGTCAGCATGGCCGTCGGCTCGTCGAAGATCAGTACGCGCGGATCGTCGATCAGGTTGCGCGCGATTTCGACCATTTGCTGGTGCCCGATGCCGAGCGCGCCGACGGGCGTGTCGGGATCGATTGCATCGAGCCCCACCCGCGCCATCGCGGCGCGCGCATTCTCGCGCAGACGCGCCCGGTCGATCCAACCGAGCGCACGAGGACCGCGACGCGGCAGCCTGTCGAAAAACAAGTTTTCGGCCACGCTCAGTGTCGGCAAGAGGTTCAGTTCCTGCATGACCATGCGCACGCCCAGCGCCTCGGCGTCGTGCCGGCTCTTAGGAGCGTAGGCCGCACCGAACAGCCGCATGTCGCCGGCGCTCGGTGCGACGAGCCCGCCGATGATTTTCGACAGCGTGCTTTTGCCCGCGCCGTTCTCGCCGGTCAGCGCCAGCGCTTGGCCCGCGTATAGCGCCAGCGTGACGTCGGCGAGCACAGGCTCGGCATAGACCTTGCCGATGCCGGTCACACTGAGCACTGCGTTCGTTTCGTCGTGGTCGGTCAAATCCATCGGGTTTCCGTTGTCGGGGCGGCGGGGTCAAGCAGCCGTCGCGCGCCGGCTCGCCGCCATGACGCATATGTCGGAAGTTAACGGCAGCTGCGCGCACTTTCTTGAGCGCGCATGCTCGGCCCGAACGGGCGCGACAGCGCGCGCCCTTGCGGGGCGCCGCGCGCCGCGTTTTTCACATGAACGACGAATTTTGCTTACTTCGTCGCCTTCGTGACGAGGTCGACCGGTGTTTCGACCACTTGCGACAGCTCAGATTGCTTTTTGTGCTCCGCAATCGCCTTGAGCGCTACGTCGATGCCGAACACGGCTTGCTTGGCGGCGTACTGGTCGGCCGTGGCGAGCACGCGCCCGTCCTTGAGCATCGGCTTGATCGCCCCGATGTTGTCGTAGCCGACGACGAGCACCTTGCCCTGCTTACCGGCTGCCCGCACCGCCGACACGGCGCCGATCGCCATGTTGTCGTTGCCGCACAGCAGCGCCTTGATGTTCGGATACTGATTGAGCATCGCGGAGGCAATCGCATTGCCCTTGTCGATTTCCCATTCGCCCGACTGGACCGAATCGACCTTGGCGCCGATCTTCTGCATCGCATCCTTGAACCCGGCCGTGCGCTGCTGCGCATTCGTCGTCGTCGAGACGCCTTCGACGATCCCGACTTCATCGCCGGATTTCAGTTTTTTGGCGAGGTAGTCGCCGACTTTTTCCGCGCCCTTGCGATTGTCCGGGCCGACGAACGGCACGTTCAAGTCCTTGGACTTGACCACATCCGGATCGAGCCGGTTGTCGATGTTCACGACGATGATGCCGGCATCGACGGCCTTCTTCACCACCGGCACAAGCGCTTTCGAATCGGCCGGCGCGAGCACGATCGCATCGACGTGGCTATTGATCATCTGCTCGATAATGTTGATCTGCGCAGCCGTATCGGTCTCGTTCTTGATGCCGTTCGTAATCAGGTCGAACTTGCCGGCGTTGTGCTTTTGGTAGTCCTTCGCACCGTTTTCCATCGTCAGGAAAAACTCGTTTGCCAGCGATTTCATGACGAGCGCCACTTTGGGCTTCTTGGTCTGCGCGAGTGCGTCGGTCGCCGTGAGCGGGGCGAGCGCCGCGCAGGTCAGAGCGGCGACAGCGACGAGCATACGGCGACGGGTGCGGTGCAGCATAGAGTTCTCCTTTTCTTATTCGGCTCTCGAGGAGCCCCGATTTTTCGATTGGAACACTGGATTGCCGCAACGCATCATCGCCTGGCGCGACGATACGCTGCGATCCCCGACGTATGAAGGGGATCGCCTATGCTGGACTCTTCCGCGATAGCGCGCAAGGATGGCGCGCGACAAGTTCGGGTTTGTGCTGATCGATCGCGAGGCAAAAAGCCCGAAAACCGCGCTGCGCGCGGGTTTTCGGGGTTCGCAGGCGCGGCTAAAGGTGCGAGACCGAGGTGCCGTCGACCTTCCCGTCGATGATGTCGCGCGCGTATTGCGCGCCGATCTTGTGCGCCTCGATCTGATCGTCGAGCGGCGCGTGTTCAGGAACGCCGAACATTTCCGCTTTCGCATGCTCGCCGCTCGCCTTGCGCGAGATAGTGACGACGATGTCGAACCGGCGAGGCGCGTCATCGCCCTGATCGGGCTCTTTTGCACGCCGCAGGGCTTGCACGCCGATCGCGAACCCCTTGTACTGCTCGGAAAACGGTACGGACATGGCTGACGCTCCGCTGGGATGAATGATTGGCCCGCCGGCTCGAGGGGCATTGGCCGGCGCAGCCCGCATGCTTCTAGAGACCTCTAGACGCGCATGATTCGAAACGGCCGCGATGAAATTGCATGCAATGACATGCAAGGGTCGTACCTTCCGGGGCGCCCTGCCCGCGGCCCGGAATTTTCGCCCCCACCCCGAAGGCGGGGGCTCGAAATGCCGGAAGCTTTGAAGAAATTACCGAGCGTCTCCGGAACCGAAACGGGGCCGTCCGAGCATCCAACGGTTTCTGGGGAGCGACGATTCGTCGCATTTCTTCTATGATGGCTGCCAAGACGGCCCGCAGACCTAACGAATTCAAGCCATCGGGCCGCCGTCTCATCGTGGATGCGCAATGCATTGCGGAGGCATTAAATGGCATGGAGACACAACCGCTGGGTAAGACGCTGGCTCATCGTCATCGTCTTTTGGGCCGTCCCGGTGGCAATCGTAGCGGTGCGCGAGATTCAGGTGCAAATGGCTTATAACGTCGTCGACCTGGACCACGCGCTCACCACATGGCAGTTCACCGACGCGCAACGCGCCGCAGGCGCCCCTGCGCGCTGCCGCGGCAAGCCCGACGAGGCCCGCGCGGCCGGTTGTCCGGCGGACGTGCTGAGCGCCAATGCGCCGCGCCAGCAGGAGGCGGTCGCGGAATACGCGCTCCGGCGCCGCACGCTCTTTTTGTATTTGTGGCACGCGTTCGTCGGGTACTGGGTCGTGCCTGCCGCCTTCATCTTTGCCGTGGGTCTCGTGATCGCCGGAATTCGCCGCGCGCTGCGGCGCCCGCCCGTCGTCAAGCGCACCGTTCAGCACTAGGCGGCGCGTCGGCACGGCGCCGCGGGCGCATAAATTCGGGCCCGGCCCTGGCATGGCTCATGCTGTATCCCCGTTGCGTTGTGTGAGATCACGCTTCGTCCGAACCCGCCGTCGAGCGGTTTGACCGACGGAACATAACGGAGAGAGTCCATGCGAAAACGAAACTTGATACTAAAGGCCTCGGCCGCCGTCGTCGTCGGCGCGCTTGCCCTCGCCGGCTGTACGACAACCACGAACAACGGCAACCCCGTTGGCTCGACGCCGGGCAGCAACGTATCTAAGCGGCAGGAGATCAATTCGAGCGTCGATGCGACGCTTTCGCGTTTGTACGCGCAAGTGCCCGGCTCCCGCGAACTCGTGCAGAAAGCGCACGGCGTACTTGTCTTCCCGAAGGTGCTGCAGGCCGGCTTCGTCGTCGGCGGGCAGTACGGCGAAGGCGCGTTGCGCGTGGGCGGCCAGACGGCCGGCTACTACAACACTGTCTCCGGATCGTTTGGATTCCAGGCCGGTGCGCAATCCAAGGCTGTGGTCTTCCTCTTCATGACCGACGACGCGTTGAACTCGTTCCGCTCGCGTGACGGATGGTCGGTCGGCGGCGACGCTTCCGTTGCCGTGTTGAAGATGGGTGCGAACGGCGCCATCGACACGACGACGGCCACCAAGCCCGTCGAAGTCATCGTCATGACCAACGCGGGCCTCATGGGCGATCTCTCGCTCGAAGGCACGAAGATCACGCGGCTCAACATCTAAGCTCGAGCCGATATGACAGCGCGGCGCTCGTGGGCGCCGCGTTGTCTATTCCCCCTTCCGAGACGGGCCGAGTAGACGCCGCTAACGCGCGGCCTCTTCTCCCGGCGCCGAATCGACCACTTTGAATCGCGAACGCTTTTGCGCGCGGATCACCGATTGGTACGCCGCTACGTATTGGCGCGCCATGTGATGCGACGTGAATCGTTCCTCGAAGCGCTGCCGCACGCGCGCCCGCGAGAGCGTGTGCAAGCGATTGACGGCGGCCACCGCGCTGATTTCGTCCTCGACGATGAAGCCCGATATCCCTTCGTCGACGACCTCTGGAACCGAGCCGCGATTGAAGGCGATGACGGGCGTGCCGCAGGCCATGGCTTCGATCATGACGAGCCCGAACGGCTCGGGCCAATCGACGGGAAACAGCAGCGCGTGAGCGCCCGAGAGGAAGTCGGCTTTCTGCTCGTCGGCGATCTCGCCGATGAATTCGACATGCGGCAAATCGAAAAGCGGTTTGATTTCCCGCTCGAAGTACTCGCGGTCGGCTGCGTCGATTTTCGCGGCGACGCGGATGGGCAGCCCGCAATGCGCGGCAATGCGAATGGCCGTATCGACACGCTTCTCGGGCGAGATACGTCCCAGGAAGGCCAAATACCGCTGCTCGACGGGCTGCGGGGTATAGAGCGCTTCCGGCAACCCGTGATACACCGTCGACAGCCATTTGGCCTGCGGCATCGGGTGCCGCTGCGCGTTCGAGATCGAGATGACGGGCGCGGTGTCGAACGTATCGAACACGGGCTGCTGCTCGGGCAGATCGAGACGGCCGTGCAGCGTCGTCACGAAAGGCGTTTCTTGCCGCTTGAATAGCGAGAACGAGTAGTAGTCCATATGGAAATGCAGGACGTCGAACTCTTCCGCGCGGCGCCGCACGAGCTCCATGAGCAGCATGTGCGGTGCGATGCGATCGCGAATGCCCGGGTCGAGCCGCAGCGCGCGGGGCCAGACGGCTTCGAGCTTGGCGCTCGTACTCGAGTCGCCGCTTGCGAACAACGTCACATCGTGGCCCAGATCGACGAGCGCTTCCGTGATGTATGAGACGACGCGCTCGGTGCCGCCGTAAAGTTTGGGGGGCACCGACTCCGTCAGCGGCGCGATTTGGGCAATTTTCATTCGATCGACTCCATGCAAGTGGACCTCGGGGCTCTCTCCCCGAATGCCCGGTCCGCCGGTTGTACCGCGGCGACGCCTAGGTGCTCTCTACGGAGCAAACGCTAAACGGCGTCCGTGGCCTCAATTATTCGCGACGACGCGCCTCCCGGCACGCTTCGCTTTCATTTCCTGCGCGCTGTTACAGTCGCGAAACAGCGGGCCTGCCACCGTAATATTGACGCGCGGTCGCTCAGCGTCCGCGCAAATCGGCCAAAAACGAGTCGCGCCAAACGCCCAGATCGTTTCGCCTGAGCACGGCCATATTGACCTCATGGCGCTGCTTACGTTCGGCAAGCGGCATCGAAAGTGCGCGTTCGAGCGCTTCCGACATACCGACGATGTCGTGCGGATTGACGATCAGCGCCGCGCACAATTCCGCAGCCGCACCGGCGAACTCGGAGAGCACGAGCACGCCCGGATCGTCCGGGTTCTGCGCAGCGATGTATTCCTTGGCGACGAGATTCATCCCGTCGCGCAGCGGCGTGACGAAGCCGACTTGCGATTCTCTGCACATCGACATGAGCTGCGACCGGGCGAACCGCTGGTTGAGGTAGCGGATGGGGGTGTAGTCGAGGCTCGAGTAACGCCCATTGATCCGCCCTGCCTCGTATTCGAGGTTCTGCCGGATCAGCTGGTAGCTGTCGACGTCGGCCCGAGTCGGCGGCGCCACCTGGACGAAGGTGACGTTCCCCCGCCACTGCGGCGCACGCTCGAGCAATTGTTCGAAGGCGCGGAACCGTTCGATGAGCCCCTTCGAATAGTCGAGGCGGTCGACGCTCATGACGAGCTTGCGGCCTTCGAGGCTGTGCTTGAGTTCCAGCACCTGCTGGCGGCTTTCGTTGCGGGCGGCTTCGGCCTCGATTTCGTCGGGGAACACACCGATCCGATAGACACCCGAGCGCAATCGGCGGCCATAGGCCTCGACTTCGCCGTCCTCGCTGACCGTCCCGCCCGCGTAGCGAACGATGTAATCGTGGAATGCGCAGAGATCGGAGTCGGTTTGAAACCCGACGAGATCGTAGCAGCACAGCGACTTGATGAGTTCCTGGTGCGGCGGCACGTTCAGCAATACCTGCGGCGACGGAAAGGGCGTGTGCAGGAAAAAGCCGATGCGGTTGGCGACGCCCTCGCGGCGCAGCGCTTCGCCGAACGGGATTAGATGGTAGTCGTGCACCCAGACGATGTCGTCCGGCTCGATCAGCTTCACGAGCTTGTGCGCGAGCCAGGCGTTCACGCGGCGGTAGCCCGCATACTCCTCGCGCTCGTACCCGGCCAGGTCGTTGCGGTAGTGAAACACGGGCCACAGCGTGGCGTTCGAAAACCCGCGGTAGTACTGATCGTAGTCGCGCCGCGTGAGGCCCACCGTCGCGAAGGTGACCGAGCCTTCATCCTTGAGCGTGGGCCCGGCATTGGCGACGGCTTCGCTGACGACGTCGCCGCTCCAGCCGAACCAGATGCCGCCCATGTCTTTGAGCGCGCTGAAAATGCCGACGGCGAGCCCGCCCGCCGAGCCCTTCGTTTCGGTAGGCGTTGCAACGCGGTTCGATACGGCGATCAGTCGTCCCATGGTCGTGGCGGTTCAGGTCGGCGGCGAGCGTCAGTCGCCTTTGCAGGGAAAGGCCTTTTCCAGGCCCAGCGAGACGGCCGTGCTGGCGTTGTAGTCGGCTGCGTCGCGATTCTCGGCGACATAGCGGCGTACGGCGTCGACGAGCCGCTGCGACTCGACGCGCTCGGGCAGGCAGAAGTACTGGCCCACGCGCGGCCCCGTCGTGCCTCCGATGGCGTCGATCGTGTTGAACACGCCATCGGCGGCGCCCGTGATGTAGGCCACGCAAGCAGCCCGCGAGATCGCGTCGGTCTGGCTGCACAGCTTGTGCAGATCCCCGGCCGTAAACTTGCCGCCCCCGAGCGAGGTGACCGCCATCGCGGCAACCGGCATCGTCAACGTGCCGACGCAAATCAAAGCCCGCAACATAATCTTCCTTTTTTCCGAGCGGTGAACGGGTATTGCGTGAATTGCCCGGCCCAAACCGGGCCGGGGCCAAAAGTGCTTATTTTGCACCGTTTTGAGCGGGCGTAGACACCGCCGAAGCGCCCGACGCTGCCGCGGCTTCGCGCGCATACATGTCTTGCAGGCCTTGCTCGACGTCCTTGGCCTGGTAACGCTTGGCGAAATCGAGCGCCGTCATGCCGATCTGGTTCTTCAAGCGAGAGTCGGCGCCCGCATCGAGCAGCACCTTCACCGTCGACAGGTGATTGCCGCGGGCAGCCATCATGAGCGGCGTCGTCCCGTTCGGCGAGCTCGCGTCGATGTAGGCCGAATTGTCGAGCAGCAGTTGGACGATATCGTCGTGACCGTTCGCGGCGGCGTAGTGCAGCGGCGCCCAGCCCTTCTTGTTGACTTCCGCACCCTTGGCGATGAGCGCTTTGACGAGGGCGGTATCGCCGTTCAGCGCCGCGAGCATCATCGCGTTTTCGCCCGCCGCGTCGAGTTTTTCGACGTCCGTCTTGGCGTTCGCCATCAAGGCTTTGGCGACTTTGTCGGACTTCTCGCGCGCGGCCAACACGATGAGCGGCATGCCTTGGTCATCAGTCGCGTTCGGGTCCGCCCCGTGGGCGAGCGCCTTCTGAACCGCGCTCACGTCGTCGAACTTCACGGCCTTCACGAGGGAATCGAGGCTCGACGCCTGCGCGGTCACGGCGATCGAGGCCAGCGCGCCAGCGCATATCAGCGCGAAGCCGTGCAGCGTGCGGCGAGCAAGGAACGAGAACGACGGGGACATGAGTGTTTCCAAGAGGCTTCCTTTATTTTGTCGTATGAACGGTGGTGGCGCGGCCGGTTCAGCCGCCGTGCGGCGCGGCGATGCCGAACAAGCGAAAGAAATTCCGAGTCGTCGCGGCGCCGAGATCCGCTTCCGGTATACCGCGCGCTTGCGCGATGAAACGTCCGACATAACTGACGTACGCAGGTTCATTGGGTTTACCGCGATAGGGCACCGGGGCCAAATAGGGAGAATCGGTTTCGATCAGCAGGCGCTCGAGCGGCACGCGCCGCGCGACGTCCTGAACGTCGGTCGCGCTCTTGAATGTGACGATGCCCGAAAGGGAAATGTAAAAATTTTGCGCCAATGCGCGTTGCGCCACCGTCCACGGCTCGGTAAAGCAATGCATGACGCCGCCCGGCACGCTCGCCTGCTCCTCCTCCATGATGCGAAGCGTGTCGTCCGCCGACGCACGCGTGTGGACGATGAGCGGCTTCATCGTCCTCTTCGCGGCCCGAATATGTGTGCGAAAGCGCTCTCGCTGCCATTCGAGCTCGGCAATCGAGCGGCCTTCCAGCCGGTAGTAGTCGAGCCCGGTTTCGCCGATCGCCACGACCTTGGGGTGCGCGGCCAGTTCGACGAGTTCGGCCACGCTCGGTTCGCGCGCGTCCTCGTGGTCGGGGTGCACGCCTACCGACGCGTAGACGTTTTCGTAGCTCGATGCGACTTCCAAAACGCTCGGCAGCGTTTCGAAGTCGACGCTGACGCACAGCGCGTGCGTCACGTCGTGCGAGCGCATGTTCTCGAGCACCTGGGGCAGGCGCTCCACGAGCCCTTCGAAATTGATATGGCAATGCGAATCGACGAACATCGAGTCATCCTGTCCAACATTAAACGAACAAGTCGCGGTAGCCGAGGAACAACGCCTCGAACACGAGCCGCGCGTTGAGCGGGTGATTTTCGACCGCGCGCTCGCGCGTCACGGTCTTCATGAAGCGGGCGAATGCATTGGCGTCGATACGTGCCGCGCAGCGGGCCAACTCGCGTTGCGCCGCGGGGAAATAGCGCGGCCGCTGCGCCGCGCGCTCGGCGACGAGATCGTAAAGCCATCGCTGCAGCCAGCCCAGCACGACCGGCACGGGCAGCTTTTGCAGCGCTTCGCCGCAGGCGAACGCGTCGCAGTCGGCACCGGCCGCTAATTGCTTGAGCGCGAAGTCGCGCAACGCGCGGTTTTCGTCCGCGGCCAGCGCCAGTGCGGCGAGCGGCGCACCGCCTGCTTCCGCCAGCAGCGCCGCCGAATCCGCCACCCCTTGCTCCGACAGCCAGCCGCGCGCCTGATCCGGCGACGGAGTCGTCATCGGCCATTGCCTGCATCGGCTGACGATCGTCGGCAGCAAACGGTCGACGCGCGCGGAAACGAGCAGAAACACCACGCCGGCGGGCGGCTCCTCGAGCGTCTTGAGCAAGGCGTTGGCCGACGCCGCGTTCAGCGCGTCCGCCGGATAAACCAGGACCACGCGCGCACCGCCGCGGTGCGCGCCGACGCCGCAAAAGTCGAGCAGCGCGCGCACCTGCTCGATCTTGATTTCCTTGCTGAGCGCGCGCGTCTTCTTGCCCTCCTCGCCCTCGCCTTTTTCATCGGCGCCAGCGGCCGCCCCGCCCGCCTCGCCGGCGAGCGCTTCGGGCAACAAGGCGCGGTAGTCGGGGTGGTTGCCCTGAACGAACCAATTGCACGCGACGCACTGGCCGCACGGCTCGCCGTTGGCGGTCGGCGCTTCGCACAGCATGCCTTGCGCGAGATGCTGCGCGAAGCGCAGCTTGCCGATGCCGGCTTGCCCGTATAGAAGCAAGGCATGCGGCCACTGCGCGCGTAGGCGCTGCAAGCGATTCCAGTCGTCGTGCTGCCACGGGTAGATCATTGTCGTGCCTTCATGCGCGGGGTATTCGCCTCGGGTTGCGTCGGTCACGCGGTTGACGGATCGAAGGGGGCGGCCAATGTCAAAGTGCGTCGACGAGCGCACCGAGCGTCTTGCGGATCTCCTCGATGCTGCGCGACGCGTCGATCGTCGCGAACCGGTGCGGCGCCTCTTGCGCGCGCCGCAGATATTCCGCGCGCGTGCGCAAGAAAAACGCCTCGGTTTCGCTTTCGAACTTGTCCGGCGAACGTGCCGCTCCGCGCCGCGCGCTCGCGGTCTCGGGCGGCAAATCGAACAATACCGTCAAGTCGGGCTGGAAGCCGCCTTGGACCCAGCGTTCCAGGGCCTCGAGCTTATCGCGCGGCAAGCCACGCCCGCCGCCCTGGTAGGCGAAAGTGGCATCGGTGAAGCGATCCGACAACACCCAGTCGCCGCGCGCGAGCGTAGGCTCGATGACTTGAGCGAGGTGCTCGCGCCGAGCGGCGAACATCAGCAGCGCCTCCGTTTCGAGATCCATGCGCTCGTGCAGCAGCAATTCCCGCAATGCTTCGCCAAGCGGTGTACCGCCCGGCTCGCGGGTCGTCACGACCGCACGGCCGATCGCGGCCACTTTCTCTTCGAGCCGTTCGCGGAACCACGACAGGTGCGTGGTCTTTCCCGCACCGTCGATGCCTTCGAACGTGATGAATTTGCCGCGCCCCATTTATTGTTGTCCTCGAATGTATTTGTCGACGGCCCGGTTGTGATCGCCGAGCGTATCGGAAAAGACGCTGCTGCCGTCGCCGCGTGACACGAAATAGAGTGCGCTCGTGGGCGCCGGGTTCAATGCCGCCTGCAGCGACGCCACGCCCGGCAGGGCAATCGGCGTGGGCGGCAAGCCGCGGCGCATGTAGGTGTTGTACGGCGTGTCCTGCTGCAGATCGCGCTTGCGCAGATGGCCGTCGTAACTTTCGCCGAGCCCGTAGATGACAGCCGGGTCTGTCTGTAGCGGCATGCCGATGCGCAGGCGATTCGCAAACACGGCCGAGACGAGTGGACGATCGCTCGCCCTGCCCGTTTCCTTTTCGATCAGCGAGGCCATCGTCAGCGCCTCGTACGGGGTTCGGTACGGCAAGCCCGGCGCACGCGTGGACCAAGCTGCCGCGAGCCGCTGCTGCATCAGGCCGTAGGCGCGGCGGTAGACGTTCAAATCGCTCGTTCCTTTGTCGAACAAATAGGTATCGGGGAAGAACAGCCCCTCGGCGTTCGTCGCGACGGCGGGGTCGGCACTGTCCGCGCCATGGGCCTCTTGCACGCTGCTTGCGCCGATTGCCGCGAGCAAGGCCGCGTCGCTCATGCCGGCTGTGTCGTGCTTGAGCGCGGGATTGGCGTCGAATTCGGCGCGCATCCGTTTGAAGGTCCAGCCTTCGATGACCGTAACGACCGATTCGTTGACGTCGCCCAGCGCCAGCTTTTGCAGCACTTCATAGGGCGTGACCCCGGTCTTGAATTCGTAGTTTCCGGACTTGAGGCGGCTTTGCAGGCCGAGCACCCGCGTCATCCAGGCGAACGGCGCGGGCTCGACCGGTACGCCGCCGCGGTTCAGTTGCGCGGCCACGCCGCGCACGGTGCTGCGCGGTTGGATCGTGACATCGAGCGTGGGGCTGGACAGCACAAGCGGGCGCGTGGCCCAGTAATAGCCGCCGGCGACGGACAGCGCGGCAAGCAGAACGGCGACCACTACCCCGAAAGCGAGGCATTTCTTCAACAGGGACATGCGGAACAAGGCTCGGATGGACCCCATATAATACTTGTTCGCCTAAGCCGAAGTCAGGATTGACTAGCCACGAATTCCATGAACGAACCGAACGCCCCCGTTTCCTCCCCTTCCGCACCGATCCATGCGCCCTTGCGGCCGGCTGCCGCCGAGTTCGAAGCGGCGCTCTCGCGTGGCGCGTTCATGACGCTCGACCAGTTCGGCGTCATCGACGCGGCCGGCGACGATGCCGCCACCTTCCTGCATGGTCAGCTCACGAACGACATCGAGCATTTGGACGCCGCTGGCGCCCGGCTGGCCGGCTACTGCTCGCCCAAAGGCCGCCTGCTCGCCTCCATGCTGGTCTGGCGCGCGGCGGATGCGGTGCGCTTGCTCGTGTCGAAGGAACTGACCGCGGCCGTGCAAAAGCGGCTGTCGATGTTCGTCTTGCGCGCCAAGGCGAAGCTTGCCGATGTGACCGATTCGGTGGCCGTCGTCGGTTTCGCCGGCGACGTTCGCGCGCCGCTGTCGCGACTATTCGATGCGTTGCCGGACGGCGTGCACGTGCACGTGGCCGGGCCTGCCGGGTCGCTCATTCGCGTTCCCGATGCGGCTTCGCGTGCCCGATACCTGTGGGTGGGACCGAAGGCGCTCGTGCAAGAGCGCTTACCGGCGCTCGAGGGCGAGTTGTCGCGGGTGTCCCCGGCTGTATGGGACTGGCTGGACATTCATGCGGGCGAGCCGCGCATCACGCAGGGCGTGCTTGAGCAGTTCGTGCCGCAAATGGTCAATTTCGACGTGATCGGCGGCGTGAATTTCCGCAAAGGCTGCTATCCGGGGCAGGAAATCGTGGCGCGCAGCCAGTATCGAGGGACGATCAAACGTCGCACGGCGCTGGCGCATGTGGCCGGCGCCGCCGCTTCGGGCGAAGCGGCCGAGCCTTCGGTGCATGCGGGCGTCGAGCTGTTTCATTCTGACGATCCGAGTCAGCCGTGCGGCATGATCGTGAATGCGGCCGCCGCGCCTAATGGCGGCTTCGATCTGCTTGCCGAGATCAAATTAGCCGCGCTCGAGGGTGGTAGCGTCCATCTGGGCGCGGCGGACGGTCCCGCACTGGCCTTCCAGCCGCTGCCTTACGCTTTGCCTAGCGAAGTGTGAGCGGCTGATCGAGCCGACCTATGTGCCTAATCGTTTTCGACTGGCGTCCCGAAGCTGCCGGCGGGGCGGTGCTCACGTTAGCCGCCAACCGCGACGAGTACCTTTCGCGCGAGACCGCGCCGCTCGACTGGTGGCCCGATGGCTCGGGCGTGCTGGCGGGGCGTGACCTCGTGGGCGGCGGAACGTGGCTCGGACTCTCGCGCGACGGACGCTTCGCCGCACTGACGAACTATCGCGCCCCGCAAGCGTTCCGCGCCGATGCGCCTACGCGCGGGACGCTCGTCGCCGACTATTTGACCGGCCCCGTGCAGCAGCCGCTCGATTACCTGCGGTGCGTCTCCGCGCGCGCGGCCCAGTACAACGGGTTCAACTTGATCGTCGGCGATTTGGCACGCCGTGAACTCGCCTGGTATTGCAATCAGGCCGATTCGCCGCCGTCGAGGCTGCCGGCCGGCGTGCACGGGATTTCCAACGCCGTGCTCGATACGCCGTGGCCCAAGCTCGTGCGCAAGCGGACCGAGCTCGGTGCGCTCGCGAAAGGCGAAGATGCGCCCTCGCTCGACGCCTTGATCGCATTGATGCGTGACCCGCGCATCGCGCCGGACGCCGAACTGCCTTCCACGGGGATCTCGCTCGAAAGAGAACGGGCGCTATCGGCAGCGTTCATCGAAACGGCAGGTTACGGTACGCGCGGCACGACTGCGCTGCGCGTTGCGACCGACGGCGCGGCCTTGAGTGTGGACATCATCGAGCGAAGCGATGACGACGGTTCGCATCGTCTCGTACGCCCGGGCAACTACGAGCGCCGGTTCAAGTTTGCGATCGACCCGCCCTTTGACAAGAGGGGGCGCCACCGAAGTGTCGGCTTCAACGATCCTGTGCGTTAGCGCGCTAACGCCGCCTTCCTAGACTCACACTGCGTCGAGCGATTTCATCATTTCGATGTGCTCGACGCCGGCCTCGTAGAACGGCGCTCCCACAGTCGAAAACCCGTGCCGAAGGTAAAACGGCACGGCTTCGTGTTGCGCGTATAGCCTAAGACAGGCATCGCCGCGATGAGCGGCATGCTCGATCAGCGCGCGCAAGACCAATGAACCGACTCCCATGCGGCGGGCCGAGGGAAGCACGGCAAGCCGGCCGACCGCGCCGTTGGGCAGTAAGCGCGCGGCCGCCACCGCATCGCCGTGCGCATAGGCCACGACATGGAGCGCATCGGAATCGGCTTCGTCCGATACGAACGGAGCGGCGATTTGCAACTCGCGGACGAAAACTGCCTCACGCACGCGTGCGGCGTCCGCGCCGAGCTTGCCCCAGTCTCCTGCCGCTATCGTGACGCTCCGCATCGGCTTCTCCCTGGTTCCCTACCCTTCCCAGCACTCATCTCGCCGCGCGCACGCGGGCGACGGCGCCGCTACGCCTGCGTCCGCGGCGGCGAAGGATCTGACGGCATGCGCATTTGCTCGATGTCGTCATGCCGCACACGCACGCTTTCCATGATGGCCGGGTGGGTGATGATGTAGAACCGATTGGCGCGCACGGCATCGAATGTCGCCTCGGCGATATCGTCCGCGCTGAGCCGCCCCGAGCGCACGGCCTTGCGGATCTCCCTACCCGCCAGCAATTGCGAGGCCGAAGGCAGCGCCTCGTTTCGCCAGCGCTCGGGCCGCCCGCGTTCGGCTTCGGCGATGCCCGTGGGGACGAAGGCTGGACATAGGAGTGAGCAGCCTACCGACGCGCCGACGCGATGAAGATCGTGATAAAGCGTCTCGGTCAGCGCGACGACGGCGTGCTTGGAGGCGTTATAGACGCCCATCGCGGGCGGAGAAATCAAGCCGGCCACGGAGGCTGTATTGACGATATGCGCCGGCTCGTTTTGCGCAAGCATGATCGGCGTGAACACGCGCACGCCGTGTGCGACGCCCATGACGTTGACGCCGAAGACCCAAGACCAATCGTTGGAGCTCATTTCCCAAACGAAGCCGCTCGCCCCCACGCCCGCGTTGTTGAACACCAAGTGGACTTTGCCGTACGCATCGAGCGTTCGTTGCGCGAGCGCCTCGACGGCGCTGCCGTCGGATACGTCGGTCGGCACGCCAATCACATCGGCGCCCGAAGCCGCAAGCGAGCCGACAACCTCGTCGAGCGCGCGCGTGTCGATGTCGGCCAGCGCGAGCTTCATGCCGAGCTCGGCGCCCTTTTGAGCGAAGGCCCGGCCAAAGCCGCTGCCGGCGCCCGTAATGACCGCGACTTTGTTTTCGAATAGTTCCATGCTTGCTCCGCTATGCCCTGCCCGCGCTCGGCCGCGGCGAAGCGCGGCGGCTGGCGATGCGACGGACGAGCGTGGGTCAGGCGATCTTGACGATCTGCTTGCCGAAATTCTTGCCTTGCAACAATCCCATCAACGCTTCCGGCGCCTGTTCGAGCCCCTCGACGATGCTTTCGCGGTAATGGAGCTTCTTTTGTGCGACAAGCGTAGCGAGCGTGCTCAGCGCTTCGGGCCAAACGTCGAGGTGTTCCGTCACGATGAAGCCTTGCACGAGCAAGCGCATCGTCAGGATGATCGATGGCTGCTTCATCGGCACCGGTTGTCCGTCATAGCCCGCGATCATGCCGCACACCGCGATGCGGCCGAACGGGTTCATGCGCGCAAGCGTTGCGTCGAGCACCTCGCCGCCGACATTTTCGAAGTAGCCGTCCACGCCGTCGGGCGTTGCCGCCTTCAAGTCTCGATAGAGATTGCCGCCCTTGTAGTCCACGCAGCCGTCGAACCCGAGTTCGTCCACCACGTAGCGGCACTTGCGCTCGCCGCCCGCGATGCCGACGGCCCGACATCCGGCCAGCTTGGCCAATTGCCCGACGACGCTGCCGACAGCCCCGCTCGCCGCACTGACGACGACGGTTTGACCTGCGCGCGGCGCGATGATCTTGTTCAACCCATACCAAGCGGTCACGCCCGGCATGCCCGCCACGCCCAGATAGGCCGTGAGCGGCACGATCGAGTCGTCGACCTTGCGCACGCCTGCACCGTCGGAGATGGCGTATTCCTGCCAGCCGAACATGCCGGTGACTTTATCGCCCGCTGCAAACCCCCGATGTTTCGACTCGACGACCTCGCCCACCGCTCCCCCGAGCATCACTTCACCGAGCGCCTGAGGTTGCGCGTACGACTTTGCGTCGCTCATGCGGCCACGCATGTAGGGGTCGATCGACAAATAGAGATTGCGGACGCGAAACTGGCCTTCGGCCAGCGGAGCGAGCGGCGCAGCCTCGAGTTTGAAGTTGTCGGACGAGATCGGCCCTTGCGGACGCGATGCGAGCAAGATGCGGCGATTCATCTGTGTCATGGCAATCCCTCTTTCCGGTGGGTAAGTGGACGGAGCCGCAGCGAAAAACATGCACGGATGCGCGAGGGTAAGGGCGGGTCGCTCAACCGTCACTGGGGCCGGGCTTGGCGCCGGGCGAGCCGCGCCGCTTCTGCTCGACGACATCGCGCCCTACCGCGAGCCGCCGCATGTATTTGAACGTGCCCAGCGCCTTGGCGACGAAATGCCCGCTGCTGTCGCGCACTTCGCCCTCGCAGTACGCCATCGTGCTCGAGCGATGCAGCACGCGACCGAACGCGCGCAACTCCCCTCGCCCGGGCTGCATGAACGTGACCTTCATCTCCACCGTGACGACCCCGACGCCATCGTCGGCCAAGCTGCGAGCGGCAGTGGCGAGTGCTACGTCGGCCAGTGTCATCGTCACGCCGCCATGAGCGACTTGCCAGGTGTTCAACTGCGTGTCGGCAAGCGCGAGCGCGACCTCGCTTTCGCCGTTCGCGGCGCCAACGAGCCGGACGCCAAGATGATCGACGAACGGGCTCTCGATCGTGCGTTCACGCTCGGCCGCCGGGGCTGCGGCTGTAGCAGCCGGATGCTGCCGTTCGGATGTCATGCGCTTGCCTCTCTAGACTTCGTAATCGACGCACTCGCGCGATTCGCGAACAGCCATCACGAAATCCTTCAACGCCGCGTGCGTGGGATGCACTTGATAGGCATCGAGCGCGGCTTTGTCCGCGAACTCGGAGACGAGGACGACATCGTAGGTCGACTCGAGCCCCGGTTGGGCAATGCCGACTTCGAGACGCAAAATGCCCGGCACGATATTGCGGCAGGCTTCGAGCCGTTCCTTGAAAATGCGTGCGTTCTCGGCCCGGCCGGCGCCCTCGGCCGATTCTTTCAGCTTCCACATGACGATGTGACGAATCACTTTACGAACTCCTCTGTGTGGGGTGCCGTAAATTCGGCGGTAGCGACGGATGATACTCGCATCGTTGGGAGGCGGCAGTCGGCTGAATGGCTAGTTGCCCGCCGCGCTACGCTCCGCCTAGAGCCAGAAACAGATCCATACGATTTTCCAGCCGCGCCAGACGATTCGCGGCCCGATCGAGTTGAGCCTTGCGCTCGCTGCGCCGAGCGTCGAGCAGCGGCGCAATATCGATTGCCCCATTTTCGTACCGCGTGCGCACGAGCGCCGACGCCATCGCCGCGTCGCTTGCCGCCTGCCATCGAAGTCTTGCCGCACTGTCGAGTTGCGCCTTGACGACCAAGGCATCTTCGACGTCGGCGAGCGCTCGATAGAGCACCCGGCGGAAGTCGACCGAGGCGCGATCGAAGTCCGCTTCGGCCAACGCAGCGTTCAGCCGCAGGGTGTTCCATTGCAGGAACGGCAATGCAATCGCCGCGCCGATCGAAGCGACCGGGTTTTGCACTGCCCGTACGAGCATATCGCTGCTCGTGCCGAATTCGCCCGTGAGCGTAAAGCCAGGGTAAAGGCTGGCGCGTGAGAAATCGATTCGAGCCAGTTGCGCCCGCAGTCGCCATTCGGCCGCGCGCACATCTGGCCTGTGCGCGAGCATGAGAGCCGGCGCGCGCGGCGGTACCTGCGGTACGACTGACGACGAAAGGTCGATTGGCTCGGCGCGGCGCGTCTCGGGCGCCGTCCCTAGCAGCAGCGCCAGCGCGTTGCGTTTCGCTTCTCGCTGTTGCTGCCACTGCAACACATCGGCGCGTGCTTGAGCGAGCTGCTGGCGAGCCTGTGCGACATCGACCGGCGAGCTCGCGCCGGCGGCTAGCCGCGCTTGGGCGATCGACACGATCCGTTCCGCATCGGCGATCGCGGCTTGCCCTAGCGCCACGACTTCATTCAAGTGGCCAATGCGCCAGTAAAGCTTCGCTGTGGCGCCGATGAGCGCGAGCGCCGCAGCTTCACGGTCGGCTTCGCTCGCATCGGCGCGCCACGCCGCTTCATCGCGTCGCGCCGCGAGCTTTCCCCAGAGGTCGAGTTCGTACGACACCGTTCCGTTGACGCCCGAGCGCAGCCCGGCATGCCCCGTATCGAGATCGCGAGCCGCATCCGCGCTGATGACCATACTTGCCTGCGGGCCGAGCCGCGCGCCGACGAGCCCAGCTTCGATCTGCGCGCGGCGAACGAGGATTGCGGCATCGGCCAGGTCGGCATTCTTCGCAAGCGCCTCCTCGATCAACGCGTCGAGGGACGCGTCGCCAAAGGCTTGCCACCATTGAATGCGATCGGTAGGCGTTGCGTCGCCTCGCGACTTCGGCTCCGATACGACCGACGATGTGTCGGGTGCACGCCATTGGTTGGGCAGATCGGGCGTTGGCAGGGCCGCGTGCCGCGCGCACTGCGCGCACCCTGCCAAGAGCGGCATGATCGTGAGTGTCGTAATTGTCGTGAGTGCTCGGAGAAGCGTTGGAGCGTTCATCGTTGATTTCCTATCCGTTTCAATCGCGCGCAAGCGCTTCGACCGGGTCGAGCCGCGCCGCGCGATGCGCGGGTAGGAAACCGAACGCGATGCCGATCGCCGTCGACGAGGCAACGGCCATCAGCAGAGCACTCGGAGAAAAGACCATGCTCCATTGCGTGACGAACGCCGAGAACATGAAGCCGAGGCCGAACGACAGCGCGATTCCGATGGCGCCGCCCATGAAGCAAATGAGCGCCGCCTCGGCGAGAAATTGCAGCAGTACGTCATGGCGCCTGGCGCCGACAGCCATCCGAATGCCGATTTCGCGCGTGCGTTCGGTAACGGAGACGAGCATGATGTTCATCACCCCGATGCCCCCCACGACGAGCGAGACAAGCGCGATCAGCGACAACAGCAGCGTCAATGTGCGGCTCGTCGACTCGACCGTTTTGACCACGCTGTCCATGTTGTAAGTGAAAAAGTCCTTTCTGCCGTGACGGCGCGTGAGCAGCTCCACGACGCTCTGTTCTGCCGCCTCGCCCGACTGCCCCGCTTTGATCCGCACCGTGATGCCGTCTAGGCGCCGGCTGCCGAACAGACGCGCGGCAGCCGTGGTGTGCGGCACCCACACTGTCAAATTGCGCATGCCCCCGTCTAGAAAGGACTGCTTGTCCGCCGTCACGCCGATCACGGTGCACGGAACGTTGCCGATCAGGATGGTTCGGCCGATCGGATCGCCCGCGACGCCGAAGAGCGTGCGCCGCGTGTGCTCGTCGATTACGGCCACTTGGGCGTAGCGGCGCACCGCCTCCGCGGTCAATGCCATGCCGGAAGCGATGGAGCGTCCGCGCACCTGGAAGTAGTGCTCGCCCACGCCGTTGATCGTGGCCTGCACATTGGCGTTGCCGTGTCGAACCGTGGCAGTCCGATAGATGCTGGGCGTGACGCTGTCGACGTAGGCTTCCTCGCCGAGTGCATCCGCGTCGGCCGCGACGAGCGTCTTGATCCGCTCGGCGTCGCTGTCGCCCCAATCTCGGCCTGGATACACATCGATCGTATTGGTGCCTATTGAACCGATCTCATCGAGCAAGAACCGTTTCGCGCCTTCGCCGATGGCGGAGATCGATACCACCGACATGATGCCGATCACGATTCCGAGCATGGTCAGCAGCGTGCGCAGCCGGTGGGCGGTTAGCGCGGCCCAGGCCATCGACAGCGCTTGGCCTGCGCTCGATGAGATGCTTCGCGCGGCCGGGCGGAGGAACGGCTGGGCACGTGCTGCGGCGCGCTCGCTAGGCGGCGATTCAGCGCGCATACGGTCTGCGACGATCTTGCCGTCGTGCATTTCCACGATACGGTGCGCGTGCGAGGCAACATGTTCGTCATGCGTCACGACGACGACCGTGTGTCCGGCGGCGTGCAGTTCGCCCAAGATACGCATGACATCGCGCCCGCTGCGGCTATCGAGGGCGCCCGTCGGCTCGTCGGCCAAGATCACGTCCGCCCCGTTCATCAATGCTCGGGCGATGCTGACACGCTGCTGCTGTCCCCCTGAAAGCTGATTCGGTCGATGCCTCGCGCGCTCCGCTAGTCCGAGCTGGGCCAACAGCGCGTGGGCGCGGGCCGAACGATCACGTTTCCCGACGCCCGCATAAGCCGACGGCACTTGTACGTTGTCGACGGCGGTCAAGTGAGGCAACAAATGGTATCGCTGAAAAATAAACCCGAAGCGCTCGCGACGCAGACGCGCCAGTTCGTCGGGCCCAAGGGTATCGACGTCGATGCCGCCGACGCGATAGCAACCCGTGCTTGCACGGTCGAGGCACCCCAGCAGATTCATCAGGGTTGTCTTTCCCGAGCCGGACGCTCCCATGATCGCGACGAATTCGCCGGCATCGATCGTCAGGTCGATTTCATGCAGGACGGCAATCCGCTTCTCTCCCGCCTCGAAGCAGCGCGTGGCGCCGAGGAGTTGCAGCAGGGGTGTGGCCATCATCAGCTGCGCTCGGCGGATGAAGCAGCCCCGTCACCCGGCGCTTCGCCGACGACGACATGCTCGCCTTCGCTCAGGCCCGATAGCACTTGTGCCTTCACTTGATTGTTGAGCCCGACGCGAATCTGCCGCGATTGCACCTCGCCGCTTGCGGCGCGTACGCGTACGGCGTAAGCCCCATCGGAAGACTTCGCACCCAGCGCGGAGGCGGGAACCACAAGCGCTTGCTTCGCCGTGCCTTGCACGATCGACACCTGGGCCGTCATCGCAATACGCAGACGATGGTCGGGGTTGGGCACCTCGAACAAGGCGTTGTAAAAGACGGCTGCCCCGCCACGAGATGTCCCGCCGCTCGTACCGGTGGAGGCAGGCGCAGACGGCGATTCGGCGAATTCAGGCGGAGCGGGCTCGATGGCGCGCACTGTGCCTTCATAGCGGCTGTCGGGATCGCCTAGGACGGTAAAGTGCACCGGCTGGCCGGGCATGACGCGCAGCACGTCCGCCTCCGATACCTGCGCCTTGACAGTCATCGTATCGAGATCGGCCAGTTTGAGAATGACGGGCGCCTGCTGTTCGGCGATGACCGTTTGTCCTTGGCGCGTCACGATAGCGACGACCTCGCCGGACATCGGCGCGGCGATGCGCGTATAGCCGGCATTCGCCTTCGCCTTTTCGACTTCGATGCGCGCTTGTTCCGCACGTGCGCCGAGTTCGTCGAGATTGGCGCGCTCCACGTGCAGATCGGCGCGAGCGCGCTCGAGTGCGTCCTGCGACGTTGCGCCGCTGTCCCATAGGGCTTGCTCACGCTTTGCCGCGAGCGATGCTTTTTGCAGGCGAGCCAGCGACGCATTGCGCTCAGCCTGCAGTGCGCGCTCGTTGGCTTGCGCATGGCGAAGCGCATGGTCGAGCAACGTGGGATCGATCTCGGCCAAACGCTGGCCGGCGTGTACTTGATCGCCAAGTTCGACTGCGAGAACCTTCAGTTGCCCCGACACCTGAGCGCCCACATCGACCTGCCGATGCGCGTGCAGCGTGCCTACCGCAAGTACGGCGTCTTCCAAGTCGGCGCGCTCGACGCGGGCCGTGAGATACGGTGGCGTCTCGTTCGCCGTCAGGCGGCGATAGAGGCCGACAGTCAGCGCGAGCGCAACGAGCAATGCGAAGCCGGCCAGAGGCCAACGGTATCGTTTATCGATCATGCAATAGGAGATGGGCGCCGCAACCGGCGACGAAGAAACGCCCTCCACTGTCGTGAGACAGCGGCAAGCGGTGGACCCGCCGCGCGCGATCAGATGGGCTGCGCGGTACCGGTGAGGCGCCGGCGAAGTACTGTAATCGTCTCGAAAATCTGAGCGAACGAAGTAGTTGTTACAAAGTGTTAACGAGACGCCTTCGCGGGCGCTCAAACGCAGGGATGCCCAATCGGTATGCCTCTCGGGATGCTCACCGGTATCGGCTCGGCACCTAGCGTGCGGCGATGTGGTCTTCGACGAATTTGAAGAAGAACCACTTGCGTTGCGGCTGGCCGCCGGCATCCTTCGCGTACACGGCGAGCGCGCCGTCCTGATTCGAGCGCGTGACGTTCAAATGCGTTTCGTGGATGCCTTTGCCGTTCGGTCCGCCGTCGTCGAACACCAAGCCGTAGATGGCGACGAAGCTGGACTGCGCGAATGCCGCCTCGAGTTGCTGCTGGATGCGCACGGCGCTGACCGATGAAAACATGGCATCGGCTAGGCCGATTCCCGCGTAGCTTAAGGCCGCGTTGGAAAACACGCCGTATTGCGGCGCGCCGAACGGTTCGTTGGGCGAGACGCCGACAGCGTCGACGTTTTCCGCGCCGACGTACATTTCGATCGGACGGCCGTCGCTCGATTGAATATTGACGTCGACTTGATATCTCACGCCGTTGCCGATGGCGACATAAAACTGCAAGTGCTCGCCATTGCGGCCAATGATTTCATGCTCGGTCGAGACGACGACCGTGCCGACGATCGCGGCGAAACGTTCAGGCGTCGCCGCCGGCGTCAGTGCTCGCGGCTCGACATAGATGTGCTCGGTGAAGAAGTTCATGCGTTCGTCCTGCCCTAGTAAGTTACAAAACGTTGAGCCTCTCGGCGGAGGACCGCGTGGCGGCCCCCCTCCGACTGTTTCGGGGTTCAAACCTCCCGCGAACGAAAGCACTCTCTGTGTCCGCTCTGGAACGCGCCGGCGGATCGTGCCCGAGCAGGAAGCAACTCAGAGACGCGGCCGTCATTGACTTCGTACACGCGATCCGCGAGTGCAAGCAACGCTTCCCGATGCGTTACCGCGATGATCGTGGGCACCCTGCGCCTCACGCGCTCGATGATCCGTCTTTCCCGTTCAGGGTCGAGCGAGGCAGTGGGTTCATCCAGAATCAGCACCCGCGGGCGCCGCACCAGGGCGCGCGCCAGCGCAATTCGTTGGCGTTCCCCCCCGGACAATTCATTGCCTTGGACGCCGAGTTGTTGATCCAGAACGTCTCCGCTTCGGCACTTCGTCAGCCCCTCAAGTTCCAGCTCCGTCACTATCTCCATCAGGAACGAGTCGGTCGGCTCGCTCTCGCATCCGAACAAGAGGTTGTCCCTAAGGCTTCCGGTGAAAACAAACGAGCGTTGGAGGACTGCCCCAGCTTCGCTTGCAACGACCGGTGTCGCCACGTCTTTCAGGTCGACCCCAAGCATGCGGACCGATCCGTTCAGCGGTCTAACAAGACCCAGCGCGATGTGAACAAGCGTAGATTTGCCACCGCCTGACGGGCCAACAATTACCGTCATCTCGTTGACGAGAGCCTGGAGGTCGACGGCCGACAGTAGTTCCCTTTCCCCGCGCTTGACGGTGACGCCCTCCATCGACAAAGCCACGGGAGCTAACCGGTCGAAGCGACAGGATGCCGAACCGGCTTCGTTCGGCAACCGTATCAGTTCCAATCCTTCTTGCAGTGCTAGATGGTCTTTCCTCAGCTCGGAGAGAGAGGCTGCGAGCGTTGTAAGGGGGGCGGTCAGGACGACGATGTATCCGACGACCATCACGAAGTCGCCTGGCGTCAGCGATGCGCTGACGACCTTTGTTGCGGATAGCACGGTGAAAACCGTCAACAGCACGCCGGCAAAAAGGCTTTGACAGGCCAGCAACCCCGCGATTCGCGCATTGCCATGAGATACGTTGGCAACATATCGATCCAGCACTTTCCCGAATCGGGCTTCCTCTCTAGCATATGCGTCGTTCAGCTTCAAATCGGCCAACGATGCTAGCCTCTCCAGCAGATAGCTCGTCACCCGGTTATTTGCGTCGAAGATCGCCGCGTATGCGCCTTTGCTACGCTCGGCCAACGTACACGTTATGGTGAATAGCACGAGGATCGATGCAGCGAACACTAGGCCGAAGAGGGGCCCTGTCGTCAGGCTAAGGACAGTGGAAGCAAATGCCAATTGCAAAATCGCCGGGCCGATGGCCCACATGAGTGCGAACGTCATCGAGCTGAAGGCATCCTTGCTACGACTGATCGTTGCGATCGTTGCGCCCTGATCCATCCCGATCCATCGATCGAATTCCAAGCGCAGGAAGCGGGCGTAAAAGGCCGATTGGAACGCGGCATCGCACCTTGCGAGCATCGCGGCTGATACCGCATTTTTGATCCAATCCAACACTCGGGCGATCGTCCAAAGTGTGCCGTATGCCCCCGCCAAAACAACCGATGTGACAGCCATACCATCACCGCGCGTGGTCAGTTGATTTGTCGTTTCGCGAAACACGTACGGGATCAGGGTTTCAAGAATAGCGGCTACAACCACGAACAGCGACGCCAAGACGATGTGATTCGACAGCTTTCCATACCGGGAGCGGACTACCCGATAGGCCGAAGCATAATCGGTTGAAATAGTACGAAGACGCATCGTTTATCCCCGTTGTGAAATGATCAGCGCGTGACCTTATGATCCGCGCCCTCCCCAGACGGCGAACTGTTTAAAAACATCTCCACGGCGAAGACCCGTGTAATCTCGTGCAAACCCTCGGCGTACCCGAGCGCGGCTCTGTTAAGCAGTTTCTCCATGCCGGCGCGATCGACAGATCCATCCGACGCACACTTACCTTCGAGGCAAATCTCCCTGACATAATTTCGGTGCCGATGCAGGCCAAGAAGCGTGGTGTGCGTCGTATCGCCTTTGTCTGTACGCCATACGCTAGGCAACGGCTTCGCCCGATACGTTGCTTCCCTAATCGGGAGTCGATTTGAAAAGGCGGAAAAGAGATCCTCGGGTCTCGCGCGTAACGCCCACTCCACGATAGGTTGCGTCAAGAAAGGCCTTAGAGGTAAAGCAGCAGCTTGACGCGCGTCGTCGGACGTCTCATCGATCGTGGCGTTCAACGCGACGATCTGGCAGCGTCGACCAGGCTGAAGTCTGAGTGAAAACGCGCGAAGGATGTCATCGAAGAGACCCAAAGGCGGTGGCGGCTGGACGCGAATGACCGACGGCGACGCAATCGGTCCGACGTCGTTCGCCAAATAGCGGCTAGCATCACTCAGAAGTTCACGCAAGACCTGCCATACAGGCATGCGATACGTAAAGGCGAGATCGCGAACCGCTGCCATCGCTCGCGCCAGGCGCCCTCTGCTCATCGCATCAAGCGCGACCCCGAATGGCGGAGGGGCAAGAAACAACGCATCGCCACCATGCCCGTTCAATCGCGTTACGTCTGCACCCGATAGACCAGCTTCGGCAAATGCTTCTATCTGCGCGAGGAAACACAACTCCATCGATGGCCTCGCTGTGATGGGCGACTTCATCGATGGAGCAAACGGCAACCGCTGAAGCAATGGGAAAACTTCATGGCGCAGGCCGCAAGCGCGGGCCACCTGCTGTGCTATGTCCACTTCGTTAGAAGCCGACCTGGACGGATCGAAGTACGTCACCGCAACAACACCGTCCTGCCTCGATTGCTGCTCTAGTGCAACCGCCAAGGCACTCGATTCGACGCCACCCGATAGTTCCAGAATCACACGCGAGTTCGTTGGCATCGTCGCGGCCAACACACCGCCAAGCCGTGCGATGAAATCCCCCGTGCCGGATGGTTGCGGACGTCGGCCCGGCGACCACAACCGCGGCCGTTCGAGCGGTCGATTCGAAGCGACGATTAGCGCCCTTCCCGGCTCCAGCATATCGATGTTCTTCCAGCCAGTACGCGTACTCTCTCCGTAACCGTAGTGCATATACGCGTGCAGGTACGGAATGTCTGGCTCAGGCTTGCTCCCCCCAATGTAAAGAAGTTCTTGCAATTTCGATGCGAAATGTACCTCTCCGTTGCGCATTCTTCGATAATAGAGCGGAAACTGACCGCACGGGTCGACTAGAACAATAAAATGATTTGCCTTTTTATCGTAGACACACGCACCATATCGCCCCCAATAATGACGGCAAACGAAATTTGGGCGAGAAATTAAATCATTGGAAAATCGCTCACCGTCAATTTTCTCGTCATCTAAGGACGAAAATATGTCGCCGGCAATTGACCAGAAGCCAAATTTCGCTTGCCCGAAGCATGATGACACGACTCCTCTCGCCTCGTCGGATAGTCGATGCGTCGCAATTATCGAATTGTTCGCCTTCCAGGTCAAATCTCCGTTTCCCTTGGAATCATCGATTTGTGACTTAGATGGAAACGTTACAAAATAAACCATAAGATAAACTCAGATGGATTCATATATGACGGAGAGTTGCTCGCGAAGGCGAGAATCGTCGCCGCAGACCGTTGCATCGGCTTCAACCCACGCGTGAGCGTAAAATGGCCGATTTTGCACGCCAATCACGATTTTCGATCGCACCCCAAACTCAGCATGTAAAATATTAAGTGCGAATGCCCATTCAAGACATTTTGTTCTTCGTGGGTAAAGTAGGCATGCGAGATTTAGAGTGCGCGTATACTCGGCCAGATTGTTCTCTATCACGCCTGGTGCGCCAGTTGGTGGGTACTCGCGCAGCAGCCCGATCAGTCCATGTATGCGGTGCTTGTTCGACGTTTTGTGCACTAAATGAATGATTCGCACGGCCCGTCTTAATTTTTTCAAACTGCGGATGCCTGCCACCTCATCTGCCGACAGCGACCAGCAGTTCTCCGAGACGCCGGTGTACGAGGCTTGTGCCGTCCACAATTTAGGGTCTGGTAGTTCAAATAATTCACGCTTGAATAAACGAATGAATGGGCTTTGATTTGCTATCGAATATTTCGACGCCGCCCGGAGTTCTTCAGACTGTTCGTGCGAGAGAATGGCGTATGCGTCCGCAACCAGATCAAGAATGATCAATTGATCCTCAAACCATGCGCAGCGAATATTGTCGTTAAGGTGTCGATGCATGATTGTGAACCCCGCACAAGCGGGGTTTGATGATTTCTATTAACGTCGATAGACCCACATAGTCATCTCTTGCATTGAACCGCCAGGGCGGCCACGTGTGTTGCTAGTCGCGTTGGTTGATTCGAGTCCTAGAAAATCAATCAAGGAAACAACGGCTTTGTTTGATTCCATTTTATACACCTCTCAGTTTCGTGCAGCGGATGCTGCGACGACAATGTAACACTAATGAAAGGTTTGGGTAATCGAGGCTTGTTACGAAATATTAATGCTATGCGAAACAGGAGGATTCGGAATTTATGAGACGGATTTCGAGATATGCGGATAAGCTAATAATCGAGCGGAAGCATGAGTTATTTTGGGCCGCAAGATCGTCAGGGCTCGGCGGGCCACCTGATGTCGTTGCAATCGTTGTTGATCAAATCTTGCAGCCCACGGACCAAGATTCACGCTGACTGTCGAGAGCGCCATTATGAAAGTGTGGCGAGGCCTATCTTGCGCAAAGTCGTCGGAACAGACACGCCTCCAATGAGTTATGTCGCCAGCTCGCCCGCATCCCCCCTCCGCACCCCGCCCTCATCAAGCTGACGCACCGCCTGCCCCAGCGAGCCGTCGAGGTCGATCGCGCGGCACGCGTCTTCCACGACGATGACTTCGAAGCCCGCCGCGCGCGCATCGAGCGCCGACCACGCCACGCAATAATCCGTCGCCAACCCGCAGCACCATACGCGCTTGACACCGAGTTCGCGCAGATAGCCGGCAAGGCCCGTCGACGATTGGCGATCGGCTTCGACAAAGGCCGAGTAGCTATCGACGTGCCGCCGATAGCCCTTTCGGATCACGAGCCGCGCGTGCGGCACATCGAGCCCGTCATGAAACGCCGCGCCGGCCGTGCCTTGCACGCAATGCACTGGCCACAGCACTTGTTCGCCGTACGGGAGCGTCACTGTCTCGAACGGCTTGCGTCCGTCATGATTCGCCGCGAACGACACGTGGTCGCGCGGATGCCAATCTTGTGTCAGCACGACATGTTCGAACCCGGCCGCCAGCCGGTTGACGATCGGGACGATCTCGTCGCCGTTCGGCACCGCTAGCGCACCGTTCGGCATGAAATCGTTCTGCATGTCGATGACGAGCAGTACGTCTTCGGAACCCTTCATGTTTCCTTGCCTCGTATGGGCCGGCGTCATGGCCGCTTGCCTGCCCGTATGCAATGTGTTATTCGCAGAAGCGTCGCCCGCTTCGCGCCAGTTCCACCAAAAGCGGCGCAGTTTCCCAGGCGTCGCCGTTGACCTGCGATGCGTATCGGCGAATCGCCCGCGCGAGGGCATCGAGCCCCACGCTGTCCGCGTAGTACATCGGGCCGCCGCGCATAGCCGGAAAACCATAGCCGTTCAAGTAGACGACATCGATGTCAGACGCTTTCGATGCAATGCCTTCGGCCAAGATTTTCGCGCCTTCGTTCACAAGCGAATAGACTAGCCTTTCGACGATTTCATCATCGCCGAATGCGCGCCGTGGGCAGCCGATCTCGGCAGAATAATCGACGATCATGTCCGTCACGAGGCTCGATACATGCGGCTCGCGCTCGCCGGGCCGGTAGTCGTACCATCCCGCCCCGGTCTTCTGTCCGAATCGTCCCGCTTCGCATAGCCGATCGGCCACGCGCGGATAACGGAGCCACGGCGTATCGCGGTAGCGCCGCTTGCGGATTGCCCAGCTGATGTCGTTTCCGGCCAAGTCGCTCATGCGGAACGGGCCCATCGCAAAACCGAATCCCTCGATCGCCCCATCGATCTGCTCCGGTAGCGCGCCCTCCTCGAGCATGAACCATGACTGACGGAAATACTGCTCGAGCATCCGATTGCCGATAAAGCCGTCGCACACGCCCGACACGACCGCCGTCTTGCCGATCGCTTTCGCGACATGCATGACCGTGGCGAGTACGTCCTTGGCCGTTTCCGACCCGCGCACGACCTCGAGCAGCTTCATGACGTTCGCGGGACTGAAGAAATGCATGCCGACGACATCGGCCGGTCGTTGCGTGAACGCAGCAATGCAATTCAAGTCGAGCGTGGACGTATTGGAGGCGAGAATGGCGCCATGTTTGGCGATGGCGTCGATTTGGCCGAACACCTGCTCCTTGACGCTCATTTCCTCGAATACGGCTTCGATGACGAGGTCGGCGTCGGCGATCGCCTCGTACGAGAGCGTCGGCGCGAGCCGCGCCATGCGCGCATCGCGCTCCGCTTCAGTGAGCTTGCCTTTTCGTATCGTGACGTCGTAATTGCGGCGAATCGTCGCCAGGCCGCGCTCGAGGGCCTCCGCATGCGTTTCGACGAGCGTCACCGGAACGCCCGCGTTGATGAAGTTCATCGCGATGCCGCCTCCCATCGTACCGGCTCCGATGACCGCCACGCGGGCGATGGGCCGCAGCGGGGTATCGGGCGGCACGTCGGCGATCTCGGCCGCCGCGCGTTCCGCGAGCCGCGCATAGCGCAATGCGTGCTCTTGATCCATGGTCATGGCGCTTGCGTCGGCAACACGTGATCGCGAAACATCTCCCGCAGCTTCAGTTTCAGCAGTTTGCCCGTGGCCGTATGCGGCAGCTCGTCGACGAACACCACGTCGTCCGGCATCCACCACTTCGCGACCTTGCCTTCATAGAACGCGAGCAGTGCTTCACGCGTCACGCTCGCCCCCGGGCGCCTGACGATGACGAGCAAAGGTCGCTCGTCCCATTTGGGGTGACGACAAGCGATGCATGCGGCTTCAGCCACATCGGGATGCGCGACGGCGATGTTTTCAAGCGCGCTCGAACTGATCCATTCGCCGCCCGACTTGATGACATCCTTGCTGCGGTCAGTGATCTGAAGGAAACCGTCGGGGTCGATCGTCGCCACGTCGCCGGTCGGAAACCAGCCGTCGACGAGCGGCGACTCGTCGCTCGAGAAATAGCGGTCGATGACCCACGGCCCCCGCACGTGCAGGTCGCCGAACGCGACGCCGTCCCGCGGCAGCTCTTGCCCGTCTTGACCGACGATTTTCATGTCGACGCCGCAAATGACGGTGCCCTGCTTTTGCAGCAGACGCCTGCGTTCTTCCAGCGGGCGTTGCGCCTGTTCCCAATTGAGGCGCGCGAGCGTGCCGAGCGGCGACATCTCGGTCATGCCCCATGCGTGTATCACGCGTACGCCGTAATCGTCCTCAAAGGTCTCGAGCATCGAGGGCGGACAGCACGAACCCCCGATGACCGTACGTTCGAGCGACGAGAAGCGCGCGCCGATCGATTTCACGTGCGCGAGCAGACTCATCCAAACGGTCGGCACGCCCGCCGAAAACGTCACCCGTTCCGCCTCCATCAACTCGAACAGCGACTTGCCGTCGAGATCCTTGCCAGGAAACACGAGCTTCGCGCCCGCGAGCGGCGCGCCATGGGGGATGCCCCATGCGTTGACGTGAAACATCGGTACGACCGGCAGCACCGAATCGTGAGCCGAAAATCCCATGGCGTCGGGCAACGCCGCGCCCATCGCGTGCAGGTAGACGGAACGGTGCGAATACAGCGCGCCTTTCGGATGTCCGGTCGTGCCCGACGTGTAGCACAGGTACGAGGCGAGCCTTTCGTCGAGTTGAGGCCATGCAAAGTCGCTGTCCTGCGCCGTCACGAGCGATTCGTACCCGAGCAGCGGCGCGTCGATCGACGGGATGTTCTCGTCGTCGGCCAGCGCGATCCATCCCAACACCTTCGGGCAGCGCGGTGCAAGCGCGGCCACGAGCGGCGCGAACGTCGTGTCGAACAGGACGTAGCGATCCTCGGCGTGATTGACGATATAGGCGATTTGCTCCGGAAAGAGCCGCGGGTTGATCGTATGGCAAACGGCGCCGAAGCCCGTCGTGCCGTAGTAGGCTTCCAGGTGCCGGTACCCGTTCCAGGCGAGGGTTCCAATGCGGTCGCCTCGCTCGACGCCTAATTTCATCAGCGCTTTGGCCAGCTGTTTCGCGCGGCGCTCGCAATCGCGGTAGGTATAGCGATGAATGTCGCCTTCGATGCGGCGCGACACGATCTCGGTGTCGCCCGCGTAGCGCGCGGCATGCGCGAGCAGCGTCGACACGTTCAGCGGTACGTCCATCATCTGGCCCAGCAACGGCGTTTGCATGGCGGGGGTCTCCTCGCGCGGTGGACGATTCAGGTCGCTCTCGCCTCGCAGGTCGCGCATGCGCGCGGGTTTGGCCACGCTCAGCGCGCCGCGAGGCGGCGACTTACAATATCGGGTAACCGAGAGGCCCTCAATATGTCGTTTTCCCCAAGCTTTGCCGAACTTTCTCCCCGAATCGCGTCGCTGACCGAGGCTTTATCCGCTCCACGTTCGGATGGGTTCGCGAGCCTAGGCGGCGCCTTCTATACGCGCCTGCCGGCGTCCCCGCTGCGCGACCCGTACGTCGTCGGCTTTTCGGACGAAGCGGCGCGCATGCTCGGGCTCGATCCCGCCATCGTGTCGGAGCCCGGCTTCGCCGAACTGTTCATCGGCAATGCCACGCGCGAATGGCCCCAAGCCGCGCTGCCGTATGCCGCGGTCTACTCCGGCCATCAATTCGGCGTATGGGCGGGCCAGCTCGGCGACGGCCGCGCGCTCTCGCTGGGCGAATTGGAACACGGCGGCGCGCGCTACGAGCTGCAGCTCAAGGGCGCCGGGCGCACGCCGTACTCGCGCATGGGCGACGGTCGCGCCGTCCTACGCTCGTCAATCCGCGAATTTCTGTGCTCCGAAGCCATGCATCATCTCGGCATCCCGACGACGCGCGCGCTCGCCATCGTCGGCTCGGACCAGCCGGTGCGACGCGAGGAGATCGAGACGGCCGCCGTCGTCACGCGCGTATCGGAAAGCTTCGTGCGCTTCGGCCATTTCGAGCACTTTTACGCCGCCGATCGCACGAGCGAGCTGCGCGCGTTGGCCGATCACGTCATCGACCGCTTCTATCCGGCCTGCCGCGAGGCCGACGACCCGTACCTCGCCTTGCTCGACGCCGTCGTCGCGCGCACGGCTGTACTGATGGCGCAATGGCAGGCGGTCGGCTTCTGTCACGGCGTGATGAATACCGACAACATGTCGATCCTCGGCCTGACGATCGACTACGGCCCGTTCGGTTTCGTCGACGGGTTCGACGCCGGCTATGTCTGCAATCACTCAGACTCGCAAGGCCGATACGCGTACCGGATGCAGCCGCAGATCGGCTACTGGAACTGTTTTTGCCTGGCGCAGGCGCTGCTGCCGCTCGTCGGCGCGCACTACGACGAAGCGGCCCGGACGGAACGATCGGTCGCTGACGCGCAGGGTGTGCTCGGACGGTTCAAGGAGCACTTCTCGCCCGCGCTGGAGCAGCGATTCCAAGCCAAGCTCGGCCTCGCTCAGACGCGCGAGGGCGACAGCGCGCTCGTCGATCGGCTGCTCGAACTCATGCACGCGAGCCGCGCCGATTTCACGCTGACATTCCGGGGGTTATCGAAGGTGTCGCGACACGATGCGAGCGGCGACGGCCCCGTGCGCGACTTGTTCCTCGATCTGCCCGGCATCGACGGCTGGCTGATCGACTATCGCGCCCGGTTGGCCGCAGAGCCGCGAGCCGATGCCGCGCGCCGCGAGGCGATGGACCGCGTCAATCCGAAATTCGTCTTGCGCAATCATCTGGCCGAAACGGCGATTCGGCGGGCGAAGGAAAAGGATTTTTCCGAAGTGGAGCGGCTCGCGGCCGTGCTGCGCCGTCCGTTCGACGAGCAGCCCGAAAGCGAGGCGTACGCGGCGCTGCCGCCCGATTGGGCCGGGGCGCTCGAAGTGAGCTGCTCGTCGTGAACCGAATCCCGCCGCCGCGGTCTTCTGCGGGGTTGCGCCGCATACCGCGCCGTGCATCCGACTCGCGCTGCGCAACGTACATGCATTGAATCGGCGGAATACGCGCCGCACTGCCGCCGCCGACGCTACCCACCCGGCACGCGCCCAAAGCCGTGCCGCTTTACGGAGACACATCGACATGAACGAACGCCCCACCGGCTTGCCCGATAACGCCGACGCGCCGCGCGACGACTACGAGGTCCGGAAAACCGATCAAGCGTGGCGCGAGCAGTTGTCCGACATGGAATATCAAGTCACGCGCCACGCGGCCACGGAGCGCCCGTTTACCGGACGCTACTGGGACCATTGGGAAGGCGGCGTCTACGACTGCGTCTGCTGCGGCACCCCGCTGTTCGAATCGTCGACGAAGTTCGACGCCGGCTGCGGCTGGCCGAGCTACTTCAAGCCGATCAACGGCGAGGTGATCGAAGAGAAGACCGATCGCACGCACGGCATGCTGCGCATCGAGGTGCGCTGCAAGCAATGCGGCGCGCATTTGGGCCACGTGTTCGAAGACGGCCCCGCCCCGACCGGCCTGCGGTACTGCATCAATTCGGCTGCGCTACAATTCGAGCCCAAGTAGGCGGCACGGCGTCGCCGCGCGACATGTCGCACCGGGCGCTTCTCTCGGCGCGGCATGTGCCTGGCCGATGCGGCACGCCGCGCCCCTCGACGCTTTCGGACTCTCCAGCTCAGCTTTCATGAAATTTCTTTTCGATCTGTTCCCGATCATCCTGTTTTTCGTTGCGTTCAAGCTGTGGGGCATCTTCACGGCCACGGCCGTGGCGATCGCGGCAACGCTGGTGCAAGTCGCATGGGTGGCGTTCCGCCACCGGAAGGTCGATCCCATGCTGTGGGTCAGCTTGGGGGTCATCGTCGTTTTCGGCGGGGCAACGCTCGTGCTGCACAACCAAAAGTTCATTCAGTGGAAGCCCACTGCGCTCTATTGGCTGTTCGCCGTCGGCCTGGCCGTTGCGCGCTACGGCTTCCGCAAGAATCTCATCGAAAAGATGATGGGCAAGCAGCTGACGCTGCCCACGCCTGTATGGGACAAGCTGAATATCGCCTGGGCGTTGTTCTTCGTCGCGCTCGGAATCGCCAACCTCTATGTCGTCGGAAACTTCACCGAGGCGCAGTGGGTCAACTTCAAGCTGTTCGGCACCACGGGCGCGATGTTCGTGTTCATCGTCGCGCAAAGCCTTTGGCTGGCGAAGTATATGAAAGAGGAGTAAGCCATGAGCGAAGCCTCCGATTTCCTCGCCGGCTCGGCCGACGCTCGCCTCGCCTTCATCCGGGCCCGGCTCGCGAGCGCGCTCGCGCCGCAGTCGATCGACGTGCGCGACGACAGCGCGCAGCATGCAGGACACGCGGGTGCGGCCGCGGGCGGCCATTACACGGTCACGATCGTGGCGGAAGCGTTCGCGGGCAAGCCGCGCGTGGCTCGGCACCGGCTGGTGTATGATGCGCTGGCCGACGTGATGCAACGCGGAATACACGCGCTCGCGATCGTGGCCTACACGCCCGAGGAGTACGCCCGGTTGCCCGGTGCGTGACGCGCCGTTCGACGCCCGTCCGAAGTTTGCATCTCGAGCGCCTCCACCCCCGCTGACGGGGCAATGCCGGGGGCGCGCTCCCTCCACCGATTGTTTTCGACAGGAACGCTAGGAACTTCCGATGATCCAGAAAAAGACCCGCCTTTGGGTGTTGCTGGCCGCTTTCGCGGCTGCTCCGGCCTTCGCGCAGAACGTCGCCGTCGTCAACGGCACGGCCATTCCCAAATCGCGCGCCGATGCGCTCATCGCCCAGCTCGTGAAGCAAGGTCAACAAGACACGCCGCAGCTGCACCAAGCCGTGCGCGACGAACTCGTCAACCGCGAAATCCTCATGCAGGAAGCGGTGCGTGAAGGTGTCCCGAGCCGTGCCGACGTGAAGGCGCAAGTGGCCGTGGCCCAGCAAACCGTCGTTCTGCGCGCGATGATCGAAGACTACGTCGCGAAGAACAAGCCGAGCGACGCCGAAGTGAAGGCGCGCTACGACGAGCTGATCAAACAGGCCGGCGGCAAGGAATACCACCTGCACCACATCCTCGTCGACAACGAGCAGCAGGCGAAGGATTTGATCGCGAAGATCAAGGGCGGTGCCAAGTTCGAGGATCTCGCCAAGCAGTTCTCGAAGGACCCGGGTTCGGGCAAGAACGGCGGCGACCTCGACTGGGCCAATCCCAAGACGTACGTGCCTGAATTCGCGGCCGCGGCTGAAAAGCTGAAGAAAGGCCAGATGACCGATACGCCGGTGCATACGCAGTTCGGCTGGCACATCATCCGTGTCGACGACGTTCGCGACGTCGCGCCGCCGCCGCTCGATCAGGTCAAGGCCCAAATCGTTCAGCAAATGCAGCAGGAAAAGCTGCAAGCGTTCGAACAGAGCCTGCGTGCGAAGGCGAAGGTCGAGTAATCGCCCGCTGCCGTTGCATCAAGCAGGAAGTAACAATGCCGCCCCTGGGCGGCATTGTCTTTTGTAGCGATACGGCCGAGCGACTCGCGCCCGGCGGCGGCTTTCGGCCGCTTCAGCTTAGCCCAGCCAGCGCCGTGCGTTGCGGAACACACGCATCCACGGGCTTGCCTCGCCCCAGCCTTCGGGGTGCCAGCTCATCGTGACGGTGCGGTGCACCCGCTCCATATGCGGCATCAACACCGCAAAACGCCCGTCCGCCGTCGTGACCGACGTGATGCCGGCCGGCGAGCCGTTCGGGTTGAACGGGTAACGTTCGGTCGCCTCGCCGTGGTGGTCGGCAAACCGCATCGCTACCGCCACGCGCGAAGCATCTCCTTGCTGCGAGAAGTCGGCGTAGCCTTCACCATGCGCAATGGCCACTGGAATTCGCGAGCCTTCCATGCCGGCAAAGAAGATCGACGGCGACGATTCGATACGCACGAACGAGAAGCGCGCCTCGAATTTCTCCGACTTATTGCGCGTGAACTTCGGCCATGCATCGGCGCCCGGAATCATCGACGCCAAGCTGCTCATCATCTGGCAGCCGTTGCAGATCCCCAGCGCGAATGTGTCGGTGCGCCCGAAAAAGGCCGCGAACATATCGGCGAGCTGCGGATTGAACCGGATCGTCTTCGCCCACCCTTCGCCCGCGCCCAGGACATCCCCGTACGAGAACCCTCCGCAGGCCACCGCGCCCTTGAAATCGGCCAGCGTCGCCCGGCCCGACAGCAAGTCGCTCATATGGACGTCGTAGGCGTCGAAGCCGGCGCGATCGAACGCATACGCGGTTTCCAAATGCGAGTTGACGCCCTGCTCGCGCAGGATTGCAATGCGCGGGCGCGCACCCGTTTGAATATACGGCGCAGCGACATCTTCGTTCGGATCGAACGTGAGATGCGGCGAGATGCCCGGATCTTGCGCGTCGAGCAGCGCATCGTATTCGGCGTCGGCGCAAGCTGGGTTATCGCGCAGGCGCGAAATGCGCCAGCTCACTTCCGTCCACGCACGCTGCAGCTCGGCGCGCGGCGTGTCGTAGATCTTTTTCGCATCGCGATAGATTTCGATCACGTCGCGTTCGTTGAGCTTGCCGATGACATGCGAGCAGGCACCGAGACCCTGTTCGCGCAGCGCGCCGAGCACCGCGTCGCGATCGGCGGCGCGCACCTGCACGACGGCCCCGAGCTCCTCGGAAAACAGCGCGCGCAACGTCTGGTCGTTACGTCGGCCGCTCGTTTGCTTGGCCCAGTCCTTCGCATCGCCATAATCGAACTCGTGCCCGGCATCCAGCGTGAGCATATCGACGTTGAGCGATACGCCCACGTGGCCCGCGAACGCCATTTCGCACACCGTCGCCCACAACCCGCCATCGGACCGGTCGTGGTACGCGAGCAGGCTGCCGCTCGCGTTGAGCGACTGGATAGCGGCAAAGAAACGCTTCAGATCCTCGGGATCGTCGACGTCGGGCACGCTGTCGCCCACCTGCTGGGTGACTTGCGCCAGAATGCTGCCGCCCAGGCGGTGCTTGCCGCGCCCCAGGTCGATCGCGATGAGGACGGAATCGCCCACTTCGTCATGGCGGCGCAGTTGGGGGGTGAGATGGCGGCGCACGTCTTCGACAGGCGCGAACGCCGAGATGATCAAAGAGACCGGCGCGACGACTTCCTTAGCTACGCCCCGATCTTCCCATTTCGTCTTCATCGACAAGGAATCCTTGCCGACCGGAATGCTGATGCCGAGCGCCGGGCACAGCTCCATGCCGATCGCCTTGACCGTGTCGAACAGCGCGGCGTCTTCGCCCGGCGTGCCGCAGGCGGCCATCCAGTTCGCGGACAACTTGAGCTTGTCGAGCGAGGCGATCGGCGCGCTCGCGATGTTCGTCACCGCTTCGCCGACCGCCATGCGGCCCGATGCGGGCGCGTCGATGACCGCGAGCGGCGTGCGCTCGGCCATCGTCATCGCTTCCCCCCGAAAACCCGCGTAATCCGCTGCGGTGATCGCGCAATCGGCCACCGGCACTTGCCAGGGGCCCACGAGCTGGTCGCGCACGCTCGTGCCGCCGACCGAGCGATCGCCGATGGTGATCAAGAACGATTTGCTCGCCACCGTCGGGTGCTTGAGCACGGAGACGGCCAACTCGTCGAGCGATAAGCCCGTCACGTCGACCGGCGCGCGTTCCTCTAAGACGTGTTCGACATTGCGGTGCATGCGCGGCGGCTTGCCGAGCAGCACGTCCATGGGCATATCGACGGGATAGATGGCGTCGCCTTCCGCATGCGCATCGATCAATTGAAGCTGGCGCTCTTCGGTTGCGACGCCGACTACGGCGAGCGGGCAGCGCTCACGCGCGCAGATCGCTTCGAAGGCCGGCAAATCGGCCGGCGCGATCGCCAACACGTAGCGCTCTTGCGCCTCGTTCGACCAGATTTCGCGCGGCGACAAACCGCTTTCCTCCAGTGCGACTTGGCGAAGCTCGAAACGCGCGCCCTTGTTCGCGCCGTCGACGAGTTCGGGGAACGCATTCGACAGGCCGCCCGCGCCCACGTCGTGAATGCTCAGAATCGGGTTCGATTCGCCGAGCTGCCAGCACGCGTTGATGACTTCCTGCGCGCGCCGCTCGATCTCGGGGTTGCCGCGCTGAACCGAATCGAAATCGAGTTCGGCCGTATTCGCGCCCGTGGCCATCGAGCTGGCGGCGCCCCCGCCCATGCCGATGCGCATGCCGGGACCGCCGATCTGCACGAGCAGCGTGCCGGCCGGCAGGTCATGCTTGTGCGTGTGGCCGTCGGAAATATTGCCGATGCCGCCGGCGATCATGATGGGCTTGTGATAGCCGCGCACTTGGCCGCCTACGTTTTGCTCATAGACGCGGAAGTAGCCGCCAAGATTCGGGCGGCCGAATTCGTTGTTGAACGCCGCGCCGCCGAGCGGCCCGTCGATCATGATCTGCAGCGGCGAGGCGATTCGGTCGGGCCGGCCGTAGGCGGCGTGCCGATCGTTCGGGTTGCGCAGCGCCGGCGGCTCTGCACAATCGCGTGCGTTTTCCCACGCTTGCACCGCATCCGGCAATTCGAGATTCGAGACGGTGAAACCCGTCAAGCCGGCCTTGGGCCGCGCCCCGCGCCCGGTCGCGCCTTCGTCGCGGATTTCGCCGCCCGCGCCCGTTGCGGCGCCCGCGAACGGCGAGATCGCCGTCGGATGGTTGTGCGTCTCGACCTTCATCAGCGTATGCGTGAGCTCCACGTGACGGCCGTAGCGCTCGTCGAGCGCGCCGCGCTCGCCGGCCTTGGCCTGACGCGGGAACCAGCGTTCGGCCGGGCCACCTTCCATGATGGCCGAGTTGTCCGAATAGGCCACGATCGTGCCCTGCGGATTGAGCTTCTCGGTGTTCTTGATCATCTGGAACAGCGACATGTCCTGGGCCTGCCCGTCGATCGTCCATTGCGCATTGAAGATCTTGTGGCGGCAGTGCTCGCTGTTCGCTTGCGCGAACATCATCAATTCGACGTCGGTCGGGTTGCGGCCCAGCTTCGAAAACGCATCGACGAGATAGTCGATTTCGTCGTCGGCCAGCGCGAGTCCCAGTTCGCCGTTCGCTCGCTCGAGCGCCGCGCGCCCTTGCGCGCGGATGTCGACGCTCGTCAACGGCTTGGCCGGCAGTTCGTCGAACAGGTGCAGCGCATCGTCGCGCGAGGCGACGACGCTCTCGGTCATGCGATCGTGCAGCGCCGCGGCCACGGCCGCGCGCACTTCGTCGGAAAGGGCCTTCTTGCCGCCCAACAGCCCGGTCAAGCCCGATTTCAACGTGACCGTGAACTCGATGCCGCGCTCGATGCGGCGCACGTGCTCGAGCCCGCAGTGATGGGCGATATCGGTCGCCTTGCTCGCCCATGGCGAGACCGTGCCGATGCGCGGTACGACGAGGAAGCTTTCCGAGGCGCCCCGCCCCTCATTGGCCGCGAACGGCTCGCCGTAGTGCAGCAGCGCGGCGATGCGCTCGTTGTCCTGCGCCGACAGCGGCGTCAGCGCGTTGACGAAATGCAGGAACTGGCCGCGCACGTCGACGATGTTGGCGTCGAGGCGGGCAAGCGTTTCGAGCAGGCGGGTTTGACGGAAGTCGGATAGCGCCGAAGCACCGGGGAAGCACGAGAAGTGGGCCATGGAAGGACTTGGGCGTCGATGAGTCGCGCATCGCGCGGTTCGCGCGCGCATGCCACGACGTGAGGCGAAAGGAAGACCGAGATTATACCTGGAACTCGCTCTCCGAGAGGCTGTCCGGGCCGGCATCGCGCGGCGACGCGTTTCGAATGGGCGTTCCCAAGGCGCGGAGATTGCGTCCGATTTGCGCTGCATCCCCAGCCGCCAAGCCGCGTTTGGCGCTATCATTCGCGGTTTGCCTCATCGGCGTGAAGCCTATCCCGGAGCGTCCGCGCCGCTTGCCGCGTCTCGCGCCGGGGCTTACGTCGGGGCTTACGCCGCGGCTCTCTGCAAGCACGAACCCAGTCATACATGGATGTCATCGTCATCGGCGGCGGAATCGTCGGCGTCGCCACCGCCTACCAGCTTCGCGCGGCCGGCCATCGCGTGTGCGTCGTCGAGCGCCATGCCACGGTCGCCCAAGGCGCCACCTACGGGCATGGCGGCATCGTGCTGCCGACGCCGCTCGACGCCTGGTTCGGTCCCACGTTTCTGGATCCGCGCCGCGGCGCGCGCAGCGGCGTCGTCTACCGCCCGGGGCTGAGCTCCAGCGCGCGCCGGTTCGCCAAGCGCCTCGCGCAGTGGCAGGCGAGCGAGGCGTTTCGGGCACAATGGCTGCGGCTGCGCCCGCTCGTCGAGCTCTCGCGCGAGGCGATCGCCTCGATCGAAGCGGGGTTCCATCTGGAATTCGAGCAGACGGCGGGCATTCTGCACGTGATGCGGCATCCGCGCGAATGGGAACAGGCGCAGAGCGCGTTCGACCTACTGCGAGAATTCGAGACGCATCACCATGTGCTGTCGGCCGCGGAGTGCGCCGACATCGAGCATTCGATCCCCGCCGAGCCCACGTTCGCCGGCGGCGTCATGTTCGAGCAGGAACGCACGGCCAATTGCCCGTTGTTCACGAAGCTCGTCAAGCAGGTGCTCGACGAACAAGGCGGCGTGCAATTCGTGTTCGGCCGGGCCGTCGAGGCGATCCGGCTCGAAAGCCACCGCGCGGCCGTCGAACTGGCGCCGCCGGAGGGCGAGCGCACGCACACGCGGGAAGTCGACGTCATGTCGTGCGACGCCGTCGTGGTCGCCGCGGGCGCCGGCAGTGCGCCGCTGCTCGAGCGGCTCGGCCTGTCGTTGCCGCTGCACGCCGTCCGCATGCTCTCGCTCACGGCGCCGATCGCCTACGAGGAATGCGCGCCGCATCTGACGGTCGTCGATTCAGTGCGTCGCGTGTCGATGACGCGGATGAATCAGCGCATTCGCGTGGCGGGCGCGGCGGTGCTGCAGCCCGACCGTGAACTGGCCAAGCCGCTGGCCGAGCCGCTTCTGGAAGCCGGTACCGCGCTCCTTGCGCAAGCGACGCACGATTGGGTTCCCGGCGCGGCCAAGATTTCGGCCGCTCACGCCTGGGAAGGCCAACGGCTGCTGTCGCCGGACGGCCTGCCTGTCGTCGGGCAGGCGATCCATCCGCGCTTGTTCGTGAATGTCGGGCATGGCCCCGCCGGTTGGGGGCTCGCCTGCGGGTCTGCTAAAGTGGTCGCAGATCTCATTTCGGGCGCGACGCCGCTCGTCCCACCCGAAACGCTGGCGGCGCTGCGAGCCGAACGCTTCGCAAGCTAACCGACGCTCCGGCGTGCCGCATGGGCGCGCAGTGCTGTTATCCGGATCGTCGGCCGCTTGTTTGGTCGTCTCGCCCGCCGCCGATTTGTTCGAGCGTGCACGTGAACCCGCTTGCCATGAACAACGCCCCCGCTCTTGCCCCGTCCCTGCTTTCGCCGCACGAGCGGCCGTTGCCGTTGTATACGGTCGCTCAGCTACGCGCGCTTGAAGCGCGGGGCGCGCTCGGCCTACCCGAGCACACGCTGATGGGCAGAGCGGGTGCGGCAGGCGCGCAGTATCTCGCCGAACGCGCGGCGCACGACGGCTCGCTTGCCGCCGAGCACCCGGTTTGGATCGCCGCAGGCCCCGGCAACAACGGCGGCGATGCCCTCGTGCTCGCCACGCGCTTGCGCCAAGCGGGCATCGCTGCCGAAGTCTGCATGCCGGTCGAAGCGAAAGCCGACGACGCACGCTGGGCACTCGGCGAAGCGCGCGCCGCCGGCGTCCCGATCTCCCACGTGCCGCCTTCGTCGCTCGACAGGTTCGCGTGGATCGTCGACGGTCTGTTCGGCATCGGATTGGCCCGTCCCCTCGACGGCGTGTTCGCCGACCTGGCCGCGCGCATCGGAGAGCGCGCGGCCACGCACGGGCGAGTCCTCGCGCTCGATGTGCCTAGCGGGCTCGATAGCGACACCGGCAACATCGTCGGCGGCGGTGCGGTCGTTCGTGCAACCGACACGGTGACGTTTCTCGGTGCGAAGCCCGGGCTCTATATGACGCACGGGCGAGACCACGCCGGCACGGTAACGGTCGCGCCGTTAGGCGTCGACCTGCCCCCGGCAGCCGATGTCGCCCTTCTGAATGCGCCATCGCTGTTTGCGCCGCACTTCCCACCGCGCGCGTTCGCCTCGCATAAAGGCACATTCGGCAGCTTGGCGGTGGTCGGGGGCGATACGGGCATGTGCGGCGCGCCCATCCTTGCCGCGCGCGCGGCGCTGCTGACCGGCGCGGGAAAAGTGCACGTCGCATTCGTGGGCAAGGGCGCCCCGCCTTACGATCCCCCCTATCCGGAATTAATGCTGCATCCGCCGGGCGGCTTTGCCTACGAGACCATGGATGCGTTGGCGATCGGCTGCGGCATGGGACGCGGGCCACACGCGGTGTCGTCGCTCGGGGCGGCGCTCGCGTGCGACGCCGCACTTTTGATCGACGCGGATGCGCTCAATTTGATCTCGCATGAAACGGCCCTGGCCGAAGCGCTTGCCGAAAAAGGCGCGAACGGGTTGGCGCGCGGCGCTCGCCCTTGCGTACTGACGCCGCATCCGCTCGAGGCGGCGCGCTTGATGGGCTGCGACGCCAGCCAGGTGCAGCGCGACCGGATCGGCACCGCACGCGCGCTCTCCCAACGATATAGCGCGGTGATCGCGCTCAAAGGGGCCGGCACCGTGATCGCCTCACCGGATGGCCGTGTAGCCGTCAATCCGACCGGCAATGCGGCGCTCGCGACGGGCGGGACGGGCGACGTCCTAGGCGGCATCGTCGGCGCCCTGCTCGCGCAAGGCTTACCGAGCTACGAAGCGGCCCTCGCCGGCGTCTATCTGCATGGATCGGCCGCCGATGCGCTGACGGCCGCCGGCGCGGGACCCGCTGGCCTAGCGGCCGGCGAACTGGCGCCGGCCGTGCGCGGTTTGCTCAATCGGCTCGCGTACCCGGCCCGCGATTAGGCCGCGCGCGGTCTCTCGCTCATTTCGCCGCCGTGGCCGCCTGCGGGCGCTCGACGAGCCGATCGTTCATATAGGCGAAATGCCGATCGCGCGGGACGGTCGGCGGCACCGCCATCGGCTCGTCAGGTTTGCGATCGAGATATGTCACGGCGAGATCGTCGCCGTTGATCGCGATCTTGATCGGCTGAATTCGATCGCCGATCTGGAACGTCGTGCCTCGTCCGTCGGGGAATACCACCGCGGCGTAGTAAAACGTCCCGCTGCCCCCGCTGTCCTGCGACAGGAAGAGCGCAACCGCTGGCCGACCGCCGAGCGAGCCGGCGCCGTGCTCGGGCGGCTCCACCACGCGCGTGACCTCTTGCGCCGACGAATCCGGTGCGGCCGGCTGCGCATGCTGGCCGCCGAGCAGCGTCACATCGCTCTCGCCGATGCGATAGATCGCGTCCTTGTAGTCGATCGCCGGCTGGGCCGGGCCAGCATCATGGGTCGGCCCAGCCGGCGCCGAAACCAACCCGAGGTGCTCGCTCGCGCTGGTGCGTAGATCGTCGATCCGATGCTGGTACGCCTCGCTGAGGCAGGACACCTGCGGCCCACATGCGTCGCGCGTGTCATGTCGCCACTTTTGCTCGTCGGCCTGCAAGCCGTCTCGGAATTCGCGGTACGGCAGGTTGTCGGCGGCGGGTTTAGCCTCGAGCAGCATGGAGTAATAGGCGTTTGCACGTGCGTCGAGCGAGCGCAGCGCGGCATTTGCACAAATCGCGCGCTCGACCGGTGCATGCGGCTTTGCGCAATCGATGTCCGCGTTCTGAGCGAACGTGCTGGTCGAGATGGATGCAAGAAGTACCGCCGAGGCGGCGACGGCGAATGGGCCCATTTTTTTCATTTTTTCTGGAGTTGCTGCGGTTTGAAAAATCGGATGATAGCGCGCCCTGCGCGCCTCATGCCACGCCAATATGGGCAGCGTCGGCTGGCTGTCGGGTCGCTGTCAGCCGACCGTCGGGTCGGTTTTTTGCAAAGCGCAATACGATGTTGGCGCGAGTGCGCGGCGCGCGCCGTGAATCGGCCGGCCGCCCGCGAAACGATGCTTCGATGCGACGCGCAACGCCGCTATACTGACCGACCCCGGCTCGCACGCCGAGCTTCTTTCGTTAGATGACGCCTATGACGCTCAACTCGCTTCCCGCTTGGTCCGCCCTCTCCGCGCACTACGAACAGATCCGCGACGAGCGGTTGCGTGACTGGTTTGCCGTTGACACCGGCAAGCCCTCGCGCGCCGAACGGTTCACGATCGAAGGCGGCGGGCTCGCGGCCGACTTTTCGAAAAACCGCATCACCGACGAAACGCTGCGCTTGCTCGTCGCGCTAGCCGAAGAGGCCGGCGTGGCGGCGCGCCGAGACGCCATGTTCGCAGGCGAGGCGGTCAATCCCACCGAGGGCCGCGCGGCGCTTCACACGGCGCTGCGCTCGACGCGGGCCGATGCGCCGTTTCACGCGCAGGTCGCCGCCGAGCGCGCGAAAATGGCCGACTTCGCCGAACGCGTGCGCGGCGGCACGTGGCTCGGCCACACCGGCAAGCGCATTCGCCATATCGTCAATATCGGCATCGGCGGCTCCGACCTCGGCCCAAAGATGGTCGTCCACGCGCTCCAGCATCTTTCGCATCCCGATATCTCGACCTACTTCGTTTCGAACGTAGACGGCGCCGATCTCGCGCGCGTGCTGGCTCGCATCGATCCCGAGGAAACGCTCGCGATCGTCGTCTCCAAAACATTTACCACGCTGGAAACGATGACCAACGCGCGCTCGATGCGCGATTGGTTCGTCCAAAACGGCTGCCCGGAAAGCTCGCTCGCGCAGCACTTCGTCGGCGTATCGGCGAATCCCGCCGAAGTCGTCAAGTTCGGCATCGCGCGGGAGAACGTCTTCGAGATGTGGGACTGGGTTGGCGGACGCTACTCGCTTTGGTCGGCCGTGGGCCTATCCATCATGATCGCGGTGGGCGCGGCGAACTTCGATCAGCTGCTCGCCGGCGCGCACGAGATGGATACGCACTTTTGCGAGGCGCCGCTCGCGCGCAATCTGCCCGTACTGCTCGGCCTCATCGGCATCTGGTACCGCAACTTCTTCGGGCTGCAAAGCTACCTCGTCGCGCCTTATTCCGAAGCGCTGCACTTCATGCCGTCGTATCTGCAGCAGCTCGAAATGGAAAGCAACGGGAAGTCGGCGCGGCTTGACGGTGCTTACGTCGACTACGCCACGTCGGCCGTCACGTGGGGCGAGCCCGGCACGAATGGGCAGCACGCTTTCTTCCAAATGCTGCATCAGGGGCCGACGATCGTCCCGATCGATTTCATCGCCGTGCTCACGCCCGAGCACCCGCTCGTCAGCCATCATCCGAAGCTGCTCGCCAACTGCTTCGCTCAGAGCGAAGCGCTGATGCTGGGCCGCACGGAGGACGAAGCGCGCAAAGTGGCCGGGCCCGACAAACCCGAACTCGTGCCGCATCTGGTGTTCCCAGGCAATCGCCCCTCCACGACACTGATGCTCGACGCGCTGACGCCCCGCTCGCTCGGCGCGCTGATCGCGCTCTACGAACACAAGGTGCTCGTGCAAGCGGCCATCTGGAACATCAATCCGTTCGACCAATGGGGCGTCGAACTCGGCAAGATTTTGGGGAAGGTGGTCGAGGCCGATATCACGGCGGCCTCGTTCGACGAGCATAAGCACGACTCGTCCACGTCCGCGCTGATCGAGCGCGCGCGCAAGGCATTGCGCCGCACGTGAGCTCAGGCGTCGAGCGGGCCGCTGCGCACGACGCGGCCCGCTTCGATCGTGACGGTGTGCGCGCAGCGGCGCGCGAGTTCGATGTCGTGCGTGACCAGCACGAGCGTCGCGCCTTGCGCGGCATTCAGTTCGAACATGAGATCGATGACGGCATGGCCCGTGGCGGCGTCGAGGCTGCCCGTGGGCTCGTCGGCGAACAGAATGGCGGGGCGCGTCACGAAGGCGCGCGCCAATGCCACGCGTTGCTGCTCGCCGCCCGAGAGCAGCTTCGGGTAGTGTTGCATGCGCGCCCCGAGGCCCACTTGCTCGAGCAGCGCCTTGGACCGCGCCGTGGCCTCCTGCGCGTCCACGCCGCCCTGCAGTTCGAGCGGCAAGCGAACGTTTTCCAGCGCAGTCAACTGCGGCATCAATTGAAACGATTGGAATACGAAGCCGATCGAACCGTTCCTCAGGCGCGCCCGTTCGTCTTCCGACAGCGTCGTAAGCTCGTGCCCGAGCAATCGAACCGAACCCGAGGTGGCGTTGTCCAAGCCCGCGAGCAAGCCGAGCAAGGTCGACTTCCCCGAGCCCGACGCGCCGACGATCGCCACGCTCGTGCCGCCCACGACGTCGAGATCGATGTCTTCGAGGATCGTCAGCTCGCCGGTTGCATCCTTGACTCGCTTGCATAAACTGCGCACTTCGATAATTGCATTGGTGTTTTCTGGCATGAACAAGCGTCGCTGGATTGTCGGTACGGCCGCCGCGGCTACGTTAGCCGCCTCGGGCCTTTTTATTGCGTTCTCGCCGCTCGCCGCGGCGCCTGCGCACAGCGCGGAGACCGCGCGGCCCGTGATCGTCGTGCTCGGCGACAGCATCTCGGCCGAATATGGCCTGCCTCGCGACACGGGATGGGTTTCGCTGTTGCGCAAACGGCTCGCGGACAAGCAAATCGATTATAGCGTCGCGAACGCGAGCATCAGCGGCGACACCACGAGCGGCGGGCGTGCCCGCATGCCCGAGCTGATGGCGCGCCTGAAGCCTTCGATCGTCATCGTCGAATTAGGCGCGAACGACGCGCTGCGCGGCGTACCGCTTTCGACGACGGAAGACAACCTGCGCACGATCGTCGAGCAGGCGCAGCAAGGCCATGCGAAGGTGGTGCTGGTGGGCATGTATGTGCCGTCGAACTACGGGCAGGCCTATACGCAGCGATTTCACGGGCTGTACGGCTCGCTGGCTCGGAAGATGAACGTGCGGCTCGTGCCGTTCTTGCTGGCCGGGATAGAAAACCGGCCGGATATGTTTCAGTCGGACCAGATGCACCCGACGCAGCAGGCGCAGCCCGTGCTGCTGGACAACGTCTGGCCCGTGCTGGCTCCGCTGCTGCGCCAGCACGGCCGTTGAAGGCCCTGCCGCGCGGCAGCGCGAGAAGGTGATGGGCGGCTTACTGCGAATCCGCCTGTGACGCGTCGAGCGAGCCGTAGAGCTTGACCTTGGAGCGCTGGCGCAGCGAGGCGGCATAGGCTTCCATCTGGGTCTGCGCATCCACTTGCGCGAGCTGGCGCTGCGCGGCGGCGAGGCGAGTCGCGTCGATCGGCGCGGCGGGCGCCACGGCGTTGACGCGGTAGATTGCGTAGCCGTCGTTTCCGAGGTCGACACCCACGTAGGCCGGCAGTTTCGTATCGTCGGCCTTGAAGATGGCGCTCAGGGCGAGCGGCGACATGCCTTGTGCATCCGCGCGCGAGACCTTCTGCTCGGCGCCGAAACCCGCCGTCGACTTCGACTTTTGCAGATCGGCGAGCTTGGCCGCACCATCCTTGCGCGCCAGATCGGCCGACTGCTCAGCCACGTACTTCGCCCGCACCGCATCCTTGATCGAAGCCAGCGGCGGCGTGGCCGCGCTCTTGAAGTCGGTCACATGCGCCGCAATGAGCGTGTTGTTGCCGACGTCGATGGCCTGCGTGTTGTTGTGATTCTTTACGGAATCGTCCGCGAACACGGCCGCGAGGAATTTCGGATTGTTCAGCGGACTATCGGGCGGCAACGTCGGGTTCGGCTTGGGCGTGACCGTGGCCGTCTGAACCGTCAACTTGTACTTGTCGGCCGCGGGTTTGAGGCTCTTGGCCTGCTCGTATACCGTCGACGTGAAGCCGTCGGCGTCGTCGCTGTACGCCTTCGTGGCGAGTTGCGTTTTCAGATCCTTGAGGATCGCGTCCTTCACGTCGGCGAAGGCTTTGGTCGCAGCCGGCTTGACGTCCGTCGCCTTGATGATGTGATAGCCGAACGAGGAATGAATAACCGCGCTCACCTCGTCCTTGTTCAACGCCATCGCCGCCGAATCGAACGCCTTTTCTCCGGTCAGCACGCCGCTCGTGGACCACCCGAGATCGCCGCCTTTGGCCGCCGAGCCCGGATCCTCCGATTCCTTCTGCGCGATCTGCGCGAATTGATCGGGGTGCGCCTTGACCTCGGCCAGGACCGCATCGGCTTTCGCTTTGGCCTTGGCGTCGTCCGCCGGGCTGGCCGTCTTGGGCGAGGCGATCAGGATTTGGCTCACGCGAACTTCGCGCGGGGTGGTGTAGTGCGCGACGTTGTCGTCGTAGTATTTCTTCGCATCGGCATCGGTGGGCGACATGCCCGCCGCGAGCGCGGCCGGGGACAGCACGAGGTAGTCGATGGTGGCCGTGGCCGGCGTGGCGAAATCGGCGCGATGCGCATCGTAATAGCTCGACAGCTGCGCATCGGTGGGCTGCACCTTCGCGGCGTAATCGCTCGCGTGCAGCACGAGCGCTTGCACCGTGCGCTGGGCCTCGGCCAGCTGCCCGATACGCTCGGCCAGCGACTTGGGCGTGAAGGCACTCGCCTCGATGCTTTCCGGAATCTGCTGCATCGCGAGCCCGTAGCGGACGCGCTCGTCGTACTGCTCGGGCGTCATGCCCTGCATGGCGAGCAGCTGCTTGTAGCGCTCGACGTCGATGGAGCCGTCAGGCTTGCGCAGCGAAGAAATCACGGGATCGGCCAGCAGCGCGCGGCGCACGGCGTCGTCCGACGCCGTCAGGTGCTCGCGCTGAGCTTCGTCGGCCAGCGCGCGTTGCTGAATCAGGTTGTCGAGCAGCTCGCGACGACGCGCGGGCGTGTCAAGCATCTTCGCATCGAACTGCGCCCCCAGGAACTGCCGGGCCTGGTCGAGCTGCTGACGCATGGCGCCGTCGAACTCGGCGCGGGTGATTTTGTGTCCGTTGACGCTGGCGACGTTCGCGCTTTCGTCAAAGAAATTACGGAAACCTTGAATACCGACGAAACCCAGCCCCGGCACGATGACGAGGACGAGCATGAGCATCATCAGGCGCTTGTGGTTGCGGAAGAAATCGAGCATGCGTGACTGGTTACGTTGGACAAAAACGCACAATAGTACAACAGGTGCAAAGCGGAGCGGCAAATTCGGCCGAGTGAGCGCCGTCAAGCCCCACCTTGACCGAAATCAATCCGCATTTCGCCCCTAGGCGTTATCGTCGAAACGTCGGGCCCCATCGCCGGCGCGGATCGCGCGCCCCGCCCGCAGGAGCGTCCACCATGAACGAAACACCCTGGCTCACCTACATGCCCTCGCGCGGCACGCGTGCTCATCCGGCCGTCGGCGCGGCGCCCACCGTCATCGATCTGCCGCGGCCGGACCTGCGCGCCGGCGTGCCGCTCATGACGGCCCTTTCGTTTCGCGCCAGCACGCGAGAGTTCTCCGAGCGCGAACTCTCGCTCGCGACGCTAGGCGACTTGCTATGGGCCGCCGACGGCATCAACCGCCCCCTCTCGGGCGGCCGCACAGCGCCCTCGCCGCACGGGGCGCAGGAGATCGATATCTACGTTGCCATGCCGGGGGGCGTGTATCGCTACGATTGCCCAACACACCAGCTCGTGCTCAAGCACGCCGTCGACGCGCGCAATCTGACCGGCTATCAGGATTTCGTGGGCACGGCGCCGCTCGATCTCGTCTATGTCGTGCGAGGCTCGAAGCTGCTCGACATGCCCGCCGCCCAGCGCGACACGTTTTCGGCTGTCACGGCCGGCGCGATTTCGCAGAACGTTTCGCTCTACTGCGCGTCAGCCGGGCTCGCCACCGTGGTGCGCGGCTGGATCAACCATCGGCTGCTTGCCGATGCGCTCAGCCTGAACGAGGACGAGACCCCGATACTCGCCCAAACGGTGGGCTTGCCAGCCGATACCCGCGCTTAGCACAATAGCCGCGCGGCTTTTCTGCCGCGGCGCGTCGCGACGGCGGCGCACCTTCCGATCCGGCGCCCGCCGCGGCGTCGCTCTCGGCCGGAGGCGTCCATGTTCTACCAATGGCTCGAAACGCAGCGAGCGCTCATGCGCTCGATCGATGCGTGGGCCTCCCTCGCAGCCTCACCCTGGGGCGCCGCACCGCTTGCACCCCGCAACGAGCAAGCCGGAGCACCCTACGAGGGCGACGCCCGCTTGGCGAGCGTCGCCGTGCCAGGCTTCGACTGGCTCTATCGGCTGATGCAGGCCACGCCGGAGCCGCCGCCTTTCGGCATCGACTCGGTGCGGATCGGGCGGGACGTGGTGAGCGTGAGCGAAACCGTCGCCGATCGCGTGCCTTTTTGCACGCTGCGCCGATTCGCTCGTGAGTTCGAATCGACAGGCGCGATGGGGCGCGCGTGCGTGTTGCTCGTCACGCCGCTCGCCGGCCACCATGCCGTGATGCTGCGAGAGACGGTCGAAACGCTGCTGGAGGACGCCGACGTTTTCGTCACCGACTGGGCCAATGCGCGCGACGTGCCGCTCGCCGAAGGCAAATTCGGCCTGGACGATTACGTGCTCACCGTCGAACGCTTTCTTCGCCTGCTCGCCGAACGTGGCGTGCACGTGCTCGCGGTTTGCCAGGCCGCTCCGCCCGCGCTCGCGGCGTCGGCGCTGGTGGCCGCAACGGCTGACACGCGCGCGCCGCTGAGCGTGACCCTAATGGGCGGGCCCATCGATCCGCGCCTGCATCCGACGATGATCGACCGGCTGGCCGCCACGCACGACATCGACTGGTTTCGCCGCACGGTGATCGACGTCGTTCCGCCTCGCTACGCCGGCGCGGGTCGGCGCATCTACCCGGGCTACGTGCAGCACGCCGCGATCGTTGCGGCTCATCCACATCGTCAAGTCGCGCTCGAATCGCGCTACTGGGCAACGCGCATGTCGGGCGACGCCAACGCCGTCGCTGCGAGTTTGCGCGCGCTAAAGGAGTATTCGGCCGTACTCGACATGGACGAAGACTATTTCCTCGACACATTGCGCGTGATCTTTCAAGAGCACCGCCTTGCGCGCGGCACCTGGTCCATCGGCGCACGCCGCGTCGATCCGGCGACGCTGACGACCACGGCGCTGTGCACGGTCGAAGGCGACCGCGACGACATCACCGGCGCGGAGCAGACCCACGCGGCGCACAGCGTCTGCTCGGCCATTCCCGCCACGAAGCGGCTGCGAATGACCGTCGACGATTGCGATCACTACGATCTTTTCACAGGACCGCGCTGGCACGAGGTCATCCATCCGGCGCTGCGCGCATTTTGGCTATCGCGTGGCCAGGACAGCCGTCGACGTTCAAGGCTCTGACACATACGCCCCCGGCGCGTCGGGCAAATCGGCTTCGAGCGCCCTACTTTGCACCCTTCCGCTCGAACGTTTCGACAGCCACTGCGTCCAGCACGGCCACCACGATCCTTCGATTTGCGCGTTCTCCGCGAGGAATACATCGGCGCTGCGGAAAGAGTCGTCGGCGTCGCGCGTCGCCACGCGGTAATGACGCCCAGGGTGCCCCGGCTCCGATACGATGCCGGCGTTGTGACCGCCCGCGGTCAACAGAAACGTCAGCGCATGATGCGTCAGTAGATGCAGTTTATAGACTGAACGCCACGGAGATACATGGTCGCGCTCGGTGCCGACGACGAACATTGGCGTTTCGATATCGGTCAGCGCAACTGGTCGGCCGCCGACGCAATATCGGCCCTCAGCCAAATCGTTGTGCTGAAACAGATGCGTCAAATACTCGCTGTGCATCCGGTACGGCATGCGCGTCGTGTCTTCGTTCCACGACATGAGATCGCTCGCCTTCGAACGCCGGCCGAGCAGATACTCGCTCATCATCCGCGACCAGATCAAATCGCGCGCGTTGAGCAATTGAAAGGCAGCGGCCATCTGAGCGCCGTCGAGATACCCTTGCTCCCACATCAGCGCATCGAGCGCGGCGAGTTCGCTCGCGTCGATGAAATTGCCGAGCTCCCCCGGTTCGCTGAAATCGGTTTGCGCGGCCAGCAACGTCAGCGATGCGAACGGAACGTCCGACGTCCCGGATGCGGCTGCACCGGCCGCCCGGTGCGCGTCGCGGGCAAGCGCAGCGGCGGCGATCGAGAGGAGCGTGCCGCCCAGGCAATAGCCCACCGCATGCACACGCTCGCCTGCGACCCGGGCTCGCGCCGCATCGAGCGCCGCCAGCAGCCCCTGTTCCAAGTAGTCGTTCAGACCGAGATCGCGCGCCGCACTGCTCGGATTGCGCCAGGAGAGGATGAACACGGTATAGCCGGCATCGACCAGATGCCGCACGAGCGAATCGCGCGGGGTCAAGTCGAGGATGTAGTACTTCATGATCCACGCGGGCACGATGAAAACAGGCTCGCGGTGTACGTCAGGGGTAGTGGGCGCGTATTGAAGAAGTTCGCAAAGCGGACCTTGCCAAACGACCTTTCCGGGCGTCGCCGCCACATCCCGCCCTGGCACGCACGACGGTTTGGGCTTGCTTTGAAGGCCTAGCATCTTCGCGCGCCATTGGGCGAAGTCCTCGAGCCAATGGTGGGCGCCGAAAGCAAAATTCGCCCCGCCCGTGCGTAGCGCGCTGTCGAGTACGACGGGATTGGTGGCCGCGAAGTTGCTGGGCGCGAACGCATCGAGCCACTGCCGCGCGAAAAACTGCACCAGCTGCTCGTGATGCGATTCGACGCCGCGCACGCCGGAGCTCGCTTGGTCCCACCACGATTGGGTACGCCGGAAGGCGTCGCGGTAAGCGCTGAACGGCCAGACTTGCCAAAGAGGATCGGCGAAGCGCGGATCGATCGAATTGTCAGCGTCTCCTGAATCTTTCGGCGAGCCGACGTACCCCGGCAAGCACTCGGGTGCGGTTTTCAGCCAATCTTGCGCGGCCTGCGCCGCCAGCGCAATGTTCTTGCCGGGCGAGACAGCCAGGTGCACGGCCCAGTCGAGCCATGCCAGCATCGCGGAAGCTGGCGAAAGCCCGCTCGTGGTCGCCGCGATCACAGCATGAGCGGCTCGATCGAGCATATCGGCGGGCTCGGTTTGCGGGCGTCCGCATCCGGCCGTCTGCGCTGCCGGCGCCACGACCGGCGCCCGGCGCATGGAGTCGACGCCTGCGCGCTCGCGCAGTCGCGCTTCCACCCGTTCAGCCGAGCCTTCGTCGCCGTTGGCGTGCGCAATCCGGCCGCGACTGCGTGCGGGCCGGGTCGCCGGCACATGGGCCCGCTCCAATTGTCCGTCGGTCGATTCGGTCATTGCATGTGCATCCCGCCGTTGATGGCAAGGTCGGCGCCGGTGATGAACGCGGCTGCATCGGTACAAAGAAACGCCACCAATGCGGCCACCTCGTCGGGCTGGCCCAGACGCCCGACGGGAATCTGCGGAAGAATCTTTTTCTCCATGACCTCCAGCGGCACGGCGGCCAGCATGGCCGTGTCGAGATAGCCCGGCGACACCGTGTTCACCGTCACGCCGTGGCGTGCGCTTTCGAGTGCGAGCGTGCGCGTGAAGCCGTGAATGCCGGCCTTGGCCGATGCGTAGTTCGCTTGTCCATAGGCGCCGCGCGATCCGTTCACCGAGCCGATGTTGACGATGCGGCCGAAGCGGCGCTCGAGCATGCCGGCGAAGTATTGCTTCGTCACGTTGAACAGCGCGTCGAGGTCGGTGTGCATCACCTCGTCCCACTCGCGCTTGGTCATCTTCGAAAACGCCGCGTCGCGCACGATCCCCGCGTTGTTGACGAGCACGTCGACAGGTCCCAATTCGGCCTGCACGTGCTGCGCGCACCGCTGGCAGGAGCCGAAATCGGCGACGTCCAGCGCGTACGCGCGGAAATGCCGGCCCGCCTCGCGCTCTCGCATCAGCCAGGTCGAGACATGATCGTTATGTTCGGAATGCGACATGGCGACGGTCATCCCGTCGTCGTGCAGCCGGCGGCTGATGGCGGCGCCAAGGCCGCCCATTCCACCCGTCACGAATGCAATGCGCCCTGCTTGAGCGGACATGGCTGCTCCTCGATAGACGAAGACAAGAAGCGCGCGACGCATGAGATTTTCGCGGGGCGTCGCGCGCGGAACCGGACGAACCGACATGCGCTTCACTCTAGATGCGGTACGTGCGGCCCGGGTTGATCCGCGTCAACCGGAACGATTACCCACGCCGCTACAGTCGGGGACAACACGAATACGACGAGGAGCCCACGAGATGTCCCGCCAGCAAGCCGTCCTCGTTCTCAATGCCGGGTCGTCGAGCATCAAATTCGGCTTATTCGGTTGCTCGTCCGGGGAACCGACGAGGCGCGCCGTCGCCGCGGGGGAAGTCGCGGGTATTGGCGAAGCGAACGGCATCGAAAACGGCATGACGTTTTCCGTCGATGGCGAGGCGTCCCATACGATCGCATGCAACGGCGGCGATCCCTATCGCGCTGCATTGACGCCCATCGTCGAATGGCTACATATACGGGGGGCAAACCTGCAATTGACCGCGGTCGCTCATCGCGTCGTGCACGGCGGCCAGCACTACGCGGCGCCGGTCGTCGCCGATGAGAAAACGCTGCGGGCGCTGCGCACGCTGATCCCCCTCGCGCCGCTGCATCAACCGCACAACATCGATGCGATCGACACGTTGCGCGCCGCATTTCCGGCGGTGCCGCAGGTCGCCGTCTTCGACACCGCGTTCCACCGGACGCTGCCGCGTGTCGAGCAACTGCTGCCATTGCCGCATGCGTGGTTCGACGACGGTGTGCGCCGCTACGGATTCCATGGGTTGTCGTATGAATATTTGGCGATCGCGCTGGCCGATGCCTTCGGCGACGCGGCGCGCGGCCGTGTCGTAGCCGCGCACCTGGGTAGCGGCGCCAGCCTTTGCGCGCTGCGGGGTCTGCAGAGCGTCGGAACGACGATGGGTTTTTCGGCGCTTGACGGCTTGATGATGAGCACGCGCTGCGGCTCGATCGATCCGGGCGTCCTGCTCCATTTGACGGACGTGCGCGGCTTGTCGCACGAAGCGTTGGGGTCGCTCCTCTATCACCACTCCGGCCTGCTGGGCGTTTCCGGCCTATCGGGCGATCCGCGCGTGCTGCTCGAGCACGAGCGCGAAAACGAACGTGCGCGCGATGCACTCGAGCTGTACGTCCACCGCATCGTGCGCGAAACGGGTGCGCTGGCGGCGCTCTTGGGTGGGCTCGACATGCTCGTGTTCACGGCCGGCATCGGTGAACACAGCGCGCCGATACGCGCGCGCGTCTGCCGCGCGCTGGGACTTTTCGGCATCGAACTCGATGACGAAGCCAACCGTTGCAACGCGCACGTGATCTCGCGCGCGACGAGCCGCGTCAAAGTGGTGGTCGAGCCCACGAACGAGGCATGGATTGCCGCACGCGCCGCCTGGCGACTGGTCGGCGGGCAGGCTTCGATCGCCTAGCACGAAGGCTTCCTTGACATGGATCAGCACGGCCGCCGGCTCGGCCGTCGATGATGGTGCCGTCACCTCTTATCAATCGAAGGGGAAGTGAACATGTATCAACGCATACTTGCGCCGATCGACGGCAGCGAAACATCCGCCCGCGCCTTCGAGACGGCCCTGCGCATCGCGCGCGAATTCGGTGCGCAGCTCGTGCCGCTCTATGTCGTCGACGTGCCGCTCGTCGGCGCAGATGCGCCCGGCTACGATCCATCCATCGTGCGCGATGCGCTATTCGAGGAAGGGGCCCATGTGAATGCCGATGCGCTCGCCAAGATGCAGCGCGACGGCGTGTCCGGCGCGCCGCGCGTCGTCGAAACCAGCCCGCTCGGCGATGACATCGCGCACTCGATTCTGCGCGTCGCCAACGAATGGTCCGCCGATCTGGTCGTGATGGGCACGCATGGCCGCCGCGGATTTCGTCGCCTAATGCTCGGAAGCGTGGCCGAGCGATTCCTGCGCATCGCATCGTGCCCCGTCCTGCTCATCCCGGCCGGCGATACGACTGGGCAAACTGCAGCCCGCTGACGTCGGCGCACGAGGCCAAGAAAGGCCGCCTGAAACCTTGACCGCTTAAAGGAACGAGGGGCGACGAAGGCGCCGACGAACGCGCCATTCGAGCTGCCGAGTTTGGTTCGGCGGCTCGACGCTACTGACGCGGCGTCGAGCCCGGCCTCCCTTTACAGTGCTCGGCGAGCTTCGCCTTCGGTGCGTGGGTCATGTCGAACGAGCAGCACGGGCATGTGCGCCGTGCGCAGCAACGACTCGGCGACACTGCCGAGCAGCATGCGCCGCACGCCGTGCCGACCCTGTGTGCCCATCACGATCAGATCGGCTTCGCATTCCTCCGCGGTGCGGGCAATTACCTGCGCTACGCCATCGCCGTAAGCGTCGATCGCTCGCGCCACGCCCGCTATGCCCTGCTCGCGCAATAGTTCGCGTGCTTCGTCGAGCGCGGACGTCGCCGCGTCGACCTGCGCTGCGTCCGCACCTTGTTCGGGCACGTAAACGGCGCCCACGTCGGCAAGCTGCGGTGCGTGCTCGACCACGAAAAGTGCGACGATTTCGGCTCCGGAGGCCTTGGCGATCTTCAGCGCTTCATCGAGCGCGAGCCGCGCGCCCCGGCTGCCGTCGACGGCAGCCAAAATCCGTTTGTACATGAGTGTCCTCCTGGGGCTCGAGCCCGCGGTTAAAGGCTGGTTCGCACCCAGTGTGCGAGCGTCCAGCGTCGCGCGCCTTGACAGGGATCAATCGCCCGGAAAGCGCCCTACCCCTAACTTTTCCACGCGTTGATGTAGGACAAACCTTACAAAGCTTCAAAAAGACTTACCGCACTTTCATACTGCGCCGATTTTATTTCGACCCTCGACCTCCAATACTGCTAATCAGGAAATTGACCCGCTGCGCCGCCCGGCGACGCTATCTTCAGACGGAGGTCGTATGTTCAACGAAATACCTTTCGCCGACGACATCGCGCCGGCAACGGTAGCCCGCGCCCAGGCATGCGCCCCCCGCACATCCGCGTCCAACCGCCCCGCGCAGCAGTGCGCCAGCTGCTCCATGCGCTCGGCGTGCGTGCCACAGGGGCTGACGGCCCAGGATCTGACGCGGTTCGATTCGATCGTCAGCGCGACGCGTCTCATCAAGCGCGGCGATTCGCTTTATCGCGCGAATGACCCGTTTCAAAGCATCTACGCGATTCGCGCCGGTTCGTTCAAGACGGTCGTCATGCACCGCGACGGCCGCGAGCAGGTCACCGGTTTCCATCTGGCAGGCGAAGTACTGGGGCTCGACGGCGTGTGCACCGAACATCACAGCAGCGACGCCATCGCCATCGAAGACAGCAGCGTTTGCATCATTCCCTACGCTTTGCTCGAATCGCTGTGCGCTGAATCGAAGGGTCTGCAACAACAGGTACTGCGCATGATGAGCGGCGAGATCGTGCGCGAATCGTCGCTGATGATGCTGCTCGGCACGATGAGCGCCGAGCAGCGCGTCGCGGCCTTCTTGCTCAATCTGTCGAGCCGGATGAAGGCGCGCGGCTATTCCGCGGCTGAGTTCAACCTGCGCATGACGCGCGAGGAAATGGGCAATTTTCTCGGGATGAAACTCGAAACCGTGAGCCGCATGTTTTCCAAGTTTCAACGCGACGGGCTGGTCCAAACGCACGGCAAGCAGATCCGTATCGTCAATCTCGACGCGCTGGGCCGCGTATGAGCTGCGACCGGCCCGCCACGCGCGTCGACGCCGTCAAGCGCGCACGTCGAGTACCGCCGCCCCCGCTAGTCGCCCCGCTCTCAGGTCGGCCAATGCTCGATTCGCCTGCGTCAGCGGGTAGACCGTGGTCTCGATGTCGAGCGCGCATTCGCCCGCGACTTTCATGAAAGCGTGACCGTCCTCGCGCGTCAGGTTCGCGACCGAGACGAGGCGGCGCTCGCCCCACAAAATGTCATACGGAAACGAAGGGATGTCGCTCATGTGGATACCGCCGCATACGACGACCCCTCCTTTCGCTACCGCCCGCAATGCGATGGGCACCAGCGCCCCCACGGGCGCGAAAATGAGCGCGGCGTCGAGTTCGCGCGGCGACGGCTCATCGCTCGCACCGGCCCATTGCGCCCCGAGCCGCCGCGCGAGCGCCTGCGCGGCCGTATCGCCCGGACGCGTGAACGCATAGACTTCCCGCCCCTCGTGGCGCGCGACCTGGGCGACGATATGCGCCGCCGCGCCGAATCCATAAATGCCGATGCGCTTGGCCTCGCCCGCCATCGACAACGTTCGATGCCCGATCAACCCCGCGCAAAGCAGCGGCGCCGCTTCGACATCCGAGTACCGATCCGGCAAACGAAAGCAGTAGCGACTATCGGCTAGCGTGCGCTGCGCGTAGCCGCCGTCGATCGTGTAGCCCGTGAAGCGCGGCGTATCGCATAGGTTTTCCTTTCCGCGCACGCAATACGAGCAGTGACCGCACGTATGACCCAGCCACGGCACGCCGACGCGCTCGCCGATCGAGAAATCCGCCACGCCTTCACCCAATCCCGAGACGACGCCGACGATTTCGTGTCCCGGCACGAGCGGCGTTTTAGGTTGAGTCAACTCGGAATCGACGACGTGCAGGTCGGTACGGCAGACGCCGCAGGCATGGACGTCGATCAACAGTTCCCCCGGACCGGGTTGCGGATCGGGGAGTTCGCGCAGTTGCAGTAGCGGGGAGTGCCCGTCGAAAACCATCGCTCGCATTTCGCCGTCTCCAAGTGTGTCCGTCCGCTCCTTGCCGGCACGCCTATCCGCTGGCGCCTGGTTCGCATTCGCGGTTCGTTTTCACGCAATTGAACGCATTCCAACGCATTTCGTCTGTCCTGTCTTGACCCAGCGCAAAGCACGCCGACCGTCTTGGCAGGATGATCGAAGCAACGGCCGATACCGTGCGGCGCGGCGGTTTCCGACCGGACCGATTCGCAACGAATTCGCCGTGCCCACCCCGAAGGAGGCCAAGCGATGGACACCCCCGCACACGACGTGGCATGGCGCCTCGACGAACGCGCGCTCGGCGCTCAGGCAAGCGCGGCCGACAAGCTGCGTTTTGCGCTGCGCTACGCCGTGCTCGCCCCGTCGAGCCACAATACGCAACCCTGGCGATTCATCCTGGACGGCGAAACGGTCACGCTGAACGCGGACCGACTGCGCGCGCTGCCCGTCGCCGACCCCTACGATCGCGAACTCATCATGAGCTGCGGCGCGGCGTTGTTCAATCTACGGGTCGCGCTCAGCCATTTCGGCTTAGCTTATGCCATTACGTTGTTTCCGTCGTCCGCGGACCCCGACATGCTCGCGCAGCTTCGGATCGTGCCCGGCGGCCATGTCGACACGAGCCTCTCGCCTCTGTTCCATGCAATCGTCGAACGCGTGACGACCCGGCTGCCGTTCTCCGGCGTGCCGATTGCCGCCGACGTACGCGAACGGCTCGCCTGCGCCGTGCAGGCGGAAGGCGTTGAAATCGCTTGCGTGCATGCCGACGACGACCGGGCCCGTCTTGCCGAGTGGATCGCCGAGGCCGATCGCAGGCAATTCGACGATCCGCGCTTCAGACGCGAACTGGCAGGCTGGATTCACTCGAGCCGGCGCGACGACGGGATGCCCGCGTATGCCGAAGGCGTCAGTGCTCTGCTCGATTTTGCCACGCCGCTCGTCACGCTCGCCATTCGCACGTTCGACATCGGCCATGGCGTGGCCGCCGCGCATCAGGCGCTCGCGTCGGGCTCGCCGCTGCTCGTGTGCATCGCGACGAACGCCGACGATGCGCCGGCGTGGCTTGCCGCCGGGCAAGCGCTCGAGCGATTGCTGCTAACGGGCGTAGCTGAAGGCTTGACGGCCTCGTATCTGAACCAGCCGATCGAGGTCGAGGCGCTGCGCGAACGGTTGCGCGCCACGATCAAGATCGACGGCGAGCCCCAGCTGCTGCTGCGGATGGGGCACGGTCCGCGGGTCCCCCACGCGCCGCGACGTCCGATCGAGGACGTCGTCTCCTGACACCGCTCCGCTAGGCGTTGTAGAAGCGAAAATAGCCGCTATGCAGCAGGACGGGCTTGTTGCCGATTTCGGCCAACAGGTCGCGCGCGGCCTTCTCGATCTCGCGCCGATGCCGCTCGAATGCGTGGACCATATCGTCCTCTCGTAGCGAGGCGGCGCCGAAATGATCTTCCAACGCCTCGGCTGTGATCGCGCACTGCACGCGCTCGCCGTCGACGAGCGCCGGAAATGCCAAGACCAGATCTCGGCCGCAGTATTCGGCCGGTTCTTGCGGAAAAGTGATCTGCATGACTGCCACCTCGAAAAACCCGGCTCGGCACGGGCGCCGCCGTTGCGTTCAGCATAGTCGAAGCCGCGCGCGGGGCGGCTTGACCTGAGTCAACCATCTCGACGCGCCGTGCCTCTAGACTCGTATTCAGCTAGACGAGAAACGATGGGCGGAGGAATCGACCATGACAGCGCACACACGCCGGGCGGCAGCGGCACGAGCCGCCATCGCGGCGCTCGTCGCGGTGACGGAATGGGCGGCGGCCGGCGACGCTTTGGCTCAACCGCCCGAACCCACCGCGCTCATCGACCAGCAGCATTGCATGTTCTGCCACACGGTGGATCAGCCGTTTCTTGCGCCGTCGTTTCGCCAGATAGCCGACCGCTATCGCGACAAGCCGCAGGCCAGCACGATGCTCGAATCGAAGCTCATGCACGGCGGCAAGGCGCATTGGGGCGACATGCCGATGCCGCCCCCGCCCGAACGCGGCGGGCCGCTGTCCGCCAAGGACGCGCACACGCTTGTGCAATGGGTATTGAGTCAGTGAGGGCAACCGGCGAAACACGCGACACGACGAGGACTCGACAATGCGTATCACCGTTCATCTCAGCACGTTCGATGAAACCAACCCGTGCGCCTACGCGATCCTGTGGATCGATCGCGATACATTGCGGTGGTCGCGCGAAAGCCACTTCGGCCTCGACCTGCCTGAGTGGGGCGTCGTCCGCGCGCTGCCGGGCACGACGCTGCTGAACGGGCCGCACGACGGCGCGCCGCTTTGCGAGCTGGACGGACTCGATGTGGTCGAGGATACCGGCCCATTCGAGGGAGAGACCGGCGGCGCGCACTTGTACAGAACGAAAGCGCGCGGCCACTGGCACGTGCAATGTATCGACGAAGATCTCGCCATACCGGAGCACGGCCTGTTCGCCGACGACGAAGGAATCTGACGGCGAGCCGAGGTGCGGCGGGGTATGTCGGAAGCCTACGCCTGCGGCCCCCGCCGACACGCGCCTCTTTTACTCCGCGGCCACGGTGCGCTGACGCTGCTCGCCCAGTCCGGCGATGCCGAGCCGCATTGTCTGTCCCGCCTTGAGATAGATCGGAGCCGGCTTGATCCCGAGCCCCACGCCGGGCGGCGTGCCCGTGGAGATGACGTCGCCGGGCTGCAGGCTCATGCAGCGGCTTAGATAGGCGACGAGTTGCGCGACACCAAAAATCATCGTCCGCGTATTGCCGTTCTGATAGCGATGGCCGTCCACCTCCAGCCACAAGTCGAGCTTCTGTGGATCGGGCACTTCGTCGCGCGTCACGAGCCACGGGCCGATCGGGCCGAACGTGTCGAAGCCCTTGCCCTTGTCCCACTGGCCGCCGCGCTCGATTTGCCACTCGCGTTCGGAGACGTCGTTGACCACGCAATAGCCGGCGACGTAGTCGAGCGCGTTGCCTGCCTCGACGTTTTTGCAATGCTTGCCGATGACGACGCCCAGTTCGACTTCCCAATCGGTCTTCGTCGACCCGCGCGGGATTTCCACGTCGTCGTTCGGCCCGACGATCGCGCTCGTCCACTTGTTGAATACGACGGGCTCGGTCGGGACGGGCAAATTCGACTCGGCCGCGTGGTCGGCGTAGTTCAGCCCGATGCAGACCATCTTGCCCACACGCGCGACGCAGGGGCCGATGCGCGCGCCGTCAGGCACGCGCGGCAACGACGAGGCATCGAGTGCGCGCAGCCGCGCCAGAGCGCCGTCGGACAGCACCTCGCCCGCGATGTCGTCGACGACCGACGACAGATCGCGCATGACGCCGTCCGCGTCGATGAGCGCCGGCTTTTCCTGGCCCTTGGGGCCGTAGCGAAGAAGTTTCATTTAGGTCTCGGTTGAGAAAACGAAATAGGTCACATCGACGGCCGCCGCTCAGTTCGACCAGCCGCCGTCGATCAAATGAATCTGCCCGGTCGTAAACGCCGCCTCGTCCGATGCGAGGTAGGCGGCCAGCGCCGCGATCTCCTCCGGCCGACCGATCCGGCCCATCGGCTGTCGCGCGACGAATGCCGCCTCGACTTCGGCGACGCTCTTGCCCTGGGCTTGCGCCTGCTCGGCAATGCGCGCCGACAGCGACGGCGATGCCACGGTGCCGGGGCAAATCGCGTTGCAGCGGATGCCGCGCGTGACGAAATCGGCCGCCACGGCCTTCGTGAGGCCGATCACAGCCGCTTTCGTCGTGCCATAGACGAAGCGGTTGGGTACGCCCTTGACGCTGGAGGCCGCCGACGCGAGATTGACGATCGAGCCGCCGCCGCGCTCCAGCATGGTAGGCAGAAACGTTCGTATTGTGCGATACATCGACCGAACGTTCAGATCAAATGACAAATCCCAGTCTTTTTCATCGCATTCGAGGATCGTGCCCGCATGGACGAAGCCCGCGCAGTTGACGAGTACGTCGATGCCGCCGATTGCCCGCGCCAGCTCGGCGATCGCCGCGGCGTCCCGCACGTCCAGGGCCCGCGTCTCGAACGGCGCATCGGCAAGCAGATCGAGGCGGATGTCGGTGGCGACCACGCGCGCGCCCTCGGCGGCCAGGCGTTCGGCGCACGCGCGGCCGATCCCCTGCGCGGCGGCCGTGACGAGCGCGGTCTTGCCGGCCAGACGGGCCGACTGCGGCGCGGGAAAAGTCGTAGCAATAGCGGTCATCGTGTGCGGCACTCCATTGAAAGAAGACGTTCAAAGACCGAATGCGCCGGCGCGCCGCCCGCATCGGCACGGCGCATCGGCGCGCAAGCGCGGGGCCGCGTGCTCAAGCGCTCGGCACCGGCGCGCGCGGATCGAGCAAACCCTCGGCGCGCAGCGTTTCCCAGAGCGCGCCCGGGATGGGCGCCGTGAAGGCACGCAGGTTCTGCTCGAACTCGCTTGCGCTGCTCGCCCCCGTCAAGACGCTCGACACCGCGCAGTGAGCATACGGAAATTGCAACGCCGCGCTGGGCAACGCCACGCCGTGCGCCTCGCACACCGCTTCGATGCGTGCGACGCGCTCGACGACCGCCTCGGGCGCCTGCCCGTAGTTGAATTTCAGGGCGCTCGACGCCGCGGCCGGCGATTCGCGCAAATGCCGTACGCCCCGCGCAAGAATGCCCGAATTGAACGCCCCGCCGACGAAAATCGAAACGCTGCGCCGCTCGCATTCGGGCAGCAGTGCGTCGAGCGTCTGCTGTTCGAGCAGCGTGTAGCGACCGGCAAGCAGCGCGCAGTCGATCTCGCACTCGCGCATGGCGTCGAGCACGGCGGCGGCCTCGTTGACGCCGAGGCCCACGGCGCGCACCGCACCCGACGAGCGCAATTCGTCGAGCGCCTTGAAGCCGCCCTCGCTCAATTGGCGCCAATAATGGGCGCTCTGCTCGCCATGCGTCAGTGCGCCGATGTCATGCACGAGCAAAATGTCGATGCGCGCTACGCCGAGCCGCTGCAAGCTATCGTCGAACGAGCGCAGAATGCCGTCGTACGTGTAGTCGTAGACCGGCTCGAACGGCAACGGATGCGCCCAGCCGTCGCGCGGCGCGCGCGCGCCGTCGCCGCGGTTGGGCGCCATGAGCCGCCCTGCCTTCGTCGACAGCACGTAAGCGTCCCGCTCGCGCTCGCGCAACGCGGCGCCGACGTAATGTTCGGCTTTCGTATAGCCGTAGTAAGGCGCGGTATCGAACAACCGAACGCCCGCTTCCCAGGCTGCGTCGATCGTCGCGCGTGCATCGGCTTCGCTCACGTCGCGATACAACCCGCCTAGCCCTGCGCTCCCGAGTCCGAGCGCGGTCACCGCAAGCGAGGTGCGTCCCACGCGGCGCCGCACGCCGACGGCCTGCTGTGCGCCGGCGTTCATGCGCCCATCCGTGCGGGGATGGCCGTAGCCGGTACGATCGGCAAGCACCCGGGGCCGATCGGTTCGAACGCTTTGTACGTCAAGATGAACTCCTGATGGCCGAGCATTTCCGATTTCGAGCGTTCGCCGCGCCCCACGGCCCGTGTCGCGTCGAAGATTTCTTGCCCCACTTCGTCGAGCGATGCGCGCCCCTCGAGAATCCGTCCCGCATCGACGTCCATGTCACCTGCGAGATTACGATACGTCGCCGGATTCGCGCAAATCTTGACGACCGGGGAAATGGCCGAGCCAACGACGGAGCCCCGCCCCGTCGTGAACAGGATCACGTGGCACCCGCAGGCGATCAGCTCGCCGATTTCGGCGTTGTCGCTGATGTTGGGAAAGCCGAAGCGCGGCTCGCCGTCGGGCACGACGTCGAGCAGATAAAGGCCGCCCGTCGGCGGAATGTCGCCGGGTTTGACGATGCCGACGATCGGCGACGCCCCGCTTTTCGCATAGGCGCCGAGCGATTTCTCCTCCTGCGTCGTGAGGCCGCCGTCGGCGTTGCCGACGGCAAAACTGCCGTGCCCCATGACGGTGTAGTAGCGAGCCGCCTTCTCGACGCAGGCGACGATGGCGTCGCCCAGTTCCGGCCGGGCCGCGCGCGCCTTCATGTGATATTCGCAGCCGACGAGTTCGCCCGTCTCCTCGAAGACGCACGAAGCGCCGCGCGCGATCATCGCATCGAAGGCGCGGCCGACGGCCGGGTTGGCGGTAAGGCCGCTCGTGCTGTCGGAGCCGCCGCACACGGTGCCGACGATGAGTTCGTCGAGCCGCATCGGCACGGGGCGCATCTGCGCGAGCGCACGCCGCGCACCCCGCACCCACTCTACGCCGCGGGCTATCGTGCTGCGCGTGCCGCCCGTTTCCTGAATCGTCAGCACCTCGACGGGCCGTCCGCTCTCGCGCACCACATCGACCAAATGATGCTTGTTCATACTCTCGCAGCCGAGCGAGACGAACAGCACCGCGCCCACGTTCGGATGCGTCGCGATCCGCGCCAGCATCTTTTGCGCATATGCATTGGGATAGCAACCCGGAAAGCCGATCAGATGCACGTCGGGCGGCGCGTCGTGCGCGTTCACCGCCTCGAACACGGCATCGGCATCGGCATCGGCCGAGGCGTCGCCGTCGAAGTCCGCGTCAGTCAAGCGTGGCGTGAACTGCGTGACGATCTCGCGCGCGACGTGATGCGCGCACTCGACGAGATACGCGACCGCCACGACGTTGCGGATGCCTTTTCGTCCGTCGCTGCGCGCATAGCCGAGAAGCGGTGCGGAATCGGTGTGATGCTCGTTCATGGACGTTTCCGCTAAATATTCATTCGTCGTGCTCGACGAAGGCATGCCCCGCGTCGAGCGTATAGGTGGGCAAATAGTCGCTTTCGAGGTTGTGCGTGTGCAAGTGCTCGCCCTTGGCGACGGCGCGGGTGACATGCCCGATCGGCGCACCGTAGCGCAAAACCTTGTCGCCGGCCGCCAATGAGCGACGGGCCACCTTGTGGCCGAGCGCGACGGTGACGGGGAGCACCACCGTCTCGCCGTCGATTTCGAGCGGGACGCCCGCCTCCAGCGTCGTCGCGGCGATGAGGCAGTTGTCGTCGGGAGCAAGCAGCAAGAGCCGAGTGTCGAACGTCATGATGGCTTACTCCTGGCTGCCGGCCACGCGGGCGATCATCAACGAGCCGAGGATGATCGCCCCATAGATCGCCTGAATCCAAAACGAAGGGACTTGCGCCAGCGTCAGCAGGTTCTGCACGACGCCGAGCAGCAACACACCCGTGAGCGCACCGAACATCGTGCCCTTCCCTCCGTCGAGCGAGATGCCGCCGATAACCGCCGCCGCGAAGACGGTGAAAATCATCCCATTGCCTTGATTCGCGTTGATGGCGCCGACATACCCCGTCACGATGAGCCCGCCGATCGATGCGAGCATGCTGCCGAGCACGAACACGCCCCACACGACGCGCTCGACGCGAATGCCGGCCGCGCGCGCGGCCTGCGCATTGCCGCCGATCGCATAAAGCGCACGTCCGATGCGGTGATAGCGCAACACGAAGGCGGCAACGGCGAACGCCGCGGCCGCGAGCCAAACCGACAACGGTAGTCCGAGCACCGTGACCGTGGCGAGTGCGAAGAACGACGGCGGCATGTCGAACAGCGTTCCGCCCTTCGTCGCGCCGACGAGCATGCCGCGCAGCACGATCAGCATGGCCAGCGTGACGATGAAGGCGTTCAAACGCATCCGCACGACGAGCAACCCGTTGATCCAGCCGATCAGCGCCCCCACGGCGACGATGACGACGAGTCCAGCGAGTGGAGACCATTGCCAGCCGAAGCCGGCCGACGTGGCGGGCATGACGAGCATGGCCCCGAGCGCCGGTGCAAACCCCACGGTCGATTCCAGCGAAAGATCGAACTTCCCGACGATGACGATCAGCGACTCGGCCAGGACGACGAGCGCGAGCGCGGCCGACGCGCCGAGCACGCTGACGAGGTTGGCGCGCGTCAGAAAGCTCGGGCTGACCCAAGCGCCCACGGCGATCAGCAAGGCCAGCGCGGGCAATAGCGCAAGGTCGCGCCAGCGCGCCAGATCGATACGCAGGCCGCGCTCGCGCGCCGCGCGGGCGAGTGCGAAACCGGCCGCTTGGCCCTGCGTCCCGGGGCTCGACAAACTAGGCTTCATTGAGGTCCACTCCTTCGATCGATGCGATCAATTCGTGATCGGCCCATCCCGCCTCGAACTGCGCGACGATGCGCCCGCGAAACATGACGAGCACGCGGTCGCAGCCGCGCAAGTCGTCGAGCTCGCCGCTCGCGACGATGACCGCGCGCCCTGCTTCGCGCGCACGTTCGGCGATACCGAGCAGCGCCTCCTTCGATCTGACGTCCACGCCGGCCGTCGGATCGATAAGGACGAGTACGCGCGGGTCGGTCGCCAGCGCCCGGGCCATTACGACCTTTTGCTGATTACCGCCCGACAATCCTGAAACCGGTGCGAGCGGGCCCGGCGCGACGATCCCGAGCGCATGGATCGCTTCGCGGGCGAGTCTTGCCTTGACCGAAGGCGGCGCGAACCCGAATGCCGCGAGCCGCCGCGCCAACGTCATCGTCGCGTTCTCCGCGATCGACTGCGTCAGCACCAAGCCTTCCTTATGGCGATCCTTGGGTACGCACCCTACGCCGGCATCGAGCGCCGCGGGCACGTCGCCGTACGGCAGCGTGACGCTCGCTCCGCTATCCGCCGCGAACACACGGACCGCTCCGGCGCGAGGCGAACGCAAGCCCGCGATCGCTTCGGCGACGCTCGTTCGTCCGCTGCTCGTCGCCCCGGTCAACCCGACCACCTCGCCGCGCCGCACCCGCAGGGAGACATCGTCGTAGTCCGCGCCGCACAGCGAGACGACTTCCAGTGCGCACGGCGCGTCGCCCAACGGCTCGCGCCTCGACGCATCGGCGCCGGCTAGCGCGCCGGACTCGCCCGTCATCGCTTCGATCAGCGCCTCGCGCGGCAGCCGCTCGACGCTCGAGGTCAAGATGCGGCGCGCGTCGCGCAGTACCGTGACGGCTTGGCAGATCTCATACACCTCTTGCAGATGGTGCGAGATGAACAGGAACGTGACGCCCTCGCGCTGAAGCTCCTCGATTCGGCGAAAGAGCCGCTTGATCTCGTCGCCGTCGAGCTGCGCGGTAGGCTCGTCGAGAATGATGAAGCGCGCCCCGTGCGACAGCGCCCTGGCGATTTCCACGAGCTGACGCGCCTCGACGCCCAGATCGCCGCAACGCGCGTCTTCGCGCACGTCGATACGCCAGTGATCGAGCAATGCGCGCGCTTGGCGACGCATTGCTCGCCAATCGATGATCCCGCGCCGCACGGGCTGACGATTCACGAACAGGTTCTCGGCCACGCTGAGTTCGGCAATGACGGTCGAATGCTGATAAACGCAGGCCACGCGCTCGCGCCAGGCGTCGCGATCGGCGAGCGGCGGCGCGATGTCGCCGCCGAAGCGAATCTCGCCCTGATCGGGTTTGCGCAAACCCGTCAGCAGCGAGACGAGCGTCGATTTGCCCGCGCCGTTGCGCCCAACGAGCGCATGCGATTCGCCCGGCATCACGCGCAGACAGACGTCGGCCAGCGCCGTCGTCGAGCCGAAGCGCTTGGTCGCGCCGCGGACGTCGACGACGGGCAAGGTCTCGGGCCCCGCCGCTTCAACGGAAAATGGAACGGCACTCATGTCGGCTCGCTCGGTTGCACGGCAATTCCATGATTCGATCGTCGGATACGCTCACTTGAGCGTATTGCCCCAAAGGTTCTTGTCGTCGACGTTCGCCTTGGTCACGAGCGGCGCGGGCAGTTGATCTTCGAGAATGCCGGGCGCGAGCTGAATGATCGTGCTGTCGTGATCGGTCGGACCCGGCTTGAACGTCTTGCCGGCCAGCGCCTCTTTCATGTACCAGAGCCCGTACTTCGCGTAGCTGTCGGCCGGCTGCGAGACGGTTGCGTCGATTTCGCCCTTGCGAATCGCGTCGAACTCTTGCGGGATGCCGTCGTTGCTCACGATGACGATGTGTTTCGGGTCGCCCACCGGAAACAGCATTTGCTTGCGCTTGAGCGTCTGCAGCGTCGGCGACAAGTAGACGCCGCCCGCCTGCATGTAGATGCCCTTGAGGTCCGGGTTCGCGGTCAAGAGGCTGTCGAGCGCGGACGCGGCCACGTCGCCTTTCCAAGCGGCGGGAATTTCAAGCACTTGAAGCTTCGGGTAGTGGGTCTTGATGCAGCTGCGGAACGCTTCGGACCGATCGCGGCCGTTGACCGAGGCGAGGTCGCCCATGATCTGCACGACCTTGCCGGCCTTCACGTGATCGCCAATGTATTTGCAGGCTTTTTCGCCGTAGGCGCGATTATCCGCGCGCACGACCATGGCGACCTTGCCTTGCGTCGGCGCTACGTCGACGGCCACGACGGGAACATGCTTGGCCGCCGCGGCATCGAGTGCGCGGCTGATCGCGGCTGAATCGAGCGGCCCCGTCACGATGCCCTTGACGCCTTGATTGAGCAGATTGTTGATGTCGGTGATCTGCTGCGCCGGATCGCCGTTCGAATTCACCGGAGCGAGCATGTCGATGCCGAGCGTCTTGGCGTATTGCGGCAGATAGTTGTTGTATGCCTGCCAGAAGGGCGAAGTCAGCAACGGCAGGTTCGCCCCGACGGCGTCGCTCGCGGCGCGAGCGGCGGGCGAGACGGCGAGCAGCACGCTAAGCGCCGCCGCCAGCGCAGCGCCGCGGCGCGCCCAGGATCGCCCGCGCGAAGGCGGCGACACGAAATCCATTGCCCGAATTGCGCCAAATCCGGCGTTCGCCGGCTCGCTGCTGAACGTCATAGTCGTCTCCGTCTCCAGTGGTGCGTCGGTATGACGCAACGGTACGGGCCCGTGGGGCCCGATTCTGATGGTCCGCACTGCGGCGGCTTCGCTATGCTGCGTGTTTTCGCTATATCGGCCATGTCGAGCGTTCGGACGTCTCTTTCCTCGCCCGATCGCTCTGTTTATTCATGGATGAACATATTATTCATATACGGATGATCGTCCGTCAAGCGCGACGATTGCCGGTGTTTTCCCTTACCTTCACGCCGTGAGGCCGCGACGCTAGTGAAATCAGACAAACAGACCGCCGAGAAAGAGACCGTGTCGACGGTGACGACCGACGAAGCGGACCGCTACCGCGCCCCTGCGCTCGACAAAGGCCTGGACATCATCGAATTGCTGTCCGAGCAAAAGGAAGGGCTCACCCGGGCCGAGATCATGAAGGCGCTCGGGCGCAACGCGAGCGAGATCTACCGGATGCTCGAGCGCCTCGTTGCGCGGCAATACGTGGTGCGCTCGCCGGCCGGCGACCGCTATTCGTTGAGCCTCAAGTTGTTCGCGCTCGCTCACCGTCACCCGCCGATCAACCGGTTCATCGCCGAGGCGCTCCCCGTCATGCAAACGTTCGCCGAGCAGGCCGAGCAGTCGTGTCATCTGACCGTCTACGATCGCGGCAACCTGCTCGTGATCGCTCAGGTCGACGGGCCGGGCACATGGGGATTGTCGATTCGCCTGGGCTCACGCGTCGGGTTGATCGATACCGCGTCGGGACAAGTCATGCTGGCGTATCAGAGCGAAGCCGAGCGTGCACGCATGCTGGCCGAACACACGAAAGTCAAAGGCGAAATCGCGCTTGGCGATGCCGCCCTCGCCTCGCTGTTGGCGGCGATCCGCGCCGAGGGGCACTTGCGCAAGGACAGCTCGCAGACGTTCGGCGTGACGGACGTGACGTTCCCGATTCTGGGGCCGTCGGGTCACGCGATCGCCTCGCTCACGACGCCGTACATGCGGCGCATCGACGACTACGTCGCGCCATCGCTCGAGGACGTGACGACGATGCTGCGCGCGGCCGCGGACGAGCTGTCGATGCACGAAACGCGCTGAGCAAGACGATTCGGGGCGCCGCGCCGGCGGCGGCCCGCCTAAGTTCGCGCTGGCCGCGCTCAACTTGGCCCCGATTCCGCCGTTAATTCAAGGAAGATGGGCGAGCGGCCCCTGAATTGCCCCGCTCGCCTTTCGCCAAAGCAAGCTCATATCGATCCATGAAACCAGGCACACCGAACGAACCCACCGGCCTCGACGCAGCGGGCGTAGGCTCGACCGACCTATTCGAACTCACCCCGACCTCACTGTGGCTCGAGGATTACAGCCGTCTGCGCGCGCTGTTCGACACATGGCGCGAGCAAGGCGTGACCGATCTGCGCGCCTTTTTGGAAGCGGACACGCGTCGCGTCGCGCAGTGCTCGGCTTGCATCCGCGTGCTGAAGGTCAATCGCCGTACGCTCCAAATGTATGGCGCCCGCGACTTCGATGAGCTTTCCGCGCGCTTGGACGACGTGCTGCGCGACGACATGCTAGAAGCGCACGTCGACGAACTCGTGCAAATGTGGTCCGGCAACGGCAGCTTCGAAAGCAAAAGTGTGAACTACACGCTCGACGGCCGACGGATGGACATCCTGCTCAAAGGCGTCATGCTGCCGGGCCACGAAGCGTCGTGGGACCGCGTGCTCGTCGCCATCGACGACATCACCGCGCTCGAAGACGCTCGCCGGCGCGCGGCGGCGAGCCATCGATACGCACAAGGTCTGTTCGAGCATGCGCCCGTTTCGCTATGGATCGAGGACTTCCGCCGCATCAAGCGTTTGATCGATGAGGTGCGCGAGCAAGGGATCGTCGACTTTCGCACGTTCACGGACGTGCACCCCGAGTTCGTCGAACGCTGTATGGCCGAGATCGTCGTGCTAGACGTCAATCGCTACACGATCGACCTATTCAAAGCCGAAGACAAAGCGTCGCTGCTCGCTCGCCTGCCCGAAGTGTTCCGCGACGACATGCGCCAGCACTTTCGGGAACAATTGATCGACCTGTGGGAAGGCCGGCTCTTTCAACAGCGCGAGGTATTGAACTATTCGCTCGACGGCGCCGAGGTGCATTTGCACCTGCAGTTCTCCGTGTTTCCGGGGCATGAAGACGAGTGGGACCTCGTGCTGCTCGCACTGACCGACATCACGGCCCGCAAGAAGGCAGAGGCATATCTGGAATACCTCGGCAAGCACGACGTGCTGACGAAGCTGAAGAACCGTTCGTTCTATGTCGACGAACTGAACCGCCTCGAGCGCAAAGGCCCGTTCCCTGTCAGCGCGATCATCGTCGACCTGAACGATCTGAAAACCGTCAACGACCAGCTCGGCCACGCGGCGGGCGATGCTTTGCTTCGGCGCGCGGGCGAAGTGCTCGCGAAGGCGATTCACAAGCCTTATCACGCGGCTCGCATCGGCGGCGACGAATTCGCCGTGCTGCTTCCGGGCGCGAGCGAGCGCGAGACGGAGGTCGTCGCGGAAAGCATCCGGCAAATCGTCGAGCTGAACAATCAGTTCTACTCCGGGCCGGCGCTGAGCTTTTCGATGGGGTGCGCCACCTGCGATCGGGGCGAGCGCATCGAAGACATGCTGCGCGAAGCCGACGTGGCGATGTATGAGGACAAGCGCCGCCATCACGCCGCGGACGCGACGAGCGAGGGCTGATTGGAATTCCTCGCATGCAGGGCTTGACAATCTATCTACCAGTAGATAAAGTACCCCCCATGGACACGACGACGAAACCGGTACGGGAGCAGATCCTAGACCACGCCATTACGTTGATGATGCTGCGGGGGTACAACGGGTTTAGCTACCGAGATTTGTCGGAACTCGTCGGTGTGAAGACATCGAGCATTCATTACTACTTCCCGTCGAAAGACGATTTGGTGCTCGAAGCCGTACACGCGTACACGCAGGAAGTGCAGGCCGCTGTGCGGACGATCGACACGGCCTTGCCGGCGCAAGCCAAGCTCGCGACATTCGCGAAGATGTTCGGCCGCACGTTGGGCGACGGCGATCATATCTGCCTGTGCGGCATGCTGGCGGCCGACATCGAAACGTTGCCCGAGCCTGTCAGGCTGGCGGTCCAAGCGTTCTTCAAGGCGAACGAAGCGTGGCTCGCCACGGTTTTCGCCGAAGGCGCGCACGACGGTACGCTGGCAACCGCGGCAGCGCCCGAGCAAGCGGCTCGAGCTTTCTTCGCCGCGTTGCAAGGGGCGGGATTGGCGAGTCGGCTGTTCCGAACGAAGAGCCGGCTCGACGAAGTCGAAGCGTCGTTCAAGTTGTCGAAGTAGAAGTCGAAGTAGACGCAGTCGAAGCGGTTAAAGCAGTACCCGGGGCGCGCGGTAGCCGCCCCTATTAAATGGCTCATCGCTCTATCTTCTAGTAGATAGAATGCGACGATGGCGGCCGGCAGTTTTGTTCGAATGACCTATCTTCTACCGGGTAGGTCGATGCAAGGCGAAGCTTCATTCACTCACTGAAGAAATAGGAGTCACATTATGTCGATCGAAAAAGTTCTCTACCGTGCCCATGCTCGCGCCACGGGCGGCCGCGACGGCCGTGCAGTCGTCCCCGACAGCGGCTTGGATCTGCGCTTGACCACGCCGCGCGAACTGGGCGGTGCGGGCGGAGACGGGGCCAACCCCGAGCAGTTGTTCGCCGCCGGCTACAGCGCCTGCTTCATCGGCGCGATGAAGTTCGTCGCGGCGCGCGACAAGGTGTCGTTGCCGCAAGACGTGTCCATCGAAGGCAGCGTCGGCATCGGCCAGATCCCCAATGGGTTCGGGATCGAGGTCGAACTGAAGATCTCCTTGCCCGGCATGGACCGCGCCGCAGCCCAAGCGCTGGTCGACAAGGCGCACCAAGTCTGCCCGTATTCGAACGCGACGCGCGGCAACATCGACGTGACGCTCACGCTCGTTTAAGCGCACGAAAAAAAGCCCAGGCCTGATTCAACGGCCTGGGCAAACACCACCGGGAACCCCAGCGGCTCGGAGACGTGCAGCGGAGCGGGCGGGCGCGATTGCGCACGTGCAAGGGAGCTTCCCCCGGTAGGCGGATCACTCCGATCGCACCCTCCCTCACTGCAAGCGCTAGGTTTTCGCCGTGCTCGCGTGCATCCCCTCGCCTCGCTCAAATACCGATTCGGCGATGCGCTCGATGCGCATCGCCGAACACGGTTGCCGCTTGATATCGAATCATTAGTTGTGCTGATAGACCGGCGGCGAGTATGTGCTCACCGCGCCGTCGCTGGTGCGGCTGCCGGCTTGCGTTGCGGTTGCGCCATTCGACCCGTAGCCGCTCGTATCGCCTTGCGCGAGCGCTTCTTGCGCGCTGGCGCGGCGCTCCGCGGCTTGAATATTGTCCGGGTAGTGCTGCCAGTCGCGCGGGTTGTAGCCCGCGCGTTCGACGCGCACCAATTCCGCGCGGACTTGCTCGCGCGTCAACGGCTGATTCGATTGGGCAAACGACGCGACGGGCGCAACGAGTGCAACGGCGACAGCGATTTGCTTGATGAGAGCGTTCATGATGACAACCTCCGAAACCTAGTTTTAAGGAGCTGCGAACACGGTTGTGTGCAGCAGGTGAAGGCAGTGTAGGCCTAGGGTCTTCCCTGATAAATATGGGATTTCGGAATTCATTGGTGCCCTGGGAATAACAATCGCTGGCACGCGCGACCCATCGGCGTGCAGCTGGCGAGCACGCAAAGGCCAGTTCGCGGACAATTGCGGTGCACATGACAAAACGATTCGGAGGAGGCGTCCCATGGACCGCTTCGTTGCAATGCGGGTATTCGCGCGCGTCGTGGAATCCCATAGTTTCGTGAAGGCGGCGGAATCGCTGCAGATGGCGGCCCCGCAGGTTTCGCGCATCGTTCAGGCACTGGAGGCGCATCTGGGCGCCCGGCTGCTCAATCGCACGACGCGCAGCATCAGCGTCACCGACGACGGCGAGGCTTATTACCAGCGATGCATTCGCGTGCTGGCCGAGGTCGACGAGATGGAGGCGGAGCTCACGCACGCCAAGCTCAATCCGAAGGGCCGGCTAAAAGTGAATCTGCCGGCGTTGATCGCCAAGATGTTGATCATCCCGGCGCTGCCGGACTTCTTCGAGCGGTATCCCGACATCGAGATCGAAATGGGCTTGAGCGATCGACAAGTGGACATCGTCGAAGAAGGCGTGGACTGCGTGATACGCACCGGCGAACTCGAGGATTCGGGGCTCGTCGCCAGACGCATCGGGAGCATGCGGCGCGTGACATGCGCGTCGCCGGCCTATCTCGAGAAGTACGGCGAACCCAAGACGATCGAAGACTTGCGCGACCACATCGGCGTCAATTACGTATCGAGCAATACGGGCCGCTTGCGCGCCTGGGACTATGTCGTGAACGGCGCCGTTCAAACGGTCGATATGCGCGGGCTCATTGCAGTGAACGATGTCGACGCGTACTTGTGCTGCGGCTTGCACGGCCTGGGCCTGCTCAAGAGCGCGCTGTATCCGGTCGCACCGTATCTCGAGAGCGGTGAATTACGCGAGGTCTTGAAGGACTACAGTTCGTCCGAACGGCCGATATCGATCATGTACGCGCGCAATCGACACCTTCCGCGCAAGGTGCGGGTGTTCGCAGATTGGGTGGCGGAACTGTTCGCGAGGGAGCCGCTGATGCAACCGCAGAGCAGCGAGAAGGCGAGCGTCACCGCGAAGGCGGCGTGAGCATGCCCCGTTTACGCGATCGTACGGCCGATAGGAGGCATTTCCGCCGTCTTCGAAATTTGCAGCAAACGTAGTGCTTCCCAAACGTAGTGCGTCTTCTTCGCAGAGAACAAAAAACCCGCAGAGCCAAGCGCTGTGCGGGTTTTGCGTACTTCGTCGTTTGCTGCGAATTGCTTCGTAAACGGATCACCAGATCGACTGGTGGGTGCTGAGAGGCTCGAACTCCCGACCTACGCCTTGTAAGGGCGCCGCTCTACCAACTGAGCTAAGCACCCGTTCGCGAAGCTTTGCATCACAGCAACTCGCTGCGCTCGCCGCTTTGGAAAATCAGGAGATTCGACATTCCTCAACCAGCGAGCCCGCTAGTTTAGCGCATCTTTCAGCGCTTTGCCAGGCTTAAATTTCGGCACCTTTGCCGCCTTGATCTTGATCGCCGCGCCCGTGCGCGGATTGCGGCCGGTGCGCGCCGTGCGCTTGCCCACGGCGAACGTGCCGAAGCCGACGAGCGTCACGGTGCCGCCCTTCTTGAGCGCGCCTTTGACGCCGCCGATCACGGCGTCGAGCGCGCGTCCCGCTGCCGCCTTCGATAGATCGGCTTGTTGTGCGATGTGGTCGATCAGTTCCGTCTTGTTCATCCGTATCCCCGATGATGACTATTGTGGACAATCGCGCGAGCGCCGCTAAGCGCCCGAAAGTAAAAAGAAAAGCGCAGCCCCATGCTGAGCCCGCTCATTAAAAGTAGCCGAAAGAGCAGTGTCAACAGGGGTTGCGCCGGATGCGCGCGAGTCCATCTGGGAACACAGGCCGCCAGCGGCACGCGCATGAAAAAAAACCGCGAGAGACGCTCGTCGCGCCGCTCGCGGTTTGATGGATTGGCCGAACGCTGCGTTCGGCCACGACTGCTCGGTTAGTGCTTCACGACTTCCGTCGCGGCATCCTTGCCCGCCTCGGCGCCGACCGGCGCAGCCTTCGGTTCTTCCTCCACCAACGGCTCCGGCATACGTTCGAGCGCGAGTTCGAGCACCTTGTCGATCCAGCGAACCGGCACGATCTCGATGGCGTTCTTCACGTTGTCGGGGATATCCGCCAAGTCCTTCACGTTCTCCTCGGGGATCAATACGAGCTTGATGCCGCCGCGATGCGCCGCCAACAGCTTTTCCTTGAGCCCGCCGATCGGCAGCACTTCGCCGCGCAGCGTGATTTCGCCGGTCATCGCCACATCGGCGCGCACGGGAATACCCGTCAACACCGACACGAGCGCCGTCGTCATCGCACCGCCTGCGGACGGGCCGTCCTTCGGCGTCGCACCCTCGGGCACGTGGATATGGATGTCTTGCTTCTCGAACGCCTCGTCCTTGATGCCAAGACGACGCGAGCGCGAACGCACGACCGAGCGCGCCGCTTCCACGGATTCCTTCATCACATCGCCAAGCGAACCCGTGCGAATGACGTTGCCCTTGCCCGGCATCACTGCCGCTTCGATCGTCAGCAGATCGCCGCCAACTTCCGTCCATGCAAGGCCCGTGACCTGACCGATCTGGTTTTCCTTCGCGGCAAGACCGAAGTCGTACTTGCGCACGCCGAGGAACGTGTCGAGATTGCCGCCTTCGACCTTGATGGCGCCTTCGGCCTTCTTCAGCAGCAGCATCTTCACGACCTTGCGGCAAATCTTCGACACCTCGCGCTCGAGCGAACGCACGCCCGCCTCACGCGTGTAGTAGCGAATGATGTCGCGGATCGCCGATTCAGCCACGTCCACTTCGCCCTCGCGCAGGCCGTTGTTCTTCTTCTGCTTAGGCAGCAGATAACGTTGCGCGATGCTGACCTTCTCGTCTTCCGTATAGCCCGACAAGCGGATGACTTCCATCCGGTCGAGCAGCGGCGGCGGAATGTTCAGCGAATTCGACGTGGCCACGAACATCACGTCCGACAGGTCGAAATCGACCTCGACGTAGTGATCGGCGAACGTGTGGTTCTGTTCCGGATCGAGCACTTCGAGCAGCGCAGACGACGGATCGCCACGGAAATCCATCCCCATCTTGTCGACCTCGTCGAGCAAGAAGAGCGGATTGCGCACGCCGACCTTCGTCAAGCTTTGCAAGATCTTGCCCGGCATAGAGCCGATGTACGTCCGACGGTGACCGCGAATCTCGGCCTCGTCACGCACGCCGCCCAACGCCATCCGCACGAACTTGCGGTTCGTCGCACGCGCGATCGACTGCCCCAGCGACGTCTTACCGACGCCCGGAGGCCCGACGAGGCACAGGATCGGCGCCTTGACCTTGTCCACGCGCTGTTGGACCGCGAGATACTCGAGAATGCGTTCCTTGACCTTTTCGAGGCCGAAGTGGTCTTCGTCGAGCACGCGCTCCGCGTTCGAGAGGTCGTTGTTGACCTTGCTCTTCTTGCGCCACGGCAACGCGATCAGCGTGTCGATATAGTTGCGCACGACGGTGGCTTCGGCCGACATCGGCGACATCAGCTTGAGCTTCTTCAGTTCCGAATCGGCCTTCTTTTTGGCTTCCTTCGGCATGCGAGCAGCTTCGATGCGCTTCTCGAGTTCTTCGAGATCGGCGCCCTCTTCGCCTTCGCCAAGTTCCTTCTGGATCGCCTTGACTTGCTCGTTCAGGTAGTACTCGCGCTGGCTCTTTTCCATCTGGCGCTTCACGCGCCCGCGGATGCGCTTTTCGACCTGAAGGATGTCGATCTCGGCTTCGAGCTGGGCGAGCAGGTGCTCGAGCCGCTCCACGACCGGGAACATCTCGAGGATGTGCTGCTTCTGATCGAGCTTGAGCGGCAGATGCGCGGCGATCGTGTCGGCCAAACGCCCTGCTTCGTCGATACCGGCGAGCGAGGTGAGGATCTCGGGCGGGATCTTCTTGTTCAGCTTCACGTACTGATCGAACTGCGACACGATCGCGCGACGCAGGGCTTCCGTTTCGGCGCTGTCGGCATGATCGGGCTCGAGCGGCATGACTTCGCACGAGAATTGCGTTTCTTGCTCTTCGATCGTTAGCGTTTTCGCGCGCTGCAGGCCTTCGACGAGCACCTTCACCGTGCCGTCGGGCAGTTTCAGCATTTGCAGGATGTTGGCGATACACCCTACTTCATACATGTCTTTATCGGTCGGCTCATCCTTGGCCGCGGTCTTTTGCGCGACCAGCATGATGTGCTTGCCGCCCTCCATCGCGACTTCGAGCGCCTTGATCGATTTGGGCCGCCCCACGAACAGCGGGATAACCATATGCGGGAAAACGACGACGTCTCGCAACGGCAGCAGCGGGAGCGTGGTGCGCTCTTGAGGGAGGAGTTGGGTTCCTGACATTTCATTTCCCCATGAGTGGAATCAGTTCGTTCGGTAGTTGAGGCCCGCGGTACGAATTGCAAGCCTGCGCGTGTGGGAAAAGTTCGATGTATTCAGAGAAGCGGTCAGTGTTACCCACAAGATAAACGAAAAAAGCCGTTCACGTCTCCATGAACGGCCGTTCCTGCGAAAGCTTTAGGCTTCGGGGCCAATCAATTCGATCCCGAGACCTTCGGCGCTTCCTCATAGATGAGCAGAGGCTTGCCGTCGCCATCGATTACGTTATCGTCAATGATGACTTTGCTGACCCCTTTCATCGCAGGCAATTCGTACATGACGTCGAGCAACGCCTGTTCCAAGATCGAGCGCAGGCCGCGCGCGCCGGTCTTGCGGCGGATGGCCTTGCGCGCCACGGCCTGCAGCGCGGTGGGACGGATCTCGAGCTCGACGCGCTCCATCGCGAACAGCTTGTTGTACTGCTTCACGAGCGCGTTCTTCGGCTCGACGAGGATTTTCATCAGAGCAGCTTCGTCGAGTTTGCCGAGCGTGGCCACGACGGGCAGACGACCGATCAATTCGGGGATCAACCCGAATTTGATCAGATCTTCGGGTTCGACTTCGCGCAGCACCTCGCCCGCGTCGCGCTCCTGCTTGCTCTTCACGCTCGCGCCAAAGCCGATGCCGGTCTTTTCCGTACGATCGGTAATGACCTTTTCCAGCCCGTCGAACGCGCCGCCGCAGATGAACAGGATGTTCGTCGTGTCGACCTGGATGAAATCCTGGTTGGGGTGCTTGCGGCCGCCCTGCGGAGGCACCGACGCCATCGTGCCTTCCACGAGCTTGAGCAGCGCCTGTTGGACGCCCTCGCCGGACACGTCGCGCGTGATCGACGGGTTGTCCGACTTACGGCTGATCTTGTCGATTTCGTCGATGTAGACGATGCCGCGCTGCGCCTTTTCGACTTCGTAGTTACAGTTTTGCAGCAGCTTTTGAATAATGTTCTCGACGTCCTCGCCGACGTAGCCGGCCTCGGTTAACGTCGTTGCGTCGGCGATCACGAACGGAACGTTCAAAAGCCGGGCAAGCGTCTGCGCAAGCAATGTTTTGCCCGAACCGGTCGGGCCGATCAGCAGAATATTGCTCTTGGACAGCTCGACTTCGTCTTTCTTGTCGAGGTGCTTGAGACGCTTGTAGTGGTTGTATACGGCGACCGCGAGAATCTTCTTCGCGCGCTCCTGCCCGATCACGTACTGATCGAGGATGTCGCGGATCTCCTGCGGGCTCGGCAGGTCGGATTTCGACAGGCCTACGTCCGTGCCGGCTCCCGCGGCTTCGTCGCGAATGATCTCGTTGCACAAGTCGATGCATTCATCGCAGATGAACACCGACGGGCCGGCAATCAGCTTCTTCACCTCATGCTGACTCTTGCCGCAAAACGAGCAATACAACAGCTTTTCGCTGTTCGAACCTTTTTTGTCCGCCATGGATATACGAGCCTCCGGACACTCGAATGACAGGCGCGCCGTCCGCCGCCCTAACGCAGGGTCGGATCGAACCGGCTGGCCGGCGCGACGGGAAACGTATCGTGGCGTGTCCGCCGTCGGCGCTCAGAACTATTATCGACCATTTATAGCATCGCTTGAGGCGGCCGTCGCACGCATGGCGCGAAACGCCGCCCTTTTCGACGCGTTACGGACGCTTATGTAGGACCTGATCGATGAGGCCGTACGCCTGCGCATCCTCGCCCGACATGAAGTTGTCGCGGTCGGTGTCGCGCGCGATGCGCTCGACCGGCTGACCGGTATGGTGCGCGAGCAGGTTGTTGAGCCGCTCCTTCAGATACAGGATTTCGCGTGCTTGGATCTCGATGTCAGATGCCTGGCCGCGCGCTCCGCCGAGCGGCTGGTGAATCATCACCCGGGCGTTGGGCAACGCGAAGCGCTTGCCCTTCGCGCCGGACGCGAGCAGGAACGCGCCCATGCTGGCCGCAAGACCCATGCACAGCGTGGAGACGTCGGGCTTGATGAACTGCATGGTGTCGTAGATCGCCATGCCCGCCGAGACCGAACCGCCAGGGCTGTTGATGTAGAGGCTGATGTCCTTGTCGGGATTCTCACTCTCTAGGAACAGCATCTGCGCCACTACGAGGTTGGCCGTCTGGTCGTTGACTTCGCCGACCATGAACACGACCCGCTCTTTGAGCAGGCGCGAATAGATATCGTACGAACGCTCGCCGCGGCCGCTCGTTTCGACGACGATCGGAACGAGCCCCAGCGCCTGCGTTTCGAAATCGCGCGGTGCATGGGAGGCCAACGTGTCCAACAGTTGAGCGCGAGAGATCATGCAATGGATCCTTGTTCGGAATGGGTCTTGAAACGGCAGGAAGACGCCCTACGCATGCCGCTTCCATGCACTTCGCGAGCCGCTGCGACGCAGCAATACGGTTCGTGCATAAAAAACGGCGTGCGGCCGTCGCTCGACAGCCCGCACGCCGTTCGACGCGATGCCTTACGCTTGCGCCGAGGCGCTCGCCAATGCTTCGAAGCTGACTTCCTTGTCCGTCACCTTCGCCTTGCCGAGGACGAATTCGACGACGTTGCTTTCAACGACGTACGCTTCCATTTCCGACAGGCGTTGCTTGTTCGAATAATACCAGCGGATCACTTCCTTCGGGTCTTCGTAGCTCTTAGCGAATTCCTCGACTTCCGCGCGAATTTGCTCGGGCTTCGCCTCGAGACCGTGTTCCTTCACGACTTCGGCCAGCACGAGACCCAGCTTCACGCGACGTTCCGCCTGCTCCTTGAACATCTCGGCGGGGATCGGCGCGTTGGCCGCGTTCGGCACACCGCGTTGCACGAGATCTTGGCGCGCCATTTCGACGAGGCGCTGTTGATCTTGTTCGATCAGCGCGTTCGGCACTTCGAGTTCGGCGACCTTGAGCAGCGCGTCCATCACTTGGTTCTTCACCAGCGACTGCGTGCGGCGCTTGGCTTCGCGCTCGAGGTTTTCCTTGATCTCCGCGCGCATCTTAGCCAAATCGCCGTCGGCGATGCCAAGCGACTTCGCGAATTCGGCGTCGACTTCGGGCAGGTGCGGCCATTCGATCTTCTTCATCGTGATCGTGAACTGGGCCGTCTTGCCGGCGACTTCCTTGCCGTGGTAATCGTCGGGGAACTTGAGGTCGAACTCGCGCGCCTCGCCGACCGTAAGGCCCGTCGCGGCCTGCTCGAATTCGGGCAGCATGCGGCCTTCGCCGAGCACGAATGCGAAATCTTCGGCGCTGCCGCCTTCGAACGCCACGCCGTCGAGCTTGCCGACGAAATCGACCGTGACGCGGTCGCCGCTCTTGGCCGACGCATCCGCGCCGCCGTCGCCATGCTCGCCGGCTTCACCGCGTGCGTGGTAGTGCACGCGCTGCTTGCGCAGGATGTCGAGCGTGCGGTCGACTTCGCCTTCGGAGATTTGCGTCACCGCGCGCTCGACTTCGGCGCTCGCCAGATCGCCGAGCTTCACTTCCGGGTAGACCTCGAACGTGGCGTCGAACGCATACGTGTCTTCACCGGCGCCTTCCTTCGGGCTGAAGCTGGGCTGACCCGCGACGCGCAGATTTTCAGCGCGGCTGATGTCGAAGAATTGCTTGCCGACCTTGTCGCTCAGCACTTCGGCCTCGACCTGCCCCGCGTACTGCTGCGTCACCATCTTGAGCGGCACCTTGCCCGGACGGAAGCCCGGCATGCGGACGTTCTTCGCGAGTTGGCGGATACGCGAATCGATCTCCTTCTGCACGCTGTCCTTCGGCAGGGAGATCGTCACGCGGCGTTCGAGCTTGCCGAGGTTTTCAACAACGTTAGCCATGGCTTTCAATCGTCCTAAATTGTTCAAGCGAATCGGGTTATCTTCTCCGTGCCCACGTGTTGCGCCTTGCCTCGACGGTGCCGCAATCACCGCCCAAGGCTGCGTACGTCTTGCCGCCGACGGCACGGGTTGGATCGGAAGAATCAATTATTCTAGCAAACTATTCGCCCCCGTTTCGAGCGCCCCGCTTCGCCGCATCGATTCCGAGCGATCCTCGTCATGCCGCGACCCGTATCCAACCGCATGCGCACACTGATAAGCTCGCATTCCGAACCGAGGTCGAACACACGACTCACCCGGCGCCGCGGCGCGACTTTCCGTCGCCCGGCGCATGCCAATACGGAGACACCATGCCAGGCAGCACGCCCATCGTCGTCATCGCTCCCGATTCATTCAAAGGCTCGCTCAGCGCGCAGGCAGTCGCGCAAGCCATAGCCGACGGCGTGCGGCGTGCGCTGCCCGACGCAACGGTGCGCCTGTGTCCGATGGCCGACGGCGGCGAAGGCACGCTCGACGCGATGCTCGCGCGCGGCGGCGAGCGGCGCGTCTTGCGCGTACGCGGCGCGGCGCAAGCGCAGCGCGAGGCAGCCGTGGGCCTGTTGCCCGACGGCAGCGCGGTGATCGAAACGGCGGAGATCGTCGGTATCACCGATGCCGTCGCGATGAGCTCGGATGTCGAGGCGCGCGACACGCGCGGCATGGGCGAGGCCGTGCGCATGCTGCTGGATGCCGGGGCGCGGCGATTCTTCGTCGCCCTCGGCGGCAGCAGCACGAACGATGGCGGCGCGGGGCTGCTCGTCGGGCTCGGCGCGAAATTGTACGACGCGTCCGGGCGCGAACTCGATCCGACGCCGGAAGCACTGGGCGCGCTCGCGCGCGTCGACGTCCTTGGCCTCGATCCGCGTGTCGCGCAGGCCTCGTTCGTCGCCATGTCCGATGTCGACAATCCGCTCACGGGCGAACATGGCGCGACGGCCGTCTTCGGGCCGCAAAAAGGCGTGAGCGCCGATCGCATCGATGCAATCGATGCAGTGCTCGCGCATTTCGCCGAACTCGCCGAGGCGGCGCTCGGGCGGCGCGCGCGCGACCTACCTGGCGCGGGGGCCGCCGGCGGGCTCGGGTTCGCACTGCATCTGCTCGGTGCGCGATTCGAGGCGGGCGCGGAAGTGGTGGCGTCGCAGGTGGAGCTCGACGCGGCGCTCGCGGGCGCCGATTGGCTTATCACGGGCGAAGGCCGCTCCGACGCGCAGACGCTGCACGGCAAGGCGCCCTTCATCGCATGCCGGCACGCGCGGGCCGCCGGCGTGCCGGCCACCCTGCTCTCGGGCGGCATCGATTCGAGCGCGCTCGCCCGGCTCGGCGCGCATTTCACCGGATGCTTTTCGCCGGCGCCCGGCCCGATCACGCTCGACGTGGCGATTCGCGACGCCGCTCGGCTCTTGACCAACGAAGCCGAACAACTCGCGCGGCTGAAATTCGGCGCGTGAGGGAGCGCCGACCGGCGGGTGGACACGCGCGAAATACCGCGTTGACCAACGCGCCGGTTGCGGCAACAATCGGCGAGTGCTTCTTTCCCGCCCTCTCTCGACAGGAACGACCATACCCCATGAAGGCCGCAGCCAAAGCCGGGCTCGAGCAATTCCTGACCTACCGCATGCACGTGCTGAACAAGCTCTCGGATCGCGGGATCAGCGAGCGCTATCAAACCAAGCTGGAGATCACGCTGCCCGAGGCGCGCGTCATCGCCGTGGTCGGTTCGTTCGGCCCCTTTTCGATCATGGACTTGGCCAAGCACGCGAACCTCGACAAGAGTCAGGCGAGCCGCGCCGCCGAAGCCTTGATCAAACGCGGGCTGATCGAGCGCGCGCCCAGCAGCGACGACGGGCGCGTCGTGTTGATTTCGCTGACGCAGGAGGGCCGCGCGCTCTTTCGCAAGGTGATGCCGATCGCGCGCAAGTGGAACGCCGATCTATTCGATTGTCTCGACGAAGCGGAGCGGGAAGCGCTCGGGCGCGCCCTCGACAAAGTCATCGCCAACGCGCTCGCTGGGGACTAGCGAGCCGTGCGGGCGCGCGTAGCCAGCCCCGCGAATTTGCCGCCCCGAGCGCGTACGCGCGTACCGTCGGCCTCATTACCGCACCAGTCCCTACGATCGTCGACACAACGGCAAGCGAATAGGTTAGAATCTCGCGCTTACGCTTTTGATCGCACCACGATCGCGCGCCACGCCCCGGCGCCGGGAAAGCGAGCCAGACATCGAAGCGCGCGGCCAGCGCGACTTCGGCGCGAGGATGGCGAAATTGGTAGACGCACCAGGTTTAGGTCCTGACGCCAGCAATGGTGTGCGGGTTCGAGTCCCGCTCCTCGCACAATCTATTCCATGGTTTCATGGTATCGATTCGAGTCGCGCGCTGCTGAAAAGCAGCGCGCTCTCCATTCGTCCCCACAGATTTATTCCTCGACATCGCGCACTTCAATCGGATGCATGCGCGCGCCCACACGCCCGTAAAATTGGTTGTGCACACAACTAGTTTGCACTATGCTGACTCGCATCGACGAGTGCCCAAGAGGCGTCGGGAGACAGTGATGCACGAGATCGAACGCGCACTGCGCGTGCAATTGGCGGGCACCTATCGCGTGTTCGCAATGCTCGGCTGGACCGAGCTCATCTACAACCACATCACGTTGCGGGTGCCCGGTCCGCACACGCATTTCCTCATCAATCCGTTCGGCCTGCACTACTCCGAGGTCACGGCGTCCAATCTCGTCAAGGTCGATTTGGACGGCCGCGCGGTGGAGCCGACCGAACATCGCGTCAACCCGGCCGGCTTCGTGGTCCATGCCGCGCTCCATCGCGCCGTGCCGGATGCGCACTGCGTGATGCACACGCACACGAGCGCCGGTCTCGCGGTCGCCTGCTCGCAGGTCGGCCTCGAAAACTCGAATTTCTATTCCGCGCAGATCGACGGCATGGTCGCCTATCACGACTTCGAAGGGATCACCGTGCACGCCGACGAAGGGCCGAGGCTCGTGGCCGATTTGGGCGAAAAGCGGCTCTTGATCCTGCGCAATCATGGCCTGCTGTCGGTCGGTTCGACGATCGCTCAAGCATTCGCGCGCTTGTGGACGCTCAATCGCGCTTGCGAGATCCAAGTGGCGACGGCTGCGCTCGGCCCCGCGCGCCTTGTTTCGTCCGAGGTCGCTGCGCGTTGCACGCGCGATGCGCTGCAATTCGATCCTGCGTTTGGCGCGGGGCAGGACGTGCTCGACGCGCTGTTGCGTCAAGTCGATAAGATCGATCCGTCGTACAAGACGTAATGTTGAATGGAACCGGGAGCGTGACCTGATGAATATCGAAGCTCGACGCGATGACAAAGGCATGCGGGCCACGGTGGTCGGCGCCGGCGCCATCGGCGGCCTGATCGCCGCCGCCCTCGCCCGCGGCGGCCAGCGCGTATCCGTTCTCGCACGCGGCGCGACGCTTGCCGCCATCCGAGACAACGGCATTCGCATCCTCGCGGACGACGCCTCGGCCGGCGCCGTGCGCGTAGCCGCCAGCGACGATGCCGCGGCGCTTGGCGAGCAAGACGTCGTCGTGCTCGCGCTGAAGGCGCAGGCGCTGCCCGCGCTCGCAGAATCGCTGCGCCCGATGATCGGGCCCGCGACGCTCGTCGTGAGCGCCATGAACGGCCTACCGTGGTGGTTTCTGCATGGCCTCGCAGCGCCCGAGCACTGTGCGCCGCTTGACGCCATCGACCCCGGAGGCCGCGTATCGGCGGTGCTGCCGGCTGAGCGTGCGATCGGGTGCGTCGTGCATTTGTCGTCGGCTACGCAGGCCCCCGGCGTAGTCAAACGCGGGCGCGGCAATCGCCTCATCGTCGGCCCTGCGCGAGCCGATTGCGCCGCCGCTGCGCAGACACTGGCCGATGCACTGAATGCTGGGGGCTTCGATGTCGAATCGACCGACGACATCCGAACGGATATCTGGGCCAAGCTTTGGGGCAACATGAACATGAATCCGCTCAGCGCGCTGACGGGTTCGACGGCGGACCGCCTGCTCGACGATCCGCTAACGCATGCCCTCGTGCTTCGGATGATGGAAGAAGCCGATGCGATCGGCCGCCGGCTAGGGCTCTCGACAGGCATGTCGCCGCCGGAGCGCGTGGCCGTCACGCGCCAATTGGGCGCGTTCAAGACTTCCATGCTGCAGGATATGGAAGCGGGACGCGCGCTCGAGATCGATCCGATCCTGGGCGTGTTCCCGGAACTGGGGCGCCGTTTCGACGTGCCGACGCCCTTTTGCGATGCGGTGCTGGGCCTACTGCGTCAACGGGCGTTCAACGCCGGGCTCTGATCTCGACGGCCAGCCCTCGTGCGTCACGTGTCCATTCGCTCGTAAGCGTCGCGTCCCGCTCGGGCAAGATCGCGCCATATCGCCGACGGGCAAGCATGCCCCAGCGCACGGCGATCGAGCAAATCGTCGCATAGCGCAGCAAGTTGCCGAAACGCCGCGGCAGTCTCGCTCTCGTGTTCATGGCGAGCGCCGAGCACTGCGCTCGCGTTGTTCGACGCGCGCGCGAGCGCCTGCCACTGAACCTCTTGCACCTGAAGGCCGTAGGCGCCCAGTTGCGCGGCCGCCCCCGATACGAGATAGAGCTCCTTGAAAGCCGAGCGTGTGTGCGCGGCGACAGCCACGTCCCGATCAGTCGGAGTCGATTGCATAGACGAAGTCGCGAAATGCACGAGAAGCGCGTAGATGAGACGGATTGAGACGGACTGGCCCGGATGTCACCAATAGTTCACGAACAGCCAGCCGATAAAGGCGGCCATCGTGAACACGAAGGCCCAGCGCACCACGACGACGATCGGCATCGATGCACCTCCGAAAGCGGAGCACGCGTCGGTCTCGCAAACGTTGGCGCGATGGCGTAACTGCAGGCAGGCGACACCATCGCTTCATGGGTTTACGGCGTCAGGCCCTTTTACTTTAAGTGCGGGGAAATACCTATCTGCGCGCCGAGGGTTGCCAGCCCGTGTCCGCATCGCCGGCATCCAACAGCCCGTGGCGCAACGCATAGCGAATCAGCGCGGCATCGTTGTCCAGCGCGAGTTTCTCCAAAATATTCTTTTTGTGCGTACTGACCGTCTGCGGCGTCAGGTCCAGCTCGTCCGCGATGCGCCGGCTCGTTTCGCCGGCTGCGAGGCGCAGGAACACCTCCCGCTCCCGATTCGTGAGCGCCTCGTGCGGGCGTGGCTCCGTCAGTCGGGCCAAGCGAGCCGGCTGTCGCTCCGCTTCGCCGAGCCCCGCGTACAACTCACCGTGCGCCACCTTGCCTACCGCGTTTACGAGTTCCGTACCGGCGCTCTCTTTCGTCAAATAGCCGGACGCACCGGCCTTGAATGCGCGCTCCATGACGTGCGCCTCGGTGTGCATACTCAAGACGAGCACGCGAAGTTGCTCGTTAGCCGCGCGAACGCGCTCGATCAGCCCGATGCCGCCGCCCGCCGGCATCGTCAGGTCCATCACCAGCACGTCAGCGTCGGTGCTGCGCACGAGCGAGAGCGTCGATGCGCCATCGTGAGCTTGCCCCTCCACGGTGAAACACCCCGCGGCTTCGAGGATATGCAGCAGGCACTCGCGCATCAGGGCATGGTCATCGGCTAAAAGCACGCGAATCATCTGAGCATTCCTGTCAAACGCCGCTCGGCTGTCGGCTTCATTTTAGTTTTCGTGGAAGGCAGCAGCGAGATTGGCGAGCCTAGGCGCGACATTTTGTCGTGCGGCGCGACTCGCGTCCAATCGTATGAGAACTCGAATGATTCCTACGGCAAGCCAGCGTTTGCCGACGCAAAGTCGGTCGCCTAACCGATGGCCCGGCGTCCACCTTTCGGAGACACTGCAATCACACTTGAACGAAGGCGTTTTGCAAGGTTTCTATTCGCCGACACCTCGCGGCCCTTAGCTATCAGGAGACACTCCCCATGTTGACACCGCACGAACTCGCTCGACTCTTCGTCATCGTCCACACGCCCCATGCAGAGGCTGTCGTGAGCCCCGAGACCGAAGCGCTGGTCGAACAGGATCTCGTGCGATGTGTCGCCCGCGGCGGCGAACGCATCGAACTTCGCGTGACGCCGCAGGGCGCCGAGGTGTTGGCGCGGCTTACGCGCAACGGCGCACGTGCGCCGACGACATCCGACAAGCACGCGCGCTGGAGCACAATCGGTGTGCGCGGCTCGAATGCGAGTTGAAACGGGCGCGGCAGTCCGGTTCCGCCGCCTCCGTTGATTTACCTCAATCGCCACCCTGCGCGTCGCATCGATACTGGGTCCTTCCGTCAAGCGAATAGGAGCCATCGATGGCGACATTCATGAAGGCCGCCGTGGTCCACGCATTCGGCGAGCCGCTGCGCATCGAGGAAGTGCCCGTGCCCGTGCCGGACCCTGATCGGATTCTCGTGAAAATCGAGGCATCAGGCGTGTGTCATACGGATTTGCACGCGGCCGACGGCGATTGGCCCGTCAAGCCCTCGCTACCGTTCATTCCGGGCCATGAAGGCGTGGGGTATGTCGCCGCGGTGGGTTCGCGCGTGAAGCACGTCAAGGAAGGCGACCGGGTCGGCGTGCCTTGGCTCTACACCGCCTGCGGCCACTGCGAGTACTGCCAAACCGGTTGGGAAACGCTGTGCCACGAGCAGCAGAACACCGGCTATTCGATCAACGGCAGCTACGCCGAATATGTCGTGGCCGATCCGAACTACGTCGGGCGTCTACCCGATAGCGTGGCGTTCGACGAAATTGCGCCGATTCTTTGCGCCGGCGTGACCGTCTATAAGGGCATTCGCGTCACGGATACGCGCCCCGGGCAATGGATCGCCATTTCGGGCATCGGCGGGCTCGGTCACGTGGCCGTGCAATACGCCGTCGCAATGGGCCTGCACGTCGTGGCCGTCGATATCTCCGAGGCCAAACTCGATCTCGCCCGCAAGCTTGGCGCGGCGCTGACCGTCAATGCGACGGCACAAGATCCCGCCGACGTGATTCAGAAGGAAACCGGCGGCGCGCACGGCGTACTCGTTACGGCCGTCTCGCGCAGCGCCTTCGCTCAAGCGCTCGGCATGGTGCGACGCGGCGGCACGATTTCGCTGAACGGCCTGCCGCCCGGCGATTTTCCGCTGCCGATTTTCTCGACCGTGCTCAACGGTATTACGGTGCGCGGCTCGATCGTCGGCACGCGGCGCGATCTGCAGGAATCGCTCGATTTCGCGGTGCAGGGCAAGGTGCGTGCGCATATTCATCGCGACCGGCTGGAGAACATCAATGCGATCTTCGCCGCATTGAAAAACGGCGAAGTCGACGGACGCATCGTGTTGACCGCAAGCTGACGCGTTGACCCAAGGGCGTTCGCGGCCCCGTTCAACGAGCGACCGCGCCGCCCGCGAAGCGGCGCGGGTCGACGCGTTCGCAAGAAATTGTCGTGCCGGCCGTGCCGTCGACGAGCCGCGCCACGTCCGCCAGCGCGCCGATCGCGGCGCGAGCGCCCGTGCGCTCCGCGAACCCGGAAGCCGCTTGCAGCTTAGGCCCCATCGAGCCGGTTTCGGCCGCGAACTCGCGCACCGCGCTGGGATGACCGTGGCGCAGCAACTTCGAATTGGCCGTCCCCCAGTCGAGGAAGACACCGGCTACATCGGTCGCGATCACGAACCGGTCGGCGCCGATCTCTTGCGCAACGAACGCCGCCCCGACGTACGGATCGATGACAGCTTCCACGCCATGCCATCCCCCATCGGCCGCCGATGAAACGACAGGAATCGAGCCAACGGTGCACATGACGACCGCCCCTTCATCGACGAGCCCACGCAACGCGGCCAGCTGCAGCAGCCGCTTGGGCCTAGGACTCGGTACGACTCGTCGGTATCCCACACCGTCGTGCGCAATATGCCATTGCTTCTGCTGCGCGCGGGCCAATGCGCGCGGACCGGTAAAGACCGCACCGATGGGCATGTCGGGGTGGTCGAACGCAGGGTCGGCCATGTCGACCTCGACCATGCTGAACAACGTCGAACACGCGCGCGTGCTCGGCAGACGATGACGCAACTCCAGATCCAGCCGGCACGCAATCGTCTGACCGGCGTCGATCGCCAGCAAGTCGTGGGCAAAGCCGTTCATCGCATAGGCGCCGTGATCGTACTCAGGCGCCGGCCACAATGAATGTCCTTGTGCTTGCACGACGACGAGATCGTTGCCGTCCGCCACCCGCGCCAACTGCTCCGCCGCGGCTCGCAAGATCTCCGCTTCCTTGCTCGTACCTGCGTCTGCACCCCGCTTCTGCATGGCGTCGTCCGCCAACGCGATCACGATACGCATCTTTCGATTCCTCCTGCGGTGATGGGCGCGCCCCGCGAGACGAGTGGGCGATACGGCTGGGCTGTCGCCATGGCCTTGGACTGCCAGCGTCAAAGTATCTGTATAGACGATGTCGACGCCGTTGACTGCGTCCTGGGACACATCCGGTCCGCGTGGCCGCACGTCATACGATCGGG
>NZ_JBQCHR010000163.1:0-16757 GCF_051954495.1 Trinickia sp.
GCCGCGAACAACATCGTGCTCGGCACCTACCGGCACATCACGGCGCCCGAGTGCCGTCAGTTCCTGCTGCGTCAGGCGTTCGAGGAAGCGATCCACACGCACGCGTACCAATACATCGTCGAATCGCTCGGCCTGGACGAAGGCGAGATCTTCAACGCGTATCACGAGGTCACCTCGATCCGCGACAAGGACGAGTTCCTGATCCCGTTCATCCACACGCTGACCGACCCGGCGTTCAAGACGGGCACGCTGGACGCGGACCAGAAGTTGCTCAAGTCGCTCATCGTGTTCGCCTGCGTCATGGAAGGGCTGTTCTTCTACGTCGGGTTTACGCAAATTCTCGCGCTCGGTCGTCAGAACAAGATGACGGGCGCCGCCGAGCAGTATCAATACATTTTGCGCGACGAGTCGATGCACTGTAACTTCGGCATCGACCTCATCAACCAGATCAAACTCGAGAACCCGCACCTGTGGACGCGCGAATTCCGTGAAGAGATTCGCGAGCTGTTCAAGCACGCGGTCGAACTCGAGTATCGCTACGCCGAGGACACGATGCCGCGCGGCGTGCTGGGATTGAACGCGTCGATGTTCAAGAGCTATCTGCGTTTCATCTGCAACCGGCGTTGCCAGCAGATCGGCCTCGATCCTCTGTTCCCGAACGAGGAGAACCCGTTCCCGTGGATGAGCGAGATGATCGACCTGAAGAAGGAACGTAACTTCTTCGAGACGCGAGTAATCGAATACCAAACCGGTGGTGCGCTGTCCTGGGAATGACGCGTGCTGGCCGATGCGATGAATGTTGATGGGGCGCCGCCGCGACAATCGCGGCGGCGGATAAGGTAAGGAGCAAGAACGCCTAATGCAAAGCGTGCCCGGCGGTGCAACCGCCCACAAACATGACAGGCACTTTGCGAACCCTTCGGTGGGATGGGCGAACTACCCCCTGAAAAAGCCGGCGGCCTTGCCGTCGGCTTGTCACGAGCGAATATCGGGCTGTGCGAGCGCTGGGCGCTCGCCGGCCGAAACGATCCGGCGTGCTGGGCCTTCGGGCGCGGCACGCCTTACCGCATTCATTAGCGTAAGCACTAGGTTTTTGCGTACGCCGATGAATAGCCCGCTTCGCAGCGCGCGCCGGTCGCATGACTATCGGCGCGCAGCGGGAAGCGGGTTTGAAGAGGGTGTAGTTCGAAACTTACTCATCTGAAAACCTGAAGGAGAAAACAATGGCAACAGCCAAGAAGAAACCCGCCGCTAAGAAAGCCGCTCCGGCCAAGAAAGCAGCAGTGAAGAAGGTCGCGGCTAAGAAGGCGGCGCCGGCTAAGAAGGCAGCGCCGGCGAAGAAGGTCGCAGCCAAGAAGGTCGCGGTGAAGAAGGTCGCGGCGAAGAAAGCAGCGCCGGCCAAGAAGGCGGCAGTGAAGAAGGTTGCGGCAAAGAAGGCAGCGCCGGCCAAGAAGGCGGCAGTGAAGAAGGTTGCGGCGAAGAAGGCCGCACCGGCCAAGAAGGCAGCAGTGAAGAAGGTTGCTGCCAAGAAGGCTGCGCCTGCGAAGAAGGCCGCTGCCAAGAAGGCCGCGCCTGCGAAGAAGGCCGCTGCGAAGAAGGCCGCGCCTGCCAAGAAGGCTGCGCCTGCGAAGAAGGCTGCCGCCAAGAAGGCTGCGCCTGCTAAGAAGGCCGCGCCCGCGAAGAAGGCTGCTGCTAAGAAGGCCGCGGCGGCGCCTGCCGCCGCGCCTGCGCCTGCCGCAGCTTCCACGGCCCCTGCCTCGACGGTGAAGACCGCGCTGAACCCGGCCGCTGCTTGGCCGTTCCCGACCGGCAGCCGTCCGTAATAGGACGGTGCGGCAAGCGCGACGCTTGGCGTCGTGCGCAGCCGCTAGCCGATGAAAAACCCCGCGCCGGTTCGCCGGTGGCGGGGTTTTTTTATACGCTACGGCAACGGCCGCCGGTTCGATAAGGCCGCGTGCAAAGCGCTCGGAGCGCTCGCATCCGAGCCGGTTGCGAGCCGCTTATGGCTTGCCTTTGAAGCGCGTTATCGACGCACTAGTGCGTGACGCGTGTCACGCCGGCGCTCGAGAGCAACCGGACGCGGTCGCCGGCTTGGAAGATTTCACCGGTGGCCGATTGCGTGATGGCGCGCAGGTCGCCGTTATCCAATCGCACGGTGATCTCGACGCCTTGGCGCTTGGCGACGCCGTTCTCCACGGCGTTGCCCGCCACCGCGCCCGCGATACCGCCGATGATGGCCGTGGCGATCGATCCTTTTCCACCCCCGATCGCGCTGCCGGCGACCGCCCCGAGCGCACCGCCGCCGAGTGCGCCGAGGCCGCTCGGCTGCCCGTCGTTCGACGAGATCGTCACCGCGCGCACGCTTTCGACGGTGCCGAAGCGAACCGTTTCCTCGCGTTGGGCTTGCCCTGCCGTATAAACGTCCGGCGAGCTGCTGTTGTACGCGCACCCCGTTACCGCCAGCGACCCGGCCAGCATCAAGGCCAGCGTGATATGAGCCGATGTTTTCATTTTCCGTTGCTCCACGAAAGTATTACCGCAGGCTATAGCCGAATGCCTGCTTGAACCGTTGGTCGATCTCCACCGCTGTCGGCGTATAGGTTTGCGGACCGGGTTGCTCGATCTTGAGCGAGCCCATGAGGCTCGCCAGACGGCCCGTCGTGGCCCAGTCGAGGCCGCGTTCGATGCCGTAAAGCAGCCCGCCGCGAAATGCGTCGCCGCAACCGGTCGGATCGACGATCTTCGAGGCCGGTACGACGGGAATTTCCTCGCATTGGCCGGCGTGATGAATCTGCGCGCCTTGCTCGCCGCGCGTCACGATCAACGCTTGCACGCGCTGTGCGATTTCCCCGAGCGACCATCCCGTCTTGTTGCTGACGAGATTTGCCTCGTAGTCGTTGACTGCCACGTAAGTGGCGAGTTCAATGGCGCGGCGCAGCGCCTCGCCCGAGAACAGCGGCAAGCCTTGGCCCGGATCGAAGATGAACGGCACGCCGGCCGCGGCCAGCTTTTCCGTATGCTGCACCATTCCCTCGTAACCGTCCGGTGCGACGATCGCGAGCGTGATGTCGCTCGCTCGATCGGCCTCATTCAAATGCGATTGCATCATCGCGCCGGGGTGAAACGCGGCGATCTGGTTGTTGTCGAGATCGGTGGTGATCATCGCCTGCGCCGTATAGGCGTCCGGCACGATTCGCACATGATCGGTCGAGAGCCCGAGTGCCTTGAACCGATCCATATAAAGCTGACCGTCGATTTCGCCGAGCGTCGCCATGATGCGCGCGTCGCCACCCAGTAGATTCAACGAATAGGCGATGTTGCCGGCACAGCCGCCGAATTCGCGACGCATCGTCGGCACGAGGAAGCTCACGTTCAGGATGTGAACCTGCTCGGGAAGGATGTGCTCGCGAAAGCGCCCCTGGAAAGTCATGATGTTGTCGTAGGCGAGCGAGCCGCAGATCAGCGTAGCCAAGGCGGGAATTCCTATTCGTGCGTGTATGAGAGGCGCCATACGAAAACGCCGCGCGGGCGGCGCGGCGTGCTTCGGCGGCGGCGAATGCGACTTACTTGAGCGCGCTCAGCGCGGCGTCGTAGTTCGGTTCGTTCTTGATTTCGCCGACGAGCTCGGCATGGACGACCTTGTCGTTCTCATCGATGACGACAACGGCGCGCGCCGTCAGGCCGGTCAGCGGGCCCGATTGGACATCGACGCCATAGGCTTGCGCGAATTCGCGGCCGCGGAACGTCGACGCCGTCACGACGTTTTCGATCCCTTCCGTCGAGCAAAAACGTGTCGCGGCAAACGGCAGATCGCCGGAGACGACGATGACAGCCGTGTTTTGCAGCTTGGCGGCGGCTTCGTTGAACTTGCGCGTGGACGTCGCGCAGGTGGGCGTGTCCAGGCTCGGAACGATGTTCAGTACTTTGCGCTTGCCGGCGAAATCGGCCAGCGTCACCGGCTTCAGATCTTTACCGATGAGCGAGAATTCAGGCGCCTTTTGGCCGACCGACGGGAATGCGCCGCCGACTTCGATCGGGTTACCGCCCAGGGTGACTTGACTCATGTTAGCTCCGAAGAATCGTTTCAGGTTGTCGCGACAGCGAAAGGGGGCACGCCCGAAAGAAACGGGCGTCGCCTCGGATGTGCTACGGGTAAAAGATCTGAACGCGGAAATTCGTCGCGATGGCGTTGCCGCTGTCGAGCCGCACGATCATCGTTTGCGTCGCGTGCGCCGGCAATCCCGCGGCGATCTGCGTGCCCGGCGGCACATAGTCTTGCGGCCAGAGCACGCGTCGGATCGCGATGTCGTTTTTGTTGTCGGTCAGCGTCAATTCGATCGCGGGATAGGCGAGCGCGATGCCGTAGCGGTTGCGCAGAGGCACGCGCAATTCGAGCCTGTGCGGGCCATCGACCTGACGTAGATCGGACGCCTCGACCTGCAGCCCATCGATGTCCCGCGGCGGTGAAAGCCGGCAGCCCAACTGCGCGCACGCTCGCGCGAACAGCGGCTGCGACTCCGGCCAGTAGACCATGACGGCTTCGCGGCGCCACCATGCGAGCTGGGCGATGAGGACGATCACGAGGGCCAGCGCGATCACCGCGCCGACGATGTATCCGAACACATGGCTCGGCGCCCTTGCGCGGGTCTCGCGCGTGACGGCGAAGTGGCGTTCGTCTTCAGCGGACGCGGCCGGTTCGGGGAAGATCGGAGGCACGCTCGCGGCTCGCATATGCGTTTCGTCGCCAGCGGCGCCAAAGCGAGGTTCGGTCTCGGCTTCTCGCTCGGCTTGAGCTTGCAGCCGCGTTCGCAGGTGCGGTTCGAGGTGAGGTTCGTCTTCTAGCTGCGCTTCGTCGACGTCGCGCCGGTCGCCGTGCGCGGCGAATTCGGGCTCGGCCCGCGGAGGCGGTTCCGGCTGCGTCGCGGGAGCGGCGCCGAAATGCGGCTCCTCGTCCGAATCGGACAGTGAGCGGCCGTTGAAGCGCGGCTCGTCATCATGCCAATGCGGATCGTGCTGCGCCCACGTCGGCTGCGCGCTCGCCGCGCCGTGTTCGTCATGCGTGGGTTCGATCGGGCCCGCTGTCGGCGGCGTCGCCACGTGCGGCGGCTCGACTTCGGATTCGGGGCGTTGTTCCTCGCGTTCCTCGTCCATTCGGGACGACTCGACCGGAGGCTCCAATTCATGCGCCGGCTCCCCGGCCATATGCTCGGCCTGGGGCGCAAATACCGGGGCCGCAAGCGGCGGCACTTCGGCGCTTAACGGAGGTTCGGGCGCAAGCGGTGGCTCGGGTTCAAGCGGTGGTTCGAAGTCAGGCGCCACGGATTGCGGGCGCGGCTCGCTCTCGAATTCGCGTCCCGGTTCGGCTTCGGGTGCGACATCTTCAATATGCTCGACGCCGACTTCATCGCCGACGGCAGCCGCCGATTCCGAACCGTCATCGCGCGTAGGCTCGCGTTCGATTTCGGGCGACGGCGTTTCAGGCTTCGGCGCGTGCGGGGCGTCGTGCTCCCCGGCATGGGGATCGAGCAGATTGCTCCGGGCGTCGAAGACCTGATGACAGTGTCCGCAGCGCGCGAATCCACCGGAGCCTGCAAGCATGGCTTCCTGCACGCGGAAAACCGTTTCGCAGTGGGGACAGCGGGTGGCTAGAACCATGGTGAGCGGAAAGGCCGGCTAGGCCGGTGCATCGATCGATAGGCGGTATTCTAATGGTTTCCCGCCGGGCCCTCGGCTGCATCCCGAATGCCGTCGCGTTCGGCGGCGCGTTTCACGCCCGTCAGGCAGACCCATCCCTCGTGCTCGCGCCATACGCCGATGTCGATCCACGGCCGATAAGCGTTGGCGACTTCCTCCGCTTGGCGGGCGAGCACGCCCGAGAGCGCGATGCGTCCTCCGGGTTTCACTTTCGCGCAGAGCATCGACGCCATCAGCTTGAGCGGGTTCGACAAGATGTTGGCGACGACGATGTCGAATTGCCCGTCGGGGCACGCGTCGGGCAAGCCGTAGCTGACTTCGGCGCTATTGCGCGCGGTGTTCAAGCGCGCCGACTCGACAGCTTGCGGATCGATGTCGATGCCGACGACCGGCGCAGCGCCGCACTTGTTGCCCAGTATCGCGAGGATGCCCGAGCCGCAGCCATAATCGAGCAGCGATTGCCCGGGCTCGACCGACGCTTCCAGCCATTCCATGCACAGGCGTGTGGTGGGGTGGCTGCCCGTGCCGAAGGCGAGGCCCGGATCGAGTTCGAGGATCAGCGCCTGCGGATCGGGCGCATCGTGCCATGACGGTACGACCCAGATCCGCTTGCCGATCGAGATGGGTTCGAACTGCGACTGCGTGAGCCGCACCCAATCCTGCTCGGGCACTTCTCGTACGTCGAACGCGGGCGTCGACGGCAGGCCGACCGCGTTGGCGGCCGCAGCGGCGATGACCGCCGGGTCGTGTCCGGGCGCGAGCAGCGCCACGACGCGGGAATGCCGCCATGCCGTTTGCTCGGGCGTGAGGCCGGGCTCGCCGAACAGCGGCTGCTCGTCGGGCGTGTCGGCGTCGGCGTCTTCGACCGACACCGAGAGCGCGCCGAGCTCGATGAGCGCATCGGACAGCGCTTCGGCGCGCGTCCGATCGAGTTCGACGATGAGTTCCCGGTAGCCCATTACTTTAGATTTCCTCCGGTGCGGCTTGCTGCTTTTCCGCGAGCCGGTGTTCAAGGTAGTGAATGCTCGTGCCGCCTTCGACGAACCCGCCATCGAGCATGAGCTCGCGGTGCAACGGGATGTTGGTCAGAATGCCTTCGACCACCATTTCGGAGAGGGCGATGCGCATGCGGCGGATCGCTTGCTCGCGCGTCGCGCCGTAGGCGATCAGCTTGCCGATCATCGAATCGTAGTTCGGCGGAACGAAATACCCATTGTACGCGTGCGAATCGACGCGGATGCCGGGGCCGCCCGGGGTATGCCACGAGGTGATTCGGCCCGGCGAGGGCGTGAAGCGGAACGGATCTTCGGCGTTGATCCGGCACTCGATCGCGTGCCCGCGCAGCGCAATGTCGCGCTGGCGCAGCGCCAGCTTCTCGCCCGCGGCGATGCGGATCTGCTCCTGCACGATGTCGATGCCCGTGATCAGCTCCGTCACCGGATGCTCCACCTGCACGCGCGTATTCATCTCGATGAAGTAGAACTCGCCGTTCTCATAGAGGAATTCGAACGTACCGGCGCCGAGATAGCCCATTTTCTTGCAGGCGTCGGCGCAGCGATCGCCGATGCGTTCTATCAGACGGCGTGCGATGCCGGGGGCCGGCGCTTCCTCGATCACCTTTTGGTGGCGGCGTTGCATGGAGCAGTCGCGCTCGCCGAGCCAGAGCGCATTCTTGAACGAATCCGCGAGCACTTGGATTTCGATGTGACGCGGGTTCTCGAGGAACTTCTCCATGTAGACCTGCGGGTTGCCGAACGCCCGTTCGGCTTCCTCGCGCGTCATGTTGACGGCGTTCACGAGCGCCGCCTCGGTATGGACGACGCGCATGCCGCGCCCGCCGCCGCCGCCCGCCGCCTTGATGATGACGGGGTAGCCGATCGAGCGCGCGATCTTGACGATTTCCTTCGGATCGTCGGGCAGCGCGCCTTCCGAACCGGGGACGCAAGGCACGCCCGTTTTGATCATCGTCTGCTTGGCGGTGACTTTGTCGCCCATCAGACGAATCGTTTCGGGGCGCGGACCGATGAAGGCGAAACCCGACTGCTCGACGCGCTCGGCGAAATCGGCATTCTCGGAAAGAAAGCCGTAGCCCGGGTGGATCGCCTCGGCATCGGTGACTTCGGCCGCGCTGATGAGCGCGGGCATGTTCAGGTAGCTCTGCGGCGACGGCGCCGGGCCGATGCAGACAGCTTCGTCGGCGAGCTTCACGTATTTGGCGTCTTTGTCGGCGGTCGAATAAGCGACGACCGTCTTGACGCCGAGCTCGCGGCACGCGCGCTGGATGCGCAACGCAATTTCGCCGCGGTTGGCGATGAGGATTTTTTCAAACATGGCGATGGTTCGACGCAATAAAGGGCTCGTGCGTCGTGGGGCCGCGAAGTGTCGGCGGCGCACGGCATTCGAGCGAAACGGTCATGCCCGCGACACGCATGGCGCGCGGGCCCGCTTTGCGATCAGCCGATGACGAACAGCGGCTGGCCGTATTCGACGGCTTGGCCGTTCTCGATGAGGATTTCCTTCACGACGCCGGCCTTGTCGGATTCGATTTCATTGAGCAGCTTCATCGCTTCGATGATGCACAGCGTCTGGCCTTCTTTCACCGTGTCGCCCACCTGGATGAACGGATCGGCGCCCGGCGAGGGCGAACGGTAGAAGGTGCCGACCATCGGCGAGGTGACGACATGGCCTTGGACGGCCGCGGCCGGCGCGGCCGCTGCCGCGGGTGCTTGCTCAGGGGCGCCGACGCCCGCGGTGGGGATCGCTGCCGTCATAGGCGGCGCGTACGGCGCCGACTGCTGCACGTAAACCGGGGGCGCATTCTTGACGATGCGGACTTTGCCTTCGCCCTCAGTCACTTCGAGTTCGGAGATGCCCGATTCGGAGACGAGGTCGATCAAAGTTTTCAGCTTACGTAGATCCATAGGGAATCCCCTCTTTAATGCGTGAGGCGCCGACTCGCGACGGCGCCGATTTGGTGTTCTGGAATCAGCCGCGCGCGCTAGGCGACGAAAGCCGGTCGAGCGCGAACTCGAGTGCGTAGAGATAGCCCTTCCAACCCAGCCCGCAGATGACGCCTTCGGCCAGATCGGAAAAGTACGAGTGATGCCTGAACGGCTCTCGACGATGCACGTTCGACAGATGAATTTCGACGAACGGGATGCCGACGCCCGCCAGGGCATCGCGCAAGGCGACACTCGTATGCGTGTACGCGGCGGGGTTGATCAAGACGAACTCGATCGATTCCGCTGCGGCCGCTTGGATGCGGTCGACAAGCTGGCCTTCATGGTTGCTTTGAAACGTGACCAGCTCGACGCCCGCCTGCTGCGCGCGCGCCGAGAGCGCCTGATCGATCTGCTGGAGCGTCACCCGCCCATACACCTCCGGTTCCCGCGTGCCTAGCAGGTTGAGGTTCGGGCCGTGCATCACCAGCAGTCGTTTCATGGTTCGCCTATGTTTACGCGGAATTGCGCGCACTTTAGCGCCGATTGCCGAAACTTGTCTAGCAGCGGATGAAAAAGTCGATCGATATGCCGGTGCACGTTGGCCGACGATGCGGACAATTGCCGCGAACGTGAGCGCATCCGGCTGCAATTTCGGCTATACGGGCCGTATTTTTTGATTTTCTTTAATCCCTGCTCAAATCGCGTCAAGTGTCTTGGTCAATTCGGCCGGCGTGATTTGCCCTAATTTTGCCGACCGTACGACGCCGTTAGCATCAATTACCACCGTAAACGGGAGCGCGCCGGCGGCGTTGCCAAGGCTGCGCGCGAGGTCGACGCCGCCGAATCCGCTGACCAGGATGGGGTAATCGACGGGCACTTTCTTCAGGAAGTTCTGGACGTTTTGCGCCGAGTCGACCCCGATTCCGACGAACTGGATGCCCTTGCCGGCATACGCGTCGTGGAGCCGGACGAGTTCCGGCATCTCGGCGACGCAGGGGCCGCACCACGACGCCCAAAAATTCACGACCAGCACCTGTCCTTTATACGGCGCGAGCGTCTTCGGATTGCCGGCGACGTCTCGCAGGGGCGTGCTCAAGAGTTGAGCGACGGCGTCCCTCGCGGGGGCGGCGGTCGTGGCCGTTTCGGCAACCGGAGAGCCGGCTAAGGCTCGTTCGGCGGGCGTGCGCGACCAGCGCTGGGCGGCCAAGCCGAGCGTGAGCGCAAGCGCCGCGACGATAACCGCGGCGACGGTGAATTTCATCTTCATTGTGCTGTCGATCGACTCTCGAGCGTTCAATTAGGGAGTGGCGCGGAGCCCCCATCCGCCAGCAAGGCTTCGACGGCGCCCACGCCGGCCCGGGCCGTGCGGCCGCGGGCGTCCGCCCGGACCGCCCCGCGCAGGTCGTCCGTATCGTACAACGCGATGTGGATGCCGACGCTCTCCTCGTCGCGCGAGCCGCGCCAAAGAAAGCTCAGCGTTTCGACGTCGCCGCGGCCCCCGAAATGGCGGGTTTCGGAAACGTCGTACTGCACATTCGCATTGAGCAGATAAATAGCGACCTCTTTGGGATTGTCGCAAAACACCTGCAGATGGATGTCCGAGTGCTCCCCGGCCGTCCCGTTGAGTACGGCGCCCGTCAGATAGGGGGTAAATGGGCCGAGCCGTTTCATCCACTCGAGGGCGATCTCGCGCAAGCGGCGCAGTACCGCCGGCTGCGTGTCCCCTTGAAACAGGGACTGGTACTCGCGGATTTCCTCCTCGATTTGATCGTTATCGGGCAGCCATTCGCCGGCGACACGCGCTTGCCCGACGACTTGCCGCGCCGCCTTGCGTTTGGCGCTCGCGTAATCGAGCCCTTCCTCCGCGATCAGCCGCGCGGCGGCCATCGCGATTTCCTCCCGCACGCGCTGCGGGTCGACAAAAGATTTGCGCACCATCCGGCAATCATACTAGATCGCCCGCATCCGCCCCGCGCGCCCCGGACGGCGAGGGCGCGTCGGGTGCGTCGGGTACAATAGCGAGCCTCGCGCGACACGCCGGCCGGCGTTCGCGTCCCCCTCCATGCATTCGCGGTAAGCGCGGTACGAGCACGACTGTTTTATGCACATTCATATCCTCGGCATCTGCGGAACGTTCATGGGCGGCCTCGCGGTGCTCGCACGCGGCGCGGGACATACCGTGACGGGCTGCGACGCAGGCGTTTATCCGCCGATGAGCACTCAGCTCGAAGCGCAGGGCATCAAGCTCATCGAGGGCTACGGCGCCGAGCAGCTCGATTTGAAGCCGGACCTGTTCGTCGTCGGCAACGTCGTCTCGCGCGGCAATCCGCTGATGGAGGCCATTCTCGATCGCGGTCTGCCCTATGTATCGGGCCCTCAGTGGCTCGGCGAGCACGTGCTCGCCGGCAAGTGGGTGCTGGCCGTCGCCGGTACGCACGGAAAAACCACGACGAGTTCGATGCTCGCCTGGCTGCTCGAGGACGCGGGGCTGAATCCGGGGTTTCTGATCGGCGGCGTGCCGCTCAATTTCGGCGTCTCGGCCCGGTTGACCGATTCGAGCTTCTTCGTGATCGAAGCCGACGAGTACGACACGGCGTTTTTCGACAAACGCTCCAAGTTCGTTCATTACCGGCCGCGCACCGCCATCTTGAATAACCTGGAATTCGATCACGCCGACATCTTTCCGGATTTGGCCGCGATCGAAACGCAGTTTCATCACCTTGTCCGAACCGTGCCTTCCATAGGCCGGCTTCTCGTCAACGGGCGCGAAGCGGCGCTCGAACGCGTGCTCGCTCGCGGCGTTTGGAGCGAAGTGGAGCGCTTCGGTGTCGAAGGCGGATGGGACGCGTTGCCGGCGGCGGACGGCGAGCCGATCGACGAGCGCTTCGCCGTCTATTGGCGAGGCGAGCGCGTCGGCGCCGTCGATTGGCAAGTGCAGGGCGAGCACAACCGGCTCAACGCGCTCGCGGCCATTGCGGCGGCGCGCCATGTCGGCGTGCCGCCCGCGCAAGCCGCGCGTTCGCTGGCGCAGTTTCGCAACGTCAAGCGACGCATGGAAATGCGCGGCAGCGTCGACGGCGTGACGGTATACGACGATTTCGCGCACCACCCGACGGCGATAGAAACGACCATCGCCGGGCTGCGCACGCGCGTCGGCGGCACGCACACGCGCATCTTGGCCGTGCTCGAACCGCGGTCGAACACGATGAAGCTCGGCGTCATGAAGGCTCAGCTGCCGAGCAGCTTGACCGGAGCCGATCTCGTTTTCGGCTACGGCGCGCCGAACGGACGCGACGCGCTCGGCTGGGATCTGGGCGAGGCTCTTGCGCCGCTCGGCGAGAAGGCGCGCGCTTTCGACGATCTGGACGCCCTCGTATCGGCGGTCTCGCAAGCGGCGCGTCCGGGCGATCACGTGCTCGTCATGAGCAACGGCGGCTTCGGGGGCGTTCACCAAAAATTGCTGGACGCGCTTAGTGCACGCACGCGAGGCGGCGCGTGATCCTTTACCTTCACGGCTTTCGCTCGTCGCCGAGATCGTTCAAGGCGCGGCTGCTTGCGGCGCGCGTGGCCGAACTCGGGCTGGCGGGACAATGGCGCTGTCCGATGCTGCCCGTCTCGCCGCTCGAGGCGGTGGCCGAGGCGGAAGCGCAAGTGGCCGAGGCGATGTCGAACGCCGGGGCTTCTTCGGACGTGACAGTCGTCGGCAGCTCGCTCGGCGGCTACTTCGCGACCCATTTAGCCGAGAAGCATGGCTGGCGCGCGGTGCTGCTCAATCCCGCGGTGCTGCCCCAGCGCGATTTGTCCGCTTATCTAGGCGAGCAGCCGCTCTGGCATGGCGGCGGCAGCATCGTCGTGGAACCGCGTCATCTGGATGAATTGCGGGCGCTCGGCGTGGCGTCGGTCACGCGCCCGCAACGCTATTATTTGATCGCCGCGACCGGCGACGAAGTGCTCGACTACCGCGAAATGCTCGCGCATTACCCCGGTGTCGAGACCAAGCTGATTCAGGGCAGCGATCACGCCATCAGCGAGTTCGCCGACTATGTCGACGACGTGCTCGCTTTTTGCGGCGTGACGCCCGCCAAGCGCACGTAGCGCGCCGGCGGCGCGGCCGCCCTGGCGTCGCGCGCCACTGAACAAGATCGATCGGCAGCGGGCGCGCCGCATGCGGCGCCAGCCCACTGCAAGGGCCAATTCGTAACGAGAGTGTCGAGTGAACGTTTTCTTCGAGGAATCCGGCGGTTTGAAGGCGGGCAGCGTGCTGTCGCGCCAGGGCGATGCGCTTCAAGTGGAGCTGCCCGGCGGCCGGCGCACGAAAGTGCGCGCCAAGGATGTGCTGATCGAGTTCGACAAGCCGAGCGCGGCTGAGCTGTTGCAGGAAGCCGATGCGGCCGCGCAGCAAATCGATCTCGATTTTTTGTGGGAGTGCGCGCCCGCCGACGAATTTGCGTTCGCGGCGTTGGCCAACGAGTATTTCGGCGCCCAATCGGGCCCCGTCGAGCGCGCGGCGCTCGTGCTGCGTATGCAGGGCTCGCCCGTCTACTTCCGGCGCAAGGGCCGCGGGCAGTACCAACGCGCCCCCGAGGAGCAGCTCAAGATGGCGCTGGCGGCGCTCGAGCGCAAGCGCCAGCAGGCGCTCGTGCAGGCGCAGTACGAAGAGGAACTCAAGGCCGGACGGCTGCCCGACGCGCTTCGCGGCAAGGCGCTGACCTTGCTCACGAAGCCCGATAAGAACGCGATCGAATACAAGGCGCTCGAGGGCGCGGCGGCGGCGCGCGGCGTGTCGGCGGCTCGTCTCATGCTCGAGTGCGGCGGAATCGCCTCGGCGCGCGCGCTGCACGAAGCGCGTTTCCTTTCGGAGTATTTTCCTCACGGGACCGGCTTCCCGCCCGTCACGCCCGCCCCCGTGTCGGCCGACTTGCCGACGGCGAACGCGCAGGCGTTCTCCATCGACGACATCACGACGACCGAGATCGACGATGCGTTTTCGGTCGAATTGCTCGCCGAGGATCGCGTTCGGGTGGGCGTGCACATCGCCGCGCCGGCGCTGGGGATCGCGCGCGGCGACGCCGTGGACGCCATCGCGCGCGCGCGCTTGTCCACGGTGTACATGCCCGGCGACAAGATCACGATGCTGCCCGACGAAGTGGTCGAAGCCTTCACGCTGAAGGAGGGCGGGCTCAGGCCGGCGCTGTCGCTCTACATCATCGTCGATCGCGCCACGCAGGAGATCGTCGCGACGGAAACGCACGCCGAACGCGTCTACGTGAAGAGCAACTTGCGGCACAACCATCTCGACGCCTGCGTGACCGAGGAAGCGCTCGCGGCCGGTACCGGCGAGTACCCGCACAAGGAAGAGATCGCGGTGTTGTGGCCGCTTGCTCAAGCGCTGTTCGAGAAGCGGCAGGCCGCGCGGGCGGGCTATGGCCTCAGGCGCGAGGTGCCCGGCAACACCGACTACAACTTTTACGTAGACGGCGAGCATGTGACGATCACGCCGCGCCGGCGCGGGTCGCCCCTCGATTTGATCGTCGCGGAACTGGCGATTCTGGCCAATTCCACTTGGGGCGCGCTGCTCCACGATCACGGCGTGCCCGGCATCTACCGGACGCAACGCACGTTCGCCGCGGCCGGTCCGAAGCGCACGCGCATGCAGACGAGCGCCGCGCCGCATGAAGGGCTCGGCGTTGCGCAATATGCGTGGAGCACCTCGCCGCTGCGGCGCTACGTCGATCTCGTGAATCAATGGCAACTGCTCGCGTGCGTCGAGCACGGCGTCGCGGCCAAGCTCGTTGCGCCGTTCAAGCCCAAGGACGCCGACTTGTTCGCTGTCGTGCAAGGTTTTGACGACACTTACACGGCCTACGCCGATCATCAGCGCCGCATGGAGTACTTCTGGTGCTTGCGTTGGCTCACGCAGGAGCAGAAGAAAGAGGTCGTCGCGAGCGTCGTCAAGGGCGACCTCGTGCGGCTCGAGGAAGTGCCGTTGCTGTTGCACGTGCCGGGGCTGGGCGTGCATGCGCGCGGTACGCGCATCGTGCTCGAGGTCATGTCGGTGGATGAGTTGACGATCGAGGCATCGGTGCGTCCGCTGCGCGTGCTCGATGCGCCGGGTGCGGCTCCGGCCGAAGAGGACGAGGAAGACGTCGAAATCATCGACGCGTCCGACGCATCGGCGCAGAGCGAGGAAGAGGCGCGGGCCGAGGGCGCCGAGCAGGACGGCGAGCAGAACGGTGAAGCGCACGCCGATTCGAGCCAAGGCGGCGAGGGCGCCAACCCCGACGGCGGCGTGAGCGCATCGAGTGGTTCCGGCGCCCAGGACGGCGCACCGCGCTCGGCACAGGTGGCGCAATGAGCGCAATGCGCGAAGGCGCCACGCCGCGTATCGAGCCGATCGAGCCGGCCGCGGCAGGCCACGCGCTCTATGCGGTGATCGGCAACCCCATCGCGCACAGCAAATCGCCGCTCATTCACGCACGTTTCGCCGAGCAAACGGGCGAGCGCATCGAATACCGACGTCTGCTCTCGCCCGTCGACGGTTTCGCAGAAACGGTGCGCGCGTTCATCGCCGCGGGTGGGCGAGGGCTCAACGTCACGGTGCCGTTCAAGCTCGAGGCGCACGCCTTCGCCGATCGGCTTTCGCCTCGCGCCGCGGCGGCGGGCGCCGTCAACACGCTGCGATTCGACGCGGACGGCGTGTATGGCGACAACACGGACGGCATCGGTCTCGTCACCGATATCGAAGCGAATCTCGGCGTGCGTCTGGCCGGCGCCCGTATCCTGCTGCTCGGTGCGGGCGGTGCTGCACGCGGCGCCGTGCTGCCGATGCTCGAGCGTGGCCCGCGTGCGCTTACGATCGTCAATCGCACCGCGCACAAGGCGAGCACGCTCGCGGATCAATTCGCGTTCGCCGCCCGCGAGGCCGGCTGCCTGCTGTCGGGCGGCGCACCCGACATCGTGGAGCCGCAACCGTACGACATCATCGTCAATGCGACGGCGGGATCGCTGACGGCCGCGTTGCCAGAGTGCGACGACCGTGCCTTCGGCCCCGGTACGCTGGCGTACGACATGATGTACGGTGCGCAGCCCACGGTGTTCATGCAGCACGCGCGGTCGCTCGGCGCGCGCGCGTCGGACGGGTTGGGCATGCTCGTCGAGCAGGCCGCCGAATCGTTTTGGGTATGGCGGAACGTGCGACCCGACGGCGCGCCCGTGCTGGCCGAGCTGCGGGCCATGCTCGGTGCGTCGACGTAGCGCCGGGCGCCAAGGCGGACAGGGCGCGGGAAGACAAATAAGAGCGAGCGCGCGAACGATCGACACGCAACGATGACGAGAGCGAAGAGGCGGACGGGGCGGACGGGAAAAGGCATCGCCGGGTGGGCGTTCTACGCGGCGGCGGTATGCGCGTTCGCGTGGGTGGCGACGCAGGCGTACTTCTTTGCGCAGATCGCCGTGTGGAACGTCGTCAATCCGCGTTCGACGGCGTTCATGCGGGCCGATGCGTGGCGGCTCGCGCAGGATCGCCCCGATGTGTCGATCGAGCGCGAATGGGTACCTTACGACCGCATCTCGCGCAACCTCAAGCGCGCGATCATTGCCTCCGAAGACGCCAACTTCGTCAACAACAACGGCTACGAAACCGACGCGATCCTGCAGGCGTGGGAAAAGAACAAGGCTCGCGGCAAGATCGTCGCCGGCGGGTCGACCATCACGCAGCAACTCGCGCGCAACTTGTTTTTATCGCGCCAAAAGAGCTATATCCGCAAGGGGCAAGAACTGATCGTCACTTGGATGCTCGAGACTCTGATGGATAAAGAGCGCATTTTCGAGCTTTATCTGAACTCGGTCGAATGGGGCAACGGCGTGTACGGGGCGCAAGCCGCCGCGCGCTACTACTATCGCTGCTCGGCTGCGCAATTGACGGCGTGGCAATCGGCGCGGCTAGCCGTGATGCTGCCGCGCCCCAAGTACTTCGATCAACACCGCTCGTCGCCGTACCTTGCGCAGCGCGCCGCCGTCATTGCACGACGCATGGGCGCCGCGGAATTGCCGCGTTGAACGGGATCTGAATTCGAATCCGGCCGCTATGCGGCCGGCGACTGCGCGACTCAATTGTCGTCC
>NZ_JBQCHR010000164.1:0-9509 GCF_051954495.1 Trinickia sp.
ATGAGCGATTTCATGACTATTACCTCCAAGAGTTATTTAACTTTCTGTGTGTCTCGGTTTGCTTTGTGCTGAACCGATGACTGCAGTGTAGCGATCGGAGGCTCTAGGGTTAATACCTATTTGCTTAACTCATCGTTGCAAATTTGTTCACAATCGGGACGAGGTCGTTGGGCGAAGGCGTTGGATACGATGATGGACAGCGCACCGCGATTCGAGCGGCTAGGTTCTACCTCTGCAGATACCGTTCTACGAGTCGCGCCCAGAACGCAGCGCCGACGACAAGGTTTTGATCGTTGAAATCATACGTTGCGCTATGGAGCGTCTTTCCGCCCTCGTGCGGACCATTTCCGATTCGCAGGAACGTCCCTGGACACGCCTGCAGCATGTACGCAAAATCCTCGCTGCCCATTAATGGCTCCATGTTCTCCGTGACGTTCGCATCGCCGACCAACTCGCGCGCGACCTGGATGGCGAGATCGGTTTCCGCCTCCGCGTTGGTCACGACCGGATACCCTTCCGTGTAATCGATGTGAGCCACAACGTCGAAGCTGTCGGCCTGCGCATGGACGAGTTTCGTGATCCGTTCTTTCAAGATGCGTCGAACGTCCTCGTCGAAGGACCGAACACTGATGCTCAGTTCGACCTCGCCAGGGATGATGTTGGGCGCGGTTCCGCCCGCGAATTTTCCGATCGTCACCACCGCCGGTTTTGCCGGGTCGATGTTACGGGAGACAACCGTCTGCAGGGCCATCACGATGCTGCTGGCCGCGACGATGGGGTCGCTGGCCAGATGCGGGCGCGCGGCATGTCCGCCTTTCCCCACGATCTTGATGAAGACTCGATCGCCTGCCGCCATGAACGCGCCCTTGCGAAACATAAAGGTTCCCGCCGCGCGGCCGGGATGGTTGTGCATGGCAAACACCGCGTCGCACGGGAAACGTGTGAACAGGCCTTGCTCGACCATTCGCTTCGCCCCGCTATCAAAGCCCTTTTCTTCCGCGGGCTGGAAGATCAGATGCAGCGTGCCATCGAAGCGCCGGCGCGCCGCGAGGTGACGCGCCGCGCCGAGCAGCATGGCGGTGTGCCCATCGTGACCGCACGCGTGCATCCGCCCCGGGAATTGGCTCTTGTGATCGAACGTGTTGAGTTCCTCGATCGGCAGTGCATCCATATCCGCGCGAATGCCGATGCGACGCGGACTGCTTCCGAGCCGCAACGTGCCGACCAACCCCGTTCCGGCAATGCCCGTTTCGACGGTGTATCCATACTCCTTTAGCCGGCTAGCGACCAACGCCGCCGTCTGCGTCTCTTCGAACGCGAGCTCTGGGCAGCAGTGCAGCGCGTAACGCAACTGGCGGAGATCGCTTTCCAGCGGCGCAACGTCGGACAGTGAACTCAAGTCGGGAAATAACATGGGCAACGTGAGAGGAAGATCGATTAGAAAGGGCCCCAGTGGATGGCGACCCCGATCGCAATAGCGATGATGCAGATCACGAACCACACGAGCAGAAGCGGAGCAACGAAGCGAACCCAGCGCGAGTAGGGAATACCGGACGTGGCGAGAACGGCCATCAAGACGCCGGACGTCGGGTTGAAGCAATTGACGAATCCTTCGCCGAGCAGCACGGCTTGCACCGAAACCTGCCGGGTCAAATGCAGTGCATCTCCGAGCGGCGCGAAAATCGGAACCAGTACCGCGGATTCGCCGGAACCCGACGATATTCCGACGTGTATCAAAGCCGCACTGAGGAACATGCCGACGGCGGCGATCGTTGGGCTGAGCGGCGCGAGAATTCCCGCAAGCATGTCGATTACAGGGTCTAGGATCTTGCCGCTGCTGAGGACGATCGAAATGGACTGGGCCGCACCGACGATCAGCGCGCCGTGAATCAGCCGTGCGCAGCCCGACAAGAACGTATCCGCCAGCTTGTTGGGCGCAATGCCGCCGACTATCCCTGCCCCGATCGCGACGACGAGAAACGTTGCAATCATTTCTGTCTCGGTCCAGTGTCTCGACGATGCCCCATAGACGAAGACCGACAGACACACCAGCAGGATGCCGACGATCGTTAGGTGGCGGGCATTGAGGCGTTCGGACGGAGCGGCCTGCGCATCGCCGATCGAATGATATCCATGAGGATTGCCTTCTCCGGATAGGCGGTACGCCCGCGTCCGAACCACAAGGAAAACGGCCGTCGTCAGCGCGAAGACGAGGTACACGGCGATGCGAAACGACATCCCCGAAAACATCGGGAGGCCAGCCAGGCGCTGCGACAATCCCGTGGTGACCGGGTTGAGGATGGCGGTGTTGAAGCCGGAATACGTGCCGAGATAGATCACGCCTGCTCCGATCTCCCGCGGTAGCCCCATCGATTCGGCAAGCAGCAGACCGATGGGAACGAACGCGACGACGGAGTTGTTCACGACCCCCAGTGTGCCAAGAAACGAGAATACCGCGCAGACGATGACGATCGTGGTGAGTTCGCTCGAGGCGCCGCGTCCGACCAACGCATTGAGCGTGCAACGGATCGCACCGGTCGCCTCAACGACAGCGAGCGCGCCGCCCGTGAACAGAATGAGAAAGATGATTGGGGCGGATTTAATCATGCCGTTGGCGAGCGCAACGAACATGAAGCCAGGCAATACGCCGTGCTGTGGCACCCGAGTCAGGCTGTGGGGGACGACAAAGCTGACGCCGTTAGCGACCGTACGAGTGAACTCGCCTGCCGGCGCCACCCATGTAGCGACGGCCGCGACGATCAGCATGAAAAAGAGCAACACGTAGGGATTAATCGAGTCTTTCCGTCTGCTCGCCGTTGGCGATTGGCTGTCTCCCATGGAGCTTGGCTCGGCCTTCGCCGCTGCCAGCTTATGTTCGTTCATGTCCGCTCCTCACTCCGTGTTGACGGGTTGTCGTCCGATCTGTCCGGCTTGGACCGTGTGTGCCGGCCGTATCCAGTATGGAGCGCAGTATCGGCGATTCTCCCGATGGAAAGTTGCCGCCGACACGGCAAAAATGTTGCCTTGCAGGCAACGTTTGGAAGCGGTGAAATGGAATCGATCGAGCGCGACCTCTCTGAGCGCGTACTTCAGTACCTTGTCGCGATCTCGACGTACGGCGGTATGCGTCAGGCGGCGGTTGGTCTCGGCGTCAACGTTTCTACGATCAGCCGTCAGGTCTCTCTTGCCGAGCGCGAGTTGCGGCTATCGCTCGTGTCACGGCGGGGGCGCAGGATGGAACTGACCGAAGCCGGTCATATGGCGGTCGAGTATTTTCGAGAGCGGGATCGACAGGCGCGGCGATTTCGCGCTCAACTGGACGAGTACCGTAGTTTGCGCAGAGGTCAGGTCACCCTCGCTGTCGGTGAAGGCATCGTGGCGAGCCTGGTCTCCACGGTCCTGAAGCAGTTCCACGACAAATATCCGAACATCGCGGTGGAGTTGCGCACGGGACGCCTACCCGAACTGCTCTCCATGGTGCGCGAGGACGAGGTCGACATCGGCGTGTCCATTGGAGCCGCGACCGATCCCACGCTGAATTCGAGGTTGTTTCAGAGCGAGCCGCTGTGCGCGATCTTCTGTGTCGATCATCGAATGTCGGGGCGCAAGTCCGTGTCGATGGAAGAACTGCGCGATGAACGTCTGGTGTTCATGCCGCCGGACTTTGGACTGCAAACATACATCGATGCGATTCTTGCAGATCTGGGGCTCACGTATGTTCCGGCGTTCCGCTGCGATTTGTTCTCGACTGCGGCGGCGCTGGCGGCGCAGAATCTGGCGGTGGCGTTCATGACGCGCCGCGCGGCGCAGGAGCGCATCGCGGCGGGGCAGGTCACGGCTGTGCCCATCGATCATCCTATCGCTCGCACGTTCGATCGCTACGTCATGACGAGAGTCGGGCGGCGACTAGGTCCGGCCGCGAACTATCTTCTTCGGGAGATTGTCAGGCTGATGTCGACGCAGCGGTGATTGTGACGAAGATGAAGGGCTGCATTTGGCGAGCTGCGTTGCGGACTTTAGTACGGAATCGAGAGCAAGTACGTCTGCCGTATGGTCGAGCGTGGCGAACCGGAATCGTGCGATAGGATGGTTCCATCCGAGCGGCGGCCCGGAACCCCATCACATTGATACAATGCCGGGCCGCGAGCAGCATGAGGACAGGTATGACTGATCTCAGAACCGACAACCCTGACTATGGCGCCGTTCATGGCGACATCATCGCCCTGCTGGAAACTGCTCGCCGCACAGCCGCCCGCAGCGTCAACGCACTGATGACGGCCACCTACTGGAAGATCGGTCGACGCATTGTCGAGTTCGAGCAAGGCGGCGCAGGGCGGGCAAGCTATGGGCAAGCCCTCCTCAAACGCCTGTCGGCCGACCTGTCGGCGCAGTTCGGACGAGGTTTTGGTACAGATAACCTGGAGCAGATGCGCCTGTTCTATCTGGCGTACCCGCCAGACCAGATTTCCGAGACGCTGTCTCGGAAATTGCCGCCGAAGATTGCGCGCGAGAAATCCGAGACGCTGTCTCGGACGTTAAGCCTTGAGCAGTTGGCCACGGTGTTCCCGCTGTCATGGTCGCACTACGTTCATTTGATCCGTCGCACCCGTTCCGTGGAAGAGCGCGAGTTCTACGAAGGCGAGGCCCTGCGCGGAGGCTGGAGCATACGCCAGCTCGATCGCCAAATCGCCACCCAGTACCACACCCGTGCCCTGCTTTCTAGGAACAAGCGCGCGATGCTGGAAAAAGGCGGCCGACCGCAAGCCAGCGATCTGGTCACGCCGGACGAGGCAATCAAGGACCCCTACGTTCTCGAATTCCTCAACCTTAAAGACGAGTACTCCGAATCACACCTGGAAGACGCGCTGATTCACCGGCTCGAGGATTTTCTTCTGGAACTCGGTGGCGACTTCACTTTCGTTGGGCGTCAGCGTCGCCTTCGCATCGGCGAGACCTGGTTCCGCGTCGATCTGCTGTTTTTCCACCGGCGTCTTCGCTGCTTGGTCATTATCGACCTGAAGCTCACTGAACTGAGTCACGCCGACGTCGGGCAAATGCACATGTACTGCAACTATGCTCGCGAACACTGGACGCTGCCCGGTGAGAATCCACCAGTGGGCCTGATCCTCTGCGCCCGCACCAATGCCGCGGTGGCACGTTACGCGTTAGAAGGATTACCCAACAAGGTACTGGCCGCCGAATATCAGACTGTCTTGCCCGATGAGAAAATTCTGGCCGAGGAATTGGCGAGGACGCGACGAGAGTTGGAGGCGCGACCCCTGGCACGGCCGGGACATGCACCGACTGAATGAATGCGCACCGCCGTCACCGCTTCCCAGGGCGCGAATTCACCCGAGACGTCCTCCCCTCGACGTCAAAGCGGCTCGCATCTATGTCGACATCTATGCTGCTCGACCTAGAGGCACGGCCTCGCTGAATCACTGAAATGATCGTCGATAAGCTACGCATGGTTTCGATTTCGCACAGGACGTAGGAGCAATTCGCATGTGCGATACCAGTCGTCGCTAATCGACGGGTTGGCGAATCGTGAACGGCCAGTTTGGCCGCGTTGCTCGCCGAAGCGATCTGGCAGGTTTCAAAGTGAAGTGGCCGTTCAATTGGCCGCTCTGCTGGAACGGCGAACGGCAGCTTGTGGCCGAACGCCGCCCCATCATGCCCCAACGACAGCTGGATCGATCTCACGATCCGTCAGCCCGAATTTCGCCATGCGGGCGCGATGATCAGGCGAACCGATATGTGAACGAAGCCGCTGATTGACCGCTTCTAGAAGCCCCGCGTTTCCTCGGTTGAACGAAAACGCTCCAAGCGGAGGCGTCCGCTTTCTGCCGTTCATTTCCGGCTCGTGTGCAACGGCCTCGATCACCGAACTGCCCATCCGGCTCACAATCATTCGATTTCCCAACGCCGTACTCGCATATGCGTCAATCGCGCCAGAGAGAACGGCCGCGATCGCTTCCGCTTGCTGTTCAAACATGACGATTTGTTCTTCCCCAACGCCGGACGCCGTCGCCGAATCATGCTGTACCTGTCCTGCGATCACGCCGAGGCGTGCATCGGGACATTTGGCGATTGAGGAATAGCTAACGAGCGCTTTCGGATTTCCTGGTCGAACCAGAAAGCCGTCCTCGATTCCCCACACTGGGACACTGAACGCGACGGTATCGGCCCGCTGCGGCGTCACGAACAGCGGAACGTTCATGTCCCAGCGGCCTGCTCGAACACCGGGTAGCAATTCGCTGAACGTCGTCAGGCGATGTTCGACCTTGGTGACGCCGATCTGTCGCAGTATCGTCTCCGCGAGATCGATATCAGCGCCGACAGTGGCGCCATCCGCTTCAGTCCAGCCGAACGGAGGTTCTTCGATGTACGCAATCGTTACCTTCATCGGTTTGTCTCGTAGACGAGAATGGCCCTCGAACCTTGAGCAGACGGTTGACGATTTTACTCACATGGGCGAATGTCGCTCCTCGGTCGGCGGCACAAGCCTATTTCCGGGTTCCCATTGGTGTCGCGATCCGCGTTGCGCTTCTCGGGGAATCCTGTCCAGGTCGGCGTGGATTGGACTAGTGTGTGTCGTCGCTGGCGTCGCGGCGATGACTATGCCGTCGCGGAAAGGTCTCGAGTGGCCGAACGAAAGCGCCTGAGCAAGCGTGACCTACGCAGCCGCCCATTCGGCGAGCTTCGCCACGGTGTTCATGTTGCGGGCGGTTCCCGACTTGGCGGCCTGGATCTTCAGTTTCGATTTCGCCATGCCGTTTCCATAATGCACATAGATCTCGCGCTTTCCGAGCGCGATTTCTTCGGTTTCCTGGCCGCTTACGCCGGCTAGGGCGTCGGCAGGTGGCGGCGCATCGAGGAATATGGCAACCGTTCGATTCGGCGCCGCCGACTGGAAAGGATTGCCCGCGAGAACCGCAGCGAGTTCCTCACCGGTTCGGATCAGAACGCCGACTTGCTTTCCGGCGTATGTCTCCAGGCAACGCTCTAGCTTGGTCTTCACCGAAGACTCCGAGAGTTTGCTTTCGAATACGACATTGCCGCTTGCGATATACGTGCGCACTTTGGCGAAGCCGATGGATTCGCACATCGCCCGCAACTCGGCCATGGGGAGTTTGCCTGTGCCGCCGACGTTCACGGCACGCAAGAGCGCAATATAGGTGGTCATCGGTGCATTCTATCGCCATGCCCGTCGATGTGGCGTGTTGGCGATGCAGGGATATAGGCTCGCACCGCGGCAAGGCATTGCGGCCGTAGCCGATTCGAGTCCTGCTGACGTGAAGCGGTCACTCGCCCTTATCCGTGAGAGACCAACGTCGCGCGGTCGCACGCGGAAACAATCAATAGCGCGACGTAGTCGGCGACGGCTGGTCCGTAATTGCTATCTATTTAGTCTTATGGCCGTCAATTGGAAACGCCATTCATCTGTCTGTTTTCGACAAATTTACGATCGCTCTCGCGCGATCACTTATGCTTGTCTCACCGCTTTCGTTGATCCTTACATATTTATTACCAGCCAAATCGTACACGGCAATCATCGTGAGGCTATGTGCTTAGGAGGAAGGTGAAATGGTCTCTGTAACTGGCGCAGTCTCCGCTCGCTTTTCCCACGTTCAAGCTATTTTGCAGCGTAAGTCCTTTTCGCACTACCGTGAGCCGCTCGCAGAAGACTTGACCTTCGAGCAGGCGGTTAAGAAGTACCCGGACCGTAATGCGCTTTATGCGTATATGCATCACTATTTGTGGCATCTGGCGCCTGCAGAGATTCGCGACCACCGATCCTACTTTAGCGAACGACGGCGCGGTTTCGGAGAGGACGCATTTCATGCTATGTGGTGGCTCCTCTTGCGCGAACATCAGCCCCGCTATGCACTTGAGATTGGCGTTTATCGCGGGCAGGTCACCTCCCTCATGGGGCTAATTGCGAAGTTGTGCGCATTCGAGTGCGAGATCCACGGCATCTCGCCATTTTCTCCTGCCGCAGACACCGTGAGTAAGTATCTGAAGAACATTGATTATCTCGACGACACGCTTGCGTCCAATCGGCGTTTTGGGTTGCCTGATCCGCACTTTTTAAAGGCCTTGTCGACGGATACGATTGCCGTTCAATATATTCGTTCCAGACCTTGGGATGTGATCTATATCGATGGTAATCACGATTATGATGTCGCATTGACCGACTACAAGGTCTGTCGGGATGCGCTCGCTCGGGACGGCCTATTGGTGATGGACGACTCAAGCTTGTACACCGACTACCGTCCCGCGAAGTTTTCATTTGCTGGGCATCCAGGACCGTCGCGCGTTGTCAATGAATTAGCTTTTTCCGAGCTACGCTTTCTGGGAGGAGTCGGCCATAACAACGTTTTCACACATTTTTGACGGGGTTCTGGGGGGCGGCCGCGTTTTGGGCTGTACCCCGACGACCCGTCGCTCTGACGAGGACACACGCAGGCTGGACGAAGAAAGACCCGGTTGTGGGCGTTCGATTTTTTTGCCGATCGCTGTCAACAACCCGCTAAGCCGTGTGCCGCCGGTACAAAGCCAGCGACCCGGCCAGCGCAACAAGAACCGCTCCGCAGGACCGCTCGAGCCATAGCGCTCCGGATTCCTTCAGTAGTCGAATGGCTCGCGCGCCGAGCAGCGAATAGCCGAACATGATCGCGCAATCCAGCATCGCAAACGTGATAGCAAGCGCTGTGTACTGCGGCGCAAGCGGCGCGGACGGAGCGATGAACTGGGGCAGAAATGCGGAGAAAAACAGATACCCTTTCGGGTTCGTGACGGCGGTGAGGAAGCTTTTCAGAAAGATCGCGGAATTGCTCTGGCCGTGCGTTTCACCCTGCGTGGCCGCCACGCTCAGCGACCCTTTCGACATCAACAGTCTGACGCCGATATACGCAAGGTAAGCTACGCCGACCCACTTGACGACGGAAAACCAGAACGCCGACGCCGCCAGCAGCGCACCAAGCCCGAGCGCCACAGAGAAAATCAATACGAAGTCGGATGCGACCGCTCCGGCAAATCCATAAGCAGCGCGACGAAGCCCATAGCGGGAGCCATTGGTCAACGCCAATAGAACCGTCGGTCCAGGCGTTGCGATACCCACAAAGGCTACGGCGGCAAAGATCAGCAACGTACTTTCACGCATGGCGCTCTTCTCCGGGGCAATGGATGCGACAGATCACATGGCTCGGGAGTATAGCGCTACACCTACATTTGGATTTTTGAAACGCGCACGAAGCCGCTTTTGCGTGCGGAGACGCTGTCGATGCTCGCCTAGAGCCGCGCACGTTTGCGCGACTCTCAGGCACAGCATCGTTTAAACGCCGAAGTAGATCGACTTGCGCGGATCGGCCTTCGCGGGCGCACCCGAAGCGGACGACCCGGCTTTCACGCCACCGAACGCTTCATTGTTGCCCGTTTGCGCATTAACGCGAGCTTGGGCGATTTGGGCGTCTTCCGGGTAGTTCGGATCGTTGCTGAAGTTCACG
>NZ_JBQCHR010000165.1:0-23417 GCF_051954495.1 Trinickia sp.
GGATTTCGCTTCGCTCGTCGGACAAGAACACGTCGTGCGCGCGCTCACGCACGCGCTGGACGGTGGACGTCTGCACCACGCCTATCTTTTCACCGGAACGCGCGGCGTCGGCAAGACGACGCTCTCGCGTATTTTCGCGAAGGCGCTCAATTGCGAGACGGGTGTCACGGCCACGCCGTGCGGGGTATGCCGCGCGTGCCGGGAGATCGACGAAGGGCGCTTCGTCGATTACGTCGAAATGGATGCGGCGAGCAACCGCGGCGTCGATGAAATGGCCGCGCTGCTCGAGCGCGCGGTGTATGCGCCGGTCGACGCGCGCTTCAAGGTCTACATGATCGACGAAGTGCACATGCTGACGAACCACGCCTTCAACGCCATGCTGAAGACGCTGGAGGAGCCGCCGCCGCACATCAAGTTCATTCTTGCGACGACCGATCCGCAGAAAATCCCGGTCACCGTGCTCTCGCGCTGCCTGCAATTCAATTTGAAGCAGATGCCGGCCGGGCACATCGTCGGCCATCTCGAACGCATTCTGGCGGCCGAGCAGATCGTCTTCGAGCCGCAGGCCCTGCGGCTGCTCGCGCGCGCGGCCGAAGGCAGCATGCGAGATGCACTGTCATTGACCGATCAGGCAATCGCCTACTCGGCCAATCAAGTGACCGAGGAAGCGGTGCGCGGCATGCTCGGCGCGCTCGATCAAAGTTATTTGGTTCGCCTGCTCGACGCGATCGTCGCGGGAGACGGCGCACTCGTGCTGTCGGTGGCCGACGAAATGGCGATCCGCAGCCTGTCGTTTTCCACGGCTTTGCAAGATTTGGCGAGTTTGCTTCACCGCATCGCCTGGGCGCAGTTCGCGCCCGCTTCGGTGCTCGACGAGTGGCCCGAAGCGGGGGACTTGCGTCGGTTCGCCGAGGCGCTCACGCCGGAGCAAGTCCAGCTGTTCTATCAGATCGCCACGCTCGGGCGCGCCGAATTGGGTTTGGCGCCTGACGAGTACGCGGGCTTCACGATGACGCTGCTGCGCATGCTCGCGTTCGAGCCGGCGTTGCCGCCGGGGGGCGGCCCGTCGGGGACGACGCCGAAGGGCGCGGGGCAAGCGGGCGCCTTAGGAACCGCGGCGAACCGTCGCGCGCCGGTGGCTGCCCAAGCAGGTCGCGGGCCCGCGGCTGTGAATGCGCGCGGCGCGGGCGATAAGGCCGCATCGCCCGCCGCGCCGCCCATCGAGCCGACCGATTCCGCCGCCGATGCACCCGTGTCGCGAGGCGCGGTTCCGCTCTTGGCGAAGGGCGCCGGGGAAGCGCGGGACGCGTTCACTGCGCCGGCGGCCGACTTGGAAGACGTTGCGCCCGCGTTTTCCAGGGAGCCCCAACCCGGGGCGGCGCCCGAACCGGCTGGCGGCCCTCAGCCGAGCGCGCCGGCAACGCGACGCTCACCGGTTGCTTCGGCCGAATCGGCTTTAGTCGCGCCGCCCGCGGCAGCCGTGCCGCTAGCCGACACCCGGCCGCGCACGGGTGGCGCGAGCGCCGCGCTCGATGTGCTGCGCAACGCGGGTCTGCGCGTATCGACCGATCGTAATCGGGCGAGCGCGAAGCCCCTAGCCGAGACGCCGGTCAAGCCGCCCGCGCCGCGTCCGGCCGTCGTGGTGCCGACACCGCGCCCGCGTGCGCCGGAGCAGAACGTCGGGGCGCCGCGCGCTGAACGCGCCGCGCCGTCCGCCGCCGCACAAGCCCCGGCGCCATGGGACGACATGCCGCCGGCCGACGACTATCCGCCGCCTTCTTCCGAAGACGATTACTTTGCCGGCCCGCCTGACGACGGCTACATGCCCGAATTCGATCGCGGCCCTGACGACGTGCGCATCGATGCGCGTTTCGACGCTCCGGCCGCACCATCGACCCCGGCCATCGACCTGAGCCAGTTGCCGCCGCCCATCGCGCTCGGCGCCGTGGGCTTCGAGGGCGACTGGCCGGCGCTTGCGGGCAGCCTCGGGTTGACGGGCGTCGCTCACCAGCTCGCGTTCAACAGCGAATTGACCGGACTCGATGGCGAGAGCTTGATGCTGAGCGTGCCCGTGCCGCAGTATGCGGACGCCGCGCAGGTCGCCAAATTGAAGACGGCGCTGGCCGAGAAACTCGGCAAGACGCTAGATGTGCGGGTCACGGTGGGCCCCGCGCGCCGCACCGCCGCGGTGCTCGAGGCGGCCGCTCGCGCCGAGCGTCAGCGTGACGCCGAACGGGAAATCGGCGCGGATCCTTTCGTCCAATCGCTGATCCGCGATTTCGGCGCGAGCATCGTGCCGGGCTCGATCAAACCGATTTTGCCTGACGCCGAGGCGGGGGCCGCGGCGCGCTGAACCGCCCGAGCGCGATGCGACAGGGCACGACGAGCACGAAATACCTCTTCCAGATAACCTATTCGCGGCATCGCATCGATGCGACGGCCGCATGCAACGTCCATACGATCGAAGGAGCACGTCCATGATGAAAGGCCAACTCGCCGGGCTGATGAAGCAGGCCCAGCAGATGCAGGAAAACATGAAGAAGATGCAGGAGCAGCTTGCGCAGATCGAGGTCGAGGGCCAATCGGGCGCCGGGCTCGTGAAAGTGACGATGACCTGCAAGAACGATGTCCGACGCGTGTCGATCGACCCGAGCTTGCTCGCCGACGACAAAGACATGCTTGAAGACCTCGTCGCCGCGGCGTTCAACGACGCCGTGCGCAAGGCCGAAGCCACCGCGCAGGAAAAGATGAGCGGCATGACATCGGGCCTTCCGCTGCCGCCCGGGTTCAAACTGCCGTTCTGACGATGCGTTCTTTGCGATCCGCGACCGCCTTGCCGGTGAATAGCGTGGAGTGCGCGGTTGCTCGGAGCGAGGTGCGATGAAGCAGCCTTCCGCCCTCGTCGCGCTGGTCGAGGCGCTGCGCGTGCTGCCCGGCGTCGGGCCAAAATCCGCGCAGCGCATGGCCTATCACTTGATGCAGCACGATCGCGAAGGCGCCGAGCGGCTTGGCCGCTCGCTCTTGTTCGCGACGGAGCATCTGCGCCATTGCGAGAAGTGCAACACGTTCACCGAGGCGCGCCTGTGCGACGTATGCAGCGACGAGTCCAGGGACCCGACGCTGCTTTGCGTCGTCGAGACGCCGGCGGATCAAATCATGCTCGAGCAGACGATGACGTACCGCGGTCTGTATTTCGTCCTGATGGGGCGCTTGAGTCCGCTCGACGGTATCGGCCCGAAGGAAATCCACTTCGATCGTCTCGTCAAACGCGCGTCGGACGGTGTCGTCAAGGAAGTCGTGCTGGCCACGAATTTCACCAACGAAGGCGAGGCCACGGCCCATTACCTTGCGCAAACCTTGAAAGCACGAGATTTGTCGGTGACGCGCCTGGCGCGCGGAGTGCCTGTCGGCGGCGAGCTGGAATACGTCGACGCCGGCACGATCGCTCGCGCGATGCTCGATCGCCGTTCGCTCTAGCGAAAGCGGCGCCGCGGCCCGATACGTCGGCGCTCGGCCGAACGTACTTTGAACCTTTGAAGAGGAGAGGAGCGACATGAGCGCATCGACCGGCCCGCTCGCGGGTGTCAAGGTGCTCGAGCTGGGCACGCTGATCGCCGGGCCGTTCGCGTCGCGGATGCTTGGCGAGTTCGGCGCCGAAGTCGTCAAGGTCGAGGATCCGAACGGCGGAGACCCGCTGCGCAAGTGGCGCATGCTTTATCCGGAAACCGGCGGCACGTCGCTCTGGTGGGCCGTTCAGGCGCGCAACAAGAAATCGGTGACCCTGAACTTGAAGGCGCCCGAGGGTAAACGGATTCTGCAGCAGCTCGCGCGCGAAGCCGACATCGTCGTCGAAAACTTCCGCCCCGGGCTGCTCGAAAAACTCGGCCTCGGCTACGATGTGCTCAGCGCCGAAAATCCGGGCCTTGTCATGGTGCGTTTGTCGGGCTACGGCCAGAGCGGCCCGTATCGCGATCGGCCGGGGTTCGGCTCGATCGCCGAGGCGATGGGCGGCCTGCGTTACATCACGGGTTATCCCGAGCTGCCGCCGCCGCGCATCGGCATCTCGATCGGCGATTCGATCGCCGCGCTGCATGCGGTCATCGGTGCGCTGATGGCGCTGCACCATCGGCAGGCGAACGGGGGCAAAGGGCAGGTCGTCGACGTGGCGCTATACGAAGCCGTGTTCAACATGATGGAGAGCATCGTGCCCGAATACGGCGTGTACGGGGCCGTGCGCGAACGCACGGGCGCCTCGCTGCCGGGCATCGTGCCGTCGAATACCTATCCGTGCAAGGATGGCAGCATCGTTATCGGCGGCAACAGCGATCCGATTTTCAAGCGCCTGATGGTGGCGATCGAGCGTCAAGATCTAGCCGACGATCCGGCGCTCGCCCATAACGACGGCCGCGTGCCGCGCACGCGCGAGATCGACGATGCGATCGCCGCTTGGCTTTCGGAGCGCACGATCGAGGAAGCGCTCGGCGTCCTGAACGCAGCCGATGTGCCGGTTGGCCGGATCTATAGCGCGGCCGACATGTTCACCGATCCGCAATTCGCGGCTCGCAAGATGATCGAGCACTTCAAGTGGCAAGATGGGCTCGACATCGCGTTGCCCAACGTCACGCCGAAGCTTTCCGAGACGCCGGGCGGCACGCGATGGCTCGGGCCCGCGCTCGGCGAGCATACGGACGAGGTGCTCGCCGCGCTTGGCTACGACGCGCAGGCGATCGCCGAGCTGCGCGCCCGCAAGATCGTCTAGCGGCGCGCACAGCGGCTGGCGCGGTGCGTCTGTGCGGAAGCGGCCAGCTGAGCCTTGACGTGGCATGAGCGGCGCGGCTGATGCCCTAGGGCGTAATGACGATCTTGCCCGTCACGCGCCGCTGCGCCATGTCCGACAGCGCACGCGGCGTGTCTTCCAGCCGATAGCGCGCGCTGACGAGCGGGCGTAGCTTGCCTTCCCGCAGCTAGCGCGTCAGCTCCTCGAAGGCTTGCGCGTTGCGCTGCGGCTCGCGGCTCGCGAATTCGCCCCAGAACACGCCGACGACGCTCGCCCCCTTGAGCAGAGCCAGGTTCAACGGCAGCTTGGGAATCTCCCCGCTCGCAAAGCCCACGACGAGGTAGCGGCCGCGCCAGCCGATGCTGCGAAACGCCGGCTCGGAAGACGCGCCGCCGACAGGGTCGTAGACGACGTCCGGACCTTTCCCGTTCGTCAACTCGGCGATGCGTTCGCGCAAATTCTCGCTGTCATAGCGGATCGTCGCGTCGGCGCCATGCTCGCGTGCGGCGGCGAGCTTTTCGTCGCTGGACGCCGCGGCGATCACGCGCGCGCCCACCGCCTTGCCGATTTCGACGGCGGCCAGCCCGACGCCGCCGCCCGCGCCGAGGACCAGCATGGTCTCGCCGGCGCACAAGCCGCCGCGGTCGATGACCGCGTGATGCGACGTGCCATAGGCAAGCGTGAACGACGCCGCCGTCGCGTAATCCACGTCGCTCGGCAGCGGCATGCAGGCATCGGCCGGTGCGAGCGCTTGTTCGGCGAATCCTCCGATGCGTGTGAACGCCGCCACGGGCATGCCCACGCGAAGGTTGGCGACGCCATCTCCGACCGCCCGCACGAGTCCGGCCACTTCCGAACCTGGGGTGAACGGCAGCGGCGGTTTGAACTGATACTTATTCTCGATGACGAGCACGTCGGGGAAATTCACGCTAGCCGCTTTGACGTCGATGACGACTTCGCCGGGGCCCGGCTGCAGGTCGGCCAGCGTATCGACGATCAGGGTCTCGGGCGGTCCGTATCGGTGGCATCGAATGGCGCGCATCGGCGTTTCCTTGGGGGTGGCGGGTGTCTCGCCGCAGTGTAGAACAACTCGAACGACCGTGCCTTTTCGTCGCTTGAACGAATTGCCGCGCAGGCAGTCGTTCGATCGTAGAGACGCCTTCGCTCCTCGGTTACAATCGCCGGATGCGAATCCTACTGAGCAACGACGACGGTTATCTCGCGCCCGGACTTGCGGCGCTTTATCACGCACTGAAGCCCCTGGGCGAGGTGACGGTGATGGCGCCCGAGCAAAATTGCAGCGGCGCATCGAACTCGCTGACGCTTTCGCGTCCGCTGTCGGTTTGGCGATCGGCGAACGGTTTTTACTACGTAAACGGTACGCCGACCGATTCTGTCCATATTGCGCTGACGGGCATGCTCGATCACAAGCCCGACCTCGTCGTCTCGGGCATCAACAACGGCCAGAACGTCGGCGAAGATACCCTTTACTCGGGTACGGTCGCAGCCGCCACCGAGGGCGTCATGTTCAACGTCCCGGCCATCGCCTTTTCGCTCGTCGAAAAAGATTGGGCGCACTTGGAAGATGCGGCGCGCGTGGCGGCCGACATCGTTCGTCATTTCCTGAACCATCCGCTGCCGACGCACCCGCTCTTGAACGTCAATATCCCGAATCTGCCCTATGACCAGCTCGGCGATTGGGAAGTGACGCGCCTCGGCAAACGGCACCCGTCGCAGCCCGTCATCCGCCAAACCAACCCGCGCGGCGAGCCGATCTACTGGATCGGGCCGTCGGGCGAGGCGCTGGATGCGAGCGAGGGCACCGATTTTCACGCGCTTGCTCAAGGTCGCGTGTCCATCACGCCTCTGCAGCTCGATCTCACGCATACACAAATGATGGCCGCCACGCGAGAGTGGGCGCACGCCGCGCGTCGCGATTCATGACGGGCGAACGCGCCAAGCGCTTTCCGCTCGGGCTTGCCGATCTAGAGCGCAAACCCCGTACGGCGGCCGATTCGCGCGCCCGCCCGGACGAGCGCCCGCGGGCGCGCGAACCGCTGTCCGTCCGCGAGAACGCTGGCCGGCGCGCTGACATGCATACGTCGTATCCCGCCGACAAAATGGGGGCGCCCAACGTTCCGCTGACGAGCGCGCTCGCGCTGACTTCGGAACGGGTGCGCGAGCGCATGGTCGAAAGGCTTCGAGGTCATGGCATCGCCGATGCTCGCGTCCTCGATGCAATGGCCGCGGTCCCGCGCCATATGTTCGTCGATCCGGGGTTGGCGGCGCAGGCATATGAGGATTCGGCGCTGCCCATCGGCCATCAGCAGACGATCTCGAAGCCGTCGGTGGTGGCGCGCATGCTGGAATTGGCCGGTGCGGGCCGTTCCCTCGAGCGCGTACTCGAGATTGGCACCGGCTGCGGTTATCAAGCCGCCGTATTGAGCCGCATCGCGCGCGACGTCTACTCGATCGAGCGGATCAAGCCGCTGTACGAGCGCGCGAAGCTCAATCTGCGGCCGTTGCGGGTGCCGAACATTCGGTTGCATTACGGCGACGGGCGGGTGGGCTTGCCGGCCGCCGCGCCGTTCGACGCGATCGTGATCGCGGCGGCCGGGCTCGACGTGCCGCAGGCGCTGCTCGAGCAGTTGGCGGTTGGCGGCAGGCTCGTCGCACCGGTCGGTTCGCAGAACGGGCCGGCACAGGTGTTGACGCTCGTCGAGCGCGTCGCGCCGAGTCAATGGCGGGAGTCCCGCCTTGATCGCGTTTTCTTTGTCCCCTTAAAATCCGGAGTGATTTGACACCGATGTTTACGTTGCGCGCGATGCAAACACACAACGAACAGGCTCGGTTGACGGCCGCTCAGCGCGTCGTCTGTGCGCTTGCCCTCTCTACGCTCGCCGCATGCGCGACGCGGCTCGATCAGGCGCCCGTCGTGGACCGCTCGAGCGCGCTTTCGACAGCGGCGACCGCCGCCGCTCCGTTGGGCGCCTCGCAAAGCGCCGTCCCGCTTGGCCCGCCGCCACCCGGCTACTACCGGGTCAAGCCCGGCGACACGCTCTATCGCATTGCGCTCGAAAACGGTCAGAACTATCGCGACATCGCTGCGTGGAACAACCTCACGAACCCGAACCAAATCGAAGTCGACCAGCTATTGCGCGTCGCGCCGCCCGGTGCGAACACGGCCGCGATGACGCCCGGCGTGGCGACGGCGCCGGTGACGACCGGCGGCGCTGTGCAAGGCGCGCCGCTTGGCTCTTCCAGCGCGGGCGCACCGTCCGCCCCGACGGCGAATGCTGCCGTGCCGCCGATGTACGCCTCGACCCCCGGCGCGACCGCGACAACGATTCCGCCGCAGCCGGCGGCGGGCGCACCGGCGAGTTCGCCGGTCGGCGACGGTAGCGTCGCATTTTCGTGGCCCGTGCGAGGAAACATCCTCAACACGTTCGACGACAACCGGAACAAAGGCCTGAACATCGGTGGCACGCCGGGCGAGGCGGTCAAGGCCGCGGCGGACGGGCGCGTCGTTTATGCCGGAAATGGGCTGCGCGGTTACGGCAATCTCATTATCATCAAACACAACGCGATGTATCTCACCGCCTATGCACACAACCGCGCTTTGATGGTAAAAGAGGGGGATGCGGTGACGAAGGGGCAGAAGATCGCCGAGATGGGCAACAGCGATGCCGACCGCGTGATGCTGCACTTTGAGATCCGCCGACAGGGCAAACCTGTCGATCCGATGAAATACTTGCCGCCGCAATAAGCGATACGACCATGCCGACATCGAAGCGCCGCAAGCAGCACGCCGAAACGGACACGCCTAGCCGCGACACGCTCGACCGGGTGCATGATGCCGGCGCTTCGACGACCGAGCCCGAGGACGACCCGGCCGAGGCTGAATCCGAGTACGAATCGGAGGCGGCTTCCGGGGAAGCCGAGGAGGGTGCGGAGGGGCGCGAAGGAGCGGCCGAGCCCGGCCCGGATCCTGACGATTTCCGCGCGCTGCTGCAAGCCGAGCTGACGGCGGACACGATTCAGCATTACCTGAATCGCATCAGCGTCAAGCCGTTGTTGACGGTCGAGGAAGAACAGCGCTATTCGCGACTGGCCAAGGCGGGCGAATTCGAAGCGCGGCAGGTGATGATCGAGCGCAATCTGCGGCTCGTCGTGAGCATCGCGAAGGGCTACCTGAATCGCGGCGTGCCGCTGCTCGATCTGATCGAGGAAGGCAATCTGGGCCTCATGCACGCCATCGAAAAGTTCGATCCCACGCGCGGTTTCCGTTTTTCGACCTACGCGACTTGGTGGATTCGCCAAAGCATCGAACGGGCGATCATGAACCAGGCGCGCACGGTGCGGCTTCCGGTGCACGTCATCCGCGAGCTCAACCAAGTGCTGCGCGCGAAGCGCCACCTGGAAAAGAATTCGATGAATTCCGGCGAGCCTGTCGAACGTCGCGATGCGAGTATCGACGACATCGCTTATCTCACGGGCAAGACGACCGACGAAGTCACCGATATTCTCGCGCTCAACGAGCACACCGCCTCGCTCGATGCGCCGCTCGACCTCGACCCGGCCAGCAGCCTGCTCGATTTGCTGTCCGACGACCAAAGCCAGTCGCCCGACGCGGAAGTGCAGCACCGCGAGTTGGAAACGTTGACGCGGGCCTGGCTGTCGAGGCTGTCGGACAAGCATCGGCACGTTATCGAGCGGCGTTTCGGCCTCAATCATATCGAGCCGGCCACGCTCGAGGAGCTGGCCGACGAAATGGGCCTGACGCGCGAGCGGGTGAGGCAGATCCAGCAAGAGGCGCTCGTGCGCTTGAAGCGATTTTTCGCATCCAACGGCGTGCGCAAGGACGCCGTGCTCTAATACTTCATGATTCCGATTCTCGTTTTCGACATCGAGACGATCCCCGATGTCGCCGGCATTCGTCGCCTTGACGACCTGCCCGATTCCATGAGCGATGCCGACGTGGCCGAGCATGCATTCGCCGCACGCCGCGAAAAGACCGGCAGCGATTTCTTGCCGCACCATTTGCAGCGCGTGGCGGCGATTTCCTGTGTGTTTCGCGACCGTTCCGGATTGCGCGTACGCTCCCTCGGGACGATCGAGGACGGCGAAGCCGCGCTCATTCAATCGTTCTACCGTGTGATCGAGAAGTACACGCCGCAACTCGTTTCGTGGAACGGCGGCGGCTTCGATTTACCCGTCTTGCATTATCGCGCGCTCGTGCATGGCATTTCGGCGTCGCGCTATTGGGATCTGGGCGAAGACGACCGCGACTTCAAGTGGAACAACTACATCAGCCGGTATCACTCCCGTCATACCGATCTGATGGATGTGCTCGCGATGTATCAAGCGCGCGCCAATGCGCCGCTCGACGCGCTGGCCAAGCTATGCGGTTTTCCCGGCAAACTCGGCATGGACGGCGGCCAGGTGTGGACCGCCTTTCGTGAAGGGCGGATCGACGAAATCCGCAACTATTGCGAAACCGATGTCCTCAACACTTACTTGCTCTATTGCCGCTTTCAACTGATGCGCGGCGCCTTTTCCCCCGACGAGTACGCCGACGAGATCGCGTTCGTCAAACAATCGCTGGCACAAGAGAGCGCGCCGCACTGGGCGGAGTACTTGGCTGCATTCTCGGAACCCGCCATACCTGGCGCCGCCGCTGCGTCGCTGTGAATTCGTCGCCCGCCGTTGGCCGGCTTTCGATTTAATCGATCTCCAAAATGATCGGCTGATGATCGGATGCTTGCGTCGCCCCATCGATCTCGCAGCTTCGTAGGCGGTGGCGCAAGTCTTCCGTGACGAAGGCGAAATCGCACGTCAGCGGCCCGTCGCTCCACTGCCGAGTGTCGTACACGCCTGCCGTCAAGGGCGGCGTCATACCCGGATGCAACGTTGTCCATGCGTCGAGGAAGCCGGGTGCGCCCGGCAGCGGGGCGACAAAGCGCTGGTACGCCTCCGACCCGAAAGCACTGTTGAAGTCGCCGCAGACGATCGCGCTGACAGGTCTGGCTGTCGGAGCGAACGGGCCAACTGCGTTTTCGGCCGGCGCCGGATGCGCGGCGTGATCGGCCGCTTCCAGCTGCAACCGTCGCAAGTCGTCGACTTGCGCGAGACGCTGCTTCAGCGAATAAAATTCGAGATGCGTGACGATGACTCTCAGCGGCCCGCTGCTCGCCTCGATGATGGCCTCGAGCGCGACGCGCTGCATCGACGGCGCGGCGGCGTCGGCGGGCCACCTCAGCGAGTGGCGGATGGCCATCGAGACGGGCAGGCGAGTCGCGATCGCGTTGCCGAACTGGCGCCGCCGCCCCGATTCGTCCACTGGCGGGAGATCGGCGCCGATCGCGTCGAGCACGGTGTAGCCTGGCAGCGCTCGGGAAATTTCTTCGAACTGGTCCGGCCCGGGCCCGCCCGGCAGCACGCCGAACCCGCGCGTGATCTCCTGCATGCAGAGCACGTCGAAGTCGGCCAGCCGCTTGGCTTCGCCGATCGTTCGGTTCAGATCGACGCGGCCGCCGGCGTCGCGTCCCCATTGCACGTTCCAACTCACGAGCTTCACCATCGTTCTCCGTGGCATTGCGCCGTTCGTCTACAATCTCGCCTTTCGTCCCATGTCTGTCAGGAAGCCGCAGGTGTCCGAATCTCCTCGTAGTATCGCGCGTCGCAGCCAACGCGGCGCATCGCCCGTCGTATCGCCCGCGATCGAAATCCACTCTCTCGACATGGAGGCGCGCGGCGTCGGTCGGGTGACGACCGACGAGGGCGAGCCCGGCAAGGTTATTTTCGTCGAGGGCGCGTTGCCCGGCGAGCGCGTCACCTATACCAGCTACCGGAAAAAGGCGAGCTTCGAGCAGGCCGAGGTCGTCGATGTCTTACGCGCAAGCGCGATGCGTACCGCGCCTCAATGCAAGTTTTTCGGCACGTGCGGCGGCTGTTCGATGCAGCATCTCGACGAGCGCGCGCAGGTGGCAATCAAGCAGCGGGTGCTCGAGGACAATCTCTGGCATTTGTCCAAAGTCCGGCCGGAAACCGTTTTCAGGCCTATCCACGGACCCACTTGGGGGTATCGATACCGCGCGCGGCTGACGGTGCGCCATGTCGCCAAGAAGGGCGGCGTGCTGGTCGGTTTCCATGAGAGAAAGAGCAGCTATGTCGCCGATATGACGAGCTGCGAAGTGCTGCCGCCGCACGTTTCGGCGATGCTGGTCCCGTTGCGGGAGCTCGTTGCGCGCCTGACGATCCGCGACCGTCTGCCGCAAATCGAATTGGCCGTGGGCACGAGCGTCACGGCGCTCGTGCTACGCGTGCTAGAGCCGATGACGGCTGACGACGAAGCGCAAGTGCGTGCGTTCGCCGACGAGTACGGCGTGCAATTTTGGGTTCAGCCAAAAGGGCCGGATACGGCAGTGCCGTTCTATCCGCTCGATGTCGAACTCGACTACACGTTGCCCGAATTCGGTATTCGCATGCCGTTCAAGCCGACCGATTTCACGCAGGTCAATCACGCGATCAACCGCGTGCTGGTGGGCCGCGCGCTCAGGCTACTTTCGCCGAAGCGCGGCGATCGCGTGCTCGATCTTTTCTGCGGATTGGGCAATTTCACGCTCCCGCTCGCCCGCTTGGCGCGCGAGGTGGTGGGCATCGAAGGCAGCGAAGCGCTGACCACGCGCGCGCTGGCGAATGCCAAGACCAACGGTGTGGATCGGCACACGTCGTTCGCTTGCCGTAATTTGTTCGACGTAACGGCCGACGATCTGCGCGCGCTCGGTCCTTTCGACAAGTTCCTCATCGACCCGCCGCGCGAAGGTGCGCTCGCAGTCTCGAAGGCGTTGGCGGAAATCGCACAAAGTGGGGACGGATCGCTGCCGGGCCGCATCGTCTACGTCTCGTGCAACCCGGCCACGCTGGCGCGCGACGCGGGGCTGCTCGTGCACGAAGCGGGATATCGGCTGAAGGGCGCCGGCGTGGTCAATATGTTTCCGCACACGTCCCACGTCGAATCGATCGCGCTGTTCGAGCGCGACTGACCGTAGCGCCCGAGCCGCCGGACCCGCTCGCCGCATCGGCGGCGCGGGCGAAATAAAGCCTCCGCGGCGCGTGGCGCTCGCGGAGGCTCGTATGCTTCGGCGGAAACGAAGGCGTGTTCGTCCCGCCCAATCGGTAAGACGAGGGCGTTGCCGCCCCCACGGCGCGTCAGTTGCGGTTTCCGCCAAAGATGCCGAGCAGCGACAGCAGATTGACGAACACGTTGTAAAGATCGAGATAGATCGCGAGCGTGGCCGTGATGTAGTTGGTTTCCCCGCCGTTCACGATGCGTTGTACGTCGAACAGCATGTAGGCCGAGAAAATCACGATCGCGAGCACCGAGACGGTCAGCATCAGGGCCGGCAGGTGCAGGAACATGTTCGCGACCCCGGCGAGCAGGATGACGATCACGCCCATGAACAGCCATTGGCCGAGACCGGAGAAATCGCGCTTGCTGACCGTGGCGATCGTGGCCATGGCCGCGAAGATGACCGCCGTCCCGCCGAACGCGAGCATGATCAGCGACGCGCCGTTCGAGAAGTGCAGGATCATCGTCAGGAGCCGCGAAAGCATCAGGCCCATGAAGAACGTGAATCCCAGCAGCACCAGCACGCCGACCGAGCTTTCTTTCGTGCGCTCGATGGCGAACATGAAGCCGAAAGCGATCGCCAGGAACGCGAACAGGCTCATGACCGGGCTCGTGGCCGCGAACAGCGAGAAACCGCTCGCGACGCCGAGCCAAGCGCCGATCACGGTCGGCACCATCGACAGCGCGAGCAGCCAGTAGGTATTCCGTAGCACCCGGTTGCGGATGGCCGCCGAACCGACGGCGCCGCCGCGGGTGGCGTTGTACGGATAGTCGTTCATGCTTTCTCCTTGCGTAAAAACGCACTCAAACAGGGTTTCGCTCGATTGCGCGGCGAAGGCCTCGCAAGTGGTCTACCCGTTTCCTAAGATCGGCCCGATCGGCGGGAGTTTCAAGCGCTGCGCACGCTTTTCGAACGATCTTTCGCGAGCGAAGGGGATCGGTCGCAATCATACACTGGAACATGCTACAATTGCAGATTCATTAGAATCCGTAACCCCTTAATTTTTTGGAGTTTTTATGGCGATCGAGCGTACTCTGTCGATTATCAAGCCCGATGCAGTGGCGAAAAACGTGATTGGCCAGATCTACAGCCGTTTCGAAAACGCGGGCCTGAAGATCGTCGCAGCGCGCATGGCGCAACTGTCGCGCGCCGACGCGGAAAAATTCTACGCCGTCCACGCCGCGCGTCCGTTCTTCAAGGATCTCGTCGAATTCATGATCTCGGGCCCGGTAATGGTGCAAGTGCTCGAAGGCGAAAGCGCCATCCTGAAGAACCGCGACCTGATGGGCGCAACCGATCCGAAGAAGGCCGACAAGGGCACGATCCGCGCCGATTTCGCCGACAGCATCGACGCGAACGCCGTGCACGGTTCGGACGCCGCGGAAACGGCGGCTGTCGAAATCGCGTTCTTCTTCCCGGAAATCAACGTCTACTCGCGCTGATCGCCGGACGATAAGTCCACGATCGATGCCTGGCGCGAGCAGCCCGCCTGGCCTGGTGTCGCGCTTCACGCGCGTAGCCGTGCCGGGCGGGCTGCATTGAAACAGCAGGATCCGACATGACGAGCAGTTCCTCCGTCAACCTTCTCGACCTCGACGCCGCGGGCCTCGTCGCCTATTGCGACAGCCTGGGCGAGAAGGCGTTTCGCGCCAAGCAGCTGCAGCGCTGGATTCACCAGTACAACGCCGCCGATTTCGACGGCATGACCGATCTCGCGAAATCGCTTCGCACGAAGCTCAAGGATCGCGCGGCCATCGTGATGCCGCCCGTGGTCAGCGACCACGTATCGGCCGACGGCACCCGCAAGTGGCTCGTCGACGTCGGCAACGGCAACGCCGTCGAGACGGTGTTCATTCCCGAAGAGACCCGCGGCACGCTGTGCGTGTCGTCGCAGGCGGGCTGCGCCGTCAACTGCCGGTTCTGCTCGACGGGCAAGCAGGGTTTTTCGCGCAATCTGAGCACGGCCGAAATCATCGGCCAGTTGCGGATGGCCGAATTCGCCTTGCGGGCCGCGCTCGGTCGCCCGCATGCGCCCGACAACAAGGGCGAACGCGTCATCACCAATGTGGTCATGATGGGCATGGGCGAGCCGCTGCTCAATTACGATGCGCTCGTCCCGGCGCTCAGGCTCATGCTGGACGACAACGCCTACGGGCTATCGCGTCGCCGTGTGACGGTCTCGACGTCGGGCGTCGTGCCGATGATGGACCGGCTCGGGGCCGACCTGCCGGTTGCGCTCGCCGTGTCGCTGCATGCGCCCAACGATTCGCTGCGCGACATGCTGGTGCCGCTGAACAAGAAGTATCCTCTGCGCGAGTTGATGAGCGCCTGCAGGCGGTACCTCGAAGTCGCACCGCGCGATTTCATCACGTTCGAGTACTGCATGCTCGACGGCGTCAACGACAGCGACGCGCACGCACGCGAGTTGCTTGCGCTGACGGCCGACGTGCCGTGCAAGTTCAACCTGATTCCGTTCAATCCGTTTCCGGAGTCGGGCCTCGTGCGCTCCAAGGCTGACCGGATCAAGCGCTTCGCGCAGATTCTCATCGACGCGGGCGTCGTGACGACGGTGCGCAAGACGCGCGGCGACGATATCGATGCTGCTTGCGGTCAGCTCGCGGGCGCGGTGAAGGACCGCACGCGGGTGGCCGAGCGGATGGGCCGGGCGGGCAAGGTCATCGAAGTGCGGCCCGTGCGCTAACGTATTGGCGCCTGAGCGCGTGACCGATCGGGGTACGGCACGAGCGGCAGGCAAGAGAAGTCGCATCGCCTGAGGCGATGCGCGGCATGAAGGGGGCGGCGCCATGGGTGCGCCGCCATGCAGTAGCGAGACAGACGGTCCGCGCAGCGAGGGCAGCTGATGAGCTGTACCGCGCGCGGAGTGGAAAAAAGAGAATCGACGCGAGGATCAGGGATGAGTGAGCCGCAGCATCCGCAATCAGAAGGCACACAGACTGGCGCGGGCCGGGGAAGCGTCGAGCCGCAGGCGGCGCCGGGCGCCTCGTACGCGCCGCTCGACTCGCTGGCCGCGGTCGGAGCGCGTCTTGCGCAAATGCGGGAAGCGAAGGGCTGGTCCGTCGATGACGTGTCGGCGCGATTGAAGGTTTCGCCAAATAAAATGCGCGCACTCGAGGCGGGCGACATCAGCCAGTTGCCCGGAACGACGTTCGCGCTGGGCGTCATCCGCAGCTATGCCAAGATGCTGGGCACCGATCCCGAGCCGTTCGCTCAAGCCCTGCGGCGCGTCAAAGGTGAACCCGAACCCGATCTGTCGATGCCTGCGTCGAGGGGCGCGGATCTGCCGCGCGGGCGGGTGTCCGTGTCCCTGGGCGGCACGCCTAAGCACCGATCGTGGTGGTGGGGCGTCGCAGCCGGTGTTGTCGTCATCATCGCGCTGGCGATGTGGCGCCAGGGTGGTGATTCGTCGGCCTGGTTGGCGCGCCTGAAGGCGCGCGCCGGCGGGTTGGCCGCCAATCCGGCCGGCGCGGCGTCGGGTGCGGTGGCGCCCGGTACCGCGGTCATGGCATCCGGGTTGGTGGGCGACCAAGCGGCGGCGCCTGGTGCGGCCGCGGCTTCGGACGAACAGGCCAACGCGGCGACGACGGCTGCGGCAAGCGGCGCAACGATTGCCCATCTGGAAACCACGGAGCTGCCGCCCGCGGCTTCGCAGCCGGCGATCGTGCAGGCCACGCCGCCCGCCTCGGTCCCCGTTGCCGGGCCTCAGCCTGCGTCGCAGCAGCCGGCCGTCGCGAAAGCATCGGAGCCCGCGGCGCAGCCGGCCGTGGCGGCATCCGACACGCCGGCGCCCGGTGCGTCGACGGTCGCGGTGAAGGTCACGCAAGACAGCTGGTTCAGCGTCCGCGACAAAAACGGCAAGGAAGTTTTCTCGGGGCTCGTGCACGCAGGCGAGTCGAAGGAAGTATCGGGGCAGGCGCCCTTCAAGATTACAGCGGGCAACCGCGCGGGGCTCGAATCGATGACGCTCGACGGACAGCCCGTCGAAGCGGCCAAGTTCGGTCCGAACAAGGGCAACGTCGTGCATTTCACGTTGCCGTAACGATCTAGCGCCGCGGTGGCCCGCCGCGGCCACGTTCATTCGGGCGAGCGGCCGTCGAAGACGGTCGCGCGCGCAGCGTAACCAGTATCCACGGTTCTTTCGATGCCTACCGACAACAGCAGTCAAATTTGTTCTTCCGAACCGGTTTTCGGCGGTCCCGCGAAGCGCCGCGCCTCGAACGCGGTCGACGTTCGCTGGGGCGGCCAGCTCGTGACGATCGGCGGCGATGCCCCCGTCCGTATTCAGTCGATGACGAATACGGATACCGCCGATGCGATCGGCACGGCTATCCAAATCAAGGAACTCGCACAAGCGGGTTCGGAACTCGTGCGGATCACCGTGAATACGCCCGAGGCCGCGCAGGCTGTTCCCGCGGTTCGCGAGCAGCTCGACCGGATGGGCGTGACGGTGCCGCTCGTCGGCGATTTCCACTACAACGGGCATTTGCTGCTGCGCGACTACCCCGCGTGCGCCGAAGCGCTTTCGAAATACCGCATCAACCCGGGCAACGTCGGTCATGGCGCGAAACGCGACACGCAATTCGCGCAGATGATCGAAGCGGCGATTCGCTATGACAAGCCCGTGCGTATCGGCGTGAATTGGGGCAGCCTGGATCAGGACCTGCTCGCGCGCATGATGGACGCCAACGCCGAACGCAGCGAGCCGTGGGATGCGCAGAGCGTCATGTACGAAGCGCTGATTCAGTCGGCGATCGGCTCGGCCGAGCGCGCCGTCGAACTTGGTTTGTCGCGTAACAAGATCATCTTGTCGTGCAAGGTGAGCGGCGTGCAGGATCTCATCGCCGTTTACCGCGAACTCGCGCGCCGCTGCGAGTTCGCGCTCCATCTCGGGCTGACCGAAGCGGGCATGGGATCGAAAGGCATCGTTGCATCGACGGCCGCGCTCAGCGTTCTGCTGCAGGAAGGGATCGGCGATACGATCCGCATCTCGCTGACGCCCGAGCCCGGCGCGTCGCGCACGGGCGAAGTCGTGGTCGGCCAGGAAATCCTGCAAACGATGGGTTTGCGCTCGTTTACGCCCATGGTCATCGCTTGCCCGGGCTGCGGCCGCACGACGAGCACGCTGTTCCAAGAGCTTGCCTCGCAGATCCAAACTTATCTGCGTGCGCAGATGCCCGTTTGGCGCGATCAATACCCCGGCGTCGAAAAGATGCACGTGGCGGTGATGGGCTGCATCGTCAACGGTCCGGGCGAATCGAAGCAAGCCAACATCGGCATCAGTTTGCCCGGCTCCGGCGAAAACCCGGCGGCGCCCGTATTCATCGACGGCGAGAAGGTCAAAACCTTGCGCGGCGAGCGGATCGCGGAGGAATTCCAGCAAATCGTGAGCGACTACGTCGAGCGCCGCTATGGCCGCCAGAGCGTCGCGAACTAAAGACCGAACCGAACTACGATGACAGAACAGAAGAGAAAGCTCGAGAAGCTCGCCGGCGTCAAAGGCATGAACGACATCCTGCCTCAGGACGCCGCGCTGTGGGACTTCTTCGAATCGACGGTCAAGTCGATGCTGCGCGCGTACGGTTATCAGAACATCCGTACCCCGATCGTCGAGCACACCCAGCTCTTCACGCGCGGGATCGGCGAAGTGACCGACATCGTCGAAAAAGAAATGTACAGCTTCGTCGATTCGCTCAATGGCGAGCATCTCACGCTGCGGCCCGAAAATACGGCGGCCGTCGTGCGCTCCGCCATCGAGCACAACTTGCTTTACGATGGCCCGAAGCGGCTTTGGTACATCGGCCCGATGTTCCGTCACGAGCGTCCGCAACGCGGGCGCTACCGGCAGTTTCACCAAGTGGGCGTCGAAGCCCTCGGTTTTGCCGGCCCCGACACGGACGCCGAAATCATCTTGATGTGCCAGCGTCTGTGGGGCGACCTCGGTTTGACCGGCATTCGTCTCGAGATCAACTCGCTCGGCCTTGCCGAAGAGCGCGCGGCCCATCGGGTCGAGCTCATCGCGTATCTTGAAAAGCACGTCGATGTGCTCGACGAGGACGCCAAACGTCGCCTCTATACGAATCCGCTGCGCGTGCTCGATACCAAAAATCCGGCGCTGCAAGAGATTGCGCAAAATGCGCCGAAGCTCATCGATTTCCTCGGCGATGCGTCGCGCGCCCATTTCGATGGATTGCAGCGCTTGCTGAAGGCGAACAACATCCCCTTCACGATCAATCCCCGGCTCGTGCGCGGCCTCGACTACTACAACTTGACCGTCTTCGAGTGGGTGACCGACAAGCTCGGCGCGCAGGGGACGGTCGCCGCGGGCGGACGTTACGATCCGCTGATCGAGCAGCTGGGCGGCAAGCCGACGGCGGCTTGCGGCTGGGCGATGGGCGTCGAGCGCATCCTCGAATTGCTGAAGGAGGAATCGCTCGTGCCGCAGGAGGAGGGCTGCGATGTTTATGTCGTGCATCAGGGCGAGCCCGCGCGCGAGCAGGCCTTCATCATCGCCGAGCGGCTGCGCGACACCGGCCTCGACGTCATCCTCCACTGCAGCGCCGACGGGGCCTCCGCCAGCTTCAAGTCTCAAATGAAGCGCGCCGACGCGAGCGGCGCCGCGTTCGCCGTCATTCTCGGCGAGGAGGAAGTGGCGAATGGCACGGCGGGCGTCAAGCCGTTGCGCGACGCGACTGGCGAAAAGAGCGAACAGAGCACCGTTCCGGTCGAAAACTTGACCGAATTTCTAATCAATGCGATGGTTGCAACCGCCGAAGACGGCGAGGACTGATGCAACCCTCGCCGCCCACGACAACGACGGCGCGAGACAAGAAGGAATCGCTTGGCGATGAGTTATCACGACGAACAAGAATCGATTGAAAGCTTCAAGGCTTGGTGGGCGCAATGGGGCAATACGTCCACCTGGATCGTGCTCGTGGCGCTCGTCGCCGCGGCGGCATGGAACGGCTGGAATTTCTGGCAGCGCCGCCAGGCCGCGCAAGCCGCGGTGCTCTACGAACAGGTGCAGCAGGCTGTCGCCTCGAAGGATAAAGCGGCTGTCGCGCGTGACGCTGGCGATATGGAGTCGCGCTACGGCGGCACGGCGTACGCCCAAATGACGGCGCTCGCGGCTGCGAAGGCGCTGTACGACGCGGGCGACGCCGCCGGCGCGAAAGCGCAGCTGCAATGGGCGGTCGACCACGCCAAGGACGACGAGTACAAGGAAGTCGCGAAGCTGCGCCTTGCGGCCGTGCTGCTGGACGAAAAGGCTTACGATGCGGGCCTCGCGCTGCTCGACGGCACGCCGCCGGAAGGCTTCCAGGGCGCCGTGGCCGATAGGCGCGGCGACTTGCTGGCGGCGGCGGGCAAGCGTGCGGATGCGCGCAGCGCCTACCAGCTCGCGTTGTCGTCGCTGAACAAGAGCGACACGTCCTCGCGCCAGCTCATTCAATTCAAGCTCGACGCGCTCGGCGGTTGAGCGGCGCGAGTTCGCGTCGCCGCAGCCGGCCTTCCATGAACAACCTTTGACGAAGCTTCGCTCACCGATGAATTTGCTGAAACGTATCGCCGTGCCCGTCGCTTGCGCGATGACCGTCCTCGCGATGGCGGCTTGCTCGTCCACCAAGGACGAACGCCGCAATCCGGTGCCCCTCACCGAGTTCAAGTCTGTCTTCAACGTCGAGCGGGCTTGGAAAGCGAGCGTCGGCAAGGCAGGGCGTTACTTCTTCTCGCCGGTGGTCGTCGGCGACGCCGTCTACGCCGCCGGCTCCAACGGCACGGTGGCGAAGATCGACGGCAAGACCGGGCAGGACGTGTGGCGCACCAAGGTGCACACGGACCTGACCGCGGGCGTCGGCAGCGACGGCACGTACACGGCCGTCGGGGCGGAAAAGGGCGGCGTCGTGGTGATCGACGCCGACGGAAAGCTGCTTTGGAAGACATCGGTGCCGGGCGAGATCGTGTCGCCTCCGCTCGTGGGCAACGGGTATGTGATCGTGCGCACGATCGACGGGCAAATCAGCGCCTTCGCGGCTTCCACGGGCGAGCTGCGCTGGCAATATCGCAATCGGGCCGTGCCGCTCAATTTGCGCGTATCGGCCGGGATGACCTTTGCCGGGGACGTTGCCGTGCTGGCCGGTTTCCCGGGCGGTTCGCTGGCGGCGATCAACCTGAAGACCGGCGACGACTACTGGCAAGCGCCGGTTTCGTTCCCGAAGGGCGTAACCGAGGTGGAACGGATCAACGACGTGACGGGCGCGCCCACACTCGTCGGCGCACAGGCTTGCGCGGTGACGTTCCAAGGCCGCCTGAGCTGCTTCGATGCGAACAACGGCCAGCCGGTATGGGAAAAGCCGTTTTCCGGCGTCAGCGGTCTGGCCGAGGACGGCAAGGCGGTCGTCGCGCCCGACGATTGGTCGGTGTTGCAGGCTTTCGACGTGACGACGGGTAAGCCGCTTTGGAAGAACGACAAGCTGAAGAATCGCGATCTGAGCACGCCGTACATGCTGGGGCCGGATGTGGTCGTCGGCGATTATCAAGGCTATGTGCATTTCCTCTCGCGCGACGACGGCTCGTTCCTCGCGCGCGTCAAGACGGACGGTAGCCCGATCACTGCCGCGCCCGTCGCGGTGGGCAACACGCTGATCGTGCAAACGCACGACGGCGACCTGTACGGGTTTGTTTCGCACTGAGCGCAGCATACGTTCAGTCGTGACCGCGGGCCGGCTCAGCCGGCCGCGGCCTTTTTTAGAACCGGCGCGCGGCGCGCGTCCGGCCAATGAATGCGCGATGCGGTTCTCACTGCTGTATCGTGATGATTTTCGAGCGGTAACGCGCGGCGCTCGTTCGGCGTGACCGCGCCGCCCAAGCCGCTGGCGACGCTTGCGGCGCCGCGAGACGCCGATGGTCCCGCGACTCGTCACCCCGGCGAGCCGGCGAGATGGCGCAAGCTTCACTTAGACAACGTCAGATGAAACCCGTAATTGCCCTAGTCGGGCGCCCCAATGTGGGGAAATCCACTCTGTTCAACCGGTTGACCCGTTCGCGCGATGCGCTGGTCGCCGACTTGCCCGGCCTGACACGCGATCGCCACTATGGCGAAGGGCGCGTCGGCGATCGCCCCTACCTGGTCGTCGACACCGGTGGGTTCGAGCCGGTGGCCAAGGACGGCATCTTGCATGAGATGGCGCGGCAAACGCGGCAGGCCGTCGAGGAGTCGGACATCGTCGTATTCATCGTGGACGGGCGAAACGGGCTCGCGCCGCAGGACAAAGCGATCGCCGACTATCTGCGCAAGACGGGCAGGCCGATCTTCCTCGTCGTGAACAAGGCGGAGGGCATGAAGTACACGGCCGTCGCATCCGACTTCTACGAACTCGGTCTCGGCGATCCCCGTGCCATTTCGGCCGCGCATGGCGACGGCGTGAACGAGATGATCAACGACGCGCTCGAAATCGCGTATGCGGGCCATCCGGAAGAGGAAGACGAGCAAAACAAGGCCCGCGGCGTCAAGATCGCGATTGTAGGGCGACCGAACGTCGGCAAATCGACGCTCGTCAACACGCTGATCGGCGAGGATCGCGTCATCGCATTCGATATGCCGGGCACGACGCGCGATTCGATCTATGTGGATTTCGAGCGGCAAGGCAAGCACTACACGCTGATCGACACCGCCGGCTTGCGCCGCCGCGGCAAGGTATTCGAAGCGATCGAGAAGTTCTCGGTCGTGAAAACGCTGCAGTCGATCGCCGACGCCAATGTAGTCATTCTGCTGCTCGATGCGCGCCAGGATATTTCCGATCAAGACGCGCACATCGCCGGGTTCGTCGTCGAGCAAGGGCGGGCGCTCGTTGTTGGTGTGAACAAATGGGACGGCCTCGATCCGCATGTGCGCGAGCGCACCAAAGCGGACATGTTGCGAAAGCTTAAATTTCTCGAGTTCGCAAAATTTCACTTCATTTCGGCCACCGAGAAGACCGGAATCGGCGCGCTCATGCGGTCGGTCGACGATGCCTACGCCGCCGCGATGGCCAAGCTGCCGACGCCCAAGCTCACGCGTGCGCTGATCGAGGCCGTCGAATTTCAGCAGCCGCGGCGCCGCGGCCCTGTACGGCCCAAGCTGCGCTATGCGCACCAAGGTGGGCAGAATCCACCCATCATCGTCATCCACGGCAATGCGCTCGATGCGGTGACCGAAACCTACAAACGCTATCTCGAAAACCGCTTTCGAGAAACTTTCTCGTTGACGGGCACTCCATTGCGCATAGAGTTCCGTTCGTCGACGAATCCGTACGCGGACAAGGGCTGACCGGGCTCCGGCGCGGCTTCGCCGGTCGGCCTAGCGGAGCGTGCGCCAACGAAAATCGGCTATAGTGTAGCGATTGGCGGCGGATTTCTTTTTCTTCGTCCCAATCTGGATCCAACCTGCAAAAAAACGACGGAGTTTGCTATGAGCAACAAAGGGCAACTGTTACAAGACCCGTTTCTGAACGCAC
>NZ_JBQCHR010000166.1:0-47158 GCF_051954495.1 Trinickia sp.
GTGCCGATGCGCTGGTGATACATCTTCGCGAGCGCCGGATACCCGAGCGCTTCGGACACCGCTGCGACGACGAGAAAAGTCGACAGCTCCTCTGCCAGCACCGGATCTTCGTCACTGCGCTTGCGCAGCCATTGGTAAAGATCCGGGTGAAAGTTCGTGAACACGCCGTTGAAACCCGCCGAGCCTGCTTTCATCGCGTCCCACGCAATCGCCGCATTCGCGTTCAGGATTTTCAGCGGCGAGCCCTGCGCCAGCGCGACGCGGCGCTTCACGGTCGCCAGATCGCAACTAACGTCCTTGAGCATGACGAAGCGGCCGGTGTCGATGCAGGCCTTCAGTTCATCGTCGGTGAGCAGACGCCGATACGGCGCCGGACACTCGTACAGCCCGAGCGGCACGTCCGAGGGCAGCTTCGACAACAACCGATGCAGGCTGGCGAGAAAGGTTTGCGTGCCTTCACGCTTCGGGTCGAGGTGATTCGTCACCAGTACGACGCCCTGAGCACCCGAATCTGCCGCGATACGCAGCTCTTCCACCTGGGCATCGAGGTCGTCGCTGATGTGGCCCGATGCGACGACAGGCACCCGCCCCGCGACCTTCTCGACGACGAAGCGCGCCAACGCCCCGCGCTCGGCCAGACTCAAGAACTGCATTTCGCTGGACTGTGCAACGGCGAACAACGCATCCGAGCCCTTCTCCAGATACCACTCGATCAGCCGCTCCAGCCCGGCATAGTCGATCGTGCCGTCATCGTGGAACGGCGTCAGCATCACGGGAACGATGCCCTCGATCGGGCCGGCCTCTTTCGTTGTATCGATCATCGGTTCTCCTTGAATAGGCAGGTTCGGTACGGCACGGGGCTGCTCGCTTCAGCATCCGTCAAATGGCCTGCCGAGCGGACACGTTCAACACGTCGTGCTCGGGAATGGGTTTCTTGACCAGCAGCAGATAGGCCAGCGCACCGACGAAGGCGATGCCCGCCGCCGTCAGCAACGCGGGAACGAACGACGTCGCTTGTGCGATGAATCCCGTGACGATCGGAGCGAGTGCGCCACCCAGAAAGCCGCCGAAATTTTGTATCGCGCCCAGCGATGCGACACGGCCGGGCGGCGCAGCCGCCGTCGCCAGCGCCCACGATGCCGCGGAGGCGGCATTCGCCAGAAAAATCACAACGGAAATGCATGCGATCGCGATCACATTGCTCTGCACCAGCGCGGCCGGAATCGTGAACGCGACCATGCCGAGCATCGTGATCACGACAGCGTTGCGACGGCTGATGACGGGCGAATCGCTGCGCTTCGTGATCAGATCCGAGAACCAGCCCGCGAGCAATGCGCCGACGAAACCACACAGGAACGGCACCGACGCCGCGATCCCTGTGCGTGTCAGGCTCATATGCCGTTCCATCGTCAGATAGCCGGGCAGCCAGGTGAGATAGACCCAGTTCAGATACACGGAACCGAAGAAGCCGATCAGCATGCCCCACGTCGTTCCGTGAGAAAACAGCGCACGCCATTGCGCGAACGTAAGCTTCGGTGAGCGCCCCGCCACTTGTTCGGCGTCGGCTTCCAGGTAGTCGCATTCTTCTCGGGTCAGCGCTCGTCTGTCCGGATCCCGATAGAGCATGAACCAGACGACAGCCACGACCAGCCCGAGGGCACCCGTGGCGATGAACGCCCAGCGCCAGTTGAACGCGACGATCAGCACGGACAGACACAGCGGCGCCAATGCGCTGCCGAGCGGCGACGCGGAGTTGAAGATGCCCGTGGGCGTGCCGCGCGACTTCAAGGGAAACCAGTTGCTCACGACGCGCGCCGCCGAAGGAAACTGCGGCGCCTCGCCGATCCCCAGCACGATGCGGGCGAGCACGAAGAAGCCGAACGTCGACACGAGGCCGCCGGCGATCTGCGCGAACGACCAGATGATCAGGCCCGCGCCAAGCAGGCGGCGCGGGCCGATTCGATCGACGAGGCCGCCCACGGGCAACTGGCACAGTGCATAGCTCCAAGAGAACGCCGACAGCAGCAGCCCCATTTGCCCAAGCGACAGCCCCAGATCGGCGCGGATCAACTGATTCGCAACGGCTAGCGTGCCACGGTCCAGGTAGTTGACGATTCCGCTCACCATCAGCAGTGCAAGTGCGGTCGTCTGCGCGCGCCGTATGCGTGGCGGCGTGGCCAGGCGTTCAGAGGTCGTTTCCACGTTTGCTGTCTCCGTCAGTTGTATTGGACGCTGTTTCCATCGACGAACGATCTGGGACGGCGGTTCGTCATTATGTTAGCGCTTACATTGCAGGTTGTTTTGCACAGCAGAATGCGCGCCGGGCACGTTGGCACGCCCTACTCGCCGTCCTCTTCTCACGCAGTGAGCGACCCAACCGAATGTTAGCGCTTACATTTTTGGTAGAAACGAGCGAAAATTGCAAGCAAGATCGCGAAGGATGAGGGTAAACGCGCGATCGTCCCGCTGTCTCATTCGTTGCCCTGTAAGATGGCGGCGACCTTTCGCCCGCGCAGCGGCTTACCTTCAGGCGTTCATGACCATGAGCCGTTCACCGTCAACTGCTACACCCTATAAGAGCGCCGTCCGCACGCGCCGCAAAAGCGGACGCGCCGTGCTGGGCGACGTCGCGCGGCTTGCGCAAGTGTCGACGGCCACGGTGTCGCGCGTCTATAACGAACCCGACAAGGTCTCGCCACTCGTGCGCGAGCGTGTGCTGCAGGCGGCGACCGAGCTGGGTTGGATACCGAATGCCGCCGGCCGCGCGCTCGCGTCCACGCGGACTCACATAGCAGGGGCGATCATCCCCACGCTCGACGATCAGGTATTCGCGTCGCAGGTCGCCGGCATGCAGGCGGTGCTGGCCGAGCGCGGCATCACCTTGTTTCTCGGCTGCTCGAATTACGATCCCGCGCAGGCCTTGACTCAAGTGCGGGCCATGCTCGCCCGGGGTGTCGAGGCGATTGCGATCGTCGGCGAGGCGCACCCGCCAGAGCTCTTCGATGCGCTTACGCAAGCGCGCGTACCGTACGCGATCACCTATGCATATCGCGACGGCAGCCCGCATCACTGTATCGGCTTCGACAATCGTGCGGCTTTCGTTGAAATTGCCGAACATCTAATCGGATTGGGACATCGCACCTTTGCGACCGTCATTCAACCGGCTCGAGACAACGACCGCGTTCAAGCGCGAATTGCGGGCATCAGGGAGGCGCTCGAGCGGCATGGGCTCGCGGTGCGTCCATCGCACATGTTCGAGGGCCCCGCGACGATCGCGTTCGGCCGTCAAAGTCTGCGCAAGATCTGGCAAGGCGGCGACCAGCGCCCCACGGCCATCATCTGCGGCAACGATCAACTGGCTATCGGCGTGCTGCTGGAAGCAGCTGAACTAGGGATCAAGGTGCCGCAGCAGTTGTCGGTGACGGGCTTCGACGACATCGCACTCGCGCAGGAGATTCATCCGTCGCTCACCACGCTGCGCGTCGATACCGCGGAAATCGGCCGGCGTGCCGCCCGGTATCTGCTCGATGTGCTCGACGGGAAGGAAAACCTAGAGCCCCGTGTCGTGCCGCCCGTTTTAAAAATCAGGGAATCGACGGCGCGGGTAGGCGACTCCCGGTGGTAAGCGCTTCACCCAACCCGCCTTCGCCCAAGCTTCCCCCGGCCAATAAATCCAACGAAATCTCCGTTTGAGGCAGTACCGGTGCGAACCGGTGGCGCGTCGTCTTGTACGGGAACAAGCTCCTGTCCTCTAAGATGCGCCTGCCGATGCTTGCCACGCTGAACGGCGCACCCGTGCCCCAGTGCGTGACCGAGACCCGCGGGTCGAGATAGTCGAGCAGCACACAGGGCAAATAGCGCAAGCCGAGCATCGCCGCCGCACGCAACCGGTGATTGCCGTCCATCACGATACCGGTTCTCTTTTCGATGGGAATCGGCGTTGTCCAAGCGCGCGCTGCCCGGATCTCGACCGCGAGCCCTTTTACATGCGCCTCGTCGACCATCTCCGATTGCCGCAGAAACGAAACCGGCTTGACCGCCACGCAATACGCCAACTCACCGGGCATGCTGTCTCCGTGTAGAGTTCGTCTTCACCGCCGTCACCGTTTTTACCGCTTTCACGAGCGCATCGAGCATCGTGTCACCCGCTCGACGGGAACTAGGAACTAAAGGCGCCATCGACGATGACATGGCTCGCACCCCTGGAACACCGCTCGACGCGGGCGTCGATGCGATATACGTCGCGCAGCATCGCCGACGTGACGATGTCTTCGCACGGCCCACTGCCGCGCGCCGTGCCGTCCGCGATCACCAGAACCTGATCCGCGAAACGCAATGCGTGATTGAGGTCATGCAGCGCGATCAACACGAGCATGCCGCACCGCGTCGCGAGGCCGCGCATGAAACCGAGCACTTGTACCTGGCGACGCATATCGAGCGCACTCGTGGGTTCATCCATCAGCAGGACTTCCGGATCGCGTGCGAGCGTCTGCGCAATCGATACGAGCTGGCGCTGTCCGCCGCTCAGTTCGTCCAGATTGCGAAACGCCAGTTCGCCGATGCCGATCGACTCCATGATGCCGTCGATCGCCGCAAGATCGTCATCGTGCACCGCCCAAGCGCTCTGGTGCTGCTTGCACGCGAGCAGCACCGATTCGTACACTGTCAACCGTGCGGTGGCGAGCGAGTCCTGCGGCATGTAGCAAACGCCGTCGCGCCCCCTTCGAGCGCCTTCGATCCGCACGTTGCCCGGTCCGTCGAGCAATCCCGCGATGCGTTTGAACAGCGTCGACTTGCCCGCCGCATTGGGGCCGATGACCGCCACCACCTGTCCGCCGGAGAAAACCGGCGTGCTGATGTTTGAAAGTATCCGACGGCCGCCATAGGCGGCCCCTACTCCGTCGAGCGATAGCTTTACCATGCGTTCCTCTTGCCGCGCAAAATCAGGGTGATGAAGAACGGCACGCCGATGAGCGATGTCACGACACCGATAGGGAAGATCGCGCCGGGAATCAGGGTCTTGCTGACGACCGAGCTTGCAGACAACATCAGCGCCCCCGTGAGCAAAGAGGCCGGGAGGAAGAAACGCTGGTCTTCCCCAACCAGCATCCGTGCGATATGCGGCCCCACCAGCCCCACGAAGCCGATGACGCCCACGAACGCGACCGGAAACGCGGCAAGCAGGCTCACCATGACAAGCGTCTGAAAGCGCAGGCGCTGCACGTCGATACCGAAACTCGCGGCTTTGTCGTCGCCGAGCCGCAGCGCCGTCAACTGCCACACACGTCGCGCGAACACCGGCAGCATGATGACGATTGCCGCGCAGACGACGGCGAGCTTCGGCCAAGTCGCCTTGGTGAGACTGCCCATCGTCCAGAACACGACGGCGGCCACGGCCTGCTCGCTCGCAAAGTACTGAACGAGCGCGAGCAAGGCGTTGAACGTGAACACGAGCGCGATGCCGAGCAAGACGATCGTTTCCGCTGTGACGCCGCGTCGCGTACTGAGCATGTGGATCAGCATCGCCGAGAGTACCGCCATCACGAATGCGTTGAGCGGCACCATGTAGTCGACGGCCACGGGCAGCAGCTTGAGACCGAACGCCATCCCCAAAGCGGCGCCAAAACTCGCCGCGGCGGAAATGCCCAACGTAAACGGGCTTGCCAGCGGATTGTTGAGGATCGTCTGCATCTGGGCGCCGGCCAGCGACAGCGCGGCCCCTACCGCCACGGCCATCAGCGCCACCGGCATACGAATCTCCCACAACACCACGCGCACCTGCGCCGGCACGCTGTCAGGCCACAACACCGCGCGCGCCACATCGCCTACGCTGTAGTTCGCCGGACCGAGCGCTAGATCGAGCAGCACACTCGCAATCAGCAAAATCGCGAAGACGCCGAGCAGCATCTGCTTGCGACGCACCAGGCCGCGATACGCGCTGCGCTGCGGCGCCCCCACCCAAGACACTGAATTCATCGGCGCACCTCTTTGGCGTTGGCGGGCAGACTGACGAAGTAACCCGGCTCATAATCGACGGGCAGGAACCGCTCATGCAATTCTCGAAACGTCGCGTCGGGATCGAGATCGGCGAAAAGCGTCGGATGAAACCACTTTGCCAACTGCTGAATGGCCACGAAGTCGTACGGGCTGTCGTAGAACTGATGCCAGATCGCATGAAACGCGTGGTTCTTATTCGCTTTGACGCCCGCATACGCGGGCCGATTCGTGAAGTACTCGAGCTTGCGCGCGGCCTGCGTCAGGTCCGCGCCCGGCCCTAAACCGATCCAGTGTCCGTTCGGCACGAAGGCTTGCCAGTTCGCGCTCGTGACGACGATTTGATCTGGATTGGCCGCAACGACCTGTTCCGGATTCAACTGCCCGAAGGTGCCGTGAATGATGTCGCCCGCGATGTTGTGCCCGCCCGCCATTTCGACGAACTTGCCGAAGTTCTCGTTGCCGAAGCTCAAGCAACAGTCGTCGGTGTAACCGCCGATGCGTTCGATGAACACTTTCGGGCGTGTTGGGCGATGCGCGGCAATCACGTCGGTGACGCGCTCGATCTGCGCCTTGCGAAACGCGATGAAGGCCTCGGCCCTCTCTTCCTTTCCGAACAGCTTTCCGACGAGCCGCATCGTGGGTTCGGTGTTTTCCACCGGATAGTGACGAAAGTCGACGTACACGACCGGGATGCCGAGCGCGGCCAGTTTTTCGGTGTAGCGGGCGTCGTCGGTCGCGCGTTGCGCTTCGACGTTCATCAGGATCACGTCGGGCTTCAGTGCGATCGCCTGCTCGATGTCGAAGGTGCCATCTTCGAACCCGCCGAACGTCGGGATGTCCGCGATCTTCGGAAATTTACGCAGATAGGCGGAGTAGGTATCCGGGTCCGACTGAATGAGATCTTTGCGCCAGCCGACTATGCGTTTGATCGGATTGTCGGTATCGAGCGCGGCGACCAGATAGAGCTGACGGCCCTCCCCCAGGATCACGCGGCGCACGGGCACGTGCACTTGGACCTTGCGCCCGAGCAGATCGGTGACGGTCGTGAGTGCAGGCGCAGGTTCCGCGGCGACGGCCGGCGTTTCACCGGTCGGCTTCAGCGCCACAAGCGCCAGGGCGCAAACGGCGATTCCGGCGATTGCGGCAACAGCCTTCAATACGCTGCGCCATGGATGTTTTATTGTCATCGTGATGAATAGCTCTGTGTTTGAATAGTGCGGCTCTTATTCGCCTACCGGCCCATTGAAGCCCATGGACGTGCGATGGCGCCACCCCTCGCGCCTAAGCAGCAAAATGCCGACCATCGCCAGCGAATAGGACACCGCAACGTAGAAGTAGGTGTATCGCAGGCCAACGCCGTCGCTCAGCCAGCCGCCGAGCGCAATGCCCACGATCGAGGCGAATTGAGTCGTGCTTTGAGCGACGCCGAGTACATAGCCTTGGCGAACGCTGCCCGCCGTCTTGGAGATCAACGACATCAGCACGGGCGTCGTTGCGCCAAGCAGCACGCCCCACGCGAAATGAATGGCGATGAATACGGCGATATGGTGCGTGAATGCAGCCGCGAGGGTGAGCATGGCGCAGCCCAGTGCAATGAACGTCATACGCCGCAGCGAGTCGGCGAGCATTCGATGCTCGAAATAGCGGGCCCAAAGCGAAGCCGAAACGATAAAGCCAAGCGACAACATGCCGTAACACAACCCCACCGTCCAGTTACCCACGTTGAACCGCGAACCGACATAGAGGGAGAACGGCGTTTGCGTAAGCATTCGGCTGACGAGCAGTATGCCGACGACGCCCAGCAGGCCCGGTATCGGCGACGATCGCCATAGGGGCTGCGTGCCTTCATCGTCCGTCTTCATCGGTTCCGAGGGCGCGACATGCGCAGGTTTGGACGCAAGAACGTTCGGCAGCATCATGGCCGCCGCGCCGGCGCAAACCATACATAAGACTGCAGCAACGATGTTGATCCAGAAGAAGGTCGCATGATCGAGGATCAAGCCGCCTGACACCGCACCCGCCAATGACCCGAGATTCGTCGACACCTGCAAGTACGCGAATAGTCGTGCGCGGCGCGCCGGCGATACGATGCCGACGCCGTAAGTTTGCGCCGGCGCGATGTAGCCCGCGCACGCGCCTTGCACGAAACGCAGCGCAAGGATCGTCCAGACATCGTTGGCCCAGGCCAGCGCAAGCTGGGTCAACGACAATCCGATCAGTGCACGGATCATCATCAACTTATGTCCCGTACGATCTCCGACGCGCCCCCAAAACGCACTCGTGAGCATGATGCCGAGCATCGGTCCCACGTAAACGGCGACGCCCGCAAAGGCAAACTCGAATTCGGAGGCGCTCAGTTCCTTGAGATGCAGCGGCCAGAACGGCCCGCTCATCTCCATGGCGCCCATCGAGACGAGCTGTAGGAAGAACAACACGTGGATCAGACGTGCTGCGCGTTCCGGCGCGATGGCGGCATTCGTCACCGGTCAGCCCTCGTCACACGCCGATTGCAGCGGATTGGGCAAATCATGCTGGAGCCGATAGTCCGAATACTGGAGCAAGTGCATGCGCATGACGGAACGAGTGGGCCAAGGATGGTCGAGAAACGCCGCCTGCTCCGCTTGCCATAGCGCGCTCGAGACGCGCGGCCGGAATGCATCGAACGCGCGTGCCGTCTCTTCCCGAAGAATCGACCACAGCCGCGTCGATGCAAGGTTGTACTCATCCGTGAGCCGCAGCGCCACCTCGTGCAGATGACAGACGAAACAAGCATCCAGCACGAACGAACGGACCGGCTCGATGTCGCTGTCGAAAACCGTCGGCAGAATGCCCGGATGCACGTAGGGCGCGAGTTCGTGACCCCGGGCGGCAAGCAGCGGCGCATACGTGCGGCCATCGCCGAAATCGCGGATCAGCACGCTTTTGGGCATGCCGTCCTCGTCGAACAGTATCGATGTGTTCTGCTGATGCGCCTCGAGCGCGATCCCATAAAGTAGATAGATACCGATCACCGGATGCGTGACGACGCGCGCGTACTGGCGGAACCATGCTTCGACCGTCTCGGCGGCCGCGGGGCGATCGCCTTGCGCTTCGACCAGTTCGGTGACGAGGGCTCGGCCATCGCTTGGCGACGCCGTCAGCAATGCGGCCACGGTGACCGGCAGCAAGTCGTCCGAGCGTTCGAAAGCGTCCTTGCTCGCGCGGTAGGCAACCGACAAGTGACGTCCGGGCCGATCCTCTTGACGCACCGCGTGCCGGTAGTGATACGCGAGTTCCTCGGGAAAAATCTCCAGCGTTCGGTCGAAGCCGTTTTCGTCGGCGAGGATGCGCTGGATCACGGTGCTGATGCGCGGTCCCATATGAATCGACTTCGCCTGAAGGCTGCGCTGCTCGCTCGTCAGCCACAACGCCACAGGCAGCTTGATGAAGGGCGCCGATCCCGGCAGTCGCGGCATCATCGTGCGGAACGACATCGTGGGCCATGTTTCGATGTCGGGGCCGTCCAGCATCAGCACGCCCTCCTCGATTTCCGCCGCGTATTCCGTGCGGACGAAGTGCTCGAGGTGCCACGCGTGAATCGGCAGCGGCAACCACGCGTGCTCATCGAAACCGTTCGCGTTCAGGCCGTGTTTCCAGCGCGCCCACACCTGGGGAAAGTTGTCGGCGAACCAGTCATAGAGGTTCGCGACGTGAGGCATCCGCTCGACATGCGCCATATCCGTGCGCAATGCGGCGATGCGCACGAGCACTTTCGCATTGAACTCCGGGGACAGCGCGGCGACCTGCGTCGCGTCGAGGTCCGGCTTGCTTTTCCAGGTGGGATAGAACGGATGGCCCTCGAGCGAACCCCATTGATCGAGCAGGACGGCGGCGTCGCGCACGCTCCTTTGCTTGCGCAGATAGCCGATCAATCCGATCGTACCGGCCAATCCGATGCGCATACGCAGGTCTGCGTCCCATGCGTCGCGGTAGATGCGAGCGAGCGCGTCGTTCTCGATACTATTCGCGATGTCGGCCTTCAATTTCGTCACGCCCGCTTCGTCAGGCGAAAAATCGAAGTACGGAAGCAATAGATCGATCAATTGATGCGCGCTTTCGACGGGGACACGTACGCCGTTCGATTCGATCAGCGTCAGCGAGCCACGATTGATCAAGGTATTGGCGGGCGCCGCCTGGAGGTGGCTGAAAAACAGCAGCGCGTGCCGGTTCCACAAGGGCAGCCAGGCGCCCTGCCCCTGCGGTGCGAACACGAGTGCGCCGCTGTCGATGATTCTCTCGGCGAACACGCAGCGCACGAGGCGACGCAATGCGTTGCGCTGCGCCGATTCGAATGCGCTGCGGTGGCGCTGCGCGTAGAACGCGTTATCCGGCTGCAATAGCGATAGTGTCTTGTTCATGAGATTCCGGCGTCAGGCCGGCCAAGTTTCGGGAAAGTAGTCCAGTGCGGAACTGCGCAGGCCGCCCATATAGGACACGCTCCAGTCAAAGACTTCTTCCATGTGCGGCAGAGGGGCGTCCAGGCGCCGGCCCATTTCGACGAGTAGCGCGAGGCCGTAGGCCACGTCTTCGTGAAAGGCGCGATGCGTTGTGTCGATGACATATCCCGCGCAATCGCCGGCCGGAATCAATGGGGCTTCGATGGCGTCGTACGCCTGGTTCGTGCGCAGCACGGACAGCATCGTGCCGTGATCCCGAATTTGCGTGCCGTAGGCTTCGACGATTTCCTGCTTCAACGGCTTGATCGACGACAGATCCAGGCCTAGTCGCGCCTCGATGGCCCGGCACAGCACCTGATTCTCTTCGTCGGTGCGCTCGATAAAATACGCGCCAAGCTCAGGGCAATCGGTCCACCAGCAGATTCGAGAATCGAATGCCTTGCCATGCCACTGTCCGTATGGGCCGATCAGTCCGTAGATCACGCCGCTATGCATGATCGGGTTTCCGGGCGTCAGCGTGATCTCCAGATAGTGATCGAGCAATTCGACCGGCGCCTGATAGAGTCTTTGCAAATGCGCGAGGAGTTCGGCGCGCGAAGCCTCGCTCTCGCGTGCGTGCGTCGCCACGTAGAGCGTGCTTTTGGCGCCGCCCATCCGAACCGACTCGCCGGGATGCAGATCGAACGCAATATGCGACACGTCCTTCATGCCCCAGATGACGACGTTCGGATGCTGTGCGAAGACACGTTCGGCGAGCCAGTCGAAGCCGCAAAACCCGGGGATGGCCCCGACGTAAACCGGCTTATTCGACGGCAGATGCGCCGCGATCGAGCGCAGCAACGCAGGCCTCGCATGCGCCGGCACGGTGATGAAAACCACGTCCGCATCGGCAAGGATCGCACTTGGCTCGCTTGCGACTGCATCGAGACGAGCGGAACACGTCGTGCCGTCGGGCATCGATACTGTGATCCCGCTTTCGTTGGTGCGATGACGATCGATCGCCTCACGATTTCTCGTGAGTAGCGACACGCGCACGCCCGGAAGCTGTTTGAACAGAACGGCCGCGAGATGCCCCGTGCGGCCGCCGCCGCAAACGACCACGTTCAGTGGCGACATTGGCTTCACGCTCCCCGCCTTCATGCTGCCTGCACCGCGTGCAGACGAGGAATGTCGCGCGACGCTTCGCCGAGGCTCTCTTCGCCGAGCCAACCGTCGAGCTGCTCCCAGACTGTCGGGTCGAGCAGATTGCGTTCCCTCAGCCAGCTTTCGCTGAAGACGGTATGCAGATACTTCTCGCCGCCATCCGCGATGGCTGCCACGACATTGCCGCCGATCAGGCCGCTGTGAATGAATTCGAGCGCTTTATAGACTACCCCGCCCGTCGATCCGCCTACGAGCATGCCCATGCGCCGCGCCATATACCGGGCGGTTTCGAAGGCCTGTGCATCGGAGACCTGTACACCCATATCGATACAGCTGTAATCGAGCACGAGGCCCACCGTGTCGCCGGCCGGCGTACCGGTGCCGGACTGGTAGTAGGGATGCCCCGGCTGTCCGAACACGATCGAACCGTCGGGTTCGACAGCGATCGTCTTGGTGTGCGGATTGTGCACTTTGAGCCCGCGCGCGATGCCCGTCATCGAACCGCCTGTGCCGACGCAGCCGATGTAGGCATCCACGCCGCCCACTTCGTTGATCACTTCCCTGACGAACTCGGAATAGCCGCCGGCGTTGGCCGCGTTGTCCGACTGATTCATGAAAACCGCACCGGGGATTTGGCTCGCCAGTTCGGCGGCCATGCGCTGCCGCTCTACCACGGCGACCTCGTCCTCGCGGTACTCGCCTTCGACGAACCGAATTTCGGCGCCGAGCGCGCGCATCACGGCGATCTTGTCGGGCGCGGCGTGATGATCGACGACGGCGATAAAGCGCAGCCCGAATTCGACAGCCGCAATCGCGAGGCCGATGCCCGTATTGCCCGACGACGACTCCACGACCACGCCGCCTGGGGCAAGCCGCCCCGACTTGAGCGCGGCCAGGATCATGTTGCGGGCCATACGGTCCTTGATGCTGCCGCCAGGATTGTTCTTCTCGATCTTCAGCAACAGTCGCGATTGCTTCGATGGAATCGCGATACTTAGAATGGGCGTGTTGCCAATCAGGTCGGTCACTTTAGTCAAGATCATTCCGGTTCTCCATACGATCGTCGGGTGAAGTCGTCATGCCGCCCGCGGCGTCAAATGCGACGCTGATCCGGCGCGGCATGGGATGGCGGTGAAATTCGTTTTCGAGCAAGTCCATCTGGTAGCCCCCCGTATTCGCGTACACGAGCAGATCGCCTGCTCGCGGTCGCCTCGCGAATTCGATGAGCCGATTGGTGAGTACGTCTTCGTCGAGACAGCTATGCCCGGCGATCCAGCCGCGCGTGGGTTCGTGTCTTTCTTCGCCTTCGCTATGCGGCGAAATCCGCGGCGAAATCTGCGGCGAAAGGTGAATCGGGTCGACCAGAAACTCGGAGGCGAACCACGTCTCGCAAGCACTGAAGCTGCTGCCTTCGACAAAGATCACGACCTCGCCCGGCGACAACGATTTGACGCGTGCGATACGAAACACGGAAAGGGCCGTTTGATCGGCGAGACTGCGCCCCGGCTCGATGGCCAGCAGCAACCTGTTCGCGCGCAGATAGCCGGCGATCGACTGGTCGTCGCCGCAGGGCGAAGCGAGGAACCGGTCCAGCCACTCGCAAGCGCCGATCGGCCCGCCATACGGATAGAACGATCCGGGGACCCTGCCGTTCCGGTAGCCGTCGCTGCGCTGCGTCTCGAGATACGCTTCGTAGTCGTCGCGCTCCACGTACTGGACCGGCAACCCGCCCCCGATATCGATCATCTTCGGATCGAGGCCCATTGCACGGGCCGCATCCACGAAGCGAACGACCTCGCGCACGGCATTCGCCCGCGCCTCGTAGCCGTACCCGCCGAGATGAAAATGAAACCCCTCGAACGAATAGGGGCTGCCCGCGGAGGCAAAACGTTCGAGGCAAAACAAGATGTCGTTTGCGCTCATACCGAACCGGCTTGCAGCGGACGCTTCGGGCCGATAGCGCAACAGGACGCGGACCGGCTGCTCGGGCTCGATCTCGCGCATCACCGATTCGAGATCGCCGAGTTCCTCGATGGAATCGACCGAAATCAGCGCCGAGTTCGCAATCAGCGCCATATGAAACACCCGCGTTTTCGCCGGGCCCGTCGCACACAGCCGGCGCGGGTCGATGCCGGCGCGCAGCGCATCGCGCATTTCGTAGAGGCTCGACACGTCCACGCCGATGCCCGCCTCCACAGCTGCGCGCACCAGCCCCGGCGATTTGTTGACCTTTGCCCCATAAAATATTTCGCCGCGCACGTCGTGCCGCTGCAGCACCGCACGAAGCGCGTCCGCGTTCGTCGCGAGCACCTGAGGCACGACCACGTTCAGCGGCGAGCCGAACGCCTGCGTCATTTCAACGAGCGCGCCCGGCGAAACGCAAACGAAACGGTCGAGCGCCGCGCCCAGGACGGGCTTGAGCGTCGTGGGTTTAGACACGTACACGTCCGGAACCTTCGTCGCCCGGAAGGAGACTTCGCGTTGCAGCGGCATCGCGCCTGTCTCCGTCAGAAGTCCACGGTGGCCGACGCAAACAGCGTGCGCGGCGCACCGAGCGAGATCGTGCCGTACGAGGCGACCCCCGACCAGTATCGGCGGTCGGATACGTTCAGCACGCCCGCGCGAAAGGTGGTCGACTTGCCGTAGATGGCCGTCGTGTAGCGCGCGCCGAGATCGAACGTCGTCCACGACGGTACCGATTGCGTGTTCGCCTGGTCCACGTATTCGTTGCTCGTGAAGTTCACCGCGCCGGTGAGCGTCAGGCCTCGCACCCAGGGCAGGTCCCATTCCGTTCCTATGTTGGCCGTCCACCGCGGCACGCCCACGGGACGGTTGCCCACCGTTGCAGCGCTATTCGTTTTGGTCAGCTCGGCATCGAGCAGCGTCGCACCGCCGAGCACGCGCACGCCCTTGACCGGTTCGCCCGCCACGGTGAACTCGAGCCCCTGATTGCGCTGTTCGCTGTCCACGGCATAAACGGCGCCGTACAGTTGACCGCTCGGTTTCGTGATCCTGAACGCGGCCAGTGTCGCCATTACGTTGTGGTAGTCGAACTTCACCCCGACTTCTTCCTGCTTGGCTTTGTATGGCGCAAACACCTGCCCTGCGTTCGAAGCCGAAGCCGGTGCGATGTCGCCCCTGCTGAGCCCTTCGATATAGTTCGCGTAAAGCGAGACGTTTCGCATGGGCTTGAAGACGATGCCCGCGAGCGGCGTCACGGCGCCCTTGTCATAGGACGTTGTTTTCGCACCCGTGCTGACGTTGAAGTTGTCCGACTCGATTTGCTGCTGCCGCACGCCGAGCGTCAGTTCCACGCGGCGGTTCAGCATACTCAGCGTATCGGCGAGCGCCACGCCCACAAGTCGCGACGACGACACCTTCGGGACGCGCGACGGCGTCGCGATGTTTTGTTCAGGGCTCGCGATCGGTGAATAGAGGTTCGAGAGAATCGCCGTGCCCGAATTGCTCGCTTGCGCGAGGCGATCCTGATAGAGACTCGTCTGCAACGCGACGTTGTGCTTGACGGGCCCCGTGTCGAATTTCGCTCGCACGCCGGTGTCGGCGCTCCAGCGGTTCACCTGGAATTGCCAGTTCTGCGGTATCGAGCGCGTGTCGCCTGCCGAGTCGAGGATGCTTGGCGTCTGGTCGGACAGCCGGGCGACGTCGGTCTTTGCGCCGCCCACGTCGCCGAACACCGTCACGTTGCTGTTCACGTCATATTCCGCGTGCAGCAAGGCCGACTGATCGAAGGACTTCCACCAGCCCCACGACTGAGTGACATTGCGCCGCCCATCCGCCGCGGAGGGCACCTGAATGCCCGATGCGACGACGAACGGCCGCGTCGGCGCATCGACCCATTGGTATTGCTCGATTACATCGAGCGTGGCGCGGAATTTTTGGCCTTGATAGTCGAGCGACAAGGCGCCGACTTCGGCGCGCGAAAATTGGTTATCGAGCGGTGTCCCGCCTTGCCGATGCAGGCCGTTGAAGCGGATGCCGAACTGCCGGTCGCTGCCGAAGCGGCGGCTGATGTCGACGTGCTCTCCGAGCTGGGAAGCGGACGTGAAGTCGACGCCCACGCGGGTGAGATCCTCCGACAGCGGCCGTTTCGGCACGATGTTGACCACCCCGCCGACGCCGCTGTTCGGCGACATCCCGTAAAGCAACGCGGCCGGCCCCTTGAGCACTTCGACGCGTTCGACGTACTCGGGAAACACGTGATAGTTCGGGACGACGCCGTAGACACCGTCAAACGCGAACTCGCTGATGTTGCCTTCGTTGATCGGAAAGCCGCGGATATAAAAGGAATCCGTGACACCGCCCGTCTGACCGGTGAAACGGATCGACGGGTCTTGGTTCAGCACGTCCGCAAGCGTCGTGGCCTCTTGATCTTCCATCCGCTTGGACGTATAGCTGCTGACGCTGAACGGCGTACTCATCGCGCTCTTGTTGCCTAGCAGCCCCATCCGCCCGCCTCTCGCGATCTGACCGCCCGCGTACGGCGCGGGCAGCTCGTCCGCCGCCGCGGTAGCCTTGACCACCACGGCGGGCAGCATGTGCCCGTCGGCCTGGTTTGCCGTGAAGTCTTGCGCGGCTGCTTCGGCGGGAGCCTGTGCGAAAGAAGCCGTGCCGAAACCGGCGCCGAGTGCGCCCGCGAAGGCAAGGCGAATAGACAGCACCAAAGGCTTGGATGCGATGCCTGACGGGATGACGGCTGAAGCCGCCGACTGGACTGCCTGGCAAAAGGGCCGAAATGACATGACGGTAACTGAGCGTTCTTGTTGAAAAACGTGACTAAGGAGAGCTTTGATCGCAAGCTTTTCGTTAGTTAACGATAATACAAATAAGAACGATTCGCAATACCGATGGAGTCGTCGCCACACCGTGGTGGGCATTAGGAGACAGCGCGACGCTTGAAGATCTGCGGTTATGCCGTGAGGCGGCAACAAACGTTGTAAGATCGGCCGGTGACGTCTTCGCCAATCGATTTCCGGTTCCTACGGATCCAGGCCCGCGGCAAGCGTCCGTGCTGTTCGACTTCTCTTTGACCGCCCCGACGACCGACGTGACCACCGACTTCGACGCCCTAGCCACCCTCATCCGCGAACGCTTTCCCGATTTCAGCCCGCAGTTTCAGACTGGTGCGGCGTTCTTGCTCGACAATCCGGACGAGGTGGCGGTCCTATCGATGCGCAAGGTGGCGGAGCGAGCGAGCGTTCAGCCGGCGGCAATGGTTCGGCTTGCCCAGCAATTGGGTTATCCCGGGTGGAACGAACTGAGGGACGTGTTCGTCGGCAGGCTCCGTACACGACCGGAGCCGCTGACATCCCGCGCCAAAACGTTGATCAAAGGCAGTGCGGGCGATTCGCTTTCGCATCGGCTGACAGCGGCTCAAACACACAACCTCGAAGTCACGTTCAGTCAAAGCGCACAGGCGGTCAGCAGCGCCGCCAAGTTGTTGCGCAAGTCGCCTCACGTGCACGTCGCCGGTTTCAGATCCTGCTTTCCCGTCGCGTTCGGTTTGGTATACGGCTACCGATTGTTCAGGTCGTCGGTGAGCCTCATTTCCGCTGAAGCCGGTACGCTCGAGATGCAACTTCGCGCGATCGAGAGCAAGCACGCGACGGTCGTCGTGAGCTTCGCCCCCTACTCCGTCGAGGCCGTGCGCGTGGCCGAAGCCGCGCTCGATCAGGGGTCCAAGCTGATCGCGCTCACCGATAGCGCCGTCTCTCCGATCGCATTGAACGCCGACGAAGTCTTGCTCTTCTCGCACGACACGCCGTCTTTCTTTCCGTCGCTCGTGGCAGCCAATGCAATCGCGGAGCTGCTCGTTGCCCAGCTGCTTTCTCTCGAAGGACCGGATGCCGTCAAACGGCTCGGCCTGACCGAGACGGCGCTGCATCAGTACGGCGCCTATTCGCCATAATGGGTGGCCGATTCCCGTTTCAACCACTCGCACGAAGAAAAACTTAGATGAGCGCACTGACTTTTTTAAACCGGACGCCGTACGTCGCCCAATTCACTGTCCGCAAGGGGCAACAGATCGTCGCCGGTCTGCCGAGCGTCGCGCCGGGCGGGCAAATTAGCGTGCCGTCGGACGGCGTGGGTACGGTCACGGACAGCGCGATCTCGGATTCGATGGACGAGGAGACGCTGGCGGTCGGCAGCCCCTACTTCGTCAGCGCGGTCGTCAACGGCGTGACGACCGAAACGGTGCAAACCACCAATGCGAATGCCGTCATCACAGTGGCGCGCGACGATGCCGCGCTCGGCGGGGGCTACTACACGCTCGAAGTCGCCTGAAAACCGCTGCTGCGCGGCACGCGCCGCGCAGTCTGCCACCGGTTCGGCTTAGGTTTAGGCTTCCACGCCTTTGGCCCACTCCCGATACCATGCGCGGAACAGCGCATACTGCTTTTCGGCGTAGTTGCGCTGAGCGTCGCTCAAAACGTCCGTCTCGTTGAAATGCAGCGTGTATTCCTTGTCGCCGTTCAACACCATCAGGTACTTGTAGAACAGCACGAGGTCCGTGCCTTCGTCGAACGACGACAAGACACGCAGCGCCGAGTCCAATTCATGAGCCTGGCGGCGGGCGGTGACGTCGCCTTCAGCCGCCTTTTTGCTCAACCTCACCAACTGCAGAACTTCTCTCGGCAATGCGTTGCCGATGCCCGTGATGGCGCCGGTGGCGCCGCAGTTCACGAAGCCGTGCACCACCTGAGTATCGACGCCCGCCATCAAGATGACGCTGTCGTCTTGCGACGTGATGTTCTCTGCCGCGTAGCGCATGTCGGCGGCGCCGCCGAATTCCTTGAAGCCGACCAGATTCGGGAATTGACGACGCAGTTCGAAGAACAGATCGGCGCGCGTGGCGAAGCCGTAATACGGGCTGTTGTAAATGACCGCCGGCAACTTGGGCGCGGCCCCGAGAATGGCGGAGAAATGCGCCTTCTGCGCGGCCGGCGATGAACCGCGGGACAGGACGCGCGGAATCACCATCAAACCTTGCGCGCCGACCTTGGCCGCGTGCGCCGCGTGCGAAACGGCCTCTTTTGAATTGACCGCACCGGTGCCGACGATCGTCGGGACGCCGGCGGCGACGAGGCGCGCGACGCCTTCCTGGCGCTCCGCCTCGGTCAGCAGCGGCCAGTCGCCCATCGACCCGCAATATACGACCGCGCTCATGCCGAGGCCCACGAGTTCGCGTCCCTTGGCGACCAGCGCGTCGAAGTCCGGCTTGCGCTCGGGCGTGCAAGGGGTCATCAGCGCGGGGATCGTGCCTTCGAAGATATTTGTAGCCATCATGCTTTCCTGAGTAGTCGGAACTTGAGAGTCGCGAGCCGGAGCAGATACCGTCTCGTCGGCGGCGCTTGGATGCGTCGGCACGCATACAACCCGCCACACATCTGTTACGCATCGTAAGGAGTCGCAAAGGCGCCGTCTTGAGGGTTTGCTTTATACGTGGTGACGAAATCGGCATAGCCGGCGAGCTCAAATGTCGGCGCGGGGGGGGGCGCTGCGGCCCGCCGTAGCCTACTCGGCGGCCGATTGCGGCGAACGCTCGCCCTCCCGTTAGAACTTATGACGTACGCCGGTCACCGCAATCATTTGCGTGTGGCTGCTGGACGGCCCTGAAGCGCCTTCGATCTGCGCCGCCGCGTTCGAAGCGCGCTGGTACATCAGGTCCGCGTACACGTCCGTCGTTTTGGACAGGAAGTACTGCAATCCGGCCGTGGTTTGCCAGTAATGCCAAGCACCGACCTTCCCGTTGGTCGATACGGTGGTGTACGTTTCGCCGATGGCCGCATGCAAGGCGGGCGAGAGGCGGTATCGAAGGCTCCCTTCCGCGTTCTGCCACGTCTGGTACTGGCTGGAGGGCGTCAGTTCGAAGCGCGTATTCGTATACATCAAGCCGAGGCTTGCATTGCCGATGTCATACAAACCGCCGGCGCCCATAATGCGCTGCCGGCTTATGCCCTTCAAAAACGTGAAGTAGTTGTCCGATGGAACGGCGCCCGTGGTATCGGTGGCGGGACGATCGAGCACCACATAGGCCGCGCCCAAACGCAATGGGCCGTTCCCGTAGCTCGCGCCGACGCTGTAGGACCGGTTCATCGCGAAGTTGCCCGCGTTGCCCGACAAGGCATACATGGCGTTGACCTGAACGCCGTAGAACTTCGGCGTCACGTATTTGACCGCGTTATCGGTGCGAAACGTGTTGTTCAAGTCGTCGACATCGAACGGATGCGTACCGTACTGCACGGTATCGGCAGCAACTTGCAGCGGTTCGAGCGAATCTTGAGCAGCGTTGTACTGCCGGCCCAGTGTCAACGTGCCGTAACGGTCGCTCGCGAGTCCCACCCAGGCTTGACGTCCGAACATTCGCCCATTGGCGCTGGCCGCACCGTTCATGAGGTTGAAACCGTTCTCCAACCTGAATAGGGCATGCAGTCCGCCACCGAGGTCTTCTCTGCCGAACAAGCCCCAGCGCGAGCCCTGCTCGTTGCCGGCCGTCGCTTGATAGTTCGACTTTCCGCCCTGGTTGCTCGTATAAGCGAAGCCGGCGTCGACGATGCCGTACAGCGTCACGCTCGACTGCGCGTGCGCCGAGCCAGCGGCCAGCCCGATGCCGCCAAGTGCGAACAGCGTGGCCGGTATGGTGTGTTTTCGCATGGTGCTCTTCCTCTTGAAGTGTGTCTTGCTGTTGAAAATCGGTTCGTCTGCCAACGAAGGGCGTCCTGCCGGTCATGGCGTCATCGGGTGTGTTCGCACGGAATCGCGGGCAAAAAGGGATCCGGACGACGCGCTGAACGCGTCGCCTCGTTGCCCTAAAGGCGTGTGATGGCGGGGGCTGCTAGCTGACTTATCCGCCGGCAGTGACGTGCGGCGGCATGGTTTCGAGCGACCTCGTCGGAACGATGGGCAGCACGACGTGCGACGCTCGACCCGCGCCGACATGCACGCGGTTCACCGCGACGCGCGGCAGGCGCGCCAACGCGGGGGCTTCGCCGCTATTGGGATTCACGTCGAAATGCGGGAAATTGCTGCTCGAGATGTCCACGCGGATGCGGTGGCCGCGTTTGAATAGATTCGCCGTGGCGAACGGTTCGATATCGATCGCGTAGATGCGCCCCGGTTCAAGGGAGCGCGGTTCGCTCCACGATTCGTGGAAGCGGCAACGGAAGATGCCGTCGGTCACGTTCATCGCATAGCCATGCGGGTAGTCCGCATTGGGCGGATAGACATCGACGAGTTTGGCCGTGAAATCGGTATCCGGCGCATCCGACGAAATCCACAGCTTGACGACGATCGGCCCGATGACGGCGACATCCTCCTCGAGCGGCTCGGTTTGAAACACGAGCACATCGGGGCGCGCCGAAAGCGGCATGCCCGGGTACCGCGTGCCGAAAAAGCGCGGATGTTCGCGCTGGTCGAATGCGCCGCCCTCGAAAACCGGTGCGCCCGACGTCAATGCGCCGCCGATCGTCGGTACGGGATCGGATGGATCGAACGCATACGAAATCGCGTTCGGCTGCGCATCTAAAGCATCGCGCGAGGTTGTCAGCGAGCCGTCGGCGCAGAGGTAGAACGGTGTGAGGCGAGTGGCCGGCAGCGGCCATTGCGACGATTTGATCCACCGCCCGCCGTGCTCCATTCGCCCCTGCGCATTGCGCGCCCCGCTACCGCCTCCCATCACGAAAATACGCGCGACAGGATCGCCGGGCGCGCCGGCTGACGCTTGCGGTTTGAGCCATCGGTCGAACCAGTCGGCGCGGAACGTCAGCCAATCGTGCGCAATCTGGCCTTCGATCTTCGCCTCCGGGCCGAATTCAACGTCGCCGCTATGCGTCACGTTGCGATCGCCGTGCAGCCAGGGGCCCATGATCAGGTAGGCCGGGGCGCCCGGCGTGCCCGAAAGCGCGGCGAAGTTCTCCAGCGTGCTGCGTACATAGGCGTCGTACCAGCTCGACATCAGCACCGTCGGCACGCGCGTCATGGTGTCGTAGTAGCCCGCGCCGTAGATGCCCGGCTGTTTCCAATAGTCGTCGAATACGTCGCGAGTCCATTGCTCGAATAGATAGTTCTCGTATTCCGGCACCATCGAAAGCGGCGAGTGTCCGGGGCGCCATGGCATTCGCGCGAACCATTGACGCAGATCGGTTGCATCCAGCGCCCGGGCGACCAGCGGATCTTCCGCGGCCGCGGCGCTCGTTTTCGCTCGATTGAACGCCCACGTTGCCTGCTTCAGCTCGAATGCGCCCCCTTGCCGGATGCCGCAACGATAGCCGTTGGCGAAGCCGCCCGAATCCAGCACCATGCAGGCCAGCCCGGGCGGGTTCAGGCACGCCAGCGCGAGTTGCGTATGGGCGGCGTAAGAGAGCCCCATCGTACCGACCTTGCCGTTCGACCAGGGCTGCCGGGTGATCCACTCGATGGTGTCGAAGCCGTCCGGTCCCTCCGAAACATATTTGGTGAACCTGCCTTCGGATCCGTAGCGTCCCCGACAGTCTTGCATCACGACGGCGTAACCGCGCGCGGCGAAATAGCGCGCGACATCGGCGTGATTCGCGCTCGGCTGGCCGTGATGGACCTCCGCGCGCGAGACGTCGGTCTTCCCATAGGGCGTTCGCTCGAGAATCGTGGGCAACGGCTCGTCGATGCCGACGCGGTAGCCGGCGGGAAAGTAGACATCGGTGGCGAGACGCACACCGTCGCGCATGGACACCATGGCTTCGCAAGGCGGGGGGAGCGTCGAATCGATGGGAGGCGCTCCGCTCGGGAGTGATATGTCGGTCATGGTTCTTGAGTCTCGATGAAGAGCAATGAAGTGCGTTCGGCTTTGTTGGGCTTGAAGATCACGCCGTTGCGCGTCGCCCAGTAATCGATCGGAAAATAAAGCGGCACGATCCCGTAGTCGCTGAAGGCGGCGTGAGCGGCCTGTTGCAGCAACGCCTCGCGCCGTGCTGGATCGAAGGTTGCGACGGCCTCGCGCAGCAACGCGTCGACCGTCGGATTGGAATAGCGCGCGCGGTTGAACGTGCCCGTGCCGGCTTTGCGCGAGTAGGTCTCCAGCACGGTGACCATCCCGATCGCCGAATCGCTCGTCGAATTGCCGAAACTAAAGACGAACGCGCTGTAGCGACGTCGCGACGCAGCGCCCGCATAGACGTTGTACGGTTGCGTGACGACGTCGTTGACGGCGATACCTCCACGCGCGAGCATCTGCCCCAACGCTTGCCCCAGGTCCCCATCGCTCGCGAATCTGTCATTGGACGAGTGGATCGTGAGCCCGAAGCCGTGCGGGTAGCCGGCGGCGGCGAGCAGGCGTCGCGCGCCGGCGGGGTCGTAAGGCTCCGGCCGAAGCCCCGGGTCGTACCCGCGCATGCCCGGGGGCACCATTTGCGCGGCCGGCAGACCGGCCCCGTTCAGCAAGTGCTGGGTGATCGCCTCTCGATCGATCATCTTCGAGATGGCTTCGCGTACACGCACGTCGCGCAGCGGGTTATGCGCGATTTTCGAACCATCGGCGGCCGTGACGAATGGCGACGCATCGCGCGACGAGTCGAGTGCCAAATAGATGAGGCGCGCCGATGGACCGGAGAAAAGCGTCACATTCGGTTCATGCCGCAGGCGCGCGATCGTGACGGGCGGAACGTTGTCGATCACGTCGACCGAGCCTGACAGCAACGCCGATAGTCGCGAGGCGTCGTTCGACATGAAGCGGATCGTGCACGTGTCGAAGATGGGCCGCTTGCCCCAGTAATAGTCGTTGCGGGCGAGTTCGATGCGGTCCCCCGGCGCCCACCGGATGAGCCGATAAGGGCCCGTTCCGACTGCAACGGAGGGCTGGCTGAAGTCGTTGCTCGTGTGACCCGACGCGGCATGCTGCGACACGATGTACACGAGCCCGACCTGCTCGACGAACGAAGGCGACGGCGTCTTGGTGACGATGCGCAGCCTCAAAGGGTCGACGATCTCGATGCTCCGGATATTGGCGACCGCGCCCGAAAACGACGCCGGACTGTTTGGCACGGCCGCCGCGCGATGCAACGAGTACACCACGTCCTGCGCGGTCATCGGCGAGCCGTCGGAAAACCGGACATTCGGCCGCAGCTGGAATTCCCAAGTGAGCGGATCGAGCGTGCGCCATGACACTGCCAAACCGGGCTTGACCTGCAGGTCGCGGTCCTGGTCGATTAGCCGCTCGTACATGTTCTCGGCGGTCTGCGTGTTGTTCTCGGTACGCGAGAATTGCGGGTCGAGCGACGACGGCTCGGAAGCCAAAGCCATCGTCAGCGAGCGTGCCTGGACCTCGGCGCTCGTCGCCGCGAGACTCAGTGCCAACACGAGCGCGAACGCCGCCGAGGCTCCGACCGCGCGTCGGCGCGGGAGTGACGTGAACACGCTCATTGCCCTTCCCCCGCGACCAAATGGCCTGCAATCAAGTGGCACGCAACTTCATGCGCGGCCCCGCGCGGACGCAGCATCGGGCGCTCCGTACGGCATCGCTGCGTGGCATGCGGACAGCGAGGATGGAAGTGACAGCCTTCCGGGGGAGAGAGCGGCGACGGAATTTCGCCCTGAATCGACTCGAACTGCCGTTTTCGATTCGACAAACGAGGCACCTGTTCGAGCAGCGCGATCGTGTAAGGATGCTGTGGATTGGCGAACAACTGCGTGGTGGGCGCCGTTTCGACAATTCGGCCCAGATACATGATGGCGACGCGGTCGCTGATGTGCTCGACCACGCCGAGATCGTGGCTGATGAACAAATACGTCAACCCCAGATCGTGGCGCAACTGCATGAAAAGATTGATGATTTGCGCCTGGATCGACACATCGAGCGCGGCAATCGATTCGTCGCAGATGAGAAAGTCGGGCTTTACCGCTAAAGCTCGGCCGATACCGATGCGCTGACGCTGCCCTCCGGAAAACTGATGCGGGAAGCGCTCGCGGAAATCCGGATTCAGGCCGACGCGCTCCATCACATCGACGATATAGGCATCGAGATGTTTGCGCGCCACGATGCCGTGCACGAGGGGCGCCTCGCCGATGATGTCGCGCACCCGCTTGCGCGGGTTGAGCGACGAAAGCGGATCCTGAAAGATCATCTGGGTGGCGAGCCGGCGCCGCGCGGCGCCGTGCGCTGCGTGCGCCCCTGCGACTTGATCTTTGCCGCCCGGAACCGACGGCTCGGCGCCCTTCTCGAACGTATGGATGGAGCCGCTCGATGGCGAGATGATTCCGGCCAACATGCGGCCGAGGGTCGACTTGCCGCAGCCGGATTCGCCCACGAGACCGACGACTTCCCCGCGATGAATCGTCAGGCTGACGTCGTCGACCGCATGGACGACCTGCTCCTCGACGCGCACGCCGAGCCAGCCGGCGATCCGCTCGGCGTAGTTCAAGCGGCGAACGAAGCGGCGCGACACGTGGTCGACTTCGACCAGCGGCGCCATCGGATGGGGGCCGTTCATGCGGACGCTCCGAGACGAGGATGGAAACAGCGGTACATATGGGCGCCCTCGCCGGCGACGGGCGGCTCGGCGCTTCGGCACAGCGCGCTCGCGTAGGCGCAGCGCGGCGCAAACGCACAGCCGGTAGGGAGTTTGAGGGCGCTGGGCGCCATCCCCGGAATCTGTTTGAGCGGCTCCCCTCGCCGGGCCTTTTCCGGCAAGGAATCGATCAAGCCGATGGTGTACGGGTGGCAGGCCCGCTCCAGAATCTCGTCGACGGTGCCGGTCTCGACGATACGGCCGGCGTACATCACACAAATCCGATCGGCCAATCCAGCCACGACCGCTAGATCGTGGCTGACCCACACCATCGCGGTATGGGATCGAGCGCACAGCTTCTGCATCTGCGCGAGGATCTGCGCCTGGATCGTGACGTCGAGCGCGGTGGTCGGCTCGTCCGCAATGATCAGTTCCGGGTCGTGCAGGAGCGCGATGGCGATCGCCACACGCTGACGCATCCCGCCTGACAATTGGTGCGGATAAGCACGCAAGCGCTCGTCCGGCGAGGGAATCCCGACCGCGGCGAGCGCGTCGCGCGCCTTGCTGCGCGCCGCGCGCTTCGATACGCGTTCGTGCGCCCTCACCGCCTCGATCATCTGCGTGTCGATGCGCAGCACGGGGTTCAGCGTCATCATCGGATCCTGAAAAATCATCGCGATGCGATTGCCGCGCAGCCGGCGCAACGATTCGGGCGCGAGTGTCGTCAGGTCTTCGCCTTTGAAAAGCACGCGGCCTCCGACGATGCGCCCGGGGGCGTCGATCAACCCGAGCACGGAAAAACCGGTAATCGATTTGCCCGAGCCGGATTCGCCGACGAGGCCGACGATTTCGCCGGGCGCGACGTCGAAGCTCGCGTCGTCCACGGCTTTGGCGATGCCGGCGCCGGTAAAGAAGTGCGTGCGCAGATGCTGCACGGACAAAGTTGGGGTGGACATACGAATTCCTATTTTTGCAGGCGCGGGTTCAAGGCTTCCCGCAGCCGGTCGCCGACGATGTTCATGCTGAAGACCAGTACGAGCAGCAATAGACCAGGGAAAACGCTGATCCAGTAGTACCCGGCGATCAATTGCTGGTAGCCGTTCGCGATCAGCAGACCGAGCGATGGCTGGGTGACGGGCAAGCCGATCCCGAGAAAGCTCAACGTGGCTTCCGCTGAAATGGCGGCGGCGATTTGGACCAGCGCGATGACGATGACGGGCGGCAGGCAGTTCGGCAGCAATTGGCTGAATAACGCGCGCCGGTGGCTCAATCCCAGCCCTAACGCCGCCTCCATGTATTCCTTGCGGCGTTCGACCGCGGCCACCGCCCGGACGGTTCGCGCGAAATAGGCCCATTGCACGACGACCAATGCGAGGACCACTTTATCGACGCCTTGGCCGAGGATCGCGAGCATCATCAACGCGACGAGAATCGTCGGGAAGCCGAGCATCAGATCCACCGTCCGCATGATGAGCGAATCGACATAGCGGCCGAAGTAAGCGGCCATGAGGCCCAGCGTCGTGCCGAGCGTCATGGCGAATACGCCGCTTAGCAGGCCGACGCCGAGGCTGATGCGCAGCCCGTACATCATCGCGGCGAACATATCGCGCCCTAGGGCATCGCTGCCGAGCAGATACAGATGACCGTGGACGCCACGCGCGCCGGGCGGCAAGCGGCCATCCACGATATCGAGCACGGCGAGGTCGTACGGGTTTTGCGGCGCGATCCAAGGCGCGAGCAGCGCGAGCGCGACGAGGACAAGACACACGCAAGTGGCCGCGGCGGCGGAAGGCTTGCCGAATAAGCTGAGCAGTACGATCCCGAGCGTGGTGTCGCGATCGATGCGCAAAAAGGGCGAGGCGGTATGCGTTCTCATGCCGCCTCCAGCCGCACACGCGGATCGAGCAATGAATAGACGATGTCGACGATGAGGTTCAATACGGTGAACATCGCCACGACGATCAGCAGATAGGCCACGATCACCGGCCTGTCGAGCTTCGTGATGCTGTCGATGATCAGTTTGCCCACGCCGGGCCACGCAAAGATCGTCTCCGTGACGGTGGCGAAGGCGATCAACGAACCGAATTCCATCCCGACCACCGTGACGATTGGGATCAGAATGTTCTTCAGAACGTGCACGAAGATCACGCGACGCTCGCTCAGGCCCTTGGCGCGTGCGAACTTGACATAGTCGAGCGGCAGCGTTTCACGCACTCCGGCACGCGTCAGACGCGTCACGAGCGACATCTTGAACAGCGATAGATTGATCGCCGGCAGAAGCAGATGCTTGACGCCATCCCACGTCGCGAGGCTCGTATGGATGCCGAGCAGCACGCCGGCCTGACCTCGGCCGGCCGACGGCAACCAGCCCAGCGTGACCGAAAAAATCAGCACGAGCATGATCCCTTGCCAGAAGTTCGGCAGGCTGAAACCGAGAATCGAGCCCGTCATGACGGTGCGGTCGAATGCCGATCCGGCCTTCAGACCCGCGAGCAGCCCGAGCGGCAGACCGACGATCAAAGAAAGCGTCAGCGCGACCAGCGCCAGCTCCAGCGTTGCCGGCAGCCGTTCGAAAATCAGCTGAATCGACGGCTGGTTGAACACGAACGAGCGCCCCAAGTCGCCGTGCAGCGCGCGCGCGATGAAGTGCAGATACTGCTGCCACAGCGGCTGATCGAGTCCGAACGACTGCACGGTCCTTGCGATTTCGGCCGGGGTCGCATCGGCCGGAACGAGGATCGCGATGGGGTCGCCGATGGCGAACACGCCGCAGAACACGAGCACCGACGTAAGCAGCAGCACGCCGATGCTCTGGATGAGCCGCCGGATGATGAAGGCGATCATTGCGTGTCAAACCTCAAATGATGAAAATGCGGTGGGTACCCGGGGGTAGACGTCATCGAATTCATGCAACGCCCCGATCATTCGGCGGCAAAAAACCGTCCGCAACCTTATGCCGAATCCACATAGTCCTATGCGGAACGTGAAATGAATTTCAAGCAACTCGAGGCTTTCGCGGCGATCTCGGCGCTGCATACCACGACGGCGGCCGCGCAGCGGCTTGGGTGCTCGCAGTCGGCGGTCAGCCGTCTGTTGAGTCAATTGGAGGAGGAGCTCGGCCTAAGCTTGTTCGTGCGGGAGCAGGGCCGGCTGACGCCAACCCGCGAGGGCAACGCGCTCGTGCAGGAGGCGGAGACGATCGTCGAGGCGGCGCGCTGCCTAGAGCGGCATGCCCAGCAGCTACGCCTTGCCGGAACGCAGCGCAAGCTCGTACGCATCATGGTGCCGAACACGTTTGCGCAGTTCTTGCTGCCTGCTGTGACGCAGCAATTTTACGAATCGCACCGGGACGCGGTTTTGGAGGTGTTTTCCGGCACGTACGACGTTTGCGAACGTGCGCTGCTCAGCCGCGAAGTCGATCTGGGTTTCGTGCGGCTACCAACGCGGTTGGCCGATTTTTCGGTCAAATGGCGGTTCGAAAGCGACGCGGTGTGCGTGATGCCCCGCACGCATCCGCTCGCCCGGAACGAGACCGTGGCGCCACGCGATCTCGACGGCGTCCCGCTCGTGCTGCTGTGGCGCCAAAGCTCGCTGCGCCATGAAGTCGATACGGCGTTTCGCACGGCGCGCGTTCTGCCCAATGTCGTGGCCGAAGTGCATTCCGTGAGCGTGGCGTGCGCGATGGCGGCGCGCGGGGTGGGTGCGTCGATCGTCAGCCGGCTGATCGCGCAATGCTGCGATATGGAACAGCTCGTGATGAGGCCGTTCGTGCCGACGATCACCTTCGAGACGGGAATCGCGGCGCTTGCTTCCGAGCCGGTCAGCGGTACGTGCGATGCGTTCGCCGCGTGTCTGGCGCAAGCGCTCGATGGCCCGCGCACGCAAGGCGCGGCAGCCTAAGCAGCGCTCGGAAACAGCAACGTGAACTCGACCCACCCATCGGCCGTGCACGCCGCGGATGCGGATCCGCCGTGCAAGCGCATGATTGCCTGCACGATCGACAAGCCGAGCCCGCTCGATTCAGTGAACTCGCTGCGAGCCGCATCTCCGCGATAGAAACGATCGAATAGCCGCCCTAGTTCTTCTTCGCCGATGCGCGGCCCGCGATTGCCGATCACGATGCGCGCACCTGTTGCATCGGAGGCGCCGCGCAGCCGCACCGTGGTTCCCGCATCGGCATATCGCACGGCGTTGACGACCACGTTGCCGATCGCCCTTCTGCACATGATCGCGTTCGCCATCATGTCGCCCCGCGCATCGACCTCGAACGTGATGCCGCGCTCCTCGGCAATGCCGTCGAAATACTCGACGATGGACTCGAGTTCTTCGCGAAGATCGATGCGCTCGCGGTCGATGGACTGCTGTCCATGATCGGCTTGCGCAAGGAATAAAATGTTTTGCGCAATACGAGCAATCCGTTCCAATTCCTCGAGGTTCGATTCGAGCACGCGTCGATATTCGGGCACGCTGCGTTCGTGCGCCAGCGCAACTTGCGTTTCTCCGATCAGCACGCCGATCGGCGTGCGCAACTCGTGCGCGAGGTCGGCCGAAAACTGAACCAATCGCTCGTAGCCATGTTCGAGACGATCAAGCATCGCGTTGAACGAAGCGGCCAGGCTTTGCAATTCAGCCGGCGCGCGAGCCACTTCGAGCCGCGTGGACATCCGGTTCGGCGAAATCTCGGCGGCTTTTGCGGCCATCGATTTCAACGGCAGCAGCCCCCGGCTCGTCACCCAATAAGCGAGCCCAAGCGTGACGAGGACGGCGAGAATGACGTTGATCCAAACCCGTCGGAGGTAGACGGACAACACTTGGGCTTCCTGCGTCATCACATGCGCCGCGATGATCTCGACCACGTCGCCGCTGTCGCCGACTTGCGCTTGCGCGGCGACCCAGCGCATTCGAATGCCGTCGGACCGCTTGCCTTCATACAATGCGTCGAGCCCTACCCGCTGCGTGACGGGCACGATCCGAAACGGCGGCAGCGTCATATGTTCCGGATTGACGTTGATGAACGGCGCCGAACCCGGTCGACGAAAAATGATCACGTCCTTGCTGTCGCCAAGCATGGTTTCGAAGAGCCTCGGCCGCGCTTCGATTTCCTTGATGGTGTACAGATCTTGCAGCAGCGAGCGAAAGTGCTCGACACGCCCGATCAACTGATAATCGGCGCGCGTGGACAACGCGCGGTTGGTCGCATCGTAGAGCGCCGCCCCGACCATGCCGAGCACGATGCAGACGATGACGGCGAACGAGAGGGCGATGCGAATCGAAAGCGAACGCGCGGGCCGTTTCAAGCATCTTCTCCGAACGAATAGCCGATGCTGCGCACCGTGTGAATCAGCTTGAGCTCGAACGAGTTGTCGATCTTGGCGCGCAGACGCTTCACCGCGACGTCGACCACGTTCGTGTCGCTGTCGAAGTTCATGTCCCATACCTCGGAGGCGATCAGCGTGCGCGACAACGCCTCGCCCTGTCGCTTGCAAAACAGATGAAGCAGTGCGAATTCCTTGTTGGTCAGCGTGATGTCGACGCCCTGCCTCGTCACCTTGCGGCGCAGGACGTCGACATGCAAGTCCGCGATATTGAACGTATCGGACTCGCGCATGACGCCTCGCCTGAGCAGCGTGCGGATACGCAAGACCAGTTCGGTGAACGAGAACGGCTTGACGAGGTAGTCGTCCGCGCCCAGTTCGAGACCGTGAATGCGGTCGGTCACGTGATCGCGCGCCGTAAGAAAAATGACAGGCAGGTCACGCTTTGCGCGTAGCGCCGCCATGATTTGCCACCCGTCGATACCGGGCAGCATGACGTCGAGCACGACCAGTTCGTAGGGGTTCCCGAGCGCCTGGTGCAGGCCGTCCGTGCCGTTGCGGGCGAGATCGACCTGATAGCCGGACTCGGTGAGCCCCTTCTTCAGATAGTCGCCGGTTTTGCGGTCGTCTTCGATCACGAGGATGGTCATGCTGGCGCTGCCTTGATTGCGGTGACGCCATTTTAGCCAGCGGCCGCATGAAGCCCGCGATAAATGACAAAAAAGTCATCATCGGGTCATCGGTCGAACAGCGCAGGGTTTCTACCATGTCGATCTGACGAATACGCGAAACCCGAGGACCGACGTGCAACCGCAATCGCAAACGCTAACGCGCCACGCTGTTCAGCCGCTTTGGCTGCGCATCACGCATTGGATCAACGCGCTCGCCATTTTGATCATGGTCACGAGCGGTTGGCAGATCTACGACGCTTCGCCGATCTTCAAGGCGCTGACCTTCCCTTCCGCGCTGACCTTGGGCGGCTGGCTCGGCGGCGCGATACAGTGGCATTTCGCGGCGATGTGGCTGCTGGTCGTCAACTTCATCGCCTATCTGGCGCTGAACGTCGCGACCGGCCGTCTGCGCCGACGCATGTTTCCGCTGAGCGTCAAGACCGTCTTCGGGGATGCCTATGCGGCCCTGCGCGGCAAGCTGGGCCACGGCGATCTGACGCAATACAACGCGGTGCAGAAGTTTGCCTACCTGGCCGTGATCGTCGACCTCGCGATCGTGATTCTTTCCGGCCTCGTCGTATGGAAATCGGTGCAATTTCCGCTGCTGCGCACGCTCATGGGCGGCTACGACAACGCACGCGTCGTGCACTTTTTCGGCATGAGCTTTCTGGTGGCGTTCTTCGTCGTTCACGTGGCGATGGTTGCGCTCGTGCCGCGCTCGCTCGTGTTGATGATTCGTGGGCGCTAAGTCTTCCAAGGAACCGTTCGATCATGTCGCTCAAACTCTTCACGTCCAGGCCCGACGCCGATCTTATCGTCAAGGACGCGGCCAAGGAACTCAAGGCGCCGGCACGCCGGCTCTTCGGCAAACGCATCCTGTCGCTGGGCGGCCTCGCGATGCTGTCGGGCTGCAGCATCAGCGACGACAAATCGGTGAACGCGATGCTGCGCAAGATTTCGTCGTTCAACGACGACGCCCAGGCGTTCCTATTCGATCCGAACAAGCTCGCCCCGACCTATCCCGAGTCGATGATCACGCGGCCGTTTCCGTTCAACGCCTTCTACGACATCGATGAAGTGCCGCTGGTCGATCCGTCGACGTACAAGCTGACGATCGGCGGCCTCGCGAAAGGCAAGCGGGTGTGGACGCTCGACGAGCTTCACGCGATGCCGCAAGAGAGCCAAATCACGCGCCACATCTGCATCGAGGGATGGAGCGCGATCGGCAAGTGGGGCGGCGTGCGCTTTGCGCACGTCCTCGCCCGCGCGGGTGCGGACACGAGCGCGAAGTACGTCGCGTTTCATTGCGCGGACAACTATTCGACGAGCATCGACATGCCCACGGCGCTCCACGCGCAGACGCTGCTCACGCTCACGTACGACGGCCAAATCCTGCCGGCCAAGTACGGTTTTCCGATGAAGCTGCGCATGCCGACCAAGCTCGGCTACAAGAACCCGAAGCACATCGTGGCGATCACTGTCACGAACGAATATCCGGGCGGTTATTGGGAAAACCAAGGCTACAACTGGTTCGGTGGGTCTTGACGCCCGCTCCCGCCTTTTTTCATGTTCGACACCGCAGCACAACACCAGGAGAGTCCATGTCTTTTCGAATCAACCTCGCCGTCGGCGCGCTGGCCGTTTCGTTTGCATCCGCGGCGTTCGCGCAAGGCGCGGACAAGCCGACGCGTATCCGCGGCGACATCGTATCCGTCTCGGGCGACACGCTTACCGTGCATCGCCGCAGCGGCGACACTGTCAAGATCGCGTTGAAAGCGGACACGCCCGTCACCGCGCTCAAGAACATCAAGCTCCAAGACATCAAACCCGGCGAGTTCGTCGGCACGGCCGCGATGACCGGCGTCGACGGCAAGCTCACCGCCACTGAAGTCTTGGTATTCCCCGAAGCCGCCCGCGGCACGGGAGAAGGCCACTATGCGTGGGACCTCGGCTCGAACAGCACGATGACCAACGCGAACGTCGATCAGGTCGTGCAAGGCACGAACGGGCGCGATCTCAAGCTCTCCTACAAGGGCGGCTCGAATGCGGTGACCGTACCCGAAAACGTGCCGATCGTGACTTTCGCGCCTGCGACGCACGACGATCTGAAAGCCGGCAAGCAAGTGTTCGTGGTAGCGAGCCATGCCGGCGCAGACTACGCGGCGCAACGCATCGTCGTGGAGAAAGACGGCGTGAAGCCGCCTATGTAAGCAAGCGAGCTTCGGCTCTCGCGGGCGGGAGCGAAAAGCAGGCGGCTCCCCCCGCTATGGATTCGACGCCGGCGTGGCCGGTGCCGCGACCGCTTCATCCGCGTCCGACGATGAGAGCCGTCGACGCAGTCACGTCAGATAGCCCAGCAAGAACACCCGAACGCCCCCCAAAATCCTTTGACGTCCGTGGTGGGCAGCGCACTGCTCCAGGCGCGCGCGTGAGCGTGGCCGTGCAAGCCGCATGCGCTCGCGCAGCCGCACGCGGCCGCCGTCAAAGCGCGCTGCAGCGGTGCGCCGTCCTTTTGCTCGGCGCCCCACGCGCCATAGCCGCCATACTGGCGCACGGGCGACCAATCCGGCATGGCCGGGGGAATCGGCGCATCGTGGCGTGCAAACGGCCCCGCACCCCAGACGATTTTTCCCCCGACGACCGTCAACAAAGCGGTGATGCCGGCGATGTCGTCTTCCGCGCAAGCGAAGTAGTCGCGGTCGGGGACCATGAGGTCGGCGAGCTGCCCGACAGCGATGCGGCCTTTCTTGCCCTCCTCATTCGAAAACCAAGTCACGTACTCGGTCCACATGCGCAAGGCCGTTTCGCGGTCCAGCAGGTTGCGCCGCGGATAAAGGCGCAAGCCGCCGACCGTTTTGCCGGACACGAGCCATGCGAGCGACACCCACGGGTTGTACGATGCCACGCGCGTCGCATCGGTGCCGGCCGACACCTTCAAGCCCTTCTCCAGCATCCTAGCGACGGGCGGCGTGGCTTGCGCCGTCTCGGCGCCATAGCGCTCGACGAAATACTCGCCCTGGTAGGCCATCCGATGCTGCACCGCGATGCCGCCGCCGAGGGCGGCGATGCGGTCCATCGAACGCTCGGAGACGGTTTCGGCGTGATCGAAGAACCAGTTGATGCCGTTGAGCGGAATATCCTTGTCGACTTTCTCGAACACATCCAAGGCGCGGCTGATCGTTTCGTCGTAGGTCGCATGCAGCCGCCAGGGCCAGCGGTTCTGCGCCAGTACGCGCACGACGCCCTCCAGCTCGTCCTCCATGCCGGGCGGCAATTCAGGCCGCGCGACACGGAAATCCTCGAAATCGGCGGCGGAAAAGACGAGCATCTCGCCCGCGCCGTTGTGCCGGAAATAGTCGCTGCCGTCGTGATACTTGACGGTGCGGGTCCAGTTCGCGAAGTCTTCCTTTTCCGCTTTCGGCTTTTGGGTGAACAGGTTGTACGCGATGCGGATGGTCATTTCTCCGGCGTCATGGAGCTTGCGGATGACTTCATAATCGTCGGGGTAATTCTGCGACCCGCCGCCTGCGTCGATCGCTCCGGTCACGCCAAGCCGGTTGAGTTCGCGCATGAAATGACGCGTCGAGTTGTATTGATACTCGGGCGGCAGTTTCGGCCCTTTTGCCAGGGTCGCGTACAGGATCGACGCGTTGGGATTCGCGAGCAGGAGGCCACTGGGGTTGCCCGCCGAGTCCCGCACGATGGTGCCGCCAGGCGGCTCCGGCGTGTCCTTCGTGTAGCCCACCACGCGCAACGCCGCGGCGTTCAACAACGCCCGGTCGTACAAATGTAGGATGAACACGGGCGTGTCCGGCGCGACCGCGTTGAGTTCTTCGATCGTCGGTAGACGTTTTTCTGCGAATTGATGCTCGGTGAAGCCGCCCACGACGCGCACCCATTGCGGCGCCGGCGTAACGGCCACTTGCCGTTTGAGCATTTCCATCGCGAGCGCCAGCGAGCCGACGCCGTCCCACCGCAACTCCATGTTGTAGTTCAGCCCGCCGCGGATCAAGTGCAGATGGTTGTCGATGAGCCCCGGCAAGACGGGACTGCCCGCGAGGTCGACGATCTTCGTCTTGTCGCCCGCTAGCGGGAGCACCTCCTCGTCGCTGCCGACGGCGACGAAGCGCCCATCGGCGATCGCGACGGCCGAGGCCGCGGGGTTCGAACGGTCCAGCGTCGTCATGCGTCCGTTGTGCAGGATAAGATCGGGGCGAGTGTCGATGATGCTCATTTTGCGTTGCCTCGTTTGACTTCGATTCGGTTAAGTGCCGAGCAGCTTTTCGATGACCGGAATGGCTTGCGCGCCGATCGTCATGCCCAGCAGGCCGACGAGCGCTACGAGCGGGGGGGCGGGCGAACGAACCTTGATCGCGCTGTAGATCAAGCCGATCGATATGCCTGCGCCTAATGACACAAGGTAAGATTCCATGCGACGAGTCGTTCTCCTTTCCTCATGCAAAACGTTCCTGATCTAGAAGCCTGGGCCATCTTCACGCGCGTCGCCGAAACCGGGTCCTTCGCCAAAGCGGCCGCGGTGCTCGGCATATCGCAACCCACAGCTTCGAAAGCGATCGCTCGCCTCGAACAACGGGTCGGCACGATGCTGCTGTATCGCACGACTCGCCAGCTGTCGCTGACGCCCACCGGCGAGGCGCTGCGTGAGCAAGCGCTGGCTCTGCTCGCGCATGCCGAACTTTTCGAAAGCGAAGCCTCCGCGCACGCGCTCGAGCCGCAGGGGCTCGTACGCATGAACGCGCCGATGTCGTTCGGGCTCAAATATCTCGCGCCATTGCTGCCGATATTCTTCGATCGCTACCCGAACGTGGACATCGACTTGGCGCTGAGCGATCAACTGGTCGACATCGTATCCTGCGGCTTCGATCTGGCCATTCGCGTGGCCGATCTCGGCGACTCTTCGCTGCGCGCGAGACAGCTTTGCTCGGTGCGCAGGCCGCTCGTCGCATCGCCGGCTTACCTCGACAAGCACGGACGGCCGACTCACCCGAGCGAGCTGGAGGGGCATACGGCCTTCATCTATACGAACCAGTCCACACCCGAATACTGGCGTTTTCATCGCACCTCGACGGGCGAGGAATATTCGGCGCCCGTCCATGGGCGCATTCGCACCAACAACGCCGAAGCCTTCTTGCCCGCCTTGCTGGCGGGTCACGGACTTGCCCTGCAACCGGAGTTTCTCGTTTGGGACGCGCTCCAGCGCGGCGAGCTCGAGCAGGTCATGTGCGACTGGCGCATCGCCGACATCAACGTGAATCTGATCACGCCGCCGGGCATGCTGCGCACGGCGCGCGTAACGGCGCTCATCGATTTTCTCGTCGAACACCTGGCGCACGCGCCGTGGGCGATGCCGGCCGTCGAACAGGAAACGATCCACCCGGCGGCCGCCGCCTACGATTAGGCCCGGCTAACGGGCCGGCGCGGCGGGCAACGCTTCGTGCGTCGTGGCCGTGCGCTGCGGCGCCTTGTGGACCATCGTGTAGGCGTAGTCGATGCCCATGCCGTATGCGCCCGAGTGCTCCTTCGCGATCGCCATCACTTCGTCGTACGTTTCGCGGTGGGCCCAGTCGCGCTGCCATTCCAGCATGACTTGTTGCCAAGTCACCGGCACGACGCCTGCCTGGACCATGCGCTGCATGGCGAAGTCGTGCGCATCCTTCGACGTGCCGCCCGACGCATCGGCCACCATGTAGATTTCATAGCCGCCTTCGAGCATCGCGCACAGGGCGAACGTCGTGTTGCAGACTTCGGTCCACAGGCCGGCCACGATCACCTTCTTGCGGTCGTTGGCGGCGAGCGCGTCGCGCACCTTCTGATCGTCCCACGAGTTCATCGACGTGCGCTCGAGCACCTTCTCATTGGGAAATACGTCGAGCAACTCGGGATACGTGAACCCCGAAAAGCTTTCCGTTTCCACCGTGGTGATCGTGGTGGGGATCTTGAACACCTTCGCCGCCTTGGCGAGTCCCACGACGTTGTTCTTCAGCGCCTGGCGGTCGATCGATTGAACGCCGAAGGCCATTTGCGGTTGTTGATCGATGATGATCAGCTGGCTGTTGTGCGGCGTCAGTACTTCGAGCTTCGGATTGCTCATGGCTTGGGTGTCCTTCGATTCGTAGAGAGATGGCCGGGCCCTGTTCGGCGCCGCGACCGATTTCGACTTGCATCGTGCTGGCGGCTCGGCTCCAGCTGCGAGCATTTGACACGCAAATGCGATCGAAGAACAATAAAAAAACCGGAATAAATCCGATTCGAAAAATTTAGCCCAATAATCCCGAATGGGTCTTCACTCGATTTGCGAAAGACGATACGCTACCCACGAATTTCGCAACGGCAACCGGCATCGACCGTTGCCACAGAGAGGCCCTCTTGAAGCCGTATATCCTTTCGGCGCTCGCCGGTATCCTCGCGGGCGTCGTCTATCACCTGATGGGCGTGCAATCGCCTGCGCCGCCGGCCATCGCTTTGATGGGGCTGCTCGGCATGCTGGCCGGCGAACAGATCTTGCCGCTCGCCAAGAGAATGTCATGCGGATCGAAGCTCGGCGCGGCATGGCGTGAAGCCAAGTGCGGCGAGCATATGTTCGGTCCGCTGCCGAGCGCGCGGCCGGCCGCGGACGCTCGGCCTGGAAAGATCGACCCATGACTTGAACGTATCGCTCCCATGCCCTCTCCGATCAACGTCGAAGACTTCCGTGAACTGGCGCGACGGCGGCTGCCGCGCCGCCTATTCGATTACATCGACGGCGGGGCGGAAGACGAGCGCGGATTGCGGCGCAATCGTGAAGCGTTCGATCGGTTCACGTTTCTACCGCGGCGGCTCGTCGACGTCAGCACCCGCGACGCGGCCACCCAACTGCTGGGCCGATCCGTCGCGGCCCCGCTGGCCATCGCGCCCACCGGCCTGAACGGCTTGATCTGGCCGCATGGCGACATCGCGCTAGCCCGAGCGGCGCAACGGGCCGGAATCCCGTTCGTCATGTCGACGGCGTCCAATGTCTCGCTCGAGCGGCTGGCCGCCGAGGCCGGCGGCGATCTGTGGTTTCAGCTTTACGTGCTGCATCGCGACTTGGCGGACGATCTGGTCGAGCGCGCCGTGCGCGCCGGCTATCGCACACTCGTCGTGACGGTCGACGTCACGCTGAACGGAAAGCGCGAACGCGACATGCGAAACGGCTTCGCGCTCCCGCTGCGCTACACGCCGCGTGTCGTGCTCGACGCGGTGCGCCACCCCCGATGGACCTATGCTCTGTTGCGCGCGGGCGGCGTCCCCTCGCTCGAAAACATCGCGTCGGGAAGCAAAAGCAATGTGCAAGCGAAGGCCGCGTTGCTACGCCGCCAAATGGATGCAAGCTTCGCGTGGGAAGATCTGCGGCGATTGCGCGACCGATGGCCCCATCGTCTCATCGTCAAAGGCATCCTACGCGCCGACGATGCGGCGCGCTCCATCGAATTCGGTGCGGATGGCGTGGTTCTGTCGAATCACGGGGCGCGTCAACTCGACGATGCTGTCGCGCCGCTGGACGTCCTGACGCCGGTGAAGAACGCTTGTGCGGGCCGAGGCGCGATCATGATGGATAGCGGCGTGCGCCGCGGTTCGGACGTGGTCAAGGCCGTCGCGCTCGGCGCCGACGCCGTGCTGCTCGGCCGCGCAACGCTCTATGGGCTCGCGGCAGCGGGAGAAGCCGGTGCGCTGCACGTCATCGACATCGTCAAGGACGAGATCGATCGCACGCTCGCCATGCTGGGCTGCCGCACGATCGCAGACCTATCGCCCGGCCACCTGCTGGCGGCCGGTGCGCGCATGGCCGACCGCGGCGCGCCGTGGACGGCTGCCGTGGCGCCGAACGCGGATTCCGACGCCATCTTCGACGCGCCGCAACGCTGATTAGGCTGCCTTGCACATCAGGCCCAGCACCAGCAGCATCAACGCCGACGCGACGAAGAACGCCATCCCCGCTAAATTCGTCGGCGCACCGGCCCGGGTGGACCACGCAAACACGAGCCCAAACAGTATCGGCCCTAGGATCGATGCCACCCCTTGAACGGCCTGCACGACGCCTTGTAACCGCGCTTGTTCGCCTTCGTCTACCCGGTGGGTCAGCAAGCCTTGCACCGCGGGCGTGAACAGGTTGTGCGCGGCGAACACGGGAATGGCCAGCAGGTATGCCCATCCTGCCGAAGCGGCGCCGAAACACGCGTAGCCCGCGGCCGCCGCGCCCGCGCCGACCAAGGCCGCCCCGCGTTCGCCGATTTTTCTGACGACGGGGCCGACGAGCAAGGTTTGGACGAGGGTGCCCACACCGCCGCTTACCACCATGACGACGCCGATCGTGACGGGCGTCCAAGCATAGCGGTATTCGCCGTAAAGCACGAAGATGGACGGGCCGACCATCCACGCGAAGGCAAACAGCCCGCCCAGCAGGGACAATCGAAAGACTGCCCGATTGCCGCGAAAGGCGCCCATTGCCGCGAGCGGATTGAGCTTGCGCGCGTCCAACCGTTTCGTTCGCCGCTCGAGGGGCAGCGATTCCGGCAGCAGGAACCATCCATAAAGGCCGTTCAAGGCGGTGAGGACGCCCGCCGCGTAGAACGGCACACGCAAATCGATGCCGGCCAGCATACCCCCGAGTGCCGGCCCCGCGAGAAAGCCGAGGCTCAGCGCGGCGCCGACCCGGCCGAACGCGCGCGCGCGCGATTCGGGCGGCGTTACGTCGGCGATATAGGCATTTGCGGTGGCAAAGCTTGCCGACGTCATACCGTTCACCATGCGCCCCACGAGCAGCCACATCATATTGGTCGCAAACGCCATGATGAAGAAGTCGGCTGCGAGCCCACACAACGAAATCAACAGCACGGGTCTGCGGCCGAACCGGTCGGACAGCACGCCGAGCGCCGGCCCGCATACGAACTGCATCAGTCCCCAAGCAACGCTGAACAGCGTGCTCCATTGCGCGGCGCGCGACGTGTCGCCGTCGGCGAACACTTTGATGAGCGTCGGCAAAACCGGCAGAACCACGCCGAAGGAAACGGCGTTCATCAATGCCGTCGCGAAAATGAAACCGAACGCCGCGCGCGAAGCGCCCTCGCCGCTCGCGCCAATCGTTGAACTCATGTCATGGCTCCGACGCGGTCAGGAGAGCGAATCTTCGGTCGTCCTCGCGGGTTTTGCTCGAAGCCTTTCGACGCCCCGCATCAAGGTCAGCACGTGGTCGCCGTCCACCCGCGCGTCGCCGTAGTGTCGGGCGACGATCTCGGCCAGCGAGACGGCGAGCGCGACGAGGTCGCGATGACCGACCGCCTCACCGCGTTCCGCCAATGCGAGATCGGCCAAACCGAGTAAAGCGTCGGGAAGCGCATTCAGCCTGCATCCGGGCCGCTGCGCCGGCGCGGCGCCGCCGTCGCCGTCTGGCGTAGCGGCCCATTCGTCGAACGCCGCCAGCGTCAGCAGACAAGCGGCCCATGTCCGGCCGTGGCGAAGGAACATCGCTGCCGCCGTCAGGAAATCCAGCCCCGCAGGCGCGAGAAACGCCTGCTGAAAGGACATCAACCGGTCGATGGCATAAAAATTCGGCAGCGCGCGCGTCGAATTCGGCGCGTCGAGGATCTGCTTCAATTCGGGCGCCCACCAGAAGTTGACCGATATCGACACCTCGGGGCTTCGAACGTGATGCCACCAAAATGCCGGCAGGAACAGCAAGTCGCCGGGCTGCAGCGTAAAACGGATCGGAGACGCGCTTGAAAAATCCGGATGATGGGCGAGGTTAGGCTGATCGAGTTCGACATGCGACAAATGGGCGGTCGCCGAATCATGATCGTACGGATAAAGCCGCTCGCTGTCGTTGGGCGCGAATATCGTGAACGTCTTCGCGCCATGGAGCTGGGCGAAGAAGTTGTTCGAATAGTCGAAATGCAATTGAGTCGTGGTGCCGCGGCCGAACCACAAATTGATTGCAGGGCGTTCGTCGCCGATCCAACGCGGCAGCACGACGTGATCGAGCAGCTCGGGAAGCTTTTCCGGTATCGATTGCTGCATCACGTACAGATGATCGCCGGCGTCGGGGTCGAGCAGATGCCGTACGGCTTCGCCGAACGTCGTTTCGCTCGTCTCGAAGGCATTCGAACTCGCCCCCTCGCGCGACGGGTCGAAACGGTAGCGGCCGTCGCCGGAACGGCTCGTCGTAATGCGTCGATGCTTCGCCGCATCGACGAGATGTTCGGGCATCCAGCGCTCGCCGATACGCCACTCGTCCAGGGCGTCGGTGATGACGGCAGGCCGTCCCTCGGCGAAAAAGCTGCGCGAAAACTCGTGGCTAGTCACTTTCGCAATCATCGTGCGTAGTCCTCTTGCGACGTCGTTGTCGTTGTCGTTGCCGGCGATCCGATCATTGAACGATGCTCCCGGCCGTCAGCGCCTCGCCGATGCATCGGCCCAACACATCGGCATGGAATTTGACGATGGTCTCGTGATTGCCGGGCACGCTGATCTCGTCGATGTTCGAAGGATCGAGCACGGCCGTCCACCCTAATCGGTCGGGCAGCGCCGCATGTCCTTCCAGCGGTGTGATCGACGTATCGCGGGCCGCGAAGACATGCGCCCTCACGTCGATCGGCGTGGGGGTCCATGCGTTCATCGCGACGCCATGCGCCACGAGCCGGTGCAGGAACGCGCGGTTTTCGTCGGCTGTCTCGTAAGCGAGATGCCATAGCGGGACGCGCGCCGTGCGTCTGGCTTCGATCGATTCCACCATGGCTTCGATCAATGCATCGACACGTGCGGCCCCCTCGAAATCGATCGACCCCGGGTCGAACTCGGTAAAGTTGTTGAGCGCGAACGAATACAGCGCCAGCACGGCGGCCCGGTGCGCGTCGACCTGCGTCGGGCGAGCTGGCAGCGTCGTATCGAACAGCCCGAGAAACTCCACCTCATCGCCGTGACGGATCAGTTGCGTCGCGATCTCATAGGCGATCAACCCGCCGAAAGACCAACCGGCAACGCGGTAGCGCCCCGTCGGCTGGATCTTCTTCATCATCGCGACGAAACGAGCGGCGATCGCCTCGAGCGTACGCGGCGCTGCGACGCCGAGCCGGGTCGGCGGCAAGCCATAGACGGGAATGTCTGCGTCGATGTGCGCCGCAAGGTGGCCGAAGTACCAGGAATACCCCTGCAGTGTATGCGTGAGGAACAAGGGGCTTTGCGTACCGGAAGTGTTGAACGCGACGAATTCCGAATCCGATGCGCCGCCTTCGTTGCCGCTCGGCGCGCCGGCGTTCGCCCTTGCCTGTTCGGCTTCGAGGTGGGCCGCGAGGGCATGGACGCTGCGTGTGTCGAAGATGCTCCGCACGGTCAATCTTGCCTGCAACGCGTTGCTCAGGCGTGCCGCGACCCTCGCCGCCGACAGAGAATCCCCGCCTAGCGCGAAGAAGTTGTCGTGCCGCCCCAAACGATCGATGCCGAGCGCTTCGCACCAGATACGCGCGATCGTTTCCTCTAATTCGCCTTGCGGCGCATCGTCGGCAGTCCTATCGAGGGGCGATTGCACATTGTCGATACCGGTCGCCGCCAGCGCGAGGCGGTCCAACTTTCCATTGGGCAAACGCGGCAATGCATCGAGGGCGATGAACCGGCTCGGCACCATATGGGCCGGCAAGCGTGCCTCCAACCACGCATGCAAGTTGTTGGCGCCCAAGCGCGCCCCCTGCCGCGGGACGTAAAAGGCGATCAATTGCGTGGATTCGTCGTGCGCGCGCCCCACGGCGGCGCCGGTCGCGACATCGGGGTGCGCAGTCAGCGCTTGTTCGACAGCCGGCAGTTCGACCCGCTGGCCTCGCACCTTGATTTGGAAGTCCTCACGCCCCAGGTGAAGCAACCGGCCGTCGGGGAGCCATCGACCAAGGTCGCCCGTCCTCAGCATGCGCGCACCATTCGGGTGTCGGACGAAGCGTTCGGCGGTCAAATCCGGCCTATTCCAGTACCCTGGCCCAACGCTCGGGCCTTCGACGAAAATCTTGCCGACGGCTCCGACGGGAACGGGTCGTAATGCGTCATCGAGCAAATGGACGCTGCAGTTGGCGATGGGACGACCCGAGGGAACGATCGCGGTTTCGCCGGCCAAGTCGTCACCCGACGCGTAGCCGATGTCGTTGAGTTCGGTGCAGCCGTAGTTGTTGTGCAGGTGAGCGTTTGGCAAAACTGCCGCGAAGCGTTCGCGCAACGGGCGACTCAACGGCTCGCCGGCCGTGGTCACGTGGCGCAAGCTCGTGAGTTGATCGGCGAAGTCGAGCAACACGGCCAAATGGGACGGCACGAGATTCAGGCGCGTGATCCCATGGGCACGCACCGCGCTTGCGAAGGCGCTTGCGTCCTTGACCACAGGGTCCGCGAAGATGACTTGAGGGACGCCGACGAGCAACCCCGACAACATTTCCTTGATCGACGGCACGAACGACATCGACGTCTTCTGCCCAACCACTTCGTTGTAATCGAACGGCGTGCGCTCCCAGAGCGCTTGCAAGCCGTTGACCAACTGCCGATGTTCGACGACCACCCCTTTGGGTTCGCCCGTCGAGCCGGACGTGTACGCGATATAGGCAATGTCGTCGGGGCGCGCCCTCTTCGGGGCGAACGGCGGCGCATGCGGCCCGGGTGCGCCGGGCAGTTCCACGTCGAGCAGCACGACGTGCTCATCCTTCATATGAGGCGCGCCGGCCAGCTCGGGCGTCGTGACCACGATCGCCGGCTGCGCGTCGCGCAGCGTGCGGATGACGTAGCTCGCCGGATAGGAAGGGTCGACAGGTACGTAGGGGCAGTTCAGTTTGAAGCAGGCGAGCACGGTCGCCAGGCACTCGATGGTGCGTGGATAGTGGATGGCGACGCGCATGCCTGCCTCGATACCGCGACGGTGCAGCACTTGAGCGATGCCGTTCGCGCGGCTGTCAAGCTCGGCATAGCTGACGCGGCGCTGTTCGAAGACGCACGCCAAGGCGTCCGGCCGAAGCGCCACTTGCCGTGCGAAGCGTTCTGCGATACTCGTTTCCTCGAATGAACGGCGTGGGCCTCGAGTTCGTTCGATGAACGCATCTTCCGCTTTCGTCATGGCGCTCAACGCCGAGATCGGTGCGTCTGGCGTCTGTGCCATCCGTTCGAGGATCTCGAACCATACGTCGAGCATCAGCTCGATCTGACCGCGGGCAAACATCGAACGATCGAAGTTGGCCACGACCTCCAGATCAGTGTCGTCCCCGAATATTTCCAGGTCGAGTGCCGACTGTGCGACGCGCTCGATACCCTCGGGCATCGGCTCGACCGTCAGCGTGTCGTCCCACGGGCCCATGTCGACGGGCGGCACGTTCTGATGACGCAGCATGACGGGCACCGGCGACCGGCCGTCGGTCTGCCGCAGTTCAGGCACGAGCGCGAGCATCCGCTCGAACGGCAGTGCTTGATGCTCGAGCGCGCCCAGTACGACATCTCGCGCATGATCGATCGACGCCGCGGCTGTTGGATCGCCCGAGATATCGAGACGAAGCGGAAGAATATTGACGAAAAATCCGATCAACGGCTCTAGCCTCGGGTCGTCGCGCCCGGCCGTGGTCGTGCCGATGCACAGATCGTCGCGGCCGGTTTGACGTCGGCATAGAATCGCCAGACCGGCAAGGAACACGGAAAAGAGGCTCGCGCCGCGTGAACGGCTGAGGTCGCCGATCATCCTGCCGAGTGCGGGCGGCACGGTGCGCCGCACGATGCCGAGCGCACCATGCCCGGCGCCGACGGGCGCCTCGTAAGTTCCGAGATCGATCGGTTCGCTGTATCCCGTCAACACACGTTTCCAGTGTGCGATTTCCCTGTCCAAGTTGCGCCGCCGCTGCCAAGCGGCGTGATCGGCATACTGCAGCGTGAGCGCAGGCAGCGCCGATGCCGCGCTGATTCCGTTCGCATGCGCCAGGTATAGCGCGCGCAAGTCGGCCAGCAGCACGCTCATCGACCACCCATCGGACACGATGTGATGCATGACGAGCGCTATGACGTGCTGTGCCGGCGCCATGCGCAACACCCGTACGCGCAGCAGCGGCCCGCGCGCCAAGTCGAACACGATGTCCGACACCCGGTTCAGTGCGGCCTCCAGTTCACCGGGACCGACCTCGATGACCGCGAAATCGGCCATGGCGCAGGCGTCGACGAACTGCGACGGAACATCGTCGCCCGCCGCGATATCGAAGCGCGTCCGCAATGGTTCGTGGCGCGCGACGAGCGAGTCGAACGCCGCTTGCAGCGCGGTCAGCGACAACGGACCGTCAACGCGCAACGCCCCGTGCATGTTATAGGCGCGCCCGCCATCACGCTGCGCAATGAGCCACAACCGCTCCTGCACATAGGAAAGCGGCAACCCGTTGGCTCTATTTATCGGGGAGATCGCGGCGAGCTGGGATTCTTCCCTAGCCGGGACCGCTTCGCGCGCCGATAAGCGTTCCGCAAGCGCGGCCAAATCCTTGGATTCGAACAACGCGCGCAGCGTGGCCGAATCGCCGAACGTTTGACGTAGCCGGCCAATCGCGCGGACGGCCAGCAGAGAGTGTCCACCCAGCGCAAAGAAGTTGTCGTGTCGGCCGACACGCGGTACCCGCAGCAATTCCGCCCAGATCCGCGCGAGCAACTGCTCGACTTCGCCGAGCGGCTCCGCATAAGTCGCATGAGCAAATTCCGCAGGATCCGGAGCCGGCAGCGCCCGGCGATCGAGCTTACCGTTCGGCGTGAGCGGCATGCGCTCGAGCGCGACGAAAGCCGATGGCACCATGTATTCCGGGAGCGCGCCGCGCAGTCGAGCCCGCAGCGTATCGGCGTCGTGCGGCTGGCCCGTGTAATAGGCAATCAGCCGTTTGTCCCCCGCGGCATCATTGCGCGCGAGCACCACGGCATCGGTTAGACCGTACTCGGCAAGCTTCGCCTCGATTTCCCCCGGTTCGACACGGAACCCGCGAATCTTCACTTGCGCGTCGTTTCGGCCGAGAAATTCGATGTTGCCGTCGGGCCGATACCGTCCCAAGTCACCGGTGCGATACATGCGCGCGTCCAGCGCATCGGAAAATGGATCCGGCACGAATCGTTCGGAAGTCAGGGCGTCCAGATTGAGGTACCCTGCCGCAACGCCCTCTCCGCCCACGTGGATTTCCCCGGGTACGCCCAAGGGCGCCGGCTGTCCCGCCGCATCGAGCAGATAGACGCGCGTGTTCGAAATCGGCCGTCCGATCGGTAGCACCGGATCGTCCACGTCCCATGCGTCGAGCGCGTAGGTGGTCGAGAACGTCGTCGATTCCGTCGGGCCGTAGCAATGAATGAAATGCCGCGGCGCGCTGCGGCGAACGATGCGCCGAATGGCTTGAATGTCGGCCGCATCACCGCCCGTCAGCAGATAGCGCAAGCCGCCGAATACCGGGGCGAGCGCATCGGCGTAGGCGCTGAGCAAGCCTGTCACCAGATGCAGGACGTTGACGCGCTCCGCCTGCAGCATCGAAGCGAGGTCGGCGCCCGACAGCAGGATATCTTGCGGAATGACCACGACACAGGCGCCGTTGAGCAACGCGCCCCACACTTCCATCGTGCTGGCGTCGAACGCCGGGTTCGACGTGAATGCGATTCGATCGCCCGGGGCGAAATCGGCATATCCGTTGTTCAGCGCCAGCCGATTGATTCCACGGTGCCGAACGACCACGCCCTTGGGTTGTCCCGTCGACCCCGACGTATACATCACATAAGCGGGCACGCCCGGATCGCCATTCGTCGGCGGGCCGCCCAGACGCTTATCCGCCGCGATCAAGCCCGTTTTATCGCTCGACGGCATGTCGATGTCGATGTCGATGTCGAAGCGCTCGACTGCCAGATCAGGGGGCGACACGCATTGTGCGGTGGTCACGATCCGCAACGCGCCGCTGTCTTCGAGCATGTAAGCCTGACGTTGCGCCGGGGCGTTCGAATCGAGCGGCACGTACGTCGCACCGCACTTCAGAATCGCCAGTTCCGCGACGATGAGCGCGGCAGATCGATCGAGCAGCACGCCGATGCGTTCGCCCCGCTGCACCCCGGCG
>NZ_JBQCHR010000167.1:0-24076 GCF_051954495.1 Trinickia sp.
TTTTTCATTAAATAGAATTTCTATAGCGAGTGGTCTCGGCCGAACGATGCGGTTGTACCACATGTCACAGCAATAATGTCGTTCTAAGACTTCGTTTTCAGCGTGATTTGCCGCCTGGTAAAGGCTGGTATGGACAGAGCAACCATTGCCGTGCAGGATTTCGCCGAAATTTAACGCGCCGAGCAGCAGGCTATCTATAGAGCAATCCAAGGCTTTCTCCCATTGACCGTTGGAGTGTTTCAGAACTTCGGTGTGATTTGAAAGTACCGGTTTGTATGGATGAAAAGCCAGGTGTTCGACCAGTTCGAAAATGGATTTGCGGCGGCTGAGCGCCGCATCGAAATCTGTTGCAAATCCGAATACTGGCAGCATGCTGCCGCAGTGGGAACGCAACGCTACGGCGCTACGAGATAACCAGAGGCCCGGAACCAGGCTACTCTCGGCAGTATGTGTGCGAGCAATAACTGCAATGTCATCGATCGTCATCATGGGTTCAAGAAGGCTTGAAAAGTGGAATGTTGCGCGACACCGGCACCGCCGCGATGCGGTCGCACTTGCTTGAAATCGAAGTATTGCCATATTTGCATGGTCGAAATTTCATTTAATAATTTATTTATCTCGCTAAATATTGCCTGTCCGCGGAGGGTCAAAACTCCGGATTTGCTTATCGTCTCGATTCCGCGCGCTGTCTCATCAGAGACTTCCGCTAGTAGCTTCGCCCAGTGCGGGTCATCAGTACTCTCAAAGATTGTCTTGAAGGTGAGCGCCATACGCGCGGCGACAAACGTCGCATGGTAGACGGCGTACATAGGGCGCAGATCCTTGCGCAGTGGCGATATGTACTTTTCACCGGCTTCGTTGAGGACAATTGCGTCGTCCGCCATGAGGCAGTTCAAATACGTGTGCGAAGCTTCGTGCACCACATGCTCCACGTAGTACGGCACCGGGGCGACGCATTGACGAGGGATGCGCACGTAGATTTCCCCGAAGGCGCGCGTGTCGGTCAACCCTTGGGTAATTTTTCCGGAGAAAAGCTTTATCGACTGGACCAGTGTAGTTAGTTCGAAATACATGGAGAGATGATGTAACCGAATGACATCCAATCCCGCACGGAGATTGGCGCTCTGCTCGGCAAATTCATCTGGTGAAAGCGGTTTGGCACAGGCAGTCTGACCGGTTTCTACGGAAGCGATTTCAACGGCGCTGCCGAGAACCGCGTCCTCCCAGTCGGTTGTCCCAATGCTTGCAATGCGTATTGCGCTGCTGTCCTTTGTGCCGATTAATGAGTGGGCGAGTTTCTGGTAAGTCATTTCGGCCGCATCCGGGTGTTGACACCTCATCGCGGAAATTAGTTTGTTGTGATAGAAGTGGGTCTCTGGGCGAAATTGAGTGGATCGGCGGGCAACTTCGATGACTGTGCCAATTTCCGGGTGTGCGACTCCGGCCGAGCTTTGGATGACCTCCAGCAAATGGACGATGCTTCGCCGGATCCTGCCGGAGTGTGCTTCCAGCGCGTTTCGAGTTGCTTCCGAAGTGGGGAGAAATTCGTTCTTCATGAGAGTGGTTTTACCGGTTAAGTCGAACGTAGCCGGCTTAGCCGGCCGTGGGTAACCCATTTCCGCGTTCTCCTATGCAGCCTTGGCGCGTGGAGGTCGAACGACGACCACGCTTGATCCAGAGCTATGCGAAGGCCCAGATGCGCCATGCTGTCGACCAGGGTTTGGCCCGACGAGGTCAGCGAGGATTCCTTCAAGCGATCGATGCCGGCGGCGAGTTCGTCAAGAATCTGGGCCAAATAGCACAGAGTGGATTGGTCCATATTGTGCTGATAGAGTCCAAAAAATGCATTAGCCAGTTTCGCGGACACATATGTAGCATGCAAAACGCCGAAGAGAGGACGTGGGTCAGACCTAAGTGGGGATGTCACCAGCCGATATCGATCGCCTGAAATTAGAGGATCGATGGAAAGCATGCAATGCAACTGTAGATGAGACATTTCATGAATCAGTTGTTCGTAGAAATAATGCAATGCGTCGCTGCTCGGGTGCGGTGGTCGGATAAAGATGGCACCCATCGTTCTCTTATCGCTGAATCCCTGGGTGACGCCGCTGTTAAATAGCTTGATTTCATTAACATGCTCGATAATTTCTCCGTACATCTCCCTATCAACGGTCGCTACCGTTTCTAGGGCTTGGAAGATATGCCGCTTACATTTAACTAGATCATCGGCGGTGACGGGACAGGGTGTATCGTTTCGCCCTTGCTCGAGATCAGACAGCTTTGTCCCTTCGAACTGAGCAAAGCGCTCCCAATCGCCGGTGCCTAGTGAGGTGACGGACGCGGCATCATGAACATGCTTGGAAACCGTGGCTTCTGTGATAATCTGAGAAAGCGTATGTTCGACGGTTGCGACACATTGCCTTCGCATAGCAGATTGCAGGATATGATGTAAGTAGTGCATGCGAGGCGTTAGCCGACCCCACCGACTCACTAGCATCGCTTGCTCGGGAGCGAATGTGCTAAGCGTTTTCGTGCATTCGCGAATTAAGACTATGAGGCTGCCCTTAACCCGATTATCGTAATTGGTTCTAAGTTTGCGCGATCTGGCCGCATCCGGATTGATGCCTGGGATAAGGGCAGTTAGTGCGTCGGTTGATTGCGCGTTGTCTATCTCAGTCATTTTTGAAAAGACTATACATGGATGCGGGCAGGCGCCGAGGAGCCTGCCCGACATGCCAGATTATGTATTGGCGACGATGGAGCGCTCTTGTGTCGCAAGGGCTGTTTCGAAAATCTCGTCACTATCTAGATTAAAAATTACTTGACCTTCGTCCGTCGGCGCTTCGTTCATTCTTCTACTCCTTAAAGGGATGAATATTCGACGGCTGGGGAAGCCGTCCAGAGCAATATAGGTCACTCATGGTTGGAATGTAAACAAAATGTAATAATCCCTATCTGCGCAGATAGGACGCGGAACTTGTTGCCTGATGTCGCGCGCGAGGCGGCATACCCCGAGGGAGAACCGAGCGGACTTGCTATGAGTTCGCCTGGACTGCTATCGTGGCTGGGCGCTGCTCATCGCCAATACGGTCAGCGAGTGCGGGTTCACCGCAATATGCGGGGCTGCAGCAGCTGTACGATCGAGCGGCGAGGCATCCTCGGCACGAAGGCCATCAAATGGAATTTCACGAAGTTCCTGGTCGACCGCGACGGCGAGGTCGTCAAGCGGTACGCGCCGAAAACGAAGCCGGAAGAAATCGCCGCCGGTATCGACGCGCGGCTCTGACCTAAAGAATCGGCGAAAACAACCGCGCCACGTGCATGAGCACTTGCCGCAGCGCCGGCGCGTCGCGATATTCGCTGCGATCGACTTCCCACGCTTGCTTGAAATCGTGTTCGAGCATCGCTTCGACCTCGGCGGCGAAGGCATGGTCGATCGTCAGCACCATGATTTCGAAGTTCAGGCGGAACGAGCGATTGTCGAGATTGGCGCTGCCGATGGCCGCGGCCACATCGTCGATCAGCACGACTTTCTGATGCAGGAAGCCAGGCCCATAGCGGAAGATACGCACCCCCGCGCGCACGAGATCGTAGGCGTAAAGCTTGGACGCCTCGAACACGACGTAGTGGTCGCGGCGGCTCGGGATCAAGATACGCACGTCGACGCCGCGCATGACGGCAAGACGCAGCGCCGAAAACACGGCCTCGTCGGGGATAAGGTAGGGCGTCGTAATCCAGATTCGGGTTTGGGCGGCGTTGATCGCTTCGACGAAGAACAGCGAGCCGGTTTCCTCCTTGTCGGCCGGGCCGGGTGCGACAACGAGACAGTGCATGTCGGCGTCGCCCACGCTTTCGGGTTGCTCCGCCTGCGAGGGTTCGAGCTCCGGCAAGCGTTGCGTGGCCCAGTGCCAATCCTCGATGAAGACGAACTGCACGCTGGCGACGACGGGCCCGCGCACTTCGATATGCGTGTCGCGCCAAGGCGAGAGGCGCGGATTGGCGCCCAAATATTCGACCCCGACGTTGTGCCCGCCGATGAACGCGCGTTCGCCGTCGACCACGACGATCTTCCGATGATTGCGGAAGTTGAGCTGGAAGCGGTTCACGAAGCGCCGATTCGTCGCGAAGGGATGCATCTCGACGCCGCCCGCAATCAACGCGGAGACGTAGCGCTGCGGTAGGTCGAAGCTGCCGATGCTGTCATAGAGAAAGCACACCCGCACACCTTGTGCCGCCTTCGCCAGGAGGAGCGACTTCAACATGTCGCCGAGCGAATCGTCGCGCACGATAAAGAACTGGACGAGCACATAGTGGCGCGCCTTTTCGATCGCGTCGAGAATCGCGGCGAAGGTCGCGTCTCCGTTGACGAGCGTGCGCACCGCGTTGCCGGGCAGGAACGGCATGCCCGAGAGCCCCGTCAGCGCGCGCACGACATGGTGGCCGAGCGCCTCGGCCGGGCGGCCCGTCGAGGAGGCGCTCGTGTCCCAAGCGCTCGGATGCGCGTGCGTGCGCAGCAGTTCACTCTCGATGCGACGCTTATCGACGTAACCCGAGAACTTGCTGCGGCCCAGAAACAGATACGGGATCAAGGTGACGTAGGGCACCGCGACGAGCGAGACCGCCCAGGCGATGGCGCCCTGCGACGTGCGGGTGTTGAGGATGGCGTGACCGGCCGCGATCACGCCGAGCGCGTGGGCGAGGAAGATCAGGCTACCGAGAGAGAGCCAATCGAAGTGCATGTGCGGATGAGCAGGCGTCGTGACGTCGTCCTTGCGCGGCCCCGCTGTCTGGGGCGCGATCAGTTCGCATCTTACAGAACGACAGACGATAAGGTGGGGCTAACGCTTGTACCGGGCGTGCGATCGCAACATATCGACGGTTCTGTTACAAATCGTGGTCACAAAGTAGAACGCCGGACGAAATGGCGACTTGCGCGAGCGCATACGAAAACCAGATCGCATAGCCGCTGCCCGGAAACGCGCCAACGAAGCGGTCGATGCCGATCATCGCATCGGAAGCGACGAATAAGAGCCCGCCGAGCGGTAGCGAGGGACCGCCCCGGCGAGCGAGCAGCGCGAGGCTAGCCATGGCGCACAAGGCAAGCATATAGGCGGCGACCGGTACCGCCAGCGCCCCCAAATTCGGGAAGAAGACGGCATACATTGCGGCGGCCGCTACCCAAACGAGGGGGACGGCGATGCGGCGCCAGCCTTTCGCGCGCGCGGCGCGCGGCGCGAGCAGCGCGCAATAGGCGAGGTGCGCAACCAGGAATGCGCCGAGCCCGCCGACGAACGAAAACGAGAGCTGCGGCAACGCGAGCAGCGCATCGCCGAGAGCGGACGCCGCAAGCGCGGCCATCAGCCGCAGCCTTTCGCGCATCGGCTCGTGGCGCGCGGCAGCCAGAAACAGCAGGGCGCACATCAGCACCTTGGCGGCGGCTTGATCCGGATAAGGCGCGTCGCGCAGCGAGATGCCGTATGCGAGCCCCGCGCCGGCCGCGATCAGCCACAGCCGCCGTGTTTGCGATAACGGGCTGTCGATGCCTTCGGTGCGGAGCCTTTCGTCGTCGTTGCCGCCCGCTGGGGGCGGTTCGTGAGCGGACATTGAGCGAACGTCTCTGTCGAGAATGCCGGATCGAGCGTCAGGGATCGATGATGATGCATCGCCCCCCTTTGGGTGAAGACGTCAGACTGCCGGCAAGTCGCTGGCTTGGATCAGGAAGACGCTGTCGTCGCCGCCGCTCGTCGACAACCACGTAAGGTCGAGGCCGCCGAATGCCGCTTCGACGTTCGCTCGCTCGTTGCCGATCTCGACGACGAGCACGCCATTCTCGGTCAGCCAGTTGCGGGCTTCGCCGATGATGCGGCGCACGACGTCCATGCCGTCCGCCCCGCCCGCCAACGCCAGCTCGGGTTCGTGCCGGTACTCGGGCGGCAGGGCCTGCATCGAGTCGCTATTCACGTACGGCGGGTTCGCGATGATGACGTCGTAGCGGCGTTCCGGCAGCGGCGCGAACAAATCGCCTTCGAACAGCGCGATCCGATCGTCGAGCTCGTAGTCGGCCACGTTGATGCGGGCAACCGCGAGCGCGTCGGCTGAAATATCGACGGCGTCGATATCGGCATTCGGAAAGGCATGGGCCGCCAATATCGCGAGGCAGCCGGACCCCGTGCACAGTTCGAGCACGGCGCTCACTTCGTCCGGATCGGCGACATAGGGTTGCAGACCGTCTTCCAGCAGCTCGCCGATGAACGAGCGGGGCACGATGACGCGCTCGTCGACGTAGAACCGCATGCCATGCATCCACGCTTCTTGTGTGATGTAGGCCGCCGGAACGCGTTCCGTGGCGCGGCGCTCGATGACGTGCAGCACGGCGTCGATTTCCTTGTCGAGCAAGCGTGCGTCGAGGAACGGATCGAGCACGTCGAGCGGCAAGTGCAGCGTATGGAGAATCAGGTAAGCGGCTTCGTCATAGGCGCTGACGCTGCCGTGACCGAAGGCGAGCTGCGCTTCGGTAAAGCGCGAGACCGCGTAGCGCAGCAAGTCGCGGACAGTGAGGAAGGGCGTGGTCATCGCGGCGTCTCCGGGTGCGAGGTGAAATGGGCCAACGTGGCGATAGCGGCTGAAGGTACGTGAAGCACGCCGAGCGCGAGAAAACGGTCGGGCATCAGGCGATCAGCGTTTCCAGCACGCGCCGGTAAATATTCTTCAGCGGCTCGATAAACGCGAGTTCGACGTGTTCGTCGATCTTGTGAATGCTGCCGTTCGGCGGGCCGAATTCGACGACTTGCTTGCAGATGCGCGCGATGAAGCGGCCGTCGGATGTGCCGCCGGTCGTCGACAGCTGGGTCGTCACGCCCGTTTCGTCCTTGATCGCCCGCTCCAGCGCGTTGGACAGATCGCCGCGCGGCGTCAGGAAGGGCAGCCCGCTGACGGTCCAATCCAGATCGTAGTCGAGCCCGTGCTTGTCGAGAATCGCATGCACGCGCTGCTGCAAGCCGTCGACGGTGCTGGCCGTCGAAAAGCGGAAGTTGAACAGGAGTTCGGCGCGGCCGGGGATGATGTTGCTCGCGCCCGTGCCGCTGTGCAGATTCGACACCTGCCACGTAGTGGGCGGGAAGTATTCGTTGCCTTCGTCCCAGTGCTCGGCCACGAGCTCTGCCAGCGCCGGCGCCAGCAAATGGATCGGATTGCGGGCAAGGTGCGGGTAGGCGATATGGCCTTGCACGCCCTTGACGACGAGCTTGCCCGACATCGAGCCGCGCCGGCCGTTCTTGACGACGTCGCCCAGCGTGTCGGTCGACGTCGGTTCGCCGACGATGCAGTAATCGAGCGTTTCGCCGCGTGCCTGCAGCGCTTGCACGACCTTCACGGTACCGTCGGTCGCGGGGCCTTCCTCGTCGCTCGTGATCAAGAACGCGAGCGAACCGCGGTGATCCGGGTGCGCGGCGATGAACTCTTCGCTGGCCACGATGAAGCCGGCAATCGACGTTTTCATATCGGCGGCGCCGCGGCCATAGAGTTTGCCGTCGCGGTGGGTCGGCACGAACGGCGGGGAAGTCCATTGTTCGAGCGGGCCCGTCGGCACCACGTCGGTGTGGCCTGCGAATGCGAGCAGCTTGCCGCGCGCGCCGTCGGCGCCGCGCTTGACGGCCCACAAATTCGTGACGCCGTGCGATTCGATCGTCTCGCAAACGAAGCCCGCGGCTTCCAACCGCTCGATCAGGAGCTTTTGGCAATGCTGATCGTCGGGGGTGACCGAGGCGCGCGCGATCAGTTCTTCGGTAAGGGCGAGGGTGCCGGACATGGGATGGGTGACCACCGTTGCGTGACGGGATAAGGGATAAAAAAATGCCGGCTTCATCTCGCCGGCAGGCAATGCTCGTATTGTTGCGCGGCTTGGCGCGGATGTGGAGTCGGCCGAACGGCTAACCCGCGCCGCGCACCAAGCTGTACGACGCTACGCGAACAGCGTCGCGTATTCATCGGCGGAAAAGCCGACCGACTTCACGCGACCGTCCACGACGAGCACCGGCCGTTTCACCACCGAAGGCTTTTCGACCATCAAGGCGATCGCGCCTTGCTGCGTGTCGGCGGCCGCCTTCGCATTGTCGGGCAAGCCGCGCCAGGTCGTGCCGCGGCGATTCACCAGTACGTCTAGGGGGACGTCGGCGAGCCAGCCTTTGACGAGCGAGGCGGTGAGCCCGGCCTTCTTGAAGTCGTGGAACTCGAACGCCACGCCGTGCGTTTCGAGCCACGTACGCGCCTTTTTGACGGTGTCGCAGTTCGGAATGCCGTAGACGACGGTGCGTGCGGCGCTCATCAGTCGCCTCGCAGCAGCTCGTTCAGGCCAACCTTCGCGCGCGTTTTCGCATCGACCTTCTTGACGATCACGGCGCAGTACAGGCTGTGCGAGCCGTCCTTCGAGGGCAGGTTGCCGGCCACGACGACCGAGCCCGGCGGCACGTAGCCGTAGGTCACTTCGCCCGTTTCGCGATCGTAGATCTTCGTGCTTTGGCCGAGGTACACGCCCATCGAAATGACCGAGTTCTCGCCGACGATCACGCCTTCGACGACTTCCGAGCGCGCGCCGATGAAGCAGTTGTCCTCGATGATGACCGGGTTGGCCTGCAGCGGCTCGAGCACGCCGCCGATGCCGACGCCGCCCGACAGGTGCACGTTCTTGCCGATCTGCGCGCACGAACCGACCGTCGCCCAGGTATCGACCATCGTGCCTTCGTCTACGTAGGCGCCGATGTTCGTGTACGACGGCATCAGCACGACGTTCTTGGCGATGAACGAGCCGCGGCGCGCGATGGCGGGCGGCACGACGCGAAAGCCGCCGGCCGCGAAATCCTCGGCCGTGTAGTTGGCGAACTTCGAGGGCACCTTGTCGTAGAACTGCGAATAGCCGCCGGCCGGCATCGGCACGTTGTCTTCCAGACGGAACGACAGCAGCACGGCCTTTTTCAGCCATTGGTTGACGACCCATTGGCCGTCCTTCTTTTCGGCGACGCGAAGCTGGCCCTTGTCGAGTTGCTCGATGGCGTGGGCCACGGCGTCGCGCACTTCGGCGGGCGCGGCCTTCGGCGATAGTTCGGCGCGGTTTTCCCAGGCGGTGTCGATGATTTGCTGAATGTGTTGCGACATGTCGGTAGTTTCGCTAAAAGAAGTCTGAGGTCGGGAAATGACGGTTGGGCCGAAGCGGTTCCGACCGCGACAGGCGCGGCCCGAACCCACCGCCAGGGGCTTCGACGCGCCGGTCAGCGCGCGAGACCGCGGCAGAAATCGACGATGCGTTTGGCGCCGTCGACGCACTCGTTCACGTCGGCGACGAGCGCCATGCGGACGAAATTGCGGCCTGGGTTCACGCCGTGCGCGGTACGCGCCAGATATGAGCCGGGCAGGACGGTCAGATTATAGTCGGCGTACAAGCGCCGGGCGAACTCGGTATCGGTCAGCCCCGTGCGCTCGACATTCGCCCAAAGGTAGAAGGCCGCGTCGGGCAGCCGCACATCGAGGACGTCGGCGAGCATCGGCGTGACCGCCGAGAACTTCGCGACGTATTTCGCGCGGTTCTCGAGCACGTGCGCCTCGTCGCTCCAGGCGGCCACGCTGGCCGCTTGGTAGACGGGCGACATGGCCGAGCCGTGGTACGTGCGATACAGCAGGAAGCGCTTGAGCAGTTCGGCGTCGCCTGCCACGAAGCCCGAGCGCATGCCGGGCACGTTCGAGCGCTTGGACAAGCTGGAGAGCATGATGAGCCGCTCGAAGCCGCGGCCGAGCCGGTGTGCCGCTTCGAGAGCGCCGAGCGGCGGCTTCGCTTCGTCGAAGTAGATTTCCGAATAGCATTCGTCGGACGCGATCACGAACCCGTGCTTGTCCGACAGTGCGAACAGTTCGCGCCAGTCCTCGAGCGTCAGCACGGCGCCGGTCGGATTGCCGGGCGAGCAGACGTAGAGCAATTGCGTGCGCGCCCATAGCTCGTTCGGCACCGCGGCGTAATCGCACGCGAAATTGCGCGCCGGGTCGCTGTTGGCGAAATAGGGCTCGGCGCCGGCGAGCACCGCGGCGCCCTCGTAGATCTGATAGAAGGGGTTCGGGCACAGCACCACCGCGCCGGGCCGCGTGCCGTCGACGACCGTTTGCGCGAGCGCGAACAGCGCTTCGCGCGAACCGGACACGGGCAGCACTTGCGTGGCCGGATCGAGCGCGGGCAGGCCGTAGCGGCGCATCGCCCACCCGGCGATGGCTTCGCGCAGCGCGGCCGAGCCGATCGTGGCCGGGTAGTTCGACAAGCCGTCGAGCGAGGCGGCAATGGCCTCGCGGATCAGCGCGGGCGTCGCGTGTTTGGGCTCGCCCAGGCCGAAGCTGATGTGCGGCAGGTCGGCGCTCGGCGTCGCGTCCTTGAACAGCGCGCGCAGCTTTTCGAACGGATAGGGCTGGAGACGGTCGAGTAGCGGATTCACGTCGGGTTCGGCGGGCAGGTTGCGAGGTCCACGCCTCGCGCGCGGCCCTCTTGCGGGAAAAGGGCGTCATTATAGCTTGCGGTGCGCGCGCCGGCCGGGCGCCGATCCCCGAGCGGGCGGCTTTCGCGGCGGCGCGGCCAGTAGGCGATGGTATGATTGCCACTTGCTCGCGACACACGCGCCCGGCGCCACCGGCGCGTGCGTTTCGCGACCTCAAAAGCATCGCGGCGGCGGTTAGCCGCGCATGGCGCCCGCGGTTCGGTTTGACCGCCGGGGTGTCGCGCGCGAGCGGCAGGCCGGCCGCGTTTTTGTTCGACCTCCATCAAAACAGCGATATCGCCGTGCGTCTGACTTCGATCAAACTCGCTGGTTTCAAGTCCTTCGTCGATCCCACGCATTTCCAGGTCCCGGGCCAGCTCGTCGGCGTGGTCGGTCCGAACGGATGCGGCAAATCGAACATCATCGACGCCGTGCGCTGGGTGCTCGGCGAGTCGCGCGCCTCGGAGCTGCGCGGCGAGTCGATGCAGGATGTCATCTTCAACGGTTCGACCGCGCGCAAGCCCGGCAGCCGGGCCAGCGTCGAGCTCGTATTCGACAATGCGGACGGACGGGCGGCGGGCCAGTGGGGCCAGTACTCCGAAATCGCCGTCAAGCGCGTGCTCACGCGCGACGGGACGTCGAGCTACTACATCAACAACTTGCCGGCGCGCCGGCGCGACATCCAAGACATCTTCCTCGGCACGGGGCTCGGGCCTCGCGCGTACGCGATCATCGGTCAGGGCATGATCGCTCGCATCATCGAGGCGAAGCCCGAAGAGCTGCGCGTATTCCTCGAGGAAGCCGCGGGCGTGTCGAAGTACAAGGAGCGCCGGCGCGAAACCGAGAACCGGCTGCACGACACGCGTGAAAACCTCACGCGTGTCGAAGACATCGTGCGCGAACTCGGCACGAATCTCGAAAAACTCGAGGGCCAGGCCATCGTCGCGACGAAGTTCAAGACGCTGCAGACCGAGGGCGAAGAGAAACAGAGGCTTCTGTGGCTGCTGCGCAAGAACGAAGCGGCCGCCGAACAAGGCCGTCAGCAGCGCGCGATCGCCGAGGCGCAGATCGATCTGGAAGCCCAGATGGCGAAGTTGCGCGAGGTCGAGGCCGATCTGGAAACGCTGCGTGTGGCGCACTATGCCGCGAGCGACGCCATGCAAGGCGCGCAGGGCTCGCTCTACGAAGCCAACGCCGAGGTGAGCCGGCTCGAAGCCGAGATCAAGTTCGTCATCGAATCGCGCAATCGCGTGCAAGCGCAGATCGCCGCGTTGACGGCGCAGCGCGAGCAGTGGCAAGCCCAGGCGGAGAAGGCCCGGGGCGATCTTGAGGAAGCCGAGGAACAACTGGCCGTGGCCGAGGAAAAGGCCGCGCTGGCCGAAGAGAGCGCGGCCGCCAAGCACGACGAGCTGCCTGCGCTCGAAGCGCGCTGGCGCGACGCGCAAACGCAGTTGAACGAGGAGCGCGCGGGCATCGCTCAGACCGAGCAGGCGATCAAGCTCGAGGCCGCGCATCAGCGCAACGCCGATCAGCAATTGCAGCAGCTGCAGCAGCGTCACGAGCGGCTCAAGGCCGAGGCGGGCGGGCTGGACGCGCCCGACGAAGCGCAGCTCGAAGAGCAGCGGATGCAGTTGGCCGAGCAAGAAGAAATCTTGAACGAAGCGCAGGCGCGGCTGGAGCAAGCCCAAGAGGCGCTGCCGCGCACGGAGGCCGAGCGTCTCGCCGCCCAAGAGCGCGTCCAGAGCGAGAGTGCGCAGACTCACCAGTTGGAAGCACGTCTCGTCGCGCTCAAGCAGCTTCAGGAAAACGTGCAAACCGAGGGCAAGATTCAGCCCTGGCTGGACAAGCACGAACTTGCGGGGTTGCCGCGGTTGTGGAAAAAGCTGCATGTCGAGGCGGGCTGGGAGCAGGCGCTCGAATCGGTGTTGCGCGAGCGGCTCGCCGCCTTGGAGATTTCGAACCTCGACTGGGTGCGCGCATTCGCCAGCGACGCGCCGCCCGCCAAGCTCGCGTTCTACGCGCCGCCTTCGGCGGGCGCGCCGCGCGAGGCGCCGGCGGGGTTGACGCCGCTCGTATCGCTCGTGCGCATCGACGATGCCGGGTTGCGGGCCGTGTTGAACGAGTGGCTGGGCCAGACGTATGTCGCCGACGATTTGACGCAGGCGCTCGCCATGCGTGCCCAACTGCCGGAAGGGGCCACGCTCGTCGTCAAGGCCGGGCACGTCGTTACGCGCGTCGGGGTGCAGTTGTACGCGGCGGATTCCGAGCAAGCCGGCATGCTCGCGCGCCAACAGGAAATCGAGAACCTCACGCGCCAGTTGCGCGCCCAGACGCTGCTGGCCGACGAAGCGAAAACGGCTGCCATCCGCGCCGAGGCCGCGCACACGCAGGCGTCGCAGGCGCTCGCCGATGCGCGCGCTCAAGTCGAACGCGCCACGCAGCGGGTGCACGCGCTGCAGCTCGAGGTGCTCAAGCTCACGCAAGCGCACGAGCGCTACACGCAGCGCAGCACGCAGATTCGCGAGGAACTCGAGGAAATCGCGGCGCAGATCGACGAGCAGCGCGCCCAGCGCGCCGAATCGGAAGCGAATTTCGAGCGTCACGACGAGGAACTCGCTCAGCTGCAGGCGCGCTTCGAGGACAATCAGCTCGCCTTCGAATCGCTCGACGAGACGCTGTCGGCCGCGCGCACGCACGCCCGCGATCTCGAACGTGCCGCCGCGGACGCGCGCTTCGCCGCGCGCAACATGGCGGCCCGCATCGACGAACTCAAGCGCAGCATCCAGGTCGCGCACGAGCAAAGCGAGCGCGTGGCGGGCTCGCTCGAAGACGCGCGCGCCGAACTCGAAACGATCAACGAACAGACGACGCACACGGGTCTGCAAGAGGCGCTCGAAGTGCGCGCCCAAAAGGAGCAGGCGCTGTCCGCCGCGCGTCACGAACTCGACGATCTGACGGCGAAGCTGCGCCAGGCCGACGAAACGCGATTGACGGCGGAACGGTCGCTGCAGCCGCTGCGCGACCGCATCACCGAGCTGCAGTTGAAGGAGCAGGCCGCGCGTATCGCGGGCGAGCAGTTCATCGAGCAGCTCCAAGCGGCCGGCGTCGATGAGGCGCAGTTGCAGGAAAAGCTCACCGCCGACATGAAACCCTCGTATCTGCAGGGCGAAGTCACACGCATCAACAACGCGATCACGGCGCTCGGGCCCGTCAACATGGCGGCGCTGGACGAGCTCGCGGCGGCGAAGGAGCGCAAGACGTTCCTCGATGCGCAATCGGAGGATTTGACGCGCGCGATCGAAACGCTCGAGGATGCGATCCGCAAGATCGACCAGGAAACGCGCACGCTGCTGCAAGGCACGTTCGACGAGGTCAATCGGCATTTCGGCGAGCTGTTTCCGCGTCTGTTCGGCGGCGGTCAAGCCAAGCTCATCATGACGGGCGACGAAATTCTCGACGCCGGCGTTCAAGTGATGGCGCAGCCGCCCGGCAAGAAAAATTCGACGATTCACCTTCTTTCGGGCGGGGAAAAGGCGCTGACGGCCACCGCGCTCGTGTTCGCGATGTTCCAGCTCAATCCGGCGCCGTTTTGCTTGCTCGACGAAGTCGATGCACCGCTCGACGACGCCAATACCGAACGCTTCGCGAACCTCGTGCGCGCGATGTCGGACAAGACGCAGTTCCTGTTCATTTCGCACAACAAGATCGCGATGGAAATGGCGCAGCAGCTGATCGGCGTCACGATGCAAGAGCAAGGCGTTTCGCGCATCGTCGCCGTCGACATGGAAACGGCTGCCGGTTTCGCCCAGAATACCGTCTAACGTGCGGCCCGCCATGCGGGCGCGAGCCGTTTGACACGGCTGCCGCGCCGCGGGCCTGGGCCGCGAAACAGGAATGCTTCATGGAGCGTGCATGGACGAGTTGACACTCGGATTGATCGGCGCAGGCGCCGTGGTGGTGGGAGGAGTGGTCGTGTACAACGCGTGGCAGGGCGCCAAGGTGCGCCGCAAGATGCCGCGGCCGATGCCGACGGATACCGAGCAAGGCCTCGCGCGCCACGACCACGAGGAAGAGCGGCCGTTCATCGAGCCTGCGCGCGCGGGTGCGCGGCGCGAACCGGCGGCGTCCGATGCGGCGCGCGAGAGCGAGACCGCGCGTATTGAACCAAGCTTCGGCGCTTCCGCGCCGCTCGATATTCCGGCCGACATCCAGGCCGAAACGACCACGCCCAACGGGTTCACGCCGGAATCGGCGTCGGCCGTGGCGCCCACCGCGCAAGCGCCTGCCGAGCAAGCGGGCGAAACCGTGGCGCCTGCTGCGACGACGATCTCGGCCGCGCCGCCGCACATCGTCGATCGCCGCATCGACTGCGTCGTGCCGATTCGTCTGTCGGGCCCAATCTCCGGCGAGAAGGCGTCGCCGCTCGCCCAGCGGCTGCGCCGGGCGGGGAGCAAGCCGGTCTACATCGAAGGCAAGCCCGAAGGCGGCAGCGCATGGGAGCTGCTGCAAAACGCGCAGCGTTATGAAGAACTGCGCGCGGCTGTCCAGCTCGCCAATCGCGGCGGCGCGCTCAACGAACTCGAGTTTTCGGAATTCGTATCGGGCGTGCAGCAACTGGCCGATGCCATCGACGGGGCGCCCGAGTTCCCCGACATGCTCGAAACGGTTTCGATGGCGCGCGAACTCGACGGGTTCGCCGCGCAATGCGACGCGCAACTATCGATCAACGTGCTGTCCGACGGCGCGCCGTGGTCCGCCAACTACGTGCAGGCGGTGGCCTCGCAAGACGGCCTGCTGCTTTCGCGCGACGGTACGCGCTTCGTCAAGCTCGACGCCAATCAAAGCCCCGTCTTCATGCTGCAGTTCGGCGACACGAACTTCTTGCGCGACGACCTCACGTACAAGGGCGGGCAGATGATCACGTTGATCCTCGATGTGCCCGTTGCCGAGGAAGACATCTTGCCGTTCCGCCTCATGTGCGACTACGCCAAGTCGTTGGCCGAACGCATTGGCGGGCGCGTCGTGGACGATCAGCGGCGGCCGTTGCCCGAACAAGCGCTGCTCGCAATCGAGAAGCAGCTGATGACGCTGTACGCGCGGCTCGAGGAAGCCGGTATTCCTGCCGGGTCGCCGGCAACGCGGCGCCTGTTCAGCCAATAACGCGCAGCGGCAGACGACAAGCAAGCACGCAACGACAACAACACCAACGACATGGCTCGCAAGCACGCCGACCCGCCTCCGAGCGCCGACCAGCCGGCCGACCGCGCCGCCTGGCTGCGCGTCGAACTCGAGCGGGCGAATTACCAGTACTACGTGCTCGACCATCCGGAAATTCCGGACGCCGAGTACGACCGGTTATACGCCGAACTGCAATCGATCGAATCCGAGCATCCGGATCTCATCACGCCCGAATCGCCGACCCAGCGTGTCGGCGGGCAAGTGGCGAGCGGCTTCGCACCGGTCGTTCACACGCTGCCCATGCTCTCGCTGAACAACGGCTTCACGGACGAAGACGTGACTGCCTTCGACAAGCGCGTGAGCGACCAGCTCGATCGCGCATCGGTCGAATATTCATGCGAGCTGAAATTCGACGGCCTGGCTATTGCTTTGCGCTATGAGGATGGCCGCTTCGTTCAGGCGGCCACGCGCGGCGACGGCACGACCGGCGAAGACGTGACTCAAAACGTTCGCACGGTGCGTTCGATTCCGTTGCGTCTGAAGGGCGATCGCATTCCGCGCGTGCTCGAGGTGCGTGGCGAAGTGCTGATGTTTCGCCGCGATTTCGACCGGTTGAACGAGCGGCAGCGCGAGGCCGGTCAGCGCGAATTCGCCAATCCGCGCAATGCGGCCGCGGGTAGCCTGCGTCAGCTCGATTCGAGCATCACGGCGCAACGGCCGTTGTCGTTTTTCGCGTACGGGATCGGCGCGCTCGAAGGCATGGCGATGCCCGATACGCATGACGCCGTGCTCGATTGGTACATCGAACTCGGCTTACCCGTATGCGTCGAGCGCGAGGTCGCACGCGGCGCGGAGGAACTGCTCGAGTTCTACCGCCGGATCGGCGAAAAGCGCAAAAGTTTGCCCTACGACATCGACGGCGTTGTCTACAAGGTCAACCGCCGTGCCGACCAAGACGTGCTGGGCTTCGTCTCGCGTGCGCCGCGTTTTGCGCTTGCGCATAAGTTCCCGCCCGAGGAAGCTCTGACCGAACTCATCGACATCGGCGTCAATGTAGGCCGTACGGGGGCGATCACGCCCGTCGCGCGGCTTGCACCGGTTTTCGTCGGCGGTGTGACGGTGACGAACGCCACGCTGCACAACGAAGACGAAGTGCATCGCAAGGATCTGCGTTCGGGCGATACGGTCATCGTGCGTCGGGCCGGCGACGTCATCCCCGAGGTCGTGGGTCCGGTGCTCGAACGGCGCCCGCCCGGCGCTCAGGCGTTCGTGATGCCGACCGAATGCCCGGTATGCGGCTCCGCCATCGAGCGGCTACCTGGCGAAGCCGTGGCGCGATGCACGGGCGGGCTCGTCTGTCCGGCGCAGCGCAAGCGGGCGCTCGAGCATTTTGCCCAGCGTCGCGCGCTCGATATCGACGGTCTCGGCGAAAAGATCATCGACCAGTTGGTTGAGCAGAACCTCGTGCGCACGCCGGCCGATCTGTTCAACCTCGGTTTCTCGACGCTCGCCGCGCTCGACCGGTTCGCCGACAAATCGGCGCAAAATCTGGTGGACTCGCTCGAGAAAGCGAAGCAAACGACGCTCGCCCGGTTCATCTTCGCGCTCGGCATTCCCGATGTCGGCGAATCGACGGCCAAGGATCTCGCCCGTCATTTCGGCTCGCTCGATCCGGTCATGGAGGCGTCGATCGAGGCGTTGATGGAAGTGGAGGGTGTTGGGCCGGTGGTAGCCGAGTCGATCCATCAGTTCTTTGCCGAAGAGCATAACCGGCACGTGATAGAGCAACTGCGGGCGCCGGGCAAGGTTACGTGGCCGGAGGGGCCGCCGGCGCCGCGCGCGCCGCAAGGTGTGCTGGCCGGCAAGACGGTCGTGCTGACCGGCACGTTGCCTACGCTTTCGCGCGAGCAAGCCAAGGAAATGTTAGAGGCGGCCGGCGCGAAAGTGGCCGGTTCGGTATCGAAAAAGACCGATTACGTGGTGGCGGGCACTGAAGCCGGCAGCAAACTGGCGAAGGCTGAGGAACTCGGCGTCGCGATTCTCGACGAAGACGGTATGCGCAAGCTATTGGAGGGTGGCAACCCATGATTCGTGACATTCTCAAGATGGGCGATCCACGCTTGCTGCGCATCGCCCAAACGGTGGAGCATTTCGATACGCCCGAACTGCACGCGCTGATCGCCGACATGTTCGAAACGATGCATCATGCGAACGGCGCGGGGCTCGCGGCGCCGCAGATCGGCGTCGATCTCCAACTGGTCATTTTCGGGTTCGGCCATAACGACCGCTATCCGGACGCGCCTCCCGTGCCCGAGACGGTCCTGATCAATCCGACCATCACCCCCGTCTCGCAAGACATGGAAGAGGGGTGGGAAGGCTGCTTGTCGGTGCCGGGCATGCGCGGCGTCGTGAATCGCTTCTCGATGATCCGTTATCACGGCTTCGATCAATATGGGCAGCCAATCGACCGCGTCGCCGAAGGCTTCCATGCGCGCGTGGTTCAGCACGAGTGCGACCATTTGATCGGCAAGCTCTATCCGATGCGCATCACGGATTTCTCGAAATTCGGTTTCACGGAAGTGTTGTTCCCCGATCTCGATCCGAATATCGACGATTGAACGGCTTGGGGGCCGTTGGCGTGAAGGCCGCCGCGCTTGTCGATCCCGCCATGCAAGACGCCCGCTAGAAGCGGGCGTCGTCGTTTTTGCTTAGGGGATTCTTCGGTCGAAGTGCGAGCGGCCAGCCGGCTAGCCGACCGATCGGCGCGATCAGAAGGCTTCGTCGGGCAACAAATACCGCCATTTCCCCTGAGGCAGCGCGCCGAGCGCGACGCGGCCCATGCGTACACGCTTCAGGCCGACGACGTGCAAGCCCACGAGGTCGCACATGCGGCGGATCTGCCGTTTCTTGCCTTCTCGCAGGACGAAACGCAGTTGCTCGCCGTTTTGCCAGCTGACCTTGGCAGGCTTGAGCGGGGCGTCGTCGAGCGAGAGCCCGAAGCGCAGCAGCGCGAGCTTGTCGGCGGGAAAGTGCTGGTCGATGTCGGTCGTGCGCTCGCCGTAGGTGACGCGAACCAAGTATTCCTTTTCCACCGTCGAATGCTCGCCGATCAACTGCTTCGCGATGCGACCGTCCTGCGTCAATACGAGCATGCCGGTCGAATCGATGTCGAGCCGTCCCGCCGGTGCGAGCGCTCGCAGGTGACTCGGCGTGAAGCGCGTAGTCGCCCGATCGTTTTCCCAATGGTTGTCGGCCGTGATGAGCGTGATGGCCGGCTCGTAGCCGTCTTCCGCTTGCCCGGACACATAGCCTACGGGCTTATGCAGAACGATGGTGACTTGGCGCGATTGCGCCGCGTGGGCGTCTTTCGTGACCTCGATATGCTGATCGGGCCGCACGCGCGAGCCCAACGTATCGACGCGTTCGCCGTCGACGCGCACCCATCCGTTTTCGATCCACTCGTCCGCTTCGCGGCGCGAGCACAGCCCCAGTTCGGACATCCGCTTCGACAGACGCATCGAGCCGTCCGCACGGGTAGCGGTTTCCGGGCTGGTGTCGGCGCGGGCGGCCACCGGTTTCGACGGTTCAGACGCGCGGGCGGACGCCGGCTTCGCTCTGGCTGGCGCCTTGTCTTTGCTGTCGGGCGCGTAAGCCCGGCCGCCGGCAAGAGGTCGGCCGCGCGCCGCGCCGGTCGCGGGCCGCTCTCGATTTCCGGTTTTCGCCGGACCCGAGCGCGAGAAAGACGAGGCGTCGCGCCGTGCGGCGGGCGTGCTCGCCGATGAAGTGTCGGCTTTGACGGGGCGGGCGATTTTGCGTGCGCCGGCTCCAGCCGGGCTCGACGCGGCGCTTCGCGAGGGCCGGGCGGCGCTGCCCGCCGGTCGCGGGCCGCGCTCCGCGCGCGATGGGCGCTCGTTGTGCTTGTCGCCGCGCTCCGTACGCGCCCGGCGTTCGTCCTGCCCGCCTCGACCGCGCTCGGAGTTCACAGTACGTGCGCCGCGCCCGCGGTCGTCGCCCGAGGCACGATTGCCGCGGCCCTCGACGGCGCGCGGCGCGTCTTCTCCGCGACGCTCCGCGGTGCGGCGCTCGGTGCCCCGTTGCTCGGTCGAGCGCGTGCGCGGCGCCTGCGACGCCGCGCCCGTTCGGGGTTTCGCAGCGGCGCCGTCGCGCTTTTTCGGTGCGGCGCCGGAGGCAGCCGGCTTGCCGCCCGCGCGCGGCGAGGCCGCCTTGGCCGCCGGAGCGGGACGTTCAGCGTCCCAGGTGCGCGGGGTCTTGCGCGCAGACGGGCTGCCTGCGCGAACGGGGGCGCGTTCCGGCGATGCCGGACGCGGATGCTTGGCTGTCAGTTTGACGCGCATAAAGTCTCACACGGCGATCGCGCGCAGCAGCTCGGTTTCCACCTGAATCTGCAATCGGCTGTCGGAAAGGCCGCGTCCGTCAAGCAGGAACACGTCCTCGACGCGCTCGCCGAGCGTATTGATCCGCGCCGCATGGACGCCGACCCGATGCTCCGCCAGCACGCGCGCGATCGAATAAAGAAGCCCTGGCCGGTCATTGGCCGACACGGACAGGATGTAGTACTGGCCCCGCTCGTCGGCTCGCAAGTCGACGCGCGGGGTGATGGGAAACGTACGAGAAAGCCGCGAGAGGCGGCCCTTGGAAGGCTCCGGCAGCGGCGCGTCGGACGAAAGCCGCGCGGCGAGCTGCTGCTCGACGAGATTGGCGATGTCGCGATAGTGCACGTCGTCATGCTCGGTATGCGCGACGATGAAGTTATCGAGCGCATAGCCGTGACGCGTCGTACTGATGCGCGCATCGAGCACCGACAGACCGTTGCGGTCGAAGTAGGCGCAGATGCCGGCGAACAGGTCGGACCGGTCCTGCACATAGACGAGCACCTGCAGCGCCTCGCCGATGGGCGAGGGCCGAGCGCGCACGATCGGCGCGTCGGTACGCACATGCCGGTAGAGCACGCGCGTTTGCCAGGCGATGTCGGCCGCGTCGTGGCGCAGGAAATAGCCGACGTCGAGCTCGTCCCACAGCGCGCGATGAGCGTTCTCGGGCACGGTTTCGAGCCGGAGCAGCGCGAGCGCTTCCTCTTTCCTCGTCTTGAGTTCGGAGTGTTCGTCCGGCCGCGCGCCGCCGAGGACGGCCAGCGTCATCCGATAGAGATCCTCGAGCAGTTTGCCTTTCCACGTGTTCCAGACTTTCGGGCTCGTACCGCGAATATCGGCCACGGTCAGCAGGTAGAGCGCCGTGAGGCGCCGCTCGTCGCCGACGAGTTCGGCGAAATGCTTGATCACTTCCGGATCGCTCGTGTCTTGCTTTTGCGCGACCTGGCTCATGGTCAGGTGATGTTGCACGAGCCAGACGACGAGCGCCATATCGTCGCTCGCTATCGCGTGCTCGCGGCAGAAGCGGCGGGCGTCCGCCATGCCAAGCATCGAGTGATCGCCGCCGCGGCCTTTTGCAATGTCATGGAACAGCGCAGCGACGTAGAGCACCCATTGCCGTTCGAAGTTGGCCATGAGCTGGCTGCAGAACGGGTACTCGTGCGCATGCTCGGCGAGCGCGAAGCGGCGCAGGTTGCGCAGCACCATGAGGATGTGCTGATCGACCGTATAGACGTGATACAGGTCGTGCTGCATCTGTCCGACGATGCGCCGGAAGTTGAGCAGATACCGGCCAAGCACGCTCGTCTGATTCATGAGCCGCAGCGCGTGCGTGATGCCTTGCGGCTGCTTCAGAATGTCCATGAACAGCCGGCGGTTTTCGGGGGCGCGCCGCCAGCGCGTGTCCATGATCTCGCGCGCGTTGTAGAGCGCACGCAGCGTGCGGGCCGACAGCCCCTTCGTGCCCGGCGTCTTCTCGTAAAGCAGAAACGCTTCGAGAATCGCCGTGGGCGTGCGCTCGAACACGTCGTCGCTGGCGATTTCGATCATCCCTTGCTTTTCGACGAAGCGCTCCGACAGCACGCGCGTGATGCCGCTCGTGCGAGGAAAGAGCTGCGCCTCGATGTTCTGGATGAGGATGGTCGCGAGCTGCGTCACGGCCTTCGCCGCCCAGTAATAGCGCCGCATGAGCTGCTCGCTCGCGCGCCTGGCCTGAGTCGCCTCGTAGCCGAAGCTTTCCGCCGCCGCCGTCTGCAGGTCGAAGACGAGCACGTCCTGTCGTCGCCCGGCGATCACGTGCAGCCGGGCGCGCAGCATCTTGAGGAACGACTCGTTGCGACGCAGTTCGCGCGCCTCGCGCGCCGTGATGAGGCCGCGCTCGTCGAGCTCGCGCCAACTGCGTCCGAAGCCCGCCGCGCGCGCGATCCATAGGATCAGCTGCAGATCGCGCAAGCCGCCGGGGCTTTCCTTCACGTTCGGCTCGAGGCTATAGGGCGTGTCCTGAAACTTCGCATGGCGCTGGCGCATCTCGAGCACCTTGGCCTGGAAGAACGCCCGGGCGTCGAGCGTCTCGTTCAGCCGCAGCACGACCCGCTGAAACAGCGTCGTGCTGCCGGTGATGCGCCGCGCTTCGAGCAACGAGGTGCGCACGGTGATGTCGTTGGCCGCTTCCTCTATGCATTGCGCGACGGTCCGCACGCTGCTGCCGAGTTCGAGCCCGAGATCCCATGCCATGCCGATGAAGCGCTCGATGCGCGCGTCGAGCTCGGGCGGCGCGTTATCGGGCAACAGGACGAGGATGTCGATATCGGAGAAGGGCGCGAGTTCGCCCCGGCCATAGCCGCCGACGGCGACGAGCGCGCTCGATGCAGGCAGCTCGCAAGCTTGCCAAGCGCGCACGAGCGCCTCGTCGGTCGTGCGCGACAGCGTTTGCATCAGCGCATCGACGCGGCTCGCGGATTTGAACCGGGCGAGCAGATCGACCTTGGCGGCGCGATAGTCGGCCTTGACCGATGCGGGATCGGCGATGACGGCGGTCTCGCTCATAAAAGGCGGCGGCGATCCGGGCTTATGCCGCGACCGCGATCGACGGCTTGGCCGGCGAGCCGGCGGACACCGTCAAAACGTCGTATCCCGTGTCGGTCACGAGCACCGTGTGCTCCCATTGGGCCGATAGACTGCGATCCTTCGTCTTGACGGTCCACTGATCGGGCATGGTGCGAATGTCGCGGCGGCCGGCGTTGATCATCGGCTCGATCGTGAAGATCATGCCTTTTTGCAACTCGAGACCCGTGCCGGGGCGGCCGTAGTGCAGGATCTGCGGATCCTCGTGAAACACGGTGCCGATGCCGTGGCCGCAGTATTCGCGCACGACGCTGTAACCGCTTGCCTCCGCGTGCCGCTGGATCGCATGGCCGATGTCGCCGAGGCGCGCACCAGGGCGCACTTGCTCGATGCCGAGCCACATGCATTCGTAGGTGGTTTGAACGAGCCGCTTGGCGAGGATCGAACCTTCGCCGGCAATGAACATCCGGCTCGTATCGCCGAAATATCCGTCCTTGATGACCGTGATGTCGATGTTCAGGGCGTCGCCCGCCTTGACGATCTTGTCGCCCGGAATGCCGTGGCAGATCACGTCGTTGACCGAAATGCAGGTGGCTTTCGGGTAGGGCGGATAGCCGGGCGGCTGGTAGTTCAGCGGCGCGGGCACCGTGCCCTGCACGTCGAGCATGTAGTTGTGGCAGAGCCGGTCGAGCTCGGCGGTCGTCACGCCGGGCTTGACGAACGGGGTGATGTAATCGAGCACCTCGCTCGCGAGACGGCACGCCACGCGCATTTTCGCGATGTCGTCTTCGTTTTTAATCGTAATAGCCATGGATGCGAGCCTGAAACGGTATAGATGGCGTAGCCCTCAACAAATGGGGGCAGTTCTGGAGTCCAGCCAATATCTCGATTATCGCACCATATGCTTGCCGTGGCGGAGCTTGGCGCCGATCCGTGCGTGTTTCATTACGGCGCTGCGGGGCGCGTTGCTCGAAACGCGGGCGGCGTGGTTCCGGCGGGAGGGCGGCTTGAGAGCTTGTAGCCTTGCGTGATATACTTTCGGGCTAGTCGCGTTCGGGAATCGAACTTGCATGGGGTAGGCCCATGCGGGGCGGGATCGGGCGCGGCTGTAGGCAGTACTCCGGGTAGCACCCCGGTCGTACTCATTCGCAAGCCGGCGCACCCAGGGTGCCGAGCCGCGGTCAGCGAGCGCTCAGAGATGAGCGCATTCGCGTCGCGGCCGGTACGGCAGCCGGCTTAAGACCCAACCCTCGCGGAGAATTTCATGGCAGTTACCATGCGTCAAATGCTGGAAGCCGGCGTCCACTTCGGTCACCAAACGCGCTTCTGGAACCCCAAGATGGCCCCGTTCATCTTCGGTCATCGCAACAAGATTCACATCATCAACCTCGAAAAGACGCTGCCGATGTACAACGACGCGCTGAAGTACGTGCGTCA
>NZ_JBQCHR010000168.1:0-17167 GCF_051954495.1 Trinickia sp.
CGCAACGACGTACTGCTGCGCATCGCCACGCTCGACGGTATTCAGCCTGCTGCGCTGCGCGAACTCGACGATGTGCTCACGGGCCTGCTCTCGGGCAGCGACAACCTCAAGCGCAGCCCGATGGGCGGCATCCGGACGGCGGCCGAAATCCTGAACTTCATGCCGAGCGTGCACGAGGAGTCGATCCTCGAGAACGTGCGCCAGTACGACGCGGATCTCGCGCAAAAGATCATCGACCAGATGTTCGTGTTCGAAAACCTGCTCGATCTGGAAGACCGCGCGATTCAGCTGCTGCTCAAGGAAGTCGAGTCGGAAGCGCTCATCATCTCGCTCAAGGGCGCTCCGCCCGCGCTGCGCCAGAAGTTCCTCTCGAACATGTCGCAGCGTGCGGCCGAGCTGCTCGCCGAAGATCTCGACGCGCGCGGTCCGGTGCGCGTCTCGGAAGTGGAAACGCAACAGCGGCGCATCTTGCAGATCGTGCGCAACTTGGCCGAAAGCGGCCAGATCGTGATTGGCGGAAAGGCGGAAGATGCGTATGTCTGATTCAGGCCGTTCGGACAAGAAGACCCTCTCGGCGTATCAGCGCTGGGAGATGGCTTCGTTCGACCCGCCGCCGCCGCCCGATCCCGTGCGCGAGAACAAGCTCGCTCAAGAAATCCAGCGCATTCGCGCCGCCGCGCATCAGCAGGGGCTGGCGTCGGGCCACGTCGCCGGCCAGGCGATCGGCTATCAAGCCGGCTTCGACCAAGGTCATGCTCAAGGGCTCGAAAAGGGCCGCCAAGAAGCGCACGCCGAAGCCGTGCGGCTCGCGGGACTGGCCGACGCGTTCAAGGCGGCCCTCGACGGCGCGCAAACGGAAATGGCCGAATCGCTCGTCGCGCTGGCCATCGACATTGCGCAGCAGGTCGTTCGGCAGCATGTTGCGCACGATCCGGCCGCCCTGCTCGCCGCCGCTCGCGAGGTGCTCGCCGCCGAGCCCTCGCTTGCCGGCGCGCCGCAGCTGATCGTCAATCCGGCCGACCTGCCGATCGTCGAAGCCTATATGAAGGAAGAGCTCGAAACGCTCGGCTGGAACGTACGCACGGACGTCGCGGTCGAGCGCGGCGGATGCCGCGCCCACGCCGCCACCGGCGAAGTGGACGCAACGATCGGCACACGCTGGCAACGCGTCGTGGCCGCCATCGGCAAGGTGAGCCAATGGTGAACGAAGTGACCGTCCAATCGTTGCGCGCGAGCGGCCTTTCGCCGCTCGAAGTCGAACTCGCGCTCGCGTCGTTCAGCCCCGAGGCCTTGCCCGAGGCCCGACGCGCGCTCGATCCGGCGCCCGCGTTCGACGACATGACGGACACCGAGGCAGCGTTGGCCGACCTGGGTTCGGCAAGCGGCGCCGCATCGAGCGACGACGACCATGCGCCGGCCGACACGGGGCGCGCGAACGGTCATGACGCCCATCCGGCGCAAGCCGCCGCAGCTTCGCGCGCGGGGGCCGCCCCAACCGCGTATGCGCCCGATCCCGCGCTCGCGCACAACCCGCATTTGAACGCCTGGCGCGGCCGGTTGAACGCCCTGCGCGAACGCAGCGCGCTCGCGCGGCCGTTATCGGCCTGCGGACGCCTCACGCGTGCGGCGGGGCTCGTGCTCGAGGCGGTCGGCATGCGGCTGGCCGTCGGCGCGGAATGCCTGATCGAAATGCCGCCCGGCAGTACGCTGCCGATGGCCGAGGCCGAGGTGGTCGGCTTCGCCGGCGAACGGCTGTTTTTGATGCCCACGACCGAAGTGGCGGGCTTGTTGCCGGGCGCGCGCGTCTATCCGCGCGAAAGCGCTCCGCTCGCCGACCCGCTCGCGGGCGCCAAGCGCCTGCCGGTCGGCTGGGGCATGCTCGGTCGCGTGGTCGATTCGTCGGGCCGTCCGCTCGACGGCTTGGGGCCGCTCGACACGGGCGCCGATGCCCCGCTGTCGGCGCCGTCGATCAACCCGCTCAAGCGCGAGCCGATCCAACAGGTGCTCGACGTGGGCGTGCGCGCGATCAACGCGCTGCTCACCGTCGGGCGCGGCCAGCGCATGGGCCTGTTCGCGGGCTCGGGCGTCGGTAAATCGGTGCTGCTCGGCCAGATGGCGCGCTATACGAGCGCCGAGGTCATCGTGATCGGGCTCATCGGCGAGCGCGGCCGCGAAGTAAAGGAATTCATCGAGCAGATCCTCGGGGAAGAAGGCCTTGCGCGCTCGGTCGTCGTGGCCGCTCCGGCCGACGTCTCGCCGCTCATGCGGATGCAAGGCGCCGCCTACGCCACTTCGCTCGCCGAGTACTTCCGCGATCAGGGCAAGCACGTGCTGCTGCTCATGGATTCGCTCACGCGCTACGCCATGGCGCAGCGCGAGATCGCGCTCGCGATCGGCGAGCCGCCCGCGACGAAAGGGTATCCGCCTTCCGTGTTCGCCAAGCTGCCCGCGCTCGTCGAGCGCACGGGCAACGGCCCCGAGGGCGGCGGCTCGATCACGGCGTTCTACACCGTGCTGACCGAAGGCGACGATCAGCAAGACCCCATCGCCGACTCGGCGCGCGCAATTCTCGACGGCCATATCGTGCTGTCGCGAACGCTCGCCGAAGCCGGCCACTATCCGGCGATCGACATCGAAGCCTCGATCAGCCGGGCGATGACGGCGCTCATCGACGAGCACCATCTGGAGCGCGTGCGGCTCTTCAAGCAGATGCTCTCTCGTTATCAGCGCAATCGCGACTTGATCAACGTCGGGGCCTATTCGAGCGGACGCGACGCGCTGCTGGACCGGGCAATCGCGCTGTATCCGCGCATCGAAGCATTCCTGCAGCAGGGCTTTCGCGAATGTGCACCGTTCGCATCAAGCCTCACCATGCTAGGTGCGTTGTTTGAATGAGGAGTTCTGAGCGATGACCAAGCATTTTCCGATCAAGACGCTGATCGATCTCGCGCAAAACGACGTCGACGCGGCGGCCAAGCAGCTCGGCCGGGCGCAGCGCGAACGCGCGGACATCGAAGCGCAGTTGGAATCGCTGGTTCGTTATCGCGACGAGTATCACGCGAACTTCTCGGCTTCGGCCCAAGCCGGCATGCCTGCGGGCAGCTGGCGCAACTTTCAGGCGTTCATCGACACGCTCGACGCGGCGATCGAGCAACAGCGGCGCCTGCTCGAGCTGGCCACCACGCGACTCGAGGCGGCCAAGCCCGAGTGGCAGCGCCAGAAGCAGAAGCTCGGCTCGTACGAAGTCTTGCAAGCGCGCGGCGACGCCCAAGAGGCGCGCGTGATGGCGCGGCGCGAGCAGCGCGACGCCGATGAGCACGCCGCCAAGATCCTGCGCATGCGGCGCGAAAATTTGAATTGATTCGGAGCGAATCGGCGGGCGCGCGCACGATGCGGCCGCTCGCCGAAGCGCCACACTAGATTAGAGGCACAGCCATGTCGTCACTTTCGATCCTCGGAGCACTCTCGGGTTCGGCGAACTCGGGGGCCGGCAGCACCGGTCTGGCCGTGAATACGCCGGCCCCGGCGCCGTTCTCGCAAACGCTCGCGCAGAGCGTGCACGCGCAGCAGCAAGCCGCGCAATCGAGCGTCCACGCCAACGCCAACGCGAACTCGAACGCGAGTTCGAGCGACGCGTCGGCCGCGAACAATTCGCAGAGCGCGAACGCGTCGCAGTCCTCCGCCAACGCGAACAACGCCGCGAACGGCAATGCCGGTACAAGCAACAGCGACGGCAGTTCGAGTTCGAACACCAGCGCTCAATCGGGTTCGACGAGTTCCACCGGCAGCGACGGCGCCGCCTCCTCGCAAGCGAGTACGGGCGCCAAGCACGGCGATTCCTCGTCCGACGCGCAGCAAGCCGCTCAAGCCCAAAGCGCCGCGGCGGACGCCAGCAATGCGGCCGCGCAGGCAGCGGCAGCCGCCCAAGCCGCGGCCCAGCAAGCGCAGCAAGCCGCGGGCGCAGCCGGCAGCGGCGCGGGCACCGACGCCACGGCCACGACGAGTTCGGCCACGCCCGGCAAGGTCGCCGCCGCCTCGCCCAAGACGGTGCGCGCGGCGCTCGAAGCCGCGCTGGCCGCGCAAATGGGCATGCAAGGCGGGACCGCCACGGGCGCCGCGGCCGGCGCCCCGGGCACGCAAGTGCTCGGCAACACGGGCACCGTCGCCAATGCGGGCAATCTCGGCAACGGAATGGGTTCGCTGCCGCTCGGCTATAAGGCCGTCGCCGCTCTGACGGGCGACGGCAAGAATGCGAACGCCAATGCGCAGGCCGTCGGCAGCGCGGTCGATCAGGCTGCCAAAGCCATGCCTGGGGCGACGGCATCGCCCGACGCCGCGGCGGCCGCCACGGCCCAGGCGCTCGCGGGCGGCGGCGACGCCACCGCGGCCGTCGCGACGCTCAAGGACAATGCGGAAGCCGCCCGGGCGGCGCTTGCGGCCACGCAAGCCGCCTCGGCCTCGGGCGTAGCCAGCGCCGCGGCGCAGGCGGCAGCGGCGGCGGCCTCGCCCAATGCCGCGGCGGCGGCCGCCGCCGCGCTCGCGCCGCAAGTGGGCACGCCCGATTGGGAAGACGCGCTGAGCCAGAAGGTCGTGTTCATGTCGAACGCCCATCAGCAAAGCGCCGAACTGACGCTCAATCCGCCCGATCTCGGTCCGTTGCAAGTCGTTCTGCAAGTGGCCGACAACCATGCGCACGCCCTGTTCGTTTCGCAGCACCAGCAAGTGCGCGAAGCGGTCGAAGCGGCCCTGCCTAAGCTGCGCGATGCCTTGGAGGCCGGTGGTCTCGGTCTGGGCAGCGCGAGCGTCAGCGACGGCTTCGCGCGTCAAGCGAACCAGCAGCAAGCCGGCAATCAAGGCAGCGGCTCGGGCCGCCGGGGCGGCAGCGGCAACAACGGCGGGGGCCAAGCCGGCGACACGATCGCCTCCACCGCGGCAATCGCCACCCGGCGCACCGTCGGGCTCGTGGATACGTTCGCTTAAGGCCGCGCAAACCGCAACGGATCGAGGCCTCGGGGCCGAGCACGAGCTCGCCCTGACGCGCGAGGAGGGGCGGTCGGAGCGGCCGCCCAACGTCCGGCTCGCCCGCCTCACCCACCTCGCCCGCGAGCAAGCGTCGAGGACGCATCGCGCGCGGCCTTGCGTGGGCTGGGCCCGCAAATTGCTCCCCATTTTTTCATGCATGGTCGTGGCGTCATCGTCTTAAACGGATGAGATGGCGTCGAATGTCCCTTCTTTTCGGCTTATCGCCGATGCCCGCTTTAGCGAACAATTCACCTTACCGCACTTACGCAAAGCATTGTCATGGCATCCACGACCGCAAATCAGCAAACCGTCGACGTTCCCGCAAAGTCGGGCAAGCTCAAACGCATGGTTCTGATCGTTTTGATCGCGCTCTTTGCCGCCGGCGTCGCCGCGGGAGGCATGTACTTCTTCCTGCTGAAGAACGGCGTGGGCAGCAGCAAGCCGGCGCCGCCACCGCCCCCGCCGCCGCCCGTGTTCTTCGCGCTCGAGCCGATGACGGTCAATCTGCTGTCCGACGACGGTCAGCACTACCTGCGCATCGGTCTGTCGCTTAAGCTTGCCAATGAGAAGACGCAGGAAGCGCTGCAGCTGCACATGCCGGAAATTCGCAGCCGCATCTTGCTGGCCCTCTCGAACAAGCACCCGGAAGATCTGGCGACGCTCGACGGCAAGCACGCGCTCGCCGAGGAACTGAAGACGCTGATCGAGAAGCCGACGGACGCGAGCGAGCCGCCCGTGCACGTCGAGCAGGTGCTCTTTACGGATTTCGTGGTCCAGTAGTGCGTGCCGGCCGGGCGCGCAAGCCGGGCCGACCATGCCACTAAGGCGTTTCTCTCACCAACCGCAATACAGGGACGAGCAAAGCGATGGGCCACGAAGAGTTCATGTCCCAAGAGGAAGTCGATGCACTCCTCAAGGGCGTAACCGGCGAATCCGATGCCGATACCGAGCAGCGCGACAAAGCGGGCGTACGCCCGTACAACATCGCGACGCAGGAACGGATCGTTCGCGGCCGGATGCCCGGCCTCGAAATCATCAACGAGCGTTTCGCACGCTTGCTGCGCATCGGCATTTTCAATTTCATGCGCCGCACCGCCGAGATTTCGGTCGGTCCGGTGAAAGTGCAGAAGTACAGCGAGTTCACGCGCAACTTGCCGATTCCGACGAACCTGAACCTCGTGCACGTCAAGCCGCTGCGCGGCACGTCGCTGTTCGTGTTCGATCCGAACCTCGTGTTCTTCGTCGTCGACAATCTGTTCGGCGGCGACGGCCGGTTTCACACGCGCGTCGAGGGCCGAGACTTCACGGCCACCGAGCAGCGAATCATCAGCAAGCTGCTGCATCTCGTGTTCGACCACTACACGACGGCATGGAAAAGCGTGCGGCCGCTGCAGTTCGAATTCGTGCGCTCCGAAATGCACACGCAGTTCGCCAACGTGGCGACGCCGAACGAAATCGTCATCGTCACGCAATTTTCGATCGAATTCGGGCCGACGGGGGGCACCCTGCACATCTGCATGCCCTACTCGATGATCGAGCCGATCCGCGACGTGCTGTCCTCGCCCATTCAAGGCGAAGCGCTCGAAGTCGACCGCCGCTGGGTTCGCGTGCTCTCCAAGCAAGTACAGCTGGCCGAGGTCGAGCTGACGGCCGACCTGGCCCAGATACCGGTGACGTTCGAGGACATTCTGAACTTGCGCACGGGCGACGTGCTGCCGATCAACATCCCCGAGAACATCGTAGCCAAGGTCGACGGCGTGCCCGTCATGGAATGCGGCTACGGCATCTTCAATGGTCAATATGCGTTGCGCGTGCAAAAAATGATCAGCGCAGCGGAAAACACGATTAAGGAAACGGAATATGAGTGACTTGAACGCAACGCCGGGCTCGGGCACGGCCGATCTCGATGCGGCCCTGGCCGCCGCGGCTGCCGAGAGCGCCAAGCAGGCCAATTCCCCGGTCGACGACGAGACGAGCCTGGACGATTGGGCGGCCGCGCTGGCCGAACAGAATTCGAACGACACCCCGGCGCCCGCCGCCGCCGGCGTATTCCAGCCCCTGTCGAAGGTCGAGCCGACCTCGACGCGCAACGACATCGATATGATTCTGGACATTCCGGTCCAGATGACGGTCGAGCTCGGGCGCACGAAAATTGCAATCCGCAATTTGCTGCAACTTGCGCAAGGCTCCGTCGTCGAACTCGACGGGATGGCCGGCGAGCCGATGGACGTACTCGTGAACGGCTGTTTGATTGCCCAAGGCGAAGTCGTCGTCGTCAACGACAAGTTCGGCATCCGGCTGACCGACATCATTACGCCGGCCGAGCGCATTCGAAAGCTCAACCGATAACCGATGAAATCGATCTTGCACCGTGCGCCGTCGATCCGGCGCGTGGCGGCAACTTTAGCGGCGTGGGCCGTCACGGCCGCCGCCGCAACGGTGGCGCCGGCAGCGGCCGCCGCCGACCTGAACGCAGTCAACAACGCCGCGAAAATCGCCTCGGGCGTCGGGGCCGGCACGGCCGTGCCCTCGGTGGGCGTCGGCGCCGTGCTGCAGACGCTCGTCGGCCTGGCGTTCGTCATCGCGCTCGTGTTCGCCTGCGCCTGGCTCGCGCGCCGTTTCGGCCTGCAGCCCTCGGCCCGCGGTCAGCTCGTGCGCACCGTCGGCGGCGTCTCGCTGGGCGGTAAAGAGCGCGTGGCGGTCGTCGAGATCGGCGATACGTGGCTCGTCGTCGGCGCGGCTCCGGGTAATGTGCGGCTGCTCCATACGATGCCCGCGCCGACGGCCGCCCAAGGCGGCACATCCGGCGGCGCATCCGGCGGCGGCGAGACCGACGCCGGAACGGGGCCCCTGCCGGGCACGTTCGGCTCGCGCTTTCGCGCGGCCCTTGGGGACGAAGCACGCAAGCGGTTTTCTCGGCCTTCGGGCGGAGGCAAGTAAATGTCGTCCAGCTCCATTTCGCGGCTCGCGCGCGCCGCGCTGCCTGCCCTTCCCTTTTTGATCCTGACGCTGTTGCCGCAGCTTTCGCTGGCGCAGACGGCGCCGGCCGGTCTGCCGGCCTTCACGACGAGCCCCGGCCCGGGCGGCGGCACGACCTACTCGCTGAGCGTGCAGACGATGCTGCTGCTCACGATGCTCTCGTTCCTGCCGGCCATGGTGCTGATGATGACGAGCTTCACGCGCATCGTCATCGTGCTCTCGCTGCTGCGCCAGGCGCTCGGCACGACCACCACGCCGCCGAACCAGGTGCTGGTCGGCCTATCGCTGTTCTTGACGCTGTTCGTCATGTCGCCCGTGCTCAACAAGGCGTACAACGACGGCTACAAGCCGTTCTCCGACGGCACGATCCCGATGGAGACGGCCGTGCAGCGCGGCGTGGCGCCGTTCAAGCAGTTCATGCTGAAGCAAACGCGCGAATCCGATCTCGCCTTGTTCGCGAAAATTTCGCATTCGCCGCCGTTGCAAGGCCCCGAAGACGTTCCGCTTTCGCTGCTCGTGCCGGCCTTCGTGACGAGCGAACTGAAGACAGCCTTTCAAATCGGCTTCACGATCTTCATTCCGTTTCTCATCATCGATATGGTCGTTGCGAGCGTGTTGATGTCGATGGGGATGATGATGGTGTCGCCCGTGACGATTTCCTTGCCCTTCAAGCTCATGCTGTTCGTGCTCGTCGACGGCTGGCAGTTGCTGATCGGCTCGCTCGCGCAGAGCTTCGCGTGATGAACCGAGGACCGCTTTCATGACGCCCGAATCCGTCCTGACGCTCGCGCATCGCGCGATGTACGTCGCCCTGCTGCTTACGGCGCCGCCGCTCATCGTTTCCCTCGTGGTCGGCTTGCTCGTGAGCTTTTTCCAAGCCGCCACGCAAATCAACGAAGCGACGCTGTCGTTCATCCCGAAGCTCATGGCCGTGACGATCACGCTCGTGATCGCGGGGCCTTGGATGCTCTCGATCGTGCTCGACTACATGAGGCAGATGCTCACGAGCATTCCGTCGATGGCGGGCTAGCGTCTGCCCGCCTCCAACCGCTAGCCGATCCATCTCCGGCCGATGTTCACCGTCACCTACGCGCAGCTGAACGCTTGGCTCACGGCCTTTCTCTGGCCGTTCACCCGCATCGCGGCGCTGATTGCGGCGGCGCCCGTGTTCGGCCATATGGCGTTGCCCGCCCGCGTGAAGATCGGGCTCGCGGCATTCATCACGCTCATCGTCGCCCCCACGCTTCCGGCCATGCCGCAAGCGACCGTGTTCTCGGCTTCCGGCGTGTGGATCATGGCGATGCAATTTCTGATCGGCGCGGCGCTCGGGATCACGATGCAGCTCGTATTCGCCGCGGTGGAAATGGCCGGCACGCTGGTCGGCCTGCAAATGGGGCTCGGCTTCGCGACGTTCTTCGATCCGAGCTCGAATGCGTCGGCGCAGATCATCGCCAGCTTTTTGAACATGATCGCGGTGCTCGCGTTTTTGGCGTTCAACGGTCACTTGCAGATGATCGCCGCGCTGATCGAGTCGTTTCAGTCGGTGCCGATCGCGGCCGCGATGTATGGGCCGCCGGGCATGCGCACGCTCGTGGAATGGGGCGGAGCGATTTTTACGGCGGGGCTGTTGCTGTCGCTGCCCGTCGTGATCGCGCTGCTCGTCGCGAATCTTTCGCTCGGCATTTTGAACCGCGCGGCGCCACAGATCGGCGTCTTTCAAATCGGCTTTTCCGTCACGCTGATGGTCGGCATGCTGCTGCTCATGCTGATGCTGCCGAACATGATTCCTTTCTTTGCTCGGCTCATCGAAACGGGCGTCGACCAGATGGGACGCGTGGCCGCGGGGATGCATTAGAGGATCCAACACTTTGGCCGCAGTCGGCTCCCGCTTCCCGCAGCGGTCATCGCGTGGGCGGAGCGCCGACACAGGTCTCTGTGCACAACGGGTCAATGTCATCGCAAGCATTGGACATACGAACCTGCATATGCGATGATTTTGCCGTTACCGGCGAAAGCCGGCTTGAGTCTGTCGCATGATCGGTGCGACAGCGGCCCGGGCAAGCGATTTCAAGCTAACCCGGGCGTCAGATCCAAGCCCCCGAATTTCGGGGGCTTTTTCTTGAGTCAATGGCCCTTCCGTACATTCCCGCTCGCGGTGAGATCCTCATTTGCGACTTCAATACGGGCTTCCGTCAGCCCGAAATGGTCAAAAGGCGCCCGACGATAGTCGTATCTCATAAAAGCAGTCACGGTCGACGTCTGTGCACTGTCGTGCCGCTGTCCACCACGGCGCCCGCGCCGGTCAAGCATTGGCACTATGACCTTTCCCGCGTGCAAATTCCGGGGTGGGATCCGCAAGGCAAAACAATGTGGGCGAAGTGCGACATGCTGGCGACGGTCAGTTTCGAGCGGCTGACGAAGCCGTACAAGAAGACTCAACACAGCGGCCGCAAGTACACCGCCGTCTTTCTCTGCCCCGAGGATTTGAGCCGCATTGACGGATGCATCAAGGCGTATCTGGGGTTGAACGGGTAGTCCGTCTATGCAAAGGCGCCCGCCGAGCGCATCTCCCGCGTTCCACAAAAAAACGGCCGAAGTCCCGACGAAGAGACTTCGGCCTATCGCACGCCCTTTCGGGCGTGTGGCTTCGTCAACCGATGATCAGCCGCCGATGTACTGGAACAGCGACATGCCTTGAATCTTCACGAACGTCTGCTGCGCGGCCTGCAGCGCGTTTTGCGTCATTTCGAAATTGCTGATCGCCGACACCATGTCGACGCCCGTCAAGTCCGCCAGATTGCTTTGCGTCTGCAGCGAATTCGTTTGCGTCGTCGTCTGCAGGGCTTGCAGCTCCTGCTCGCGCCCGCCAACCGATGCCTGCACCACCGTCACGTTCGTCAGGGAGTTCTGCAGCGCGGAGAGGCCCGTCGTCAGCGAATTGGCGAGCGAGGCCGTCGCGGCCGGGTTGTTGCTGGCCGGTGTTTGCAATGCCGAGATGATCGAATCGATCGTCGAAAACACGCTGCTGTTTTGCGGCGCCGTCGACGGCGTGACCGAGAACGTATCGCCCGGATTCGGCGCGCCCCCGATCGACACCTGCATGCCCGCGCCCAACGCGATCGGCGTGTTCGCGCTGAAAGCGGTCGCGGCCGTCGTCGTGGCCGGCACGACCGTGTTGTCGGTCACCGTGTAGGTCGGCGCCGCGGCCGTGCCGCCGAACGTGATCGTATAGCTGTCGCCGTTCGTGCCGATGGCGGGGTTCGTGATCGATGCGCGGCCGATCGTGCCCGTGCCCGTATTCGCGGCGTTGCCCGCCGACACGGGCGAGGTGCCGATCGAGGGCACCGAAAGAAAGACGGTCGAGCCGCTGTCGTTCGTCGCGACCTGGCGCGTGTCGGCCACCTGCGCTTGGCGGATACCGTCGTCGCCGTGATAGTTGACGCCGCCGCTCGTCGCGTTCGTGAACGGCTGCGTCGTCGCTTGAAAGCCCGAGAACACGTAATTTCCAGCGCCGTCGCTCGTGTTGGCGAGCGTGAGCAGCTGATCGCGGTAGCCTTGAATCGCCTTTGCGATCGAGGCGCGATCGGAATCGTTCAAGCTGCCGTCGCCGGCGCGCACGACTTCCGAGTTGATGCTTTGCAGCGTGTTCGCCACGCTCGAGAGCGTCTTGTCCTCGAGCGCCAGCGACGTGAGCGCCGAGTTCTGGTTCGTCGTGTACTGCGTGTACGTGGCCGACACCATCGTGAGCTGCACCGCCTGCGCGGCGCCGAGCGGGTTGTCGGCCGGCGTGGTCAGCGCCGTGCCGCTCGAGAGCTGCTGGTAGTACGTCGCCAGCTGGCTCTGCTGGTTATCCATCGTCTGGATATTCTGGCTATAGAACTGCGAAGTCGAGATGCGCATCGCTCACCGCCTTATTGGAAGATGCCCATCAGGGTCTGGAACATCGATTCGGCCGTTTGAATGACCTTGCTGTTCGCCTGATAAGCCTGCTGATATTGCAACAAGTTCGACGCCTCTTCGTCGAGGTTGACCCCCGACACGCTTTGCTGCGCCGCTGTGATTTGCGTGACGAGCGCCGATTGCGACGTGTTCGCCGCCTTGAGCTGGCTTGCCGCGTTGCCGATGTTGTTGACGTAGGACGCGTACGCGGCCGTCAGCGTCGAGGTGCCGCCGTTGAGCGACGCATTCGACACGAGCTTGGACATGGCCAGCGCGTTGCGGCCGTCGAACGTGCCCGTGTTCGGGGCGATCGTGAACTTGTCGCCGTTCGCGGGCGTGCCGCTGATCGACACCGTGACGGCGTTCGTGATGCCGGCCGGCACGGGCGTCGTCGTGCTGTTGATCGTCAGCGTCGCGCCTTGCGACGGGGTGTAGGGCACCGTCGTCGTCGCGGCCGTGATCGGAATCGAGGTCGGCGGCGTACCGGCGATCGTGACCGTCGTGCCGACCTGGAAACCGCTCAGCGTACCGGTGGCCGAGTTGTAGGTCAGCGTCGTCGTACCCGAGATCTGGTAGCCGGAGGTCACCGAACCCTGCGTGATCGCGCCGGTGCCCGTGTTCGAGCTGGGCGCGGAGGCGAGCACGGGCCCGGAAGCGGCGATTGCCGAAGGATTGGACGTCGCGAGCTTGAACGTGTTGAGCGCGCCGCGCGTGGGCTGGATCGTGAACGAATCGCCGGCATTCATCGAGCCCGACGTGATGTTCAGCAACAGCCCGCCGATGGGAGTCGTGCCGTTCGGCGGCGTGGCCGAGGTACCGACGACGGAGCCCGTCGTCGTGTCGGTCAAGGTATAGGTGCCGCCGGCAAACGACAGCGAATAGTCGTCGTTCGTCGGCTGGGCGGGATTCGCAAAGCTCACGGACAGCGCCGCGTTGCCCGTGTTCGCCTGATTCGAGTAGACCGTGGGCGCGCCGACGCTGAACAGGTTGCCGCCCACGCTGCCCGACAAATCGATGCCGAGTGCGTTTTGCGCGTTGACCTGGGCCGCGAAGCTCGTCGCGATCGCGCCGAGCTGGGATTCGGCCGGGTCCAGCGTCTGGGTGACGAATTGCAGCAAACCGCTGACCGTGCCGCCCGAAAACGCGGACGCCGGCAGGTATTGCACCGGCGGCGGCGTGGTCGCGCCCGCCAGGCCGTTGTAGGTCACGGCAAGCTCGCTCGGATCGCCTTGCGATACGGCGGTGCCGAGCTTGAAGTTTTGGTTGGCGACGACGAGCGGCTGACCGTTGCCGATGAACACGCTATAGCCGCTCGAATTCTGCACGACGGACACGCCGACGAGCTGCGACAACTGCGAAACGGCCTGGTCGCGCTGATCGAGCAATTGGTTCGGCGGCTGACCTTGGGCCGACGCGGCGGCGATCTGCTTGTTGAGATCGGCGATTTGCGCCGAGTACGTGTTGATCGATGCAACGGCCGTCTGCAACTGTTGATTCACGCCCGTGCGAAGCTGGTCGTACTGCTCGCCTGCGGCGTTCAACTGCGTCGCGAGCGTTTGCGCGGCGCTGAGCGCGGTCTGGCGGGTCGGCACGCTATTCGCGTTGTTCGACACGTTCTGCAGACCGGTGAAGTAAGCCGTGATCGCCGATGAAATACCGGCCGTGGGGCTGCCGACGAGGTTGCTCAGCTGCGAGGCCATCGAGTAGTTGGCCGACAAGGCGCTGTTCGCCGCGTTGGCGTTGTTCAGCTGCGTGCTCAGATACTGGCTGTAGTTGCGGCGCACCGTGACCGTATCGACGCCCGAGCCGAGATAGCCCGAGCCCGTGTACTGGCCGCTCGCTTCCGCGTAGACGGGGTTCTCGACCGTATAGCCGGGCGTCGACGCGTTGCTGATGTTCTGGCTCGTCGTCTGCAACCCATATTGGGCAGCGTTCAGTCCGGACAAGCCGATCGTGAAAATATCGTTGGACATGCGTCTTCCTGAAGGGCGGAGGCCATGGGGCCGTCCGCCGCGCTGAGGGAACACATGTATAACGGCCGCCCGCGCGAAAATTTAAGGGGGCCGCATGTATCGGCGCCCGGTTTTTTTTAGGCTTTGACGAGCGAGCGCCGGCGCATTTCGAGCTGGGTGATCAAGCGCTGCAGCGTGTTCTCGGCGCTGCCCGGCAGCGACACGAAACGCATGCCGAGCTGGAAGCGGCGGCCGCCGTTCGGCAAATCGGTCGCCCGCATCGAGACGAGCTCGAGGTCGAGCGAGAGCATCCCGTGGCCGTTCAGATGCACCTCGACGTCGGGGAGCATCGCGCCCATCGGCAGCTCGGCGACGCGCTCGTCCGTCGTCCGCAGTCCGATCCCGCCCAGCGAAAGGTCATGCACCTCGAACCGGAACGTGTCCCCGTCCGGCAAACGGCCGCGGCAGAAGTAGGGGTCGAGCACGGGCGCATCGACGCGGAAATACTCGCGGCGCTGCACGTAGAACAGCACTTCGGGGAACGGCGCTTCGAAGGCCGGCAGGCCTTCGAACTTCGTTTCAATGGGCGTGACAGTGGAAAACTCGACGCGCACACCCTCGGGCGAAGCGCGGAACGTGCAGGAGGCCGAGGCGAGCACGCCTTTGTTCTGCTCGGGCAGCGCGCCCCAGTCGAAGGAGAACGTACGTTCGCGCACGTCGACATCGAGAATCTTCGTGACCAGCTGCCCGTTCTTGTACTGAACGGTCAGGAAATCGCCGCGATTGGCCAGATTGCGGAGTTGAACGCCGATTTCAAGCGGATTGCGGCGGCCGAAATCATGGTAGTTTTCGGCGGCATCCTCCGTCGGGCCATTCGACTGATTGGTATCCATGGGCTCGGGTATGCGTACTTGCGCAAGCGCGCTACACGCGCCGACGCCAAAGCTTTCGGATGCATTTCAGCGATCCGAACAGGTCCTGTCTGATTAGCGGCAGCGGACGTGCAAAGTTTAGAGGTATTCTCGAAATATTTTCTAAGGATTCGAGGGAATGCTCGGTTGCCCACCCCGGCGGACAACCGTTGTTGCACTCTTTTACGAGGTCGGTGCGCCATTATAGTGCGCCCGAAGGGCCGAACGCCTGGCGTCGATGGAATCGGTCAAGATTCCAGCGCGGAGCCGCGATGCTTCTCGCTACTCGCTCAGGATTTGAGCGCGATATTGCGACTGCGCAGGGATCTTCTCAACTCTGCCGTCCTATGTATTCACCGTTTTCGCCAACCCATTTCCACACCACGCGCGCCTCGTCCTCGGGGGTCCGCGCACCGAAGGACATCATCGGTCTACCTTGCTCGGCGAACAGCGGCATGAACATGGGATTGCCCGGATAGTTCAGCCAGTCATAGTCCTGGATGTCCTTGGGCACGATCGGCACCCACACGCCTGTCCTCGGGCAGATCTCGTGCGTCTTGCAGTAGAGCGGCTTGGGCTCGACCACCGGGTTGTAGCCGAGCCTGGCGATAACATCGTCTTCAGGTTCGGGGATCGGCTCGGGCGGTACGATCCGTAGGTACCAGATCACGTCGTCATTCCAGCGCGTGGTTTCGGGACCGGGCATGGGATCACCGTGTTCCACGCGCTGGCGTTTCTTCAGTTGCGGCGAGTACCAATCGCCGCTCTCGGGACAGGTCGTGCCGGCGCGGGCTAGCCGGGAGCGTATGCCTAATATCGCCAGCTGCTCGGGCGCGAAGTAAGCGGATTCTTCTTCCGGAATGCCGCCGCTTGTATATCGGGTGTCTTTCCAGATCAAGCGCCAGCGAACGTCTTCTAGGGCGTCGGTGCCCTCGAGTTGGTATTGGCTTGCGGTGTCGCCGGCGAGGAAGTAGTTGGGGCAACGAACGCCCACATTAGGATCGAGTGACCATGGCTCCCAGATTCCCGTTATCGGGATCGTTTGGCCGCTCCATACTTGGCCTTCGCTTTCTTCGTTTCGCGGTGGGCAGGGCGGTACTTTTTCAGGGAATACGATCGGCGGAATTCTATTAAACGAGAGATCGTCAAAGAAAATGCTCTCGTAGGTCCAGCACATCACTGAGCGAGCATCCGACGCCGGTTCGCTCAAATAGATGCGTCCGGCCTTGTTGAGGGTACCGAAGAGCAGCGAAAGCATCGCACCTGATAAAGACGCCTTGCCGAATACACCAATTGCTTCCGTCTTATCCCTTCGATAGCCGAGCTTGTAGAACAGCCCTTTCGGATCATCCGCTCCGAGCTCCTCATATCGGCGGCCCCAGATATAGCTGCTGAATCTGACTGCCTCACGCAACATCGCAAATGCTTCGGGCCGACGCGCAGGATCGGTCAGCAGCGGCCGCGCGTATTCCATCGGTTGCAGGAAGCGCAGGAACCGCACCAAGTCACAGCTGTAGTCGATGTCGTCTTCCGGTCGCGCGATTTCGCGCTCGAAATCGCGCAGGAACTCCGCGTATAGATCAATCGCACGACGGAGCAGCGTTGCACTCGTGTACTTCTTCAACAGGTAGAACGCGCGGTCGCGCGCCGCATCGTCGTTGCGCCCCGGCATATAGGTAAAGACTGACATCCCGTCTCCCTTCAACGTTGCAGTTCGGCGTCGCTGCGATCCGGCGCCGTATGACTTATCGCCGCCGGCGCGCGGGTCGTGTAGCCCTGCGGCACGGTCTTCGGTGCGAGCTCATGCTCGCCCAGCGGGCGTACCGCCGCCCGTTCCGATGGCGCGAATATCACGTCGCTCCAATTCGTCGGTTTGTGTTCCAAGCGCTTCACATACTCTTCCAGCACCTTGTTGTGGGGATGATCGAAATCGATGATGAGCTGCGTTTCTCCGCCCTCGAGATATCGGCCTAGCCCCTCGTCGTACTGGCTCGATACCCGTCCACGCCATACTCGCAGACCCTCCCAGTTCTCCGGAACCATGACGCCGACGGCCTTCAACTCATCGGCCGTCGGTATCCGATCGAGCTTGATATAGGCGCCGTTGTGATTCCAATCCATCTTGACCGCCCATTTCTCGCGCCACTCTTGGCCGTTCTCCGCCATGCGCGGAAGCCAGTTCTTCGAGCGCTTGGTGGCCTCCGACACCTTCCCGCTCAGCTTACGGCCCGAGCTGGTGACGCGGGTCGTGGAGTCGAGAACGCGAGCGAGCGTGTAGTCCCCCGGCCGCAGCGTCTCAGCCACAATAGCTTGGCCTCGGCTGAACGACTCGATCACTTCATAGGTGAAGGTTTCTGTTTCTTT
>NZ_JBQCHR010000169.1:0-76453 GCF_051954495.1 Trinickia sp.
TCTTTCTCGTAGAAACGAATCGTTTCGGTCGTGCAGTGGGCCGCTTTGGCCAGTTCTCCGATTTTCATCGAAACCTCATGGCGGCCATGGATTGGCCTTGGAGTGGCTACAGGGTCCTTACTGTACTCCGATCGCTCGTACACTGCTTTTCGCGAGGCGCGCTAATGGGCGCTCCAGCGAGCCAAGCTCACATTGCGGCGCGGTCCATATCTTGCGCGCCTGACCATGCTCGTCAGTAATGTCGAGACGATGGGGACGGCTGTCGATGAGCGCGGTTCTATGTCTGAAGCGGCAATTGCATTGAGGGTGAGCGCGCGAGGGGCCGTCGTAGTGGAGTCTGTCACGCGTGAGTTGTACGTCTGCCAGTAACAGCGTGGCGCGGAGTTGACCGAAGCCATCCCTATAGCTTGACCTGTTCGAATTGTCCTTTGCCGGTGAAATTGTAGGGGACCTTAAATGCCGCGCCCCCTTTGATCCCCTCGGACTGCTCGATGATCCGCGGCCACCATCGCACAAGGTTGTGCGCTATCCCCCAGAACCGGTGGTTTGACCGTCCCTTATCAAGAAAGAAGACGAGCAAGCCGGCACGTCTCAATGCCTCCCGTTCCAGCCCTTTGTTCAGTTTGTCGTGCGTGATTACCGACCATCCGCTCTCTCGGGCGAGAGCTTCGATCCAGTCCGAGTCCTTGGTGTTCGGAGCGAACTTTTCTCGCAGGTGGACAACGGAGTGGTCATCAGGCTCCGACAACGCATGTAGGGCCCGCGCTAGGGCCGGTGGAAGGTTGTTATCGACCAGGAACTTCACGCCGCGAGGCTTTCTTCGAAGGCGATAGCCGCGTTTACCGCGGCCACCGGCACCTCGTATAGTTTTGCCACGAGATTCTTGTTGCCTTCCGCGATGAACGCGTCGTAGAGGATCGATGTCCTGACGGAGCCGTGCGTGACGATGGGCTTGCCGAAGGCAACGGTTGGATCGAGCACGACCGCTTTGCTCCGCGGGGTCGGGTACCAGCGAGTCGCAACCTGCTCCTGGTTGAACTCGATCCCGGCGTAAAGCGAAGGCTCGATGACCTTCCGAAATGCGTACTGTTGGCTAACTAGGTCCAGCAACTCGGTTTCCCCGGTTTCCTCGATGGCCGACGCGAAAATTGTCCGCCCGTCGGTGCGGAACTGGTGTGAGGTGAACGGGTAGTCCGTCTTGAACAGTTCGCGAGCGCGCTTGCTGGGAAGGCGGATCGCCTGCAGGCTGACCCCATGTTTCCGAAACGCATGCACGAAGCGGACCTCGAGTAGGTCGTGGAAACTGATGCCGTCGAGAGAATCGTCGGCAAGCTCGGTTTCCCAGAGGGGGGCAACGGAGACCGAGGCGTGCTTCTTGTCCGGGTAGGAATAGCCGTCCAACCAGCGCCGCAGATCTCGGACGGGGATTTTTGTCAGCAGCGCCGCCTCATGGAAGGTATACAGGCCGATGTCAGTAAGCTGCACAACCCCTCCCTCCACAAGTTGATCGCCCCGAAAATCCCGGTGCGCGAAAAACGCCGATTTTACCTAATTCCGGCGCCGGTCTGGACGAATCGCTGTAGTCGGCGACGGTGCGCTGACCTCGTAGCGGGGCGCTCGGGAGCAGTGACGCGCGCGCAAAGCGCCACCGCGACGACGGCCACTATTCCCACTCGGCGACGCCGTGATGACGCGAGCACGTGCCCGAGTGGTGCTGACTGAAGCTGTACGTCCCGTCGCCACACCTTGCGGTGGCGCCGACCGGCACCGAGCCAGTTCTCGAGTGCGCGGGCGAATGCACGACATGCCCGTTGTGGTTCACGTAGTGGCCATGCTCCATCAGTTGGGACTCGTCGCGGGAAGAAGACTGATAACCGTACGCCGTGCCGGCGAACGCCAACAGGATTACGAGACCGCCGCATCGCGAAATGGCAAATGCACGCGCGCTAGCACGACCGCATTCCAGGAAAATTGGTGGCATCCCCGTCCTCGCTCTGGTTCTGTTTTTGGCTTATCGTCCCCGCCTCGGGCAAACGCTCACTTCCCGATACAAAACCGGCTAAAAATCACGCCCAGCAAATCGTCGGAGGTGAACTCGCCCGTGATGGAGTTCAGTGCTTCCTGCGCCAAGCGCAGCTCTTCCGCGAAGAGATCGAGCGATTGCGCGCGCTCTTGCGCATGCGCCGCCGCGAGCGCGACATGCTCTTGCGCGGCGCGCAACGCGATCAAATGTCGTTCGCGCGCGAGGTACACGCTCTCCGTCCCGGCTTGCCAGCCCGCGATGCGCAGCAACTCGGCACGCAGCAGTTCGATGCCTTCGCCCTTCTTGGCCGACAGCCGAACATCGCACACGTCGGCCTCGTCTTCGGTCGCCGCGAGCCGATTCACCTCCGGACCGACCTCGGTCAAATCGGTCTTGTTCAACACGCGCACGACGGGCACGCCGACGGGAAAACGTCGGGCGATGACGACGTCTTCCTCGGTCATCCCCAACCGCGCATCGAGCAGATGCAGGACGACATCGGCACGCTCGATCTCGCTCCATGTGCGCGCGATGCCGATCCGTTCCACTTCGTCTTCGGTTTCACGCAACCCGGCCGTATCGATGACATGCAGCGGGATGCCTTCGATCTGAATCGTCTGCGTGACCTTGTCGCGCGTGGTGCCGGCGATCGGCGTGACGATCGCCAGCTCGGCCCCGGCCAGCGCATTGAGCAGCGACGATTTGCCGACATTGGGCTGCCCCGCGAGCACGACCGACAGCCCTTCCCTCAACAACGCGCCCTGACGCGCCTCGCCGAGCACGTGATCGAGCCGTGCGCGAATATGCGCCAGCTTGCCGTGCGCGTCGGCCGCTTCCAGAAAGTCGATCTCCTCTTCGGGAAAATCGAGCGTTGCCTCGACGAGCATGCGCAAAGCGATGACTTCGTCGACGAGCGCGTGAATATCGCGCGAGAACGCCCCTTCGAGCGACCGTCCCGCGGAGCGCGCCGCGGCTTCGGTACTGGCCTCGATCAGATCGGCGACCGCTTCGGCCTGCGCAAGATCGAGCTTGTCGTTCAAGAACGCGCGCCGCGTGAACTCGCCGGGTTCCGCCAGCCGAAGGCCGAACGGTTGCCCGGCTTCGAGGCACCGCTGTAGGACCAGTTGCAGTACGACCGGCCCACCATGGCCCTGCAGTTCCAAGACGTGTTCGCCCGTGTAGGAATGCGGCGCCGCGAAGTACAGCGCGATCCCCCGATCGAGCACATTGCCGCCGGCATCGAGAAACGGAACATAGCTAGCATGACGCGGTGCGATCGCCTGGCCGCACAGCGCGCTCATCAAGGCAAGCGCCGCTTGCGCCCCCGCCCGCCCGCACGAAACGCGCACGACACCGATCCCCCCGCGGCCTGGCGCGGTAGCAATGGCGACGACGGGATCGGAATCGAGAGCGAGCATGATCGAACGGGAACGAGCGAAAGAGGGCTTATGCGGCGCACGGGCCACGCCGCAACGGAAAAACACGCGGGAACGATGCGGGGTGACGGCTCGGAACAAGCTTGCCGCGCAAGGCGTGCGCATGCCCGGCATTGTAGCGTGCCGCTGCGCGCGCCCATCGAACCGGCGGACAACGCCCTACGCCGCGATTACCATAGTTAAGATTTATCTTAATCGAGATAGCGTAGAATTCGGACGAAGTGAAGCGTGCGCGAGGGTATAGATCGCTGTGAGGCCTGCGCCAAGCGGCTTTCGCGTGAGTTGCGTCGACATGAATCAATCCCGTTATTTGGCTCGGACGACGCGGATGCGCACCCGATCAAGCTAAAGCTGGCCCGACCGGTTGTCTCATTCGAACGGGCGCAATTGCACAATTTCGCGATGCCAACCGTCGAAGAAAAAGCGGCGTTCTCCGAGCGCCTCAAGTTCGCTTTGCAGCGCAGCCCTGAAAAAGTCATGGGCGGGACGCAGCTTGCGTTGCATTTCAACCTGCGCCACCACGGCGATCAGCCGATCTCTCCGCAAACCGCACATAAATGGCTGACGGGTCGCACGATTCCGACAGCAGACAAACTGCGTACGCTGGCCGACTGGCTGCGCGTCGATCTGCACTGGCTGCATTACGGCCCGCCGCCTAACGTGGCGGCTCGCACCACGCCCAAGCCTTTGCCGCGTGACGAGAAGTACCCGCTCACGCCCGAGACGATCGAACTTGCCTCGAAGATCGAATCGCTTTCCCCGCATCATCGCTACCTCGTGCAGGAATTGATCGATCAGTTTTACGGCGACCGCCCCGAACGATAGAGCAGCGCGCACCATAAAAAACGCCCGGTTCAGCGTGTGAACCGGGCGTTTTTGCGTGCGGATGCGGATGGAATCGTGCCGGCCGGCGTGGCATGCGCCACACCGCCGGCTTCGATCAGGCGGCCTTCTTCTTGTCCCCGCCCATCATGCGCGTGATGTAGTACTGCTGCGCGATCGACAGCACGTTGTTCACGACGTAATAGAGCACGAGGCCGGCTGGGAAGAAGAAGAACATGACCGAGAATGCGATCGGCATGAACATCATCATCTTGGCTTGGACCGGATCGGGCGGCGTCGGATTCAAGCGCGTCTGCAGGAACATCGACACGGCCATCAGCACGGGCAGGATGAAAAACGGATCCTGCTGCGACAAGTCGTGAATCCAGAGAATCCACGGCGCACCGCGCATTTCGACCGACGAGAGCAGCACCCAGTACAGCGAAATGAAGACCGGGATCTGAATCACGATCGGCAAGCAGCCGCCGAACGGATTGACCTTCTCGGTCTTGTACAGCTCCATCAGGGCCGCGTTCATTTTCTGCGGTTCGCTCTTGAAGCGCTCGCGCAGCGCTTGCATGCGCGGAGTAATCGCCTTCATGCGCGCCATCGACTTGTAGCTCGCCGCCGACAGCGGGAAGAACACGGCCTTGATGAGCACGGTGAGCAGAACGATCGCCCAACCCCAGTTGCCGACGACGCCATGGATCTTTTCGAGCAGCCAGAACAGCGGCTTGGCGATGATCGTGACGTAGCCGTAGTCCTTCACGAGTTCGAGCCCCGGCGCGATGCCTTCGAGCGCGCGCTCTTCTTCGGGCCCGGCGAACAGGCGTGCCGAGACGTCCGTCGATTGTCCCGGCGCGATCGCCGCGAGCGGCTGCTGCACGCCCACGCGATAGAGCGTCGGGTCGATCTTCTCGACGTAGATGCTGCGCTGGGCCCCTTGCTGCGGAATCCAGGCCGTCGCGAAATAGTGCTGAACCATCGCGACCCAGCCGCTCGTTGCCGAATTCGCTACGTCGACCTTGTTCTTGTCGATGTCGCTGAACGTCACCTTCTGGAAGTGATGTTCGTTCGTGTAGACGGCCGGGCCGATGAACGTATGCGAGAAGCGCGGCGTCTCGACGGGCTCGCTGTCGCGCACGAGCTCCATGTAGACGCTCGGCTTGACCGGCGCCGTGCCGACGTTTTGGATTTTCGTATCGACGCCGATCACATAGCTGCCTCGCGTGAACGTGTAGGTCTTGACGACCTTCACGCCGCCCTTGACGGGCGATTCGAACGAGAGCTGCAGCGTCTTTTGGTCGTCGCCGAGCGTGCGCGGGCCGGCGACAGGCGTGTAGACGTCGTTGTGATTCGGGAAATCGCCGCCGATGAGGCCGGTGCGCGCGAGGTACGTGTGGTTCGCGGTGCGGTCGAACAGCGTGACGTTCAGCGGCGCGCCCTTCGGATCGGCATTCTTGGTCAGCACGAGCTTATCGAGCGTGCCGCCGCGGGTGTCGATCTCGCCGTCATAGACGTCGGTGCTGAAGTGGACCAGCTGCGCGGCAGCCTGCGGCTGGCTCGGCGCCGTGCCGGGCACGGGAGCGGCGTTGCTCGACGGCGCGGCGGCTTCGGAACCCGGCGTATTCGACGCGGCCGAGGCGGGGCTCGTGCTGGTCTGGTGCGTCGCGTTCGGGAAGAACATCGACGGGCGGCCGTGATCGCGTTGCCAGTTGTCGAACAGCATGACAGCCGACACGAAGAAGATCGCCCATAGGATGGTGCGTTTGATATCCATGCGTGGTCTCAGAGTCGATGGAGCGGCGTTTCAGCGCTTTTTCGGGGGTGCGGGTGGAACGAGATCGATCCCGCCCGCGGAAAACGGATGGCAGCGGCATAAGCGCTTCACCGCGAGGTAACTCCCGCGCGCGGCGCCATGATACTGGATTGCCTCGCGTGCGTAATCGGAACAGGAGGGATAAAAACGGCACCGGCTGCCGAGCATCGGGCTTACGGCAACCTTATACAGACGCAGCAGCGCGATCAGCACCGTTTGCATAGCCGTTTGCATGGCATGAGGGAGCGGGACTCCCATGAAGCAGCGAAGCGCGCGAACCGTGCGCGCAGAACCCCTCGACGCACACCCATGCTCCTTACTTAAAGCCCTAGAAGGCCCCGGCCGATGAAGGCGAGGAATTCTAGGCCTGCGAATCTTGCGCCGATTCGGGCGGCGGCACCTGCGCCTGACGTCGTGCGATTTCTCGCGACACCTTGCCGAGCAGCATCTCGATTTCCGTGCGGCACAACGCCCTGAGCGGCGGCGAGACGGCGCTGGGGAGCGCGGCCTTGTCGAAACGCGTGGACAGCCGCAACAGCACGTCCCAGCCGTCGAACTCGGCGCGGTGCTGGCGAAAATGCTCGCGCGCGATTCGCTTCACGAGATTGCGCGTGGCCGCGCGCGGCGCGAACTTCTTACCGACGACGAGCCCGAGACGCGCCGCCTGGCCGGTTGGCCTGGCGTACACGACGAAATGCGTCGAGCGACGCCACGGACGCAAACGAAAAACGGATGAAAATTCATCCGTTTTGAGAAGCCTCGCGGCTTTGGGGAAGGCTGCTGGCGCTCGCAACGGAACCGGGCCCAATCAGGACAGGCAAGGCAAGTGAGTGCCGACCGCCCCCGCGTTGCCGCGGACACCGGCCACGGCGCGCGTCGCCTTCGACTGCTTAGATGGCCAGACGCTTGCGGCCCTTCGCGCGGCGGGCGTTGATGACCTTGCGGCCGCCGGCCGTCTTCATGCGAACGCGAAAGCCATGGGTGCGCTTGCGGCGAGTAACGGACGGTTGGTAAGTACGTTTCATGTCGATCTCACTTGAGAATGGACCGCGCGCGCATCGGCACTAGACAACACTAGGCAACGGCCGGGGTCGAAAAAAGGGTGTTCGCTTTCGCGGGAACCCGCTATTTAAACCGCTTTTCTCTTGGCCGTCAATACTTTAGCCGCGCGAACGGCTTGCGCGTGTCGCGCGCGGTCGCGTTTTCGCGCGCATGGGATGCACGATCCGGCCCTGTGGATAACTCCCTTGCGCTTCGCGTTTGGCGGTAGAATCTCGCCTTACCTCAAGAAACCAGCACGCCGCTCCGAATCAGCCTGCTCGCCGCACACCGTGCGGCGCCAAGCTGCGGGGCTCGCTCGCTTTGCCGAACCGGGTCCTTTCTCCGCGCCATGTGCGGAGAGGGCGGCCGCGAGTCGTCGTGCCTTAAAAAGATATCGCTTTGATGAACGAATTCTGGCAACACTGTTCCGCACTGCTGGAGCGCGAGTTGACGCCCCAGCAGTACGTGACGTGGATCAAACCGTTGGCCCCGGTCGCCTTCGACGCCAGCGCGAACACGCTGTCCATCGCCGCGCCGAACCGCTTCAAGCTCGACTGGGTCAAGAGCCAGTTTTCGGGTCGTATCTCCGATCTCGCGCGCGATTTTTGGCAGGCGCCCGTGGAAGTCCAATTCGTCCTCGATCCCAAGGCGGGCATGCGCTCGAGCGCCGGCGGCTCGTCGGTGCCGCTGCCGCGCGTGCCGGCCTCGGCGGCATCGGCCATGAACGCGGCCAGTCTTGCGCGCGATGCCGGCGCGGGACAGGGGCCGGGCAACGGTTCCGCCGCGCAGGCGGCAAGGGCCGGCGGCGCGCTGGGGGCGAACGGCGGGAGCGGCGGGTCGGCCGCGGGCGCGGCGAACGGCGCGCTCGATGACGCCGCCGATCTCGATTTGCCGAGCGTCGACGCGCATGAAGCCGCCGCGGCTCGCCGCACTTGGCGGCCCGGCTCGGGCCCGGGGCTCGGCAACGCCGAGACCGAATCCATGTACGAGCGCTCGAAGCTCAACCCCGTGCTCACGTTCGACAACTTCGTGACGGGTAAGGCGAACCAGCTCGCGCGGGCGGCGGCGATCCAGGTGGCCGACAACCCGGGCATTTCCTACAATCCGCTCTTTCTCTATGGCGGCGTGGGCCTGGGCAAGACGCACTTGATTCATGCGATCGGCAATCAGCTGCTGCAAGACAAGGCCGGCGCGCGCATCCGCTACATCCACGCCGAGCAGTACGTGTCCGATGTGGTGAAGGCGTACCAGCGCAAGGCGTTCGACGATTTCAAGCGCTACTACCATTCGCTCGATCTGCTGCTCATCGACGATATTCAGTTCTTCTCGGGCAAGTCGCGCACGCAGGAAGAATTCTTCTACGCGTTCGAGGCGCTCGTCGCCAACAAGGCGCAGGTCATCATCACGAGCGATACCTACCCCAAGGAAATCTCGGGTATCGACGATCGGCTGATCTCGCGCTTCGATTCGGGCCTCACGGTGGCGATCGAGCCGCCCGAGCTCGAAATGCGCGTGGCGATCTTGATGCGCAAGGCGCAGTCCGAGGGCGTGAGCTTGTCGGAGGACGTCGCGTTCTTCGTCGCCAAGCATTTGCGCTCGAACGTGCGCGAGCTTGAAGGCGCGCTGCGCAAGATCCTCGCTTATTCGAAGTTCCACGGGCGCGAGATCTCGATCGAGCTGACCAAGGAAGCGCTCAAGGATCTGCTGACGGTGCAGAACCGTCAGATCTCGGTCGAGAACATTCAGAAGACGGTCGCCGATTTCTACAACATCAAAGTCGCCGACATGTATTCGAAGAAGCGCCCGGCGAATATCGCGCGGCCGCGGCAAATCGCCATGTATCTCGCCAAGGAGCTCACGCAAAAGAGCCTGCCCGAGATCGGCGAGCTATTCGGCGGCCGCGATCACACGACCGTGCTGCACGCGGTGCGCAAGATCGCCGACGAGCGCGGCAAGGACGCGCAGCTGAACCACGAGCTGCACGTGCTCGAGCAGACGCTCAAGGGTTGAGCCCGCGCGAGCCGGCGCCCCCGATGTCGAACGGCCATGCACGCCCGCCAACGTCCGTTTTGGCGGGAGCGGGGTATTTTTCAGGCACAATATAGGTTTAGCCCCTCGTGCCGGTCTCGCGCAGTCAGCGAGGCGCCGGCTCGGGATGAAAGCGCGGGACGAAAGCGCGGGCAGAACGGCGAAGGCGCGCAAGGAAATACGGGGTAACGGCGCTTTCGTCGAAGAATCTGCCGGGTGAGGCGTGGTTTGCCGTCATATCAACGAAGGAACCCTATGCAACTGGTCAAGACCGAACGAGACAACCTCTTAAGGCCGCTGCAAACCGTGAGCGGCATCGTCGAACGCCGCCACACGTTGCCGATCCTCGCGAACTTGCTGATCACCAAGAACGGCCCGGATGTGTCGTTTCTGTCGACCGACCTCGAGTTGCAGATCACGACGCGCGCCGATTTCGGCGTGGGCGGCGAATCGGTCGCGACCACTGTGGCGGCGCGCAAGCTGCTCGACATCTTGCGTGCGATGCCCGACGGCCAGGTGAGCCTGTCGCTTTCCGACAAGCGTTTGACGGTGCAATCGGGCAAGAGCCGCTTTGCGTTGCAGACGCTCGCGGCCGACGAATTCCCGACCGTTGCGCAGGCGAAGGATTACGGCGCCAGCCTGACCGTTCCGCAAAAGACGTTCCGCCAGTTGCTGGGCATGGTGTATTTCGCCATGGCGCAGCAAGACATCCGTTATTACCTGAACGGGATGCTGCTCGTCGTGGACGGCGGCCAGTTGATGGCCGTGGCCACGGACGGCCACCGCCTCGCGTTTTCGTCGATGAAGATCGACGGCGATTTCCCGCGCCAGGAAGTGATCATCCCGCGCAAGACGATTCTCGAACTGCAACGTCTGCTCGAGGATATCGACGACACGCTGACGATCGACATCGCTTCCACGCAAGTCAAGTTCACGTTCGGCCAAGTCGAACTCGTCTCGAAACTCGTCGAGGGCAAGTTCCCCGACTTCCAGCGCGTGATCCCGAAGGCGCATAAGAACACGTTCGTGATCGGCCGCGACGAATTGCAGCGTTCGCTGCAGCGGGCGGCGATTCTGACGTCGGACAAGTTCAAGGGCGTGCGCTGCGTGATCGAGCCGGGCCAGCTGAAGATCATGTCGACCAACGCCGATCAGGAAGAGGCGCAGGAAGAACTCGAGATCGCCTATCAGGGCGACACGATCGACATGGGCTTCAACGTCACGTACCTGCTCGACGTGCTCGCGAATCTGAAGGTGGACATGCTGCAGGTGAGCGTGGGCGACGCCAGCTCGAGCGCGCTGATCACGATTCCCGAGAACGACGAATTCAAGTACGTCGTCATGCCGATGCGCATTTAAGACGAGCCGATACAAGAACGAAACCAAGGGGCGCAGCGCCCCTTTGGCGTTTCTTAAAGGGCGTGCGAAACCTGCCGCCCGCCGCCTGCCCCGGTCACGGGGCGAGAAAAACTGGAGCCGCTGCCTGGTTTTTTGAAGGCGTTCGAAGTGTCGCGCGGCACAACCGCAGTGAATGCAGAACCGGAACCTATCCATGAGTGAACAGCACAATACGCAACCCGACAACAGCTACGGCGCTTCGTCGATCCAGATCCTCGAAGGTCTGGAAGCGGTGCGCAAGCGCCCAGGGATGTACATCGGCGACACGTCGGACGGCACCGGTTTGCATCACCTCGTTTTCGAAGTCCTAGACAACTCGATCGACGAAGCCCTGGCGGGCTACTGCAACGACATCCATGTGACCATTCACGCGGATAACTCCGTGTCCGTCACGGACAACGGCCGCGGTATTCCCACGGGCATCAAGCGCGACGACAAGCACGATCCGAAGCGCAGCGCCGGCGAAATCGTGATGACCGAACTGCACGCCGGGGGCAAGTTCGACCAGAACAGCTACAAGGTGTCGGGCGGCTTGCACGGCGTGGGCGTCTCGTGCGTGAACGCACTGTCGAGCTGGCTGCGTTTGACGGTGCGCCGCGACGGCAAGAAGCACTTCATGGAGTTTCACCGTGGCGTGCCGCAGAACCGCGTGATCGAGGAAGTGGACGGCGAGCGCGTTTCGCCGATGCAGCTCATCGGTGAAACCGAGAACCGCGGCACCGAAGTGCATTTCATGGCCGACGAAACGATCTTCGGTTCCATCGAATACCACTACGACATTCTTGCGAAGCGCATTCGCGAGCTTTCGTTCTTGAACAACGGCGTGCGTATTCGCTTGACCGACCAGCGCTCGGGCAAGCAAGACGATTTCGCGTTAGCTGGCGGCGTGAAGGGCTTCGTCGAATTCATCAACAAGACGAAGCAGGTGCTGCATCCGACCATTTTCCATGTCGCCGGCGAGAAGGACGGCGTGGGCGTGGAAGTGGCGATGCAGTGGAACGACAGCTACAACGAAAACGTGCTGTGCTTCACGAATAACATTCCGCAGCGCGACGGCGGCTCGCACTTGACGGGCCTGCGCGCGGCGATGACGCGCGTCATGAACAAGTACATCGCCGACCACGAAATCGCGAAGAAGGCGAAGGTGGAAACGTCGGGCGACGACATGCGCGAAGGTTTGTCGTGCGTGCTGTCGGTGAAGGTGCCCGAGCCGAAATTCAGCTCGCAGACGAAGGACAAGCTCGTGTCGTCGGAAGTGCGTGCGCCGGTGGAAGAGGTCGTGGCGAAGGCGCTGGAAGAATTTCTGTTGGAAACGCCGAACGACGCGAAGATCATCTGCGGCAAGATCGTCGATGCGGCGCGTGCGCGCGACGCCGCGCGCAAGGCGCGCGAGATGACGCGACGCAAGGGCGTGCTCGATGGCGTGGGCTTGCCGGGCAAGCTGGCCGATTGCCAGGAGAAGGATCCCGCGAAGTCGGAAATCTACATCGTAGAGGGTGACTCGGCGGGCGGATCGGCCAAGCAGGGGCGTGACCGGAAGTTCCAGGCGATCTTGCCGCTGCGCGGCAAGGTGCTGAACGTGGAGAAGGCGCGCTACGACAAGCTGCTGTCTTCCGAGCAGATCGTCACGCTGATCACGGCGTTGGGCTGCGGCATCGGTAAGGAAGATTACAACCTCGACAAGCTGCGCTACCACCGGATCATCATCATGACCGACGCCGACGTGGATGGCGCGCACATTCGAACGCTGCTGCTGACGTTCTTCTATCGGCAGATGCCGGAGATGATCGAGCGCGGGTACATCTATATCGCGCAGCCGCCGCTTTACAAGGTGAAGGCGGGGAAGGACGAGCGGTATTTGAAGGACGGGGCCGAGCTGAACGCGCATATGTTGCGCTTGGCGCTGCAGGGCTCGGAGCTCGTGCCTTCGGAAGGCGCCGCGCCGATCGCCGGCGATGCGCTGGGTGAATTGGCGCGTTCGTATTTGTTGGCGCAGGGCGTCGTGGAACGGTTGAGCCGGCTGTATGACGCGCAGGCGCTCGAGGCGGTGATGGACGGCATCGCGATCGATCTGGCAAGCGAGGCTTCGGCTGAGGCTACGGCTAAGGCGTTGGAGACGGCGCTGCGTAGCGATCCGATGAAGCCCGAAGTGCGCGTGCACGCGCAGTATGACGGTGTGCGGGAATTGTGGTCGCTTTTGGTTCAGCGCACGCATCACGGGAATGTGAAGTCGACCGTGATCGATGCGGACTTCTTGCTGACCGCCGATTATCAGCAGCTCGTGAATACGGCCAATACGTTCAAGGGGCTGATTGGGGCGAATGCGCTGATCAAGCGCGGTGAGCGCAGCATGGCCGTGTCGGATTTCAAAAGCGCGATGCGGTGGTTGATCGCGGATGCGGAGCGCAATGTTTCGAAGCAGCGGTATAAGGGGTTGGGCGAGATGAACCCCGAGCAGTTGTGGGAGACGACGATGGATCCGAACGTGCGGCGCCTGCTGCGCGTGCAGATCGAGGATGCGATCGCGGCCGATGGGATCTTTACGACGCTGATGGGCGATGAGGTCGAGCCGCGGCGGGCGTTTATTGAAAGCAATGCGCTGCGGGCGGGGAATATTGATGTTTGAGGGTGGTGATTGTAGATAGACGCGTGACCCGATAACGGAGGACCCATAAGTTGAGAAGCTTATGGGTCTTTTTACTTCGCAATCTGGATTTATCGAGTACGCGTGGATACCCGCAGCCGCGTTTAGCGAGGGTGCGGGCGTCTACGTGCGTCGCAGAACGACCCGTTTTTGCCCTTCACACTTCTCCAAAGCGGCCATTCAGTCACCACCAAAGCCAACAGGAAATCCGGCTCCTCACGTCTAGGTGGGGTTGTCCCGAGGGTCTCGCTTCGTAATCGCGGTGGGCAATTGTCATGGGGAGAAGTTCGCAGATGCCGATCTTCAAAGGTTGGTCGTGACTAGGTGAGCAGCGATCCCGAACATTGTGACGGCAACGAAGCCGTCAAGCGTTCGCCAGGCGATGCTGCGACAAAAGATCCAGCGGCAAGCGTACGAAAGTCGCGAAAGGAAAAGAAACCAGGCACAGGACGCTATGATCGCGCCGAGAACGAAAGGCCAGCGGGAGCCTGGCGACTTGCTTGCGGTCATCGCCCCGAGCACAAACACTGTGTCGATCCATGCGTAAGGGTTTAGCAGCGACACTACGGCCGTGGCAAGCAACGTTTTTTTGAAAGAAAAACTGGTGCTTACATCTCCAGCATGAACTGTCCGCTCGGTGCCAATTGCAGCGCGGAAAGCCAGCGCGCCATGGCAAATGAGATACGCGACTCCTCCCCATAACGAGATAGAAACGACAATGGGGTGGCTCGTCAGCAGCGCTGTAAAACCGCCGGCACCGAGTGCAAGGAGTAGAGCATCACTGCCGGCGCAAACCGCTACAACAAGGAGCAAATGCTGACCGGAGATCGAGTGTCTGATAACGAATACGTCTTTCGGACCCACAGAGGAGAACAGTCCGAGGCCAAGTAGTAGACCTTCGACAAAGACGGAGGTGTCTAACATGAGTCATGCCGACAACCTCTTAAGCTGAACCGGGGATAGTTACAGTAGATGGTGACTATACGAGAGCCGCGTTTGCATTGCAATCTCACCCGCAAATTTACCACGGGGCAGTTGGCGGGCCGCTCCCTGCGACGTAACAGCGAATCGGCAATTGCCTTGACGCGCCGATAGCTGCGGAAATTGTTGACGATCTAGCCAAGGTCATCGACTGACTCTTCATGGCCGAATGCGGAAACTCATCGTTCGTGGCTAGCCGATGCTGCCACCCGAGGCGAGATGCCGCCGATCGCACGGAACCCACTTACTGTCCAGCGTCTCTTGGCTGACCGATTTAATCGACTGGGAGCGGCTGGACGCGGCGAGCAGGGCACCCTGGCCGGTGCCGGTCTTATCGGTGGCCGAGCCGCTCGCGGCGCAGCGGTTGCGGTCGGTGTGTGCGCGGCGACTGCGCCCGTGTGCGTCGGCGCGATCGCATTCGTCGGTGGCTTGCTTGCGACCTACGGCGCTGAAGCTAGTTTCGGCTCTTTGTACCCTCGCCCGACCAGGTGATCACCGTGACGGAACAGTTGAACCTTGAACGCCGTGCCCCGGTCTGGGAAGCTCTCTCGGAGTTGTTCGTCGGTAAGGAACTCCAAGACTACGACTACGCCGGAATTGCCGAAGCGCTGCGCTTATCCGGTTACTCGCTCGACGAACTCGAAAACGTGCTCCGCGAGGAGGTCGCGCCGGTCTTCCGACGCAACCTCTCGCCGCTCGCCATTCCCGAGATGGAAGGGTGGACACAAGCAGCGGTCGTGAAAGAGATACGGACGTACCTTGGCCGTGAGAAAACGAGCCTGCCGCGGATGCTGACGCGCTTGCTCACTTCGAGGGCGCTGCCCGAGGTGGCGGCGAAGCGTTGGCTGCAAATCAGATCATTGCTTTCGCAGCAAACGATGGAGTGACGCCCGAGCTTTGCCGGGGCGGTTCATGCGTAGTGCGCCAGTCATCCTTTCGCTGCGGCGAATAGCCCAACCTGCCAGGGCGCGTCCCGCCCCACTCACTGTTCGCGTCTTGTTGCTGTGCCAATGTCGAGCGGGGGCGTTTGACCCACCGCGCAAAGTCATTTCGTCGATGCGATGTTGAAGTTCTGTCTGCTGACGGCCGGCGCGCGTGCGAGCGAGATGCCCAGCGCGGCGCCGGCAGCGAGGAACAACGACATCGAGAGAAGCGCGACGATGAACGCATGCGCAATGGCGGCTGGATCCTGGCGCGTGCCGAGGACCGTATAGAAAATTCCGCCGATGATGGCGACGCTGAGCGAGGTGCTGACCTGCAGCGTCGAACTGGCGATGCCGGCGATCATGCCGGAAAGCGCCGGGGCGACGCGCCCCGTCACCATGCGCATCAGCGTGGGCAGCGCGAGCCCCTGTCCGAAACCGATGACGAACAGCGCGGCGGCGAGCGGCACGGACGCGAGCGGCATCCCGACCGGCGTGACCTGGATCAACCACGCGAGGCTGACGAGCCCGACGACCTCCAGCCCCATGCCGAACGGATTGACGTAAGCGCCGATGAGACGTGCGCAGGACGGGGTAGACAAAGGGCCGAGCAGGAACCCCACGCCGAACGGCAAGAACACGAGGCCCGCGCTCAGCGCACCGACGTGCAATGCATTTTGCAGATACACCGAGAACAGCAGGAAGAACGCGCCGATCGCATACAGCAGCAACGCGATCAGCAACGCCCGTCCCAGCCCCGGCGCGCGCAGCGCGCCCGGATCGAGCAGCGGCGCACCGCCGCGGCTGCCCAGCCTGCGCTCATAGCGCCAGAAAGACCAGGCGAGGGCCGGCACCGCGATAAGGGACACCCATGCCCATATGGGCCAGCCTGCTTCGCGCCCCTCGATCAGCGGCACGATTAGCGCGCCAAGCGTCAGCACCGACAGCGCGGTGCCGCCGAGGTCGAGCTTGCGTGCATGCTGCGCACGCGTTTCCTTCAACAACGGAACGCCGAACAACACCACCAGAATTGCCAGCGGCAGATTGACGAGAAAGATCGTGCGCCAACCCAGGTTCAACAGGTTCAGCGAGATCAGGATTCCGCCCAGCGCTTGTCCGACCACTGCGGCGAGGCCGAACACCGCGCCATACAAGCTGAGCGCGAGCGGCTTTTCCGCTTCCGGGAAGATCGCCTGGATCGAAGCGAGCGCCTGCGGCGCCATGATCGCGGCGGTCACGCCCTGCAACGCGCGACCGACGATGAGCGACCACGGCGAGCTCGCGAGGCCGCACAGCGTCGAGGCCGTCGCAAATCCGATCAACCCGAGAAAGAACATGCGGCCGCGGCCGAAGAGGTCGCCCAACCGCCCGCCGGTGATCAGCGTCACCGCGTACAGGCCGGCATATGACGAAATGACCAGTTGCTCGGCCGATGACGTGGCGCCCAGCTCCGCGCGGATCGACGGCAGCGCGACGTTGATGATGAAGAAGTCCAACGGCGGCAGAAACGCGCCGACCAGCAGGACGGAAAACATGGCCCAGCGACGCGGGTCGGGCGAAACGGGACCATTTCGTGACATGGATGGCTCTCCATACGGAACCAGTAAGTTCCAAATTAAGTAAAAAAATTTAGTCGAGAAGGCGCATCGTGCGCTCGACCAGCGCGAGCATGTCGCTCTCGGGCACGCCGGTTTTCCCCAGCACCCGCATGCCCTCGACCTGGCAGACCAGCAAACGCGCCAGCACCTGTTCGTCCTGCTCGGCGATCTCGCCGCTCGCCTGGCCGCGGACGATCGCGCCCGCATAGAGCTGCTGCAGGCGCCGGAACATGCGCCCCGTGCGCTCCGCGACATCCGCGTCGCGCGCGGCCAGTTCGGTGGTCATCGCGACCGCGAGGCACCCCCGCCGGCCGGCCTCGCCGACAGACAGGCGTGCATAGCGCAGCAGCGAGTCGCGAATCGCATCCTTCACGGGGCCGGGTTGCGACAGGATATCCGCGGTCGCCTTGAGCCCATCGGCCATGTACAGGTCGAGCGCCGCCAGCAGCAGCGCCTTCTTGTCGCCGAAGGCCTTGTAGAGACTGCCGCGCGACAAGCCGGTACCGGCCATCAGATCGGGCAGGGACGCGCCTTCATATCCGAGGTCCCAGAAAACGTTCATCGCGTCGCGCGCGGCATCGCCAAGTTCGAATTCGCGGGGGCGGCCCACGCCAGCTGGATTTGCCATCGATCAGGTTCGCAAACGATGCGTTGCTTAAAAGTTAAGCCATGATATAGACCGATTGGTTCCGATGTCAATGGGTGTGTGTAGCGGCCGGGCCGTGCCCGTAAGACGGGTGTTTTGCGAGGATTTTTCGAGTATCCGGCCTTCCGAACGGCCGTTTGCGAAAATATTTCGAGACTTCTGAATGTTTTTCGAGTCTCGTGGCCGAACTAGAACCCGTTGGTTACCAACATCTTATCGAGAACCTTAACCTGGAACCACGGGCTCGGCCACTCGAGGCTCCCGCTTATCTCAACGGTTCCGTGAACCAGAAAGGCGGGGATCGCCGGCAGCTCTACCGGTGGGGTCTCGGGTTTGCGAGGCATATTTTCTCCTGGGGAGCATCATATGCCTTGAACACGAAATTACTGACAGACCCCGAAGAGGTGGTGCGCGAGGCTTTCAGCTCTGCATCGGCACATACCAGCAGCGGCGACGAATCCTCGCAGTCCTGAAAGACGGTACGTCGGGGCGCGCCGCTAAGCGCGACAGTTTTTCGAGGATGGCGGGCCAATAGTAGGGCTGACTGAAGAAATTTCGAGCAAAACGACAGAATTTCGTGTGACAACAGCGACGGCGGCTATTCCCTCACAGGCAACTGCGCTTGCTGTCCCTGCTGAAACGCTGAAATCAACGTCTGCGCCATGCCAAGATGTGCCGCTTGCGTGGCGTACGACGAAGCGATGACTGTGCCGACCACTGCTACAGTGAGCGTCGATGCCGCTAGCCACAGGTGCGTCTTGAGATTCGATGCGTTCTGCGCGGAGGCCGCCGCCGCCTGCACGAGCATTTCGAGCCGCTTATCGCGTTCATCGAGCCGATTATCACGTTCATCGAGCCGCATATCGCGCTCATCGAGTCGCTTATCCCGCTCATCCATGCGCGCGATAAGCGCATCGATCCGCGACACGGCTCCGGCAACGCGCGCATCCATGCGTGCCTCGATGGCCTCAATGCGGGCTTCGAATTCGATCCGGGTGACAATGCTCATATCTTCCACTTCAACGAGGGTCTTCAGTCATCGGCTCCTGCCCCGATCCTCGTGAACTTCGATCGTGGGTCGGCGCATGTCCGGACGCCACTGCCATTCCAACGTTCGCCCAGGCTTGCATGCAGGCGATCGCCAGAACGTCGGCGGCTTCCGACGCTTAAGTAACCGATTTGCCGCCGCAGTTCCCGCGTGCGGCGATGCCGGGTGCGCGGGCTCCATTTTTTGCGGGAAGGTGACATTCGGCCTCCGAGAATGACGCCCCTGTCAAAGGACAGCATTCACGTCGACGAATCCAACAGGACTGAACGGATGACTTCCAGGCGTAGCGACTGCTTGTGCCAGTAAGCGCCGTAGTCGCCCAACGTTAGCGTGGACGTTGTTTTGATTTTCTTGATGCGGTCGTCGCATGCAACGTGCTTGAAGACGGAACTTGGAAGCAATGCAAGGCAGTCTGAATTGCAGAGCGTTGCTACCGTTACCAGAGCGGACGCTGTGCGGAGTTTTATGACGGGCGGGCGCCCCGCGTGCTTCTGGAACCAAGTGGACAATAGGTCTGCAAGGGGGGCGCGTGATTCGTACCCCACCCAAGAGTACTTGGCTAAATCAGAGCATTCGTAGATTCGATTCGACTCGAGCGGATGCTGAAGGCCGGCAGCGATACAGACAGGCTCTGCCGCGAGAGGGATGGTTTCGATATCGGGCTGTCCTTCCAGCATGCCGCCTCGCGCGAAAACCAGATCCAACTCGCCCGATTGAAGTTTGAGCATCAGCTCCGCCGATGTGCCCTCTTGTGCATCGACCGTTAGGCCATGGCGGGATTCGCATGCTCGGCGAATGACATCGCAAAACGCCCCGGTAACAGCGCCCATGATCAGGCCGATCCTCAGGATCCCTTGTCGGTTGTGTTCGATGTTATCGAGATCGAATTTCAATCTGCGCAGTGAACCGATCATGCCTCTCGCGTGTTCAATCGCGCAGCTTCCGGCCTTCGTGGGTACCAGCCCACTATGCGTGCGCTCGAACAGCTGGGCGCCTAAAGCGGCCTCCATTTCCAACAGTGATTTACTCGCGGCGGGCTGTGTCACAGCCAGGTCGTCCGCAGCCCTTCTGATGGACCCATGATTCGCCACGGCTACCAGAAGCAGGAACTGTTTCATCCGGACCGAAACGAGCGCAGCGCTTGGCTGATCTATAAGCATTCGAATTTTACGTTTACGTGGTTATAGGGTGATAACTTCTTTTCAGTTCACAACGACAGGCGCTCGCCGTATTGTTCATGCTCCGTCGTTAGGCGGCGCCGAAGGACAAAGAACCAAAACGTCACAAAAGACCTGAGAGACCCAATGAATCATACAAACGCAGGTAGGCTCAACGCGAGCACGAACCTCTGTCATTCCATCGAAGGGCTGCTGCTCTCCTACTGCAGCGTCGCCAAAGTCCAGGGTGTCGTTTGGCTTCCACTATGACATGGGATTCAAACGCGTTCGGCCAGAACGCGGACGGACGATGCCGAAGGTGCTGCGGCGATACAGCGCCTAGACCAAGTCCTGCACCGGAATAAGCGGCACCTCGTGCTGGAGCCCGGGGATCTTGCCGTGATCAGCAACAACCACAGCATTCATTGTCGCGAGGTGCTGGAGGTAGGTGACTGCGATGCGCATCGAATTCGATGGCTGATCAAGACGTACAACGTTGACGATCTCGCAGCGCATCAATCACACATGATTCCTGGGGTGCCATATACCGTGGATGAGTGATGTGAGTCTCGCATATGGGTATTCAAAAGGGTAATTTCGGAGCAATCATGCAAATTCAAGATTCGTCGCCGGACGAAATCGACTCGGCTGTCCTCGCCGCATCGCAGGCTTCCAGCGCGTGGGCGCAGTCATCCGCAGAGGATCGAGCGCGGTTGCTCCAGGCGCTTGCGGATGACCTGCAGGGGCACCGAGATGCGCTCGTCGATATCGCTGATGACGAAACGTCGCTCGGGCCGGGACGCCTCAACAGCGAACTCGACCGAACGATCTTTCAGCTCGGCGGATTTGCCGACCATGTGACTGCCGGGACCGCCTTTGCCGCATCCGAGGACGCACCGATCGCCGGTGCGCCGCCACGTGGCCGTCCCCATCTTGTCCGGGTGCGGGTGCCGGTCGGACCCGTCGCAATGTTTTCCGCAAGCAATTTTCCGCTGGCATTCTCAGTGCTCGGCGGAGATACGGCCTCTGCGCTGGCGGCAGGCTGTCCGGTCGTGGTGAAAGCGCATCCGGGGCATCCTCGTCTTTCCCGCTACGTTTTCGAGGTGGCCCGGTCAACGCTTGGCCGACTGGAGTACCCCCAGGGGTTGCTTGGAATGGTCGAGGGAGCCGGTATCGATGTCGGCGTGAGGCTCGTGCGCCATCCCGACATCGCGGCCGTAGCTTTCACCGGTTCATACAGGGGCGGTATTGCGCTGTGGGAACACGCGAACTCACGGCCGCGGCCGATTCCATTTTACGGAGAATTAGGCTCGATAAATCCTGTTGTCGCCATGCCTAGCGCACTTGCCAACAGAGAGGAGGAGTTCGCGCAGATGTTGGCGAACTCGATGGAGTTCGGCTGCGGCCAGATCTGCACGAGTCCCGGCGTGCTTGTTCTATTCGAAGACGATACAGCCGACGTGTTCGAAAGCGCGCTGCGCGATGCGCTGGAAGCAAAGAGCCTCCATGCGATGCTGACGCCCGGAATGAAGAGAAACTTCGACAACGGCGTTGCGAGACTGTTCGATACGCCTGGCGTTCAGGCGGTGCTCGGAAGCAAAGTGGTGCACGGCGATCACATGCTGCCCAAGCCGGTATTGGCAAAAACATCCGCGCGAAATTTCGTCGCACAACCGACGCTGCACGAGGAGATTTTTGGCCCCGCGTGTCTGCTCGTCCGGGTCACTTCGGTGGACGAAATCGAGGACGTGCTCAGGGCTATCGGCGGGAGTCTGACCGTTACGCTTTGGGGCGCGGAAGCCGAGTCGGCAGATGCGCAGCGGATCACTGCGTGCGCTACTAGGATTGCGGGACGCGTACTGTTTGGCGGTGTACCTACCGGGGTGTCGGTTGCGTCCAGTCAACACCACGGCGGGCCGTGGCCGGCGTCAACTCAGCCATTCACTACCTCTGTGGGTTACGACGCCATGAATCGATTCCTGCGGCCCGTCACACTGCAAAGCCCACCGGCATGGGTACTCGACCGCAAAGGGCGGCCGTGCTGATTTGCCTTTGCTTGGCACGTGGAACCGATTTTCCGTCGCTGCTCCGGTTCGCAACGATGGCGGATGTGCACGCGCAGTGTCGATAGACGATATTGCGCGTGACGCACGTTGACCATACCGCTGCCTTGATACCTTGCAGCAAGAGCTGACACGCGATCCCCTGAATATGCGGGCAAAACCATATACCGCGTTCGGCTCAGAAGGCTTAACTGCCAAAGTAAATATCGCAGAAGCTAACGGGCCCGACGCAGCGCGACGACATCGGCATATGCGACGGCGCCCCCGCTTCAGTCGTGCCGTTCTGCGCGATGCCGCCTACGGCGCTCGAACCCGATTGCTGCGCATTCTGTGCAGCAATCTTCGCTTCCGCCGCTTGAATATCGGCCGGATAGTAAGGGTTGTCCCCTCCGTGGGCCGCATCGTAACCCGCTTGCTCGACGCGAACGAGGTCGGCACGAACCTGCGCACGGGTGAGTGGAGCGCTCGACTGAGCGTAGCTCGCAAGCGGAGCGGCAAACGTGGCGGCGGCGAGAGCGAGGGCGGCGAACATCTTCGGCATGATCAGGACTCCTAAATGAGATTGAACTAGCCCAGCCTGACTAGGTGGCTTTGCAGGGCAGTCGGACGGAGAGGCCAACCGGCATCTCATCGACTAGTGCCTAGTTTGATCCCCGACGGCTGTCAGAACCGAGACGCGAAGATGACAAATTTGCCATCGATGAACGCCAGTCGGATTTGAGCCGAGCGCGTCAAGGCAAGCATTGGGATTCGCGAAACATCCGAAGACCAGATAATCTGCCGTCTTCGGCGGCCCCCTTCTCGCCACCGCTCGCTCCGCAAACGACCAAGGACCAGCCAATGATTTCGCACGTATGCATCGGCGTGAACGACTTCGACAAGGCGTTCGCTTTCTATTCGATGGTGATGAGCGCCATGGGCCACGAGTTGAAGTTCCGCGAACTCGAGCGGCCGTGGGCCGGATGGATGGCAAAGGATAAACCGCGGCCGCTCTTCATCATCGGCAGGCCCTACGACGGCCAGGCCGCGCATAGCGGAAACGGTCAGATGGTGGCGTTCCTCATGCCAGATCGCGCATCGGTCGATCGCGTGCATGCCGTCGCGTTAGCAAACGGCGCGACGAGCGAGGGCGACCCGGGGCTTCGGCCGCATTATCACGCCAACTACTACGGCGCGTATTTCCGGGACATGGACGGCAACAAGATCGGCATCTGCTGCCACGAACCCGAGGCGCAGTAACCGTCATTCCTGCGTGGACGGCCGACGGAAGTTACGCCTCGTTACAAAGTCGAACGAGAGGCGCGGGAACGAATGGCGGAAGGGCCCGGTAGCGGCAACCTTGCATCCACCGGGCCGATAGTCACCGCGGTTAGCAATTACCCTTCTTGGCTTGTCCGGGCGGACAGAATCCGTTGCCCGGTCCGCCCTGCGGATGGACGACCACGCCCGGTTGATCGGGTACGTACACGGCGCACCCGGCCAGGGCCGAGCAAGCAACGGTAAGGGCGATGACGATTTTTTTCATGGGGTTCCCCGTAAAAGAGGAGGGGCGCCGCTCGCCCCTCGATTCGAATGATTGCAGGCTAGCCGTCGTTAGAAGCTGAAGTTCACACCGGTTTGCGCACCCGCCGTCACATCGACCGGCGTCGTTTTGACTGCGCCAGATGCCGCGTCGGCTTCGATCGTGTAGTGCCCTGCCGATGCCGTGACGGGGTTCAAGCTGACGGGAAGCGTACCCGTATAGGCCCCGCTCATGGGCGCCGCGACGGGCAGGCTCATCGTGTAAGCGCCGGTATCGAGGTTCGCGTTCGCCGATGCGATTTCATAAGTCCCGGCCGGCGTAGCTTGAAGCGCTCGTACGCTGGCATTCGCCGACGCCGTCACGGTGCCGCTCACCGAGTTCATCGTCGAGACGGGCAATGCGATCGGCTGGGCCGCCGTCGATACGTGCGTGGTCGCGCCGACCACGACGGGCACCGACGTCACGATTCCGGTCGTTTCGCCGGTCTGCGCGATCACGATGTCGTAGTTTCCGTTCGTGGAGCTTTGCGTCAAGGTCGAAAAGACGAAATGCCCGCTGCTGTCTGCCACGGTGCCGCTGACTACAGCGCCGTTTTGCTCCGCATAGACCGTGGCCCCGGCCTCGGCGACCGCGACGTAGCCGTCGATGATGCCGGCGACCGTGGTCGGGGTCGCGGTGATGACGGGCTTCAGGGCGTACGAGCCGTTGCCTTGCTGAACGACCGATTTGCAAGCGTTGAAATCAAGCACGAGATCGACGGTCGAATTCGCCGCGACGTCGAACGGGCGAATGATCTTCAAGCCGCTTTGCGTCGCACTCGGTGTCGCGAGCGGCTGTTCCGTGCCCGTACCCGACACCACAACGGAATTGGCGGTCGAATTGCCTTGGTTCTGCGCAAGCACGAGCCGCACTTGCTGGTATTGACCGGCGGGTAGCGTCGCCTGACCCAGCGTGGCCATCGTACCGTTCGTCAATGAAAGCAAATCGAGTTTTTGCGGCGTAGCGAGCGTGATCGTCGTCCACCCGCCATCGCTGTCAGCCGCGCTCGAGCTAGCGTTGATGCGCACTTGATTCACTGTGACATACACGTGATCGAAGCCGCACGCAGGCGCGTCGGTCATCTGTACGTTCACGGTGCCGGTGGGCGTTGCGCTCGACCCGCCACCCCCGCCGCCGCACGCGGCGAGCATGGCCGCAGCCAATGCCGAGATGGCGGTCGTTAAAAGCCCTGCACGCAGCGTATTCATCGCGACACCTTTAATTATATTTCGATGTGCGAAGAATAGATTCGGCAGACGCAACTCTATTTCTGACTTTGCAACAATCCGTAACCTGCTTCTAGCGATGTCCGCACGTACTGCGTAAGAAGCCGGGAAGGATAGCGACGAAGGACGACCTATTACGTCGCCAATCCCCGCTCGACTTCGACCCGCTTCACCCGGCTCACCGATGCCAGCGCGGCAAGGCTCACCATCGCCGTGATCATCACGTAGAAGCTCGGTGCGCTGCGGTTCGCCGTTGCGCTGACCAGCCAGGTCACCACCGCGGGCGTGAATCCGCCGAACACTGTCACGCCGACGTTGTAGGCAACCGACATACCCGTCGAACGCGTGGCCGCCGGGAAGATCTCCGACATCAACGCGGGCAGCGCGCCGAAGTACACCGATTTCAGTACCGCCAGCCAAGCCACGAGTGCGAACAGCGTGAAAGTCGATAGATGCGCGACCGTATAGGAAAACGCAGGATAGGCGGTGACGACGAACAGTAGCCCCACCGTCGCCATCTGCGTAAGACGACCGATGCGGTCCGACAGATGCCCCGCAAACGGCGTCACGCACGTCAGAATGACGCCGCCCAGCATCGTTGCCGCGAAGCTTGTCGATGCCGGCAAATGCAACTCGCGGATCGCAAACGTCGGCAGGTACTGCAGCAAATAATTGACCGACGTGGAAACCGCCAATGCGCCGGTCGCGATCAGCACCATGCGCTTTTGCGTGGCGAACACGTCACGTACCGGCGTTTCGGTGTGAACGGCCTCGGTGAAGTCGGGCGCATCCTCGAGAAAGCGGCGCAGATACAAACCTACGGGCCCGATCAGCAAGCCGATAAAAAACGGCACGCGCCAGCCCCACGATTCGAGGGCGTCGTGAGACAGCAACCGCGCGAGCGCGAAACCGCACGTCGCCGCCATCAATGTAGAAAGGCCTTGCGTCGCGAACTGCCAACTGGCGAGAAAACCGCGTCGATGCGGGGCGTGTTCGATCAGCATGGCTGTCGATGCGCCGAATTCGCCCCCCGCGGAAAAGCCTTGAATCAACCGGGCGACGAAGACGCCGATGGGCGCGGCAAGCCCGATGCTCGCGTAGCTGGGCAAGAGCGCAATGATCGCCGTGCCCACCATCATGAGGCCGACCGACATCATCAAAGCGGCTTTGCGCCCACGCTTATCGGCATACGCGCCGAGCACGACGCCGCCGATCGGCCGCACGAGGTACGAAGCGCCGAACGTGCCGAAAGTCAGCAGCAGCGATGCTGTCTGATCGGCCGTCGGGAAAAAGTTTTTGCCGATGTAGAGCGCAAAGAAGCCGTAGATCGCGATGTCGAACCATTCGAGCGCGTTGCCGGCCGAGGTCGCAATGACGATTTGCAAGAGGCTCAACGGCTTACGCGCGGATGACGCTGATGTTGCAGGCGGGCGGTGATTCATCGCGATCCTCGATGGGTTGACTGACGATGATGAAACGGGCGTCGATGCGCGCTAACCAAGCGCTAACCAAGCGCTGACGTATGCGCGGCCGGCCCGGCGGCGCGAGCCGCGCGCAGGGCGACGATGCGCCGCGCGTCTTCGCCGAGATCCCACCAAACGCCGGCCATGACCCCGAGCGCCTCGCGCGCGACGGAGCCGAGCAGATGCTCGTTCGGCGCATGCTGCGAGCAAGCGGGATACGAATGCGGCACCCACAGCGTGGGCAGCCCCAGCGTATCGGCGAACACGTCGTTCGGGACCGTTCCGCCCAAGTTGGGCAGCAGGGCGGGCTTCTTCCTAGTGGTGGTCGACATCGACGAGAGCAGCCAATCGACCCACGGGTCCTCAGGATCCAGTCGCGTCGCGGCGGCTGTCCGTGTGACGGTCACCTGCACCTGCGTCAAGCCGTGGCGAGCGAAATGGGCCGTCAAATGTTCGGCCGCATTCGCGCTGTCGGTGCCGACGACGAAGCGCAGCTGACACGTCGCGCGCGCGACGGGCGGAATGGCGTTCACGGGCGCGTCCGGGTTGCCGGCCTTGAAGGCCAGCACTTCGAGCGCATTCCAGGCGATGACGCGCTCGGTGGGCGTGAGGCCCGGTTCGCCCCACTCCGGATCGATGGCCGGTGCGTTCTCGTCGCCGCCGAGTTCGATATCGGCGAGTGCTCGACGTACGGTGTCCGGTATGGGAAGCGGACGCAGGCCGTCGACGACGATGGCCCCGTCGGCATCGACGAGGCTCGCGATCGCATGGGCAAGGACGATCGCCGGGTTGCGCAGCACGCCGCCCCAATTGCCCGAGTGGTGTGCGCCTTCACGCAGATCCACGGTCAGGTCGAAGTTCACGCCGCCGCGCGAGCCGAGAAAGACGGTGGGGCGTTCGGCGTTCACGCGCGGGCCGTCCGACGCGATGAACACGTCGGAGGCGAGTGCTTCACGTTCTTGCGCGCAGATTTCGTCGAGTCCCGGCGAGCCGATCTCCTCGCCCATTTCGAAGATGACCTTGACGTTGTAGCCGAGCGTGCCGCCGCGCGCGTCGAGCACCGCGGCCAGCGCCGCGAAATTCACCGAATGCTGGCCTTTGTTGTCGGCGCAGCCGCGGCCGTACCAGCGGTCGCCTTCGACCGTCAGCTCCCACGGGCCGCTACCGGCGCGCCACTGTTCGTCATAGCCGCGCACGACGTCGCCGTGGCCGTATGTCAGCACGGTCGGCAAAGCCGGATCTTCGATGCGCTCGGCGATGAGAAACGGCACGCGCTCGGCCAGGGGGTTCGCCGCGATGCGACACGTGAAGCCGAGCCGTGAAAGCGTCGGCGCGATTTCGTCGGACAGATAGGCATGCATGGCGTCCGCCTGGGCCGGGTTCTGGCTTTCGGTTCGGTATGCGACGCGGCGCGTCAGATCGTCGAGGAAGCGGCCGGAGTCGTAGGCCGCCTGCGCGCGATCGATCGCCTGCCGGCGTGCGCTGCCATTGGTTTGTTCTCCAAGCCCGGCCATCGTGTCCCCTCCTAATGTCGATGAGACCAAGGTTAGGAACGCCAAAAATTCGCAACAATTTCAATTTTGTCGATTAGGCTTGCCGAAAAAGCAATGTGCCCTCGCGTGGGCGTCGTGCGTTTCGCCCCGCTCGCCGCGCCGCACCCAGGCTCAACGTCCAACCATCGGAGACCGTCCGCATGCTGCACGGCATCGCCCTTCGTTACTTCGTCGAAGTCGCTCGCACTGGGTCGCTCGCGGCCGCTTCGGACAATCTGCACGTGGCCGTGTCGGCCATCAGCCGGCAAATCAGCAAACTCGAAGCGGATGTCGGCGCGCCGCTGTTCGAGCGGCTCCCGCGCGGCATGGTGCTGACCGAGCCGGGCGAATTGCTCGCCGAGCACGCGCGGCGCACGCTGCTGGAGGCCGACGCGGTGCTTGGCGAGATCTCCGCAAGCGAAGCGCGTGGCGGCAAGCTTGTCCGGATCGGCTGCACGGAGGGCTTCACGCGGTCGTTCTTGCCCGCGGTATTGGCGCGTCACCATGGAGCTGCGCCGAACGCGCGTTATGCGTTGCGCTCGGGCGCGCCGGCGCAAGTCGAGCACTGGGTGACGGCAGGCGAGGTGGATATCGGCGTCGCATTCTCCGGCGGTGGTTCGTCGGTACCGCTGGATGTCGTCTATTCGATCGATATGCCGGTGCGCGCGCTGCTCGGCGCGACGCATCCCCTAGCGTCGCGCGCGTCGCTGACGCTGGCCGATTTGCAAGCCTATCCGCTGGCGCTGCTCGAGCGCGGCACGACCGTGCGGCAATTATTCGATCTGTGCTGTTCCACGCGAGGCGTGCGCATCGAACCGGTGCTCAGCAGCAACAACTCGGCGGCGCTGCACGCATTTGCCGCGCTGACGGGCGCGATCACCCTCGGCAGCGCCGTGGCGCTCAAGGGTGCGGAGAACGAGATGTCCCTCGTATGGCGGCCGATCGACGAGCCTTTGCTCAGCCAGCGTGTTTTGCAGGTTACGACCATGCGTGAAAGGCGCTTGCCCGCCGTGGTGAAAGGACTGCTCGCGACGATCGTCGACATGATCGCAGCCGAGTAAGCAGCTGCTACACCGTATTTGATTCGCGCGTCGTGCTCGCAGCATGGGAGCGTCCCGCGGAACATCGTTTGCTGCCCCGGACGGAAACCGGTTTCTCTGGGGAAGTCGATGGACACGACGCGTCCGTGGTATCGGGCGACGCTCGGCAATCGAGTCTCGCTATGGGCCAGCGCTTTCTTGCTCGCGGCGATCTACGCGGGCAGCACGATCGTCACGCCGCTCTATCCGCTCTATCAGCGCACATTCGGCGTATCCGAGGTGACGATTACGCTCGTCTATGCGACGTATGTCATCGGCAATCTCGGCGCATTGTTCGCGTTCGGCCGAGTATCGGACCAGGCCGGCCGCCGGCTAGTGAGCTTGCTCGTGCTCGCTGTGGGCGGGGCAAGCACGCTGCTGTTTCTGTTCGCCGTGCATCCGGCCATGTTGTTCGCTGCACGAGCGGCGAGCGGCCTTGCCATTGGCGTAGGCGCGGCCACCGCAACGGCTTGGATCGCCGACTTGCATCCGAACGCGGACAAAGCGGATGCGAGCCGCCTGGCCGCGGCGGTGAATCTCGTGGGACTCGCGGTGGGCGTGTTCATCTCGGGCATGCTCGCCCGGTACGCGCCTTCGCCGCTTCGGCTGGTCTACGTGATCTACTTCCTTGTTTTACTGATCACGACCGCGGTGATCGCACGCACTCGTGAAACGGTCGATTCGCCCCCGCGGGAAGGTAAAGAAGGAATATCGCTGAAGCCGCGCATCGGCATTGCGCCGCAAGCGCGGATGGCTTTCATCGCGCCGGCTGTCACCGCGTTCGCCACGTTCGCGCTGCTCGGGTTTTACGCGGCGCTCGCGCCGAATCTGCTCGCGAACAGTATGCACTTGCGCAGTCCGGCCGTGAGCGGCGCAATCGTCGCGGAATTGTTCGCCGCCAGCGCGATTGCGGTCGTGGCCGCGCCGATGATCTCGCCGCGGGTCACGATGTTCATCGGGTTATGGCTGCTGGCGCCCAGCCTTGCATTGCTGCTCTGGGCGCAGTTCGCGGGGTCGCTGGCATTGCTGATCGCGGCCACCGCTTTGTGCGGCATCGCATCGGCGTTCGGGTTTCGAGGAAGCCTGCAAGAGGTCAACCGCATCGCGCCCGCCGAGCGGCGGGCGGAGATGCTGTCGGCCTATCTGCTCTGTTGCTACGGCGGCAATTCGTTGCCCGCCGTCGGCGTGGCGCTGCTGTCGCGGAAGATCGGCCATCTATGGGCGGACGTCGCGTTCGCGGGTGTGTCGGTGGGGTTGGCGGCGATTGCGCTCATCGTTGGCGCGCGTTGGGGACGAAGCGAAAGCTGACGGCGACGATGGCCCGGTCCGAGCCTTCCGCGGCATGGTATTGCGCAGTTTGTTTCGCAGGCCCCGCTCTTTCAGCTTGAATCGCGGATTTCGGCCGCTTGCTCAACGAAAGCGACCGACCCGAAACGGCGCCGGGTTCGCGAAGGGCTCGTCGCCCGTCATCATTTCCGCCAGCAGCCGCCCGGTCACGGGGCCGAGCGTCAGCCCGTGGTGGTTGTGTCCGAATGCGAACCACAGACCTCGGTGGCGCGGCGCGGGGCCGATGACCGGCCGCATGTCGGGCATGCATGGGCGCATGCCGTGCCAAGGCTGTGCGTCGATGCGCTCGCCAAGCCCGAATGCGGCGCGCGCGAACGGTTCGGCGCGTGTGAGCTGCACGGCTGCAGGGGCGGTGCGATCGTTAGCGATCTCGACGCCCGTAGTCAATCGCAGCCGATCGCCTTCCATCGGCGCGACAGCGTAGCCGCGCTCGGTATCCACGATCGGCAGCGAAACGGTTCGCCCGGCGGCGCGGTAATGCATGTGATAGCCGCGTTTGCCCCGCAGCGGGATGCGGTAGCCGAAGCGCGCGAAGACCGTGTCGGACCAGGGCCCAAGCGCAACCACGATGGCTTTCGCGCTGAGCGCGCCGCGATCCGTATCGACGATCCACGCGTCGTCCGATCGCCGAAGCGTGGCGGCGTCGCCGGTCGCGAACGTGCCGCCCTCACGCTCGAACAAAGCGGCGTAACCTTTGACGAGGCCGCCCGGATCGCGAACGCTCTTCGGATCTTTCCAGTGAATCGCGCCATGAATCTGCGCGCCGACGGCTGGCTCTCGCGCGCGCAGCGTCGCGCCGTCCAGGACGTCGATGTTCAGGCGGTGGGCCTGCGCGCTAGCGTGCGCTTCCTTCACGGCACGCTCGAATGTGCTAGGCGTGCGAAAGGCCTCAAGCCAGCCGCGCGCTTGAACGAGACGGTCCACACCCGCGCGCGAGATCAACGCATCGTGTTCCCGCACGCACGCATCGATCAGCGGCAACAGGTCGCGCGACGCCTCTTCCAGCCGACGCGGCGACGACGCCAGCCAAAACCGCGCGAGCCAGGTCGCGTAGCCCGGCAGCGCGCGGTAATCCCAATAGAGATCCGTCGAGCGATTGCAGGCATAGCGCAGCAGCGTGCCGATATCGCGCGGAAAGCCGAACGGCACGACCGACGAGCGCTCGATCAGCCCCGCGTTGCCGAAACTCGTTTCCTCGCCCGCGGCGCGCCGATCGACGAGCGCGACGCGGCAGCCGCGATCTTGCAGATGAATGGCCGACGAGACGCCGACGATGCCGGCGCCGAGCACGATGACGTCAAAGTCCATGGCGTGAAGCTCGAAGATTCGGCACGCTAGCCGACGGGGTCATTTCGCGATGATGTCGCGCTTGAAGTACTTCTGCGACAGCGCCGTGAGCGTACCGTCCTTCTTCAACGCATCGAGTGCGGCATCGACCTTGGCGAGCAGCGCCTTATCGCCCTTGCGCAAGCCGAAACCCGTGCCTTCGCCGAGCGTCGCGGGGTCTTTCAAAGGCGCGCCGGCGATCTCGTAGCCCGCGCCGTTCGGTTTGTCGAGGAAGCCGTCTTGCGCCGTCTGCGCTTCCTGCACCGCGGCGTCGAGGCGGCCGGATACGAGATCGGAATACACCTGATCCTGGTCCTGGTACGACACGATGTCGACACCTGCGTTGGCCCAATGCTTCTTCAGAAAATCTTCCTGCGACGAGCCCTGCAGCACCCCGACATGCTTGCCCTGAAGCGCCTTCGTATCGGGCAGCAAGCCCGAGCCGCGCTTGGCGACCATCACGATCGGCACGACATAGATTGGCGGCGTGAAGTCGATGCTTTCCTTGCGCTTGGCCGTGATGTTCATCGCCGAATTGATGACGTCGAACTTGCGTGCGCGCAGCGCCGGAATCAGGCCGTCGAACGCGTTCTCGACCCAGACGCATTTGACTTTCATCTTCGCGCACACGGCGTTGCCGACGTCCACGTCGAACCCGACGAGCGTGCCCGAGGCCGTCTTGCTTTCGAACGGGGGATAGGCGGCTTCGATACCGAAACGCAACGTGTCGGACGATTGCGCGAACGCGGCGCCGGCCGTCATCGCGAAGGCGGCGGCAAGCAAGGAGTGCTTCAGCTTCATGGCGGATTTCCTGTCTGGGGTGATCGATACGGCCCTCAGCCGACGACGACGCGACGATTCGATATCGTGTAGACTGTTTGTCCAATATAGACTATTTTGGATCGTATGGTCCAGTGGCCAAAAACCCTACCGGGGCGCTTCCTTCCGCTCATCGTTTTCGGAGACTCACGCATGAAACCCGCCTTGCCGCTCGTCGTCGATGAACAGACCGCACGCGATGCATTGCCAGCGATCGATATCCGCGGCGCGCTCGCGGCCATGTTTGGCGCGTTGGCCGCCGAGCAAGCCGTTCAGCCTGCGCAGACGCTGACGTTGTTGCCCAACGGGGCGGGCGATTTCATCACCTATCTGGGCGCGCTGGCCGGGGAGAAAGTGTTCGGCGCCAAGCTGTCGCCGTATCTGGTGGGCGGCGACAAAGCCGTGATCACGGCGTGGACGACGCTGATGTCGATGGAAACGGGGCAGCCGCTGATGCTTTGCGATGCCGGTCTGCTGACGGCCGAACGCACCGCCGCCACGACAGCGCTCGGCATCGATCTGCTCGCTCGGCCCGATGCCGTCCGTTTGGCGCTCGTCGGCACGGGGGCGGTCGGGCTCGCACACTTGCGGCATGCGGCGCCGCTTCGTCCGTGGCAGTCGATCCGCGTGTTTTCTCCCGACCTTGTGCATAACGACGCGAAGCGCGCTGCTTTAGCCGCAGCCGACTCCCGCGCGCGGGCGAGCGCGAGCATCGAGGCCTGTGTCGAAGACGCGGACGTGGTGATGCTATGCACGTCGTCGGGCACGCCGGTGCTGGCAAGGCAGGCGCTGACGAAGCCCGCCCTCGTGACCTCGATCAGCACGAATGTGGCGAACGCGCATGAAATCGCACCGGCTTGGCTGCCCGATCTCGATGTCTATTGCGATTACCGCAAAACCACGCCGGGCAGCGCCGGCGAAATGAAGCTCGCCGCGCAGCATGGCTGGTCGCCCGAGCGGATCGTGGGCGATTTGCCCGCGCTGGTGAGCGAGGCGTGCGCGAAGCCTCGATATGAAAAGTCGGCATTCTTTCGATCGATCGGCCTCGGGCTCGAAGACGTGGCGATCGCGTACGCGCTGTACCGGCATTTGAGCGGGCGACAGTCGCTACAATGATGCCGCGCCGCCGTGCTTCGCCGCGGGCGGCCGCCTCCCTCGAACGCGGTTTCCCGATGATGCGCAAGCAGAAAACGTCCCCCGTCAAAGACCTATTGCTGTCCCGCTATGCGCCGATCGCCGACGGCATCGCCGCGCTGTTCTTCCCTTACGCGGAAGTCGTGATTCACGATCTGCACGATCAGACGGTGCTCTACCTCGCGAACAACCTGTCCAAACGCGAGGTCGGCGACGATTCGGCGTTGGAAGAAATCGACCATTCCGCACGCGAGCGCGTGATCGGCCCCTACGAAAAGCTGAACTGGGACGGCCGAAAGATGCGTTGCGTGAGCAACGTGCTGTTCGACGACAGCGGGCAGCCGGCGGGCATGATGTGCATCAACTTCAACATCGCCGTGTTCGAGGATGTGCGCTCGACGCTTGAGCTGTTCATCAAGGGGGCGGGTCTCGTCGCGCAGCCCGACGAGCTGTTTCGCGACGATTGGCAGGAACGCATCAATACGTTCCTGCACGGTTGGCTGCGAGAGCGCCAGCTCGGTTTGAACGGCCTGACGCGCGAGCATCGGCGGGAAATCGTCGAAGCGCTCTACGCCGAGGGCGCCTTTCGCGGGAAAAGCTCGGCGAACTATATCGCCAACGTGCTCGGGATGGGACGCGCCACCGTCTACAAGCATTTGAAGCAGTTGAAAGACGGGGCGAACTGACGCCGAACGTGGCCGCGCCCGGCAGGCGCGGGTCCATACAAAAAACAAGGCCCGCGAGCGTCGATGCGCCGCGGGCCTCGGCTTCACATGCCCAGCTTCGATGCCTCCGATGCCGACGACGGCCGGTCGATCAATACCCCGTCAACGTGAACGTCGGCTGCCGATACCCAATGCCCGCGCGCGCAAGCTTCGGCAGTTCGCGCTGCATGAGAACTGTGGCGAATCCGGCCCAATCGCCGTTGAGCGCGGCCATGTTGACGTGATGCGTGACGCCGAGCTCGAAGCTCACGCCCGCGGCGTACGGCAGCTCCCAATCGGCTTTGTGCCACGCGCGTTCGGCCAGCGCCAGCAGACGCGGGTACACCATGTACTCGAGGAAGCGGTCGTTGCGCATAACTTCACCCCACGCTTGACCCTGTATGCCGTGGATCGCCGGCGCGGCGCCCGTGCCCGTCACTTGGAACGGATTGCCGTCGCGGTCGCCGAACACTTCGGCGTTCTGCGGCAAATTCTCCGGTGCGAACGAGAAGACCTTGTACTCGTCCGTCGCATGCGATCCCCAGTAGTAGCCGCGCTCATGCGGGTTCAGCGTGTACGGGAAGTCGAAGTAGAGATAGTCGGGCAGCGCGAGCACCGTCCGGAACCCTTTCGCGCCGTAGTCGCGCGTGCTGTCGGCGGCGCCCCAGAACACGGTGTCCCAGATGAGCGCGTTGACGTGGCGCGTGCTGAAATCTTGCGCGCCGGTCGCCCCCTTCAACCCGTCCTCCCATGCGCCCATCGTGTCGATGCCGTTCGCGGCGACTTGCGCGCTGACTTGCTTGGCCAAGCGCGTCGGCAGCTCATCGATCGATTTGATTTCGCCGCGGGCCAGCAACGCCGTGCAAGCGGGCGAGCGCGCCCAGGGCTTGTCCTGGATCGCGAGATCGATGCGGCCCTTGCCCGGGTCCGTTCCGTTCAGCGGCTGGAAGCCGGCGCCTAGGAAGATGTTCTTCGCCTCATCGCCGCCGAAGTACCAGCTGTGAAGGGGGACCTGCGCGTCCGCGTACATCGACGCGATTTCACGGATCACCTTCGACGTGAAGTTCAACGTGCCGGGCACGCACGGGTTCAGATCGCTGTGCCGGTCGTAGAACTGCACCGTGGTGAGGGTCGTGCTCTCTTGCGGATCGAGCACGCGATATTGCGCGGCCTCTTGTTCGCGTCCCTGCGCGTGCAGGCGACGGTAGCGCGCTTCCATCGACATGACGGCCGCGCGTGCGTGCGCGGGCATGTCAATTTCCGGAATGACTTCGACGAAATGGTCGGCTGCGTAGCGCAGCAGGCTCACGAAATCGTCGCGCGTCAGATAGCCGCCGCCCGATTGATTCTCGGGACCGGAGGCGAGTTCGGGCAGCAGGCAGTGGGTCTCGCTGGTGTCGAAGCAGCGGCGGCCGCCGACTTCCGTCAGCTCGGGTAGGCCCGGAATTTCGATCCGCCAGCCTTCGTCGTCCGATAAGTGCAGATGCAGGCGATTGAGTTTGTAGGCACTCATTTGGTCGATCAGACGGCGCAGCGTCGGCACGTGCTTGAAGTTGCGCGCGAGATCGACGTGCTCGCCGCGGTATGGGAAGCGCGGCGCATCTTCGATCAGCATCGCGGGGATGCGGCCCCCGCCGGCCGGCGACAGCGAGAACAACGTCTGCACGCCGTAGTAGACGCCCGCGGCATCGTAGCCTTCGATGAATACGCCGCGCGGCCCGATCGCTAGGCGGTAGCCGCCCGGTGTGGCGATGTCGGCGGGTAGGCGGCCGGGCGCGACGATGCCCACGACGGGAGTACGTGCGTCGTCGAGGCCCAGCGTTTGCGCTCGCTGGCGCAGCGCTTCGGTTTGCCCTGGCGATAGGTTCGCCAACATCAAACGCACGCCGCGCAGATCGAGTGCGCCGTCGAGCGGGCGTTCTCGTTTGACGCTCGGTAGCGCCCGATAAGCGATCGGCTGCGCGGCGACGGGCGGCGCGTTGCCTGTGGAGTTGTTTTGCGCGTCGGCGGGCAGCGATACGACGTAGCGCGTTTCGTCGTCCGTGTTGTCGAACTGCAAGATGGCCGGCGCCGCGCCGGGCACGACGACGAACGGGCGCGGCAGCAAATCGCTGAAGCGCAGATACCAGTATTCGCCGACGAACGGCAGCTCCACGCTTTGGCCCGGCGCAAGTTGCAGCGAGCCCGGCTGCGGCGCGAGTTCGTAGAGGTCGCCGGTCAAATGCTGGAGGGTGATGCCCGCATGGTCGATTTTCAGCAGGCGCCGAATGCTGTGCAGGTAGAGCTTCCAGCCGCCGGCCGAGATGGTTTGACGCCCCTGGTTCGTCAGGATCAGGCGGCCCGTTGCACATGTCGCCCAATCGGCGCCCAGATCGGCGCAGGGCGCCCCGACGGCCGCGCCGTGGTTGCTGTCGATGGCTATGCGCAAGGCGAGATCGTTTGCGAGTCGCGAGGCCAGTGCGGCTGGAGAAGCGGCTGTCGCGGCGCTCGTCTGCGTCGTCGTGGCCTGGGCCTGCGCCTGCGCGGCGAGCGGCGCGAGCGCCGCGATCGCGGCCATGAGGCCGGTGCGCAGGAAATGGGAAAGGCGATTCATGAAGGCTCCTCGGAAAAAAACGGCGATACGACGCCGCGTATTACGTCGCTGCGATCGGGTCTTTCAAGGAAGCTGGAACTGGGAAAAGCGGAGGGACGCGACGAGATGCGAAGCGGTCCCCTGGTGATCGAGGCAGATTTCACACCGATCCCTGCAGGATCTTAGGTGGACTTTGATTGGTATTCAAGTGGCATCGTTTTGGATGCAAAGTGGTATTTTTTACGCGCGTGGATCCGCCCACCACAGATTCCGGGCGAGCGAGACGAATGGAAGGGAGAGTGTGCCAGTTGCTACCCGGCTGCAACGCATTGTGAATTCACTGGAGGGGTACGCCGGCAAGGAAAGCTTCTTCTCCGGCTCGTGGGGCGGTGGCTAGACCTTCAAACGAATATCACGCGGGCGTCTCGCATTCGGATCGTTTCGACGCGTTTATTCTTCCGCCGCGGCGGCGTGACATAGAAGTGCTTCTCTTGCCCGGCGGCGCCCGTCCCTGAATGGACAGGCACCAAAACTACTTCCCCGTAGTAGCCAGCCGTCGTTCCCTTGAAGCCATAGTCCGCTTTCATGCGCCTCTGCAAATCGGCCGCTAGACTTCTTTCGCTCTTGAGCGCACTGCTCAGTGTTCCTTTCTCCAAATGATCGATCCATTCCGTTGGTGGGCCCGTAAAGCTGGCGCCCGCGCCGCTATAGCAAACGGGAAGGCGCAGCTCAGATTCGGAGGGCAGCGCTATGGTGCTAAGCACGGCGGCGGCCTCTGCGGTCGACCGAACTTCGCCGCCCTGCGCGCGACTCATAAAATTGAGGTTCCCGGCTAGCCCGTGGCCGGCGAAGTACACGCGCGGCCGTGGATTATTGATTCCTCGCAAGTCCATTCGGGTCTTTGACGAATTTGGCTGCGAGCGTGCCTCGAGGTAGGACAGCGCACGAAAACGGTCGGTGTTTTGTCCCTTGCCCAGCCCTTGCAGTTGGACCTTCGCCATCGCGTTGAATGCATCCCTTTGAGCGCTGTCCTTGAACACGGGCTTGAGCGGCAGCTTGCCTCGAGATAGCTTGTGCACGCTCATTCTTAGCGCCGTCCCGAACATCGCTTCAACATCGTCCAACGCCGAGGCGACATAGTGCCGGGTCATCTTGGGCTTGCAGGGCATAAGCGTTCTCGGGGGCGGGTGCGTTGCGGCCGACGACCGCAGGACGAACAGTGTATCGCTGTGCGCCTGGCCAGGCCGCCCGCGTAATCACCGCAAGCAGCCTTGGCCTTTGTCGAAAGCCACCATATGAGAAATTTCGCCCGGGTCCCGGCAGGCCCTACCTCACCCCGCGCGCGGCCAAATTGCGATACAGCGCTCGCACGCCGAATTGCCAAGGTGCAATCTGCGTCGACAATCTCACCGTGTTGACGAGCGCGCCTAGCTCCGGGGTCGAGATCGTCACGACATCGCCCAGGTGATGCGTGAAGCCGCCGCCCGCCGTATCGCGGTCCTTGATCGGGGAGAACATCGTGCCGAGGAACAGCATGAAGCCGTCCGGATACTGATGATGGGCGCCGCACGTCTGCGCGACGAGATCGAGCGGATCTCGGCTGATCTCGCGCATGTGACTCACCCCTTCGAGCACGAAGCCGTCTTCGCCGTCGATACGCAATGAAACGCTGGCCTCGCGCAGCGTATCGAGGGAGAAGCCTTCATCGAACAAACGGACGAACGGGCCGATCGCGCACGAGCCGTTGTTGTCCTTCGCTTTGCCGAGCAGCAGCGCCGAGCGGCCTTCGATATCGCGCAAGTTGACGTCGTTGCCGAGCGTTGCGCCGACGATCGTGCCCGCGGCGTTCACCGCCAGCACGATCTCGGGCTCCGGATTGTTCCACGCGGACGTTGGATACAGGCCGATGTCGGCCCCGAAACCCACGGCCGACATCGGCTGCGACTTCGTGAACACCTCGGCGTCTTCGCCGATCCCCACCTCCATGTATTGCGACCACGCGCCGCGCCGTTGTAGTTCTTCCTTCAAACGCAGCGCGGCCGGCGAACCCGGACGGATCTTCGCCAGGTCGGTGCCGATCAGCTCGTGCAGCGAGGCCCGAATGTCGGCCGCCCGCCCTGGATCGCCACCGGCTTGCTCTTCGATCACGCGCTCGAGCAGGCTCACCGCGAACGTCACGCCGCAAGCTTTGATCGCCTGCACGTCGCAAGGAGCGAGCAGGGAAGCTTCCGCGTTCGCGCCTTGGCCGAGCAGTGCTTGGACAGGCCCCAGCGCTTCGCCGGGCGCCGAACGCGCGAATGCGGCGACGTCGTCCCGATCGAATAGATCGCTCGTCGTCGGCGCGCTAGCGGTGATGTCGAACACTTCGCCGTTGCGCACGACGACGACGGATGGCCCGTCGATGGGCGCGCCGCGCCAAATGCGGCCGATGAGCAGCGCACGGTCGAGGTCGGAGGGCAGGCAGGCAGCGGGATCGATATGCATGTCGGTCAATGCTCGGAGTGATTGGATTTCGTTCAATGAGAATGGCGAGGATCGCCGCGCGTTTCGATCACTTTCAGATACAGCGTGGCGGGCTCCAGACAGCCGCCCGTCGAGAGCTGGCCGACGAATTGCCGATAGATCTCCTGCCAGGGCGTTTGCGATGCCGGAACAGCAGGCGCGCCTTCGGCGCGGCGCCGCTCGAGCTCCGCCTCGTCGACGAGCAGCTCGATGCGCCGCGCGTTCAGATCGACGCGTACGCGATCGTCCGTGCGCATCAGCGCGAGGCCGCCTCCCGCCGCCGATTCCGGCGACATGTTCAAGATCGACGGGCTGGCCGACGTACCGCTTTGACGCCCGTCGCCCATGCAAGGCAACGATGTGATGCCGCGCTTCACCAATTCCGCCGGGGGCGCCATGTTGACGACTTCGGCGCTGCCCGGGTAGCCGAGCGTCCCGCAGCCGCGCATGACCAAGATGCAGTGCTCGTCGATTTTGAGCGAAGGATCGTCGATGCGGGCGCGGTAGTCCTCGGGACCGTCGAAGACGATGGCGCGCGCCTCGAACGCGTTCTCGGCGCCCGGTTCGCTGAGGTAAGTCTTGCGGAAGGCATCGCCCACGACCGACATCTTGATGATCGCACTGTCGAAGAAGTTGCCCGACAGCACGATGAAGCCAGCGCCGTGCTTCAACGGCTCGGCGTACGGACGAATGACATCGCCGTCGGCTTGCGGCGCCTGCTCCACGATTTCATCGATCGTGCGGCCCGATACAGTCAGGCAATCGCCATGCAGCAAGCCGGCCTGCGCAAGCTGCCGCAGAACGGCCGGCACGCCGCCCGCGCGATGGAAGCTCTCGCCCAGGTATTCCCCCGCCGGCATGCAGTTGGCGAGCAGCGGCACGTCGGCGCCCAGGCGCTGCCAGTCGTCGAGCGACAGTTCAATGCCCATGTGCCGCGCGATGGCGATCAGATGCGGCGGGCAATTGGTCGATGCGCCGAGCGCGGACGCCACGACGATCGCATTCTCGAACGCCTCGCGCGTGAGGATCTTCGATGGCCGCACGTCCTCGCGCACGAGATCCACGATGCGCTTGCCCGTCACGTACGCCATCTGCCCCCGCTCCCGGTAGGCGGCCGGAATCGACGCGCAGCCGGGCAGCGACATCCCGAGCGCTTCGGCCAGGCTGTTCATCGACAGAGCGGTGCCCATCGTATTGCAGTGACCGATCGAGGGGGAGGCCGCCGCCGTGAGCTGCATGAAGCCTTCGTAATCGATGTCGCCGGCAGCGAGCAGATTGCGCGCATGCCAAATCACCGTGCCCGAACCTACGCGCTTGCCGTCGAACCAGCCGTCGAGCATGGGGCCGCCCGAGAGCACGATGGCCGGCATGTCGACCGTCGCCGCCGCCATGAGGCACGCGGGCGTCGTCTTGTCGCAGCCTGTCGTCAGCACCACGCCGTCGAGCGGATAGCCGTGCAAGATCTCGACGAGCCCCAGGTAGGCGAGATTGCGGTCCAGCGCGGCGGTGGGCCGGCGGCTTTGCTCGGCGAGCGGGTGAACGGGGAACTCCATCGGAATGCCGCCCGCGTCGCGGATGCCGGCCTTCGTACGGGCGGCGAGCTCGATGTGGTGGCGATTGCAGGGCGCGAGATCGCTGCCCGTCTGCGCAATCCCAATGATCGGCCGGCCCGACTGCAGTTCCTCGCGCGTCAGTCCGTAGTTCATGAAGCGCTCGACGTACAGCGCGGTCATATCCGCGTGTGTCGGATCGTCGAACCAATTTTGGCTGCGCAGCCTGCGCGGGGGCGTGGGTGACATGAGTGTTCTTTTCTCCAAAATGACGCGCCGTTACCGCGAGCGCGCGAGGCCGCGCGTGAGCACGTTTTGCGGCAGGCCAGGTACCGGCGAACGAAACGCAAACAGCCCGCCCGCGAGCGTCTCGCGTTCGCGCTGGCTTGCGCTCAAGCCCTTTTGCGCGGTAGTGACGTACGCGGTACGCAGGTCGTCGCCGCCAAATACCAGCTTCGTGATGTTCGAGCACGGAAAGGCGACAGTATCGATCTGCGCGCCGTCGCTCGAATAGCGTTCGATACATCCGCCGCCGAAAAGTGCGATCCACAGGCAACCTTGCGCATCGACGGCCATGCCGTCGGGGTGTGCCGTGCCTTGGACGCGGATGAACGCTCGCTTGTTCGAGAGCGCGCCGCGCTCGTCCACGTCGAAGGCGTAGACGGTGCGGCCGAGCGTATCCGTGTGATAAAGCGTGCGCCGGTCGGGGCTCATCGCCGGCCCGTTCGTGATCGCGTAGCCATCGTCGCGCATTTGCACCTTGCCTTTCTCGTCCACGCGATACAGCGCGCCGGTGGGGGCGTTTTCCGCATCGTCCATCGAACCGAACCATAGGTGGCCCGTTGGATCGACAAAGCCATCGTTCAGACGGTTCGCGCCACGCTCGGGCTCGACATCTACGAGCTTCTCGAAGGCGCCGGCGCGCGCATCGAATCGATAGAGGCCCCGGCGCAACCCGCAGACGAACGAGCCGTCGGATGTCGGGGCGATGAAACACGGCTCGCTCGGCGCCGGCCAGGTCATCGTTTCGCGCGTCTCGGCGCTGTACCGGTGCACCTGCTTGCGCTTGATGTCGACAAAATAGACTGCTTTATCGATGCGGCTCCATACGGGCCCCTCGCCGAGTTCGGCGCCCAAGGGCCATATGCATTCGGGTGAAATCATCAGGATGCTCCATACCATCCCGCATCGACGAAGTATTCGCGCCCCGAGCATCGCGATCCGTCGTCCGATGCGAGAAACAAGGCCATGCGTGCGACATGCTCGGGCTCGACCCGCTCGGGCAAGCATTGGTCCGCGACGAGCTTCGCCTCCGTTTCGGGCGATTGCCACAGCTTCATCTGCCTCGGCGTCCGGACGGCGCCCGGGATGATCGCGTTCACGCGAATACCGAAGACGCCGAGCTCGCGGGCCAGTGCGCGGGTGAGCCCTTCGATGCCGGCTTTCGCCGTCATGTAAATCGATAAGCTCGGCAGCGCAAGGTGCCACGAGATCGAACCGAGATTCAGAATCACTCCGTTTCCTGCAGCCTTCATGCCGGAGGCGGCGTTCTGCGCGCAAAAAAATTGGTGCCGCAAGTTCACCGCGATTCGCTCGTCCCAGTAAGCGGGGGTAATCGAGCCGAACGTGTGCCGGTCGTCGTTGGCCGCGTTATTGACGAGCACGTTGATCGGGCCCGCTTCGGCGCAGATCGCCGCGAAAACGGCGGCGATGGCGTCCGTATCGCGCAAGTCGCAGCGATGGAAAGCCGGGGGATGCGCGCAATCGCGCAACCGTTCGGCCAGCGCGTGCGAGTCGGCTTCGGCAATATCGAGGAAGAACACGCGCGCCCCTTGCTGCGCGAATGCTTCGACGATGGCGGCGCCGATGCCGCTGCCGCCGCCGGTAACGACAACGGTCTTATCGGCCAAGCTCGGATAGATGGCGTACGACATGCGAAATTCCACGGTTGAAGAAATTGCCGCCCGCGAGGGGCGGATGTTGCGTTGCAGCGACGGCGCTTACCGCCGGTTCGTGCGCGAGACGACGTCGATCCAGACGGCGAGCACTAGGATGGCTCCCTTGGCGATCATCTGCCAATAGGCATCGACGTCGAGCATCGACATGCCGTTGTCGAGGCTCGCCATGACGAGTGCGCCGATCAGCGCGCCGTAGACGGTGCCCGACCCGCCGCGCATCGACGTGCCGCCGATGAAGCATGCAGCAATGGCGTCGAGTTCGCCCATCGTGCCGGCCGACGGCGAGCCCGCGGCGAGGCGCGCCGTATTGACGATCCCGGCGAAGGCGCACATGAGCCCCATCAAGGCGAAGATGGCGAGCTTGACCCGGTTCGTGTCGACGCCCGACAAGCGCGTCGCTTCCAGGTTCGATCCCACCGAGTAGATGCGCCGGCCGAAGACCGTTTGGGTCGCGACCCAGGTGAAGACGCCGAGCAGGATCAGGACGAGCAGCACCGGCACCGGGATCCCCCCATAGCTGTTCAGCGTGGCCATGAATGCGACGATGATCACGCCCGCACCGACGATTTTCGCCCCTTCTTGCCATAGCGCCGGCACGGGTAGGTCGTAGCGGCGGCGGTTGCCGCGCTGGCGTGCCGTCACGACCGTCAGCACGGCGAACAGCAGCAGCGCGAGCGCATCGCCGGCGAGGCGCGGCAGATAGCCCTGCCCGAGAAAGACGAAGCGGTCCGAAACAGGCGCGATCGTCGAGCCGCCGGTGATGCCAAGCAGTACGCCGCGGTAGGCGAGCATGCCGCCCAGGCCGACGATGAACGAAGGTACCCGCCGATAGGTGGAAAGCCAGCCGTTGACGAGACCCGCCACGACGCCGAGGACCATCACGACGGGGATCGTCGCCTCGATCGGCCAGCCGCGGTTGGCGTCGAGAATCGCCGCGATGCCGCCGAGCAGGCCGAGGAGCGAGCCCACCGACAGATCGATTTCGCCGGCGATGATGACGAACACCATGCCGCAGGCCAGCATGCCGCTGATCGCCATTTGCCGCAGCAGATTCGACAGGTTGCGCGGCGTGGCGAAGGCGCCGTGCGTGAGCACGGTGAAAAACAGCCAAATCAGCGCGACGGCGAACAGCAGCGCGAGAATCTTGTAGCGCGCGAACCATTGGCGAATGCGGTCCGCGCCGCCGGGGCCGGCGGCGTCTTGCGGGCGAGCGGAAGAGATGTCCGGTGTCATGCTGAAGCCGTTTCGTGGGAGTGAGAGGCCGCGCGCCGGGGCGTCGGTTCGATGGCGGCCGTGAGAATCGCCTCTTGCGTGAGGCCGTCGTTGAGGAAATCGCCGCGTAGTTCGCCCTCGCCGATGACGAGGACGCGGTCGCTCAAGCCGAGCACTTCCGGCAGTTCGGACGATACGACGACGATTGCCATGCCTTGTTTGGCGAGCGCAAAAATGAGCTTGTAGATCTCGTACTTCGCGCCGACGTCGACGCCGCGCGTGGGCTCGTCGAGGATCAGCACCTTCGGTTCGGTCAGCAGCACGCGCGTGAGCACGGCCTTTTGCTGATTGCCGCCCGAGAGGTTCGCAATCGACAGCAGCGGATGCGCCGCGCGCACCGACAGCTGTTTCATCGATTTGTGAATCGTGTCGAGTTCGGCGGCCGCGTCGATCGCGCCGCGCTTAACGAAGCGCTTGAGCACGGAAAGCGTGATGTTGTGGCCCACGCCGAGATCGGGCACGATGCCGTGCGCCTTGCGATCCTCGGGCGCGAGGCCGATGCCGGCGCGGATGGCGTCGGCGGGCGAGCGCACGGCGATCGTCTTGCCCTCGACGATGACCGTCGCGCGGCTCGTGCCCGGATAGGCGCCGAAGATCGCCTGCATGAGCTCGGTGCGTCCCGAGCCGACGAGCCCGGCCACGCCGAGGATCTCCCCGCGGCGGACGCTGAACGAAATGTCGTCGACGCGCTTGCGGCGCGGGTTCGTCACGTCGAAGCAGGTGACGTTGCGCGCTTCGAGCACGACCTCGCCGATCTCGTGCGGCTCGCGCGGAAAGAGGTTCGTGATTTCTCGTCCGACCATCAAAGCGACGATGCGCGGCGCGCTCATCTGAGCGAGCGGCGCCGTTTCGACGTGCCGGCCGTCGCGGATGACGGTGACCGTATCGCAGACAGCCTCGACTTCGTCGAGTTTGTGCGAAATGTAGATGCAGGCCACGCCGCGCCGTTTGAGGTCGCGCACGATGTCGAGCAAGATGCGCGTTTCGGCCGCGGTGAGCGAGGAAGACGGCTCGTCGAGAATCAAAAGCCGCGCATCCTTGTTCAGCGCCTTCGCGATTTCGATCAGCTGCTGGTGTCCGCCGCCGTAATTCATGACCGGCTGCGCGACGTTGATGCCCTCGATCCCGAGGCTGCGCAGCAATTCGTCGGCGCGTTGATGCATCGCCGCGTAGTTCATGCGCGCGCCGGGCAGCGTGATCTCGTTGCCGAGAAAGATGTTTTCGGCCACCGAGAGCTCGGGCACGAGCATGAGCTCCTGGTGAATGATGACGATGCCGGCGCGCTCGGTGTCGCGCACGCTCGATGCAGTCAAGGGCGCACCGTCCCACAGGATTTCGCCGTCCCAAGTGCCATGCGGGTAGACGCCCGACACGATCTTCATGAGGGTCGACTTGCCTGCGCCGTTCTCGCCGCACAGGCCCACGCATTCGCCGGGGGCGACCGAGAGATCGATGCCGTCGAGCGCCTTCACGCCCGAAAACGTCTTGACGATGCCTTTGAGCGACAGCAACGGTTGTGCTTGCGCCATGCGTCTCGTTCCTTTCTTCTACCAAAAATGCGCCGATGCCCTCGCTCGCGCGGCCGTCGTCGAAAGACAGGACGGCCGCGCGCGCTCGGGTGTTCAGCGGCGCGCGGGGCGAACAGCGCCTTATTGGCTCGAGAGCTGCGCTTGCGTGTAGAAGCCGTCCTTGACGACGACGTCGACGTTCTTCTTGGTCAGCAAGATCGGCTGGAGCAGCACGGTGTCGACCTTCTTTTTGCCGTTGTCGTACTGCGAATTGAACGCGGGCTTTTGACCCTTGACGAGGTCGACCGCGAGCTTGGCGGCTTCGCTGGCGATCAGTTTGATCGGCTTGTAGACGGTCATGGTCTGCGTGCCGGCGATCACACGCTTGACGGCCGCCAGATCGGCGTCCTGGCCCGAAACGGGCACCTTGCCCGCGAGCTTTTGCGCGGCCAGCGCTTGAATCGCTCCGCCGGCCGTGCCGTCGTTGGACGCCACGATTGCGTCGATCTTGTTGCCGTTGGCCGTGAGGGCGTCCTCGACGATGCGCAGCGCCGTTGCCGCGCTCCATTCAGGCACCCATTGCTGCCCCACGACCTTGATGTCGCCGCGATCGATCGCGGGTTTGAGCACCTTCAACTGGCCTTCGCGCAGCATCTTCGCGTTGTTGTCGGTCGGCGCGCCGCCGAGCAGGAAGTAGTTGCCCTTCGGTTGCGCGTCGTACACGCCCTTGGCCTGCAGTTCGCCCACCTTCTCGTTGTCGAACGAGATATAGGCATCGACGTCTGCATCGAGGATCAGTCGATCGTAGGAGATGACCTTGATGCCGGCCTTCTTCGCTTCGGCCACGACGTTGCCGAGCGTCTTCGAATTGAACGGCACGATGACGATGGCATCGACGCCGCGCGAGATCAGGTTTTCGATCTGCGAGATCTGACGCTCTTCGCTGGCATCCGCGGACTGCACGGAGACGGTCGCGCCCAGTTTCTGCGCCGCGGCGACGAAGTAATCGCGATCGCGCGACCAGCGCTCGACGCGCAGATCGTCGATGCAAAAGCCGATCACGGGATGGTCCTTGCTCGCATGCGCGAGCGGCGCGGCGAGCGTCAAGCCCGCTAGCACCGCGCTCGCGACGAGCGAACCTAAGATGGAACGACGCTTTGCGAATGCCATGTCTCCACTCCTTGTTGTCTATATTGGGCGTCGCCTGTTTTCATCGGTCGGTCGGACGGCGCGCGCGCGGCGACTCGCGCGGCCGTCTCGAAGTGCGGCCATGGTGCAGCGGCGGCGCGTGGGCCACAATTGCGAAATTGCGCAGCGCGGGTAACGTTTCTTGCCGACGCGCCCGCCGGCCTGCGCATCGACGGCATTCCCGCCTAGAATCGCGGAATGCACCGAAAAGCAACGAACGGAGACAAAGCCATGCGCGAGGTGGAACGCGCGATAGAACAAGGCGCGCACGCCTGCTGCGGCCGCGGTTTCGGTTTCGGCTGCGGCTTGGCCTTCGGCGAAAGGCCGCGGCGATGACCAAATCGCCCGCCCCGCGCAAGGCGCACCGCATCGCGCTGCTGTTCAACGCGAACAAGGTCTACGACCGCGAGATCATCACGGGCGTGGGCCAATATCTGCTGTCCACGCGCGTGGGCTGGAATCTTTTTCTCGAAGAAGACTTCCGCTGCCGTTTGGCGGGCATCGAGCGCTTCGACGGCGACGGCATCATCGCCGACTTCGACGACCCGGCCGTCAGCGAGGCGCTGGCCGATTGCCCGCTGCCGGTCGTGGCCGTCGGTTCGTCGTTCGCCGACCCGGCTCACTATCCGAGCGGCGTGCCTTATATCGCGACGGACAACCTCAAGCTCGTCTCGCTGGCCTACACGCACCTGATCGAGGCGGGCCTGCGCAATTTCGCGCTTTACAGCCTGCCGCTGGCGAACGAGCACCGCTGGGCGTATCAGCGCGAGCTGGCATTCGCGCAATTGCGTGAAGCCGACGGCCGCACGCGCGAGCAGATCGACGGCGAGATCTATCGCGGGCTATCGACGAGCGCGCCCACGTGGAACCAAGCGATCGACCAGCTCACGCAGTGGCTCGCTGCGCTGCCCAAGCCGGTCGGCATCATCGCCGTCACCGACGCCCGTGCGCGGCACTTGCTGCAAGCGTGCCTGATCGCCGGCATCCCGGTGCCCGAGGACGTGGCGATCATCGGCATCGACAACGATCCGCTCACGCGTACGCTCACGCGCATCCCGTTGTCGTCGGTGATTCAAGGCACCGAGGAAATGGGCCGCACCGCGGCGCACCTGCTGCATCAAATGCTGCATGGCGCGCGTTTCGCCGGCCGCACGATTCTCGTGCCGCCGGTCGGCATCAACGTACTGGAGTCGACCAAGCATCAGCCGCTCGCGAGCCCCTACGTCGCCCGCGCCCGGCATTTCATCCGGCAGTACGCGTGCCAAGGCATCCGCACCGAGCAAGTGGCCGACTACGTGGGCGTGTCGCGCTCGTCGCTGGAAGAATATTTCCGGCGCGAGTTGCAATGCACCGTGCATCAGGAGATCCTTCGGCAAAAGCTCGACGCGGCCAAGGCGCTGCTCGTCAAGCGCGACGTGTCGAGCGCCGACGTCGCCGTGCGCTGCGGTTTCAAATCGGTGCAGTATCTGCACGCGGTGTTTCGCCGCGAACTCGGCTGCACGCCGCGCGAATACCAAGAGCGCGCGAGCGCACAGGCGCACGCTTGAAATTTCAACCTTCCTATGTCGCTATGATCAGCACAGCCAAGTTGTCGCATGAACCGTGGGGCGCGTTGCCCAACGGCCAAACCGTCCATCTCTTCACGCTGCGCAACGCGCACGGTATGCGCGTGTCCGTCAGCGAACTCGGGGGTACGATCGTTTCGTGGATGGCGCCGGATCGGGCGGGGCGGCTCGGCGACATCGTGCTCGGGCACGATACGCCCGAGCAATACTGGGAAGCGAAGGGCTACTTCGGCGCGCTCATCGGCCGCTGGGCCAATCGCATCGCAGGCGGTCGTTTTATGCTCGACGGAATCGAGTACAACGTCGATCGCAACGAGGGGGACAATTTGCTGCATGGCGGCGCGACGGGATTTCACCGCGCGATCTGGCAGGCGAGCGAAGACGACGGCGCGCTCGTCCTGCGGCTGGAATCGGAGGAAGGCGACGCCGGGTTCCCGGGGAACGTGAGCGTCGAAGTGCGCTACACGCTCGACGACGAGGGCGAGCTCACGATCGACTATCGCGCGCGCACCGATGCCCCCACGCCGCTCAATCTGACGAATCACGCTTATTTCAATCTGGCGGCGCAAACCGGCGCGGACGTCACGGGTCACATGCTATCGATCGACGCCGACGCGTTCTTCGAGGTCGACGCAACGCTCATTCCGTTGCGGCAGACGGCCGTGGCCGGCACGGCGTTCGATTTTCGCGAGGCCGCGCCGATCGGCGCGCGGCTCGACTGGCCGCACGATCAGATCGCGCTCGCGCGCGGCTTCGATCATTGCTATGTGCTTAGCGACGGCCAGGTTTCGGCTCGAAACGAAAAGGGGCCTCGGCCCGTGCGCGAGGTCGCCAAACTCTACGATCCGGCTAGCGGCCGGTCGATGACGGTGTCCACCGACCAGCGTGGTTTGCAGCTATACACGGGCAACTATCTGGACGGCGTACCCGGCCGCCAGGGCGGCACGTATGCGCGGCACGCGGGGCTTTGCCTCGAAGCAGGCGGCTTCCCGAATCAGATCAACATGGCGGATCGGGAAGACGTGATCTCGCGCGCCGACAAACCCTATCGGCAGGTGACGAAGTACCGCGTGGGCGTGCGCGGTTAAGTCGCGGCCTACGACACGCGGACATACCGGCACACCTCGTGTTCGGCGCGAATGCCGGGGTGCTCGCGCGTCGTTTGCCAGAGCGGCGACGTGCCCGTGCTGCCCTGCTGCCCGTAGTGACCGCGCGCGACGGCCTCGCGATGGGCGTCGGCGCTCGTCCAGCGCGAGAAGTTCAGCACCGTGGCCTCGTCGTGCGTGGCGAAGAAATTCGCCGAAATCAATCCGCCAGGCGGCTCCGCGTCGCCGTTCAGCGCCAGCAAGACCCGGTCGATCCAACTTGTCTGAATGCGGGCGTCCGGTTTTTCGAGCGGCTGGCGCACGAGCACGAGGCAATCGCCCGGCCCGCTGCGGCCGGACGTCCACGCGCCGGCCGGCACGGCCACGTCGACCCACTCGGGCGTGGCGTCCCCGCGCAGCGGCTCGATGGCGTGCGCGATGGCGTCGACGACCGTGCGCTCGGCCGCTTCGAAGCGAACCACGCGCCAGGCGGCGACGAACAGCAAGGCTTCGGTGTCGACGTCACGGAATACGTCGGCCAGCGTACCGGTCGGGACGGTGCGCGCGCGCTCGACGAGCGGCGTCATCGCGCGTTCCAGCGCTTGACTCGAAGCGAAGCGCACGCGGCCCGCGGCCAATAGGCGAATGTCGGGGTCGGTGCAGCAAAATCGGTTCGACATAAAGCTTTCCTCCTCTGTGTTGCCGCGGGCGCGTCTCGCCTACGCCGCTCTTCCTGAGACGAGGCTGCACGCGCCGCTATTCCCGTCGAACATCGCAGTGGACAGAGCGGCGCGTTCGTAGTTCGTCGCGCACATCGCTAAGTTAGCGCGTCTTCGCTCAGCCTGCTGGATTGCATCGCACATTCCTGCTCACATTTGTCTCGCACGCCTGTCCAATGTCGCGATTTGACAACCCCCTGTCGCTCGCGTAAATTTCGCGCACGCGTCGGGAGAGCGTGTCCTCGGTAGGGTTTTGATCCGCCGGCGGGCGCCGCCGAAGGGGCACACCCACAAACTCTCAGGCAAAAGGACCGACCGCGTCGAAAGGCCCGCCACCCGGCAGCTTTTCGCACTCTGGAGAGCGGCGATAGCTCGCCCACGCAGCGTTCACGACGCCGCGGTGCGCGAGCCGGTCACCCACCGAAGGGGCGCGCGCAATATTCGGCAACGCATAGCGTTCCGGCTAGCGCAATCTCTCAGGTACCGAGGACAGAGGGGTCATGCACCGCATGTGCGCCAGGCGTTCGAGCATTCGAGCCCAGCGCGTCGGCCGGCATGGCCCTTTTTTGTTTTCGCGAAACCTTTGCGCGCCGAGGCCCAGATGACCGAACTGAAACACACCCCGCTGAACGCTACCCACCGTGCCCTCAATGCGCGCATGGTCGATTTCGGCGGCTGGGACATGCCCGTCAACTACGGCTCGCAGATCGACGAGCATCAAGCCGTCCGTACCGATGCCGGTATGTTCGACGTCTCGCATATGTGCGTCGTCGACTTCACGGGTGCGCGCGCCCGCGCTTTCTTCGAATACGCGATCGCCAACAACGTCGGCAAGCTGCAAACGCCCGGTCGTGCACTGTATTCGTGCATGTTGAACGAGCAGGGCGGCGTGATCGACGATCTGATCGTTTACTTTTTCTCCGATGATTTCTTCCGCGTGGTCGTCAATGCCGGCACGGCGGACAAAGATATCGCTTGGTTCGGCCGCTTGAACGCCGAGCGCGGCTTCGGTTTGACCATCACGCCGCGCCGCGACTTCGCGATCGTCGCCGTGCAGGGCCCGAATGCGCGCGCCAAGGTCTGGCAAGTGCTGCCGACGGCGCGCGAGGCGACCGAAGCGCTCAAGCCGTTCAACGCGGCGCGCGCGAACATCGCCCCGTACGGCGAACTGACGATCGCCCGCACGGGCTACACGGGCGAGGACGGTTTCGAAATCGTCGTACCGGCCGCGCAGGTCGTCGCGCTGTGGCAAGCGCTGCAAGGCGCGGGCGTGCGCCCTTGCGGGCTCGGCGCGCGCGACACGCTGCGTCTCGAAGCGGGCATGAACCTGTACGGGCAAGACATGGACGAAGGCGTCTCGCCGCTCGACGCGGGCCTTGCTTGGACGGTCGATTTGTCGGCCCCCCGCGAATTCGTGGGCCGCGCCGCACTGGAGCGGGACGGCACGCAAAAGGATTTCGTGGGTCTGATCCTGCAAAAGGAAAACGGCAAGGCCGGCGGCGTTCTGCGCGCGCATCAGAAGGTCGTCACACCGCATGGCGAAGGCGAAATTACGAGCGGAACGTTCTCGCCGTCCATGCAAGAATCGATCGCGTTCGCGCGCGTGCCCAAGGGCGTGCGCCCCGGCGACGTGGTGCAAGTCCAAATTCGGGACAAAGCGCTTCCCGCAAGCGTGGTAAAACTGCCGTTCGTGCGCAACGGCAAGGTGCTTGCCGCGTAAAACGCCGCCCTGCGCGCGTGTTTCGGTCCCTACACTTGGCTTAAGGCCGCCCTATTCAACGCATTTCCTTTTCACCAGGAGCAACACATGAGCAACGTTCCGGCCGATCTGAAGTACACCGAGGAACACGAGTGGGTCAAAGCCGAAGCGGACGGCACCGTGACAGTCGGCATTACCGACCACGCGCAAGAAACGCTGGGCGACATCGTTTTCCTCGAACTGCCGGCGGTGGGCAAGACGATTGCGGCGGGTGATGCGATCGGCGTCGTCGAATCGGTGAAGGCCGCTTCGGATATCTACTCGCCCGTCTCGGGCGAGGTGGTCGAGATCAACGAAGCGCTGGTCGACACGCCCGATGCGGTCAACCAGGATGCCTACGCCAGCTGGCTCTTCAAAGTGAAGCTCGCGGCCGGTTCGTCGATCGACAAGCTGCTCGACGCCGACGGCTATCAAAAGCTCGTAGGCTGACCTTTTTCTCCCGTTCCTTGCCGCGCGGCGCGTCTCGTCTCGTCGTTATCGTGATCCATCCAGCCGAACCGCCGCGCACAACCGCTGCCCAATCATGAAGCTCGAACATCCGGACCGTTTGATGAACCGCACCCCTTATTCGCTCGCCGCGCTCGAAGTGCACGACGCCTTCGCCGAGCGGCACATCGGCCCGGATGGCGCGGATCAGAGCGCCATGCTCGAGGCCCTCGGCTTCGCGTCGCGCGCCGCGCTGATCGATGCGGTGATTCCGCGCGCGATCCGCCGCACCGACCCCCTGCCGCTCGGCCCGTTTGCGCAGCCGTGCAGCGAGGCGGAAGCGATCGCTCGGCTGCGCGAGCTGGCGGACAAGAACGAAGTGTTCCGCTCCTACATTGGGCAGGGTTACTACAACACCCATACGCCGGCCGTCATTCTGCGCAATGTGCTGGAGAATCCGGCGTGGTACACGGCCTATACGCCGTATCAACCTGAAATCTCGCAAGGCCGCCTCGAAGCGCTGCTCAACTTCCAGCAGATGATCGGCGATCTGACAGGGCTCGAAATCGCGAACGCGTCGCTGCTCGACGAAGCCACGGCCGCGGCCGAGGCGATGACGCTGCTGCAGCGCGCCGGCAAGGCGAAGTCGAACGTCTTCTACGTGGCCGACGACGTGCTGCCCCAGACGATCGAGGTCGTGCGCACGCGGGCGGAGCCGATCGGCATCGAAGTGAAGGTCGGCCCGGCGCAGGCGGCCGCCTCGGCGAACGCCTTCGGCGTGCTCTTGCAGTACCCGGGCGCGGGCGGCGACGTGTGCGACTACCGCGCGCTGACCGAAGCCGTGCATGCTGCGGGCGGCCATGTCGTCGTCGCGGCCGATCTGCTCGCGCTCACCTTGCTGCAGCCCCCGGGCGAATGGGGCGCCGACGTGGCCGTCGGCACGTCGCAGCGCTTCGGCGTGCCGGTCGGCTTCGGCGGCCCGCACGCGGCCTACATGGCCGTGCGCGATGCGTTCAAGCGGCAAATGCCGGGCCGGCTCGTCGGCGTGACCGTCGACGCGCAAGGCAAGAGCGCGCTGCGTCTCGCGCTGCAAACGCGCGAGCAGCATATTCGCCGCGAAAAGGCGACCTCCAATGTCTGCACGGCGCAGGCGCTGCTCGCGATCATGGCGAGCATGTATGCCGTTTATCACGGCCCCAGCGGCCTGAAGACGATCGCGCGGCGCGTGCATCGCGTGTGCGCGTTGCTGGCCGCCGGCGTGAAGCAACTCGGCTACACGGTCGTCAACGATACGTTCTTCGACACGCTCACGATCGAAACCGGCGCGCGCACGGCCGCCGTGCACGATGCCGCCAAGCGGATGCGTATCAATCTGCGCCGCGTGAGCGATACCCGCGTGGGCGTATCGATCGACGAAACGACCAAGCGCACCGATCTGGCGGACTTGCTGGCGCTCTTCGCGAACGCAGCCGGCGCGATCGACGTGCCGCACGTCGACGTGCTCGATGCCGCGCTCACGCGTGCGGAAAGCGAAGGCCACGGCGGCGAATCGGCCGCGTTGCCCGCGACGCTCGTGCGCACGAGCGCCTACCTCACGCACCACGTTTTCAACCGTCACCATTCGGAGACGGAGATGCTGCGCTATCTGCGCGGCCTGGCCGACAAGGACTTGGCGCTCGACCGCTCGATGATTCCGCTCGGCTCGTGCACGATGAAGCTGAACGCGACTTCGGAGATGCTGCCCGTCACGTGGCCGGAGTTTTCCCAGATTCACCCGTTCGCCCCGGCGGAGCAGACGGTCGGCTATCGAGAAATGATCGACCAGCTCGAACAGATGCTCGTCGCGGCCACGGGCTATGCGGCCGTCTCGCTGCAGCCGAACGCCGGCTCGCAGGGCGAATATGCCGGTCTGCTCATCATTCACGCCTATCACGCCTCGCGCGGCGAGGGCCATCGCGACGTTTGCCTCATTCCCGCTTCGGCGCACGGCACGAACCCCGCCTCGGCGCACATGGCGGGCATGAAGGTCGTCGTGGTCGCGTGCGACGATCAGGGCAACGTCGACATCGACGACTTGCGCGCCAAGGCGACGGAACACGCCGCGAATCTGGCGGCGATCATGATCACCTACCCGTCGACGCACGGCGTGTTCGAACAGAACGTGCGCGAGATCTGCGAGATCGTGCATGCGCACGGCGGTCAGGTGTACGTCGACGGTGCGAACATGAACGCGATGGTCGGGCTGACCGCGCCGGGCAATTCGGCGGCGATGTCTCGCACTTGAACCTGCACAAGACGTTCTGCATTCCCCACGGCGGCGGCGGCCCGGGCGTCGGTCCGGTTGCGGTCGGCGCTCACTTGGCGCAATTCCTGCCGAATCAGATTTCGTCGGGCTACCGGCGCGCCGAAAACGGCATCGGCGCCGTGTCGGCCGCCCCGTACGGGTCCGCTTCCATCCTGCCGATCTCGTGGATGTACATCGCGATGATGGGCGCGAAGAACCTGACGGCGGCGACCGAGGTCGCGATCCTCAACGCGAACTACGTGGCCAAGCGCCTCGCGCCGCACTACCCGGTGCTCTACGCCGGCCCCGGCGGCCTCGTCGCGCACGAGTGCATTCTTGACCTGCGCCCGATCAAGGACGCGAGCGGGATCAGCGTGGACGACGTCGCCAAGCGGCTGGCCGACTACGGCTTCCACGCGCCGACGATGAGCTTCCCGGTGCCGGGCACGCTGATGGTCGAGCCGACCGAATCGGAGTCGAAAGAGGAGCTCGACCGGTTCATCGACGCCATGATCGCGATCCGCGAAGAGATCCGGGCCGTGGAAGAGGGCCGGGCCGATCGCGAGGACAATCCGCTCAAGCACGCGCCGCACACGGCGGCCGTCGTGACGGCGAACGAGTGGCCGCACGCCTACTCGCGCGAGGCGGCAGCCTATCCGCTGCCTTCGCTCGTGACGCGCAAGTACTGGCCGCCGGTTGGGCGGGCGGACAACGCTTATGGCGATCGCAACCTGTTCTGTTCGTGCGTGCCCGTGGCGGACTACGCGTAACGGCAAAGGCGAAAGCCGAACGTCCGAAGGCGACGATCGGCGCATCGTTCGTCGCAAATACCGGCTACCATCTCAAACCGCGATCAAGTCAACGAAGGAGCGACGGATGGGGCGAGAGGTGGTGCCGGCGACGACAGTGCGCGTGCGGGTTGCCGATGCAATGAAACGACCCGGCGCGTCGTTCGCGGCCTGGCTGTTTGCCTGTGCGGGCGTCGTCGCGCCGCTGGGCTCGGCGCATGCGGCGATGAACTTCTGCGCCGCGCCGGCCATGCAGACGAGCGAGCGCACGAGCGCCGCGCCCATCGCGCAGGGGCTCGTCAAGCGCGTGGCCGCGCGGCTGAACGATCAGCCCAAGGCGCTCGCGCGGCTGCATACGGAAGGCACGTTGCCGCATGAGGGCATCTACGATCAGAGCGTCGAGGCGCAACAAGATCTCGAACTCATGCGCGACGCGGCGCTGGTATGGCGTGCGACGGGCGACGAACGTTACCTGCGGCTCGTCGACCGCTTTCTGCTGGCGTGGACCACGACTTACCAGCCTAGCTTCAATCCGATCGACGAGACGCATTTCGATTCGCTGATTCTCGCTTACGACATGACCGCGAGCGCGCTGCCGGTGAAGACGCGCAACGCGGCGACGGCGTTCATCGCCAAGCTCGCGAACGGCTATGTGCAGCGCGTCGACGCGCAGCCGCGGCCGCTATCGGGCACGTACCGCAACAATTGGGAGAGCCATCGCGTGAAGCTCGTCGCGATGGCGGCGTTCACGCTCGACGACCGCAAGCTCATCAACGCGGCGCAGCGCCTGTTCATCGAGCAGATCGGCGAAAACGTCGCGGCCGACGGCGCGACGGTCGACTTCGCCGAGCGCGATGCCCTTCACTACGTGACGTACGACTTGGAGCCGCTCGTCGTCGCGGCGCTGGCGGCCCGGCGTCACAACCGCAATTGGCTCGGGGAGCGCGCGCAAAACGGCGCGTCGCTCCAACTGGCGCTCGATTGGCTCGTGCCGTACGCGCTCGGGGAAAAAACGCACGAGGAATTCGTGCATTCGAGCGTCGCGTTCGATGCGAAGCGGCGCGAAGCGGGCCTGCCGGGCTATTCGGGGCCGTGGGATCCGAAAAATTCGGCGCAATTGTTTCACCTCGTCGCGCGGCTGTCGGGCCGTTATGCGAGCGTCGCGCTGCGCCTGTCGCCGATGCCGCCCGCGTGGCTGGCTGTGTGCTTGCCGCTGCCGGCGAGATAACGAAGCTTGCGCGCCTCGCGCAATGCCGGCCGAACGTTGCGCCGCATGACGGCGATGGCGATATCTGCCGCTGCGGCAAGGCGCGAACAATTTAACCTCCGAGGCGTGCGCTCGCCGTTTGCGTGCTTCGCCTCGATCCGCTTTTGGAGCAGCAATGGCAGTCAGCGTCTTTGATTTGTTCAAGATCGGCATCGGTCCGTCGAGCTCGCACACGGTCGGGCCCATGCGCGCGGCCCTGCTGTTCGTGCAAGGGCTCGAGCGCGATGCGTTGCTGGAGCAGACGGCGTCGGTCAAGGTCGAGCTCTACGGCTCGCTAGGCGCAACGGGCAAGGGGCACGGCACCGATCGCGGCGTGATGCTCGGTTTGATGGGGGACGCGCCGGACACCGTCGATCCCTCGACGATCGCCGCGCGGCTCGGCGCCGTGAAGGCGTCGCGGCGCCTCGCGCTTGGCGGCCGGCACGAGATCGAATTTTCGCCGAAGGAGGGAATTGCCTTCTATCGGCAAGCGTTGCCCGAGCATCCGAACGGCATGAAGCTGCGCGCGGCCGACGCGGCCGGTGCGATTCTGCGCGAGGCGACGTATCTGTCGGTCGGCGGCGGTTTCGTCGTGACGGCCGGCGCGCCGAATACGAAGGTGCTGCAGGCCGCCGACGAACGCGCTTATCCGTTCAGCACCGGCAACGAACTGCTCGCGCTCTGCGCCTCGACGGGCAAGTCGATCGCCCAGCTCATGTGGGACAACGAGCGCGTTTGGCGCTCGGAAGAGGAAACGCGCGCCGGTGTATTGAAGATCTGGGATGCGATGCAGTCGTGCGTCGCGCGCGGCTGCGGCATCGGCAATCCCGACGCCGACGGTACGTTGCCGGGGCCGTTTCAGGTCAAACGCCGCGCGCCGCAGCTTTACCGCGCACTCTCGGGCAATCCGGAACAAGCGTTGCGCGATCCGCTGTCGATGGTCGATTGGATCAACCTGTACGCGATCGCCGTCAACGAGGAGAACGCGGCGGGCGGCCGCGTGGTGACGGCCCCGACCAACGGCGCCGCGGGCATCGTTCCCGCCGTGCTGCATTACTACACGCGCTTCGTGCCGGGCGCGAACGAGCAGGGCGTCATCGATTTCCTCATGACGGCCGCTGCTATCGGCATGCTCTACAAGCTCAACGCATCGATCTCGGGCGCCGAGGTGGGCTGCCAAGGCGAGGTTGGGGTGGCGTGCTCGATGGCCGCCGGCGCGTTGGCGGCGGTGCTCGGCGGCACGCCCAAGCAAGTCGAGAACGCGGCCGAGATCGGCATGGAACACAACCTTGGGCTGACGTGCGATCCGGTGGGCGGCATGGTGCAGATCCCGTGCATCGAGCGCAACGCCATGGCCTCGGTCAAGGCCGTCAACGCGGCGCGCATGGCTTTGCGCGGCGACGGCAGCCACTACGTGTCGCTCGATTCGGTCATCAAGACGATGCGCGAAACGGGCGCCGATATGAAGACGAAATACAAGGAGACGTCGCGCGGCGGGCTGGCGGTGAATATCGTCGAGTGCTGATAGACGGAGCGATGACGCTCGACCACGATAGGTCGGTGCGCAACGCTTGATGGTCAAAAACTGCTGGATCCGACTCTGCGGGGGCGCTGTTCAGCCGCCCTCTCGTTTTCCCTTTCCTCTCGACGCAGTGGCAGTGCGCACGACGCAGGCGTAAGCTGTCGACGCCGTCTCTCGCTTCGCTGTTGGGTCGTTCCTTTTGCGAACGACTTGGTGCCTTATTCGAACAACATCGCAGACAGTCAGGAGGTTGCCGCAGATGTCGAATGCCGCCGATAACGCCAACGTGACCGGAGCGCGTCTGCTCGTGGATGCGCTCATCACGCACGGAGTCGATCGTGTTTTCAGCGTGCCGGGCGAGAGTTTTCTCGCCGTGCTCGATGCGCTTCACGACGAAACCGAGCGCATTCGAACCTTCGTCTGCCGCCATGAAGCGGGCGCGGCCAACATGGCCGAGGCGACGGGCAAGCTGACGGGGCGGCCGGGCGTCGCAATCGTCACGCGCGGGCCCGGTGCGACGCACGCGTCGATCGGCGTGCACACGGCGTTTCAGGATTCGACGCCGATGATTCTGCTCATCGGTCAATGCGCACGCGACCACCTCGACCGTGAAGCATTCCAAGAGATCGACTATCGGCGCATGTTCGGCCAAATGGCGAAGTGGGTCGCGCAGATCGACGACGCGCGGCGTATTCCCGAATACATGAGCCATGCGTTCCACACCGCCTGCGCGGGGCGGCCGGGGCCCGTCGTGCTCGCGCTGCCCGAGGACATGCTTTCCGATCCGTGCCCTCGCGTGCCCGGCGCGCCGGCGTTCAAGCGTGTCGCGGCCTCGCCCTCGGCCGCGCAAGTCGAAGAACTGCGCGCGAGGCTGCAGCATGCGCGCAGGCCGATGATCATCGCGGGCGGCAGCGGGTGGAACGAGCAAGCGTGCGGCGATCTGCGCAAGTTCGTCGAGACCTGGCAATTGCCGATCGGCTGCGCCTTTCGCTACCAGGATACGATCGACAACGATCATCCGAATTACGCGGGCGATGTCGGCCTCGGTATCAATCCGGCGCTTGCCGCGCGCATCCGCGAATCGGATCTGCTGCTCGTCATCGGCCCGCGCCTGGGTGAAGCGACGACGGGCGGCTACACGCTGCTCGACATTCCGAAGACGCGGCAAACGCTCGTGCACGTGCACCAGGGCGCGGAAGAACTCGGCCGCGTATACGCTGCGGACCTGCCGATCGTCTCGGGCATGCCCGAGATAGCGGCCGCGCTGGCGGCGCTCGAGCCACGTGAGCCACGCGAGCCGCTCGCATGGGCGGGCGAAGCCGACGAGGCTCACCGCGCGTACCTCGAATGGCGTGCGCCGCGGCCGATGCTCGGCGACGTGCAGCTCGGCGAGATCATGGTGCAATTGCGCGAACGGTTGCCGAGCGATGCAATCGTCACGAACGGCGCCGGCAACTACGCCATCTGGCTGCATCGGCATTTCGCGTACCGGCAATGGCGAACGCAAGTCGCGCCGACGAGCGGCTCGATGGGCTACGGCGTGCCGGCCGCGATTGCGGCGAAGGCGCTTTACCCGGCGCGCACCGTCGTTGCGCTTGCCGGCGACGGCTGCTTCATGATGGCGTCGCAGGAACTCGCCACGGCGATGCAGTACGGCTTGAACGTCATCTTCATCGTCGTCAACAACGCGCATTTCGGCACGATTCGCATGCATCAGGAGCGTCACTACCCTGGGCGCACGCACGGCACCGGGCTCACGAATCCCGATTTCGCCGCGTTCGCGCGTTCGTTCGGCGCGCACGGCGAAACCGTCGAGCGCACGGCGGAGTTCTTGCCGGCGTTCGATCGCTGCGTCGCGAGCGGACGGCCCGCGCTCATCGAAATACGCGTGCCGCAGGAGGTCAGCACGCCTTCCGCCACGCTCGGCGATATCCGCGAGCAAGGCCGACGGGCGAAAGCCGGCACGGCGCGATAGCTGGTGCATGGCGGATCGGCCCGTCACCAGGTCAGCGGGTCGGCCGGTCAGCCGGTCGGCAGATCGGCGCGGCCAACCGGCTTTGGGCCACGTCGGTCAATGCCCGCGATAGAGCGAGCGTTGATTGTCGGACAAATCGATTGGAGGCGGAGGCTTCGGCAACGGTGGCGAGAAAGCGGGCGGCCATAGCGCGGAAAAGAAGCGCGGCAGCGTGAAGGCGGTAGGCGACGGGCGCGGCGCGGCATCGGATCTTTGCCTGCGCGGCTGGCCGTTCGACGCCACGCGCCGCCCGGCATGGCTGCTGCCGCGGTTTGGGCTGGCCGACTGGGCGTTCGACGACGGCGGCCTACGTTTGATGACGGTGGACGCGCCGCGGTACAAGGATGAGACGGGCGGTTTCGCGCTCTGCGGCGCCGCGGGGGCGGCCGGTGCGGCGCGCTCGACCGGCGCGCTTGGGGGCGGCAGGGCTTCGCGTGGCGCGACGGAGCCCGGTTCCGCCGCGCTCGGGCCGGAGCACGCGCTGCCTCCTCCCGCCGATTCGCACGGGGGCGTGGCTGCGTGTTCGCGCGATTCGGCCTGAGTCGAGGGGCGGGGCGGTGTTGCTTCGATGCCGTTCGGCGGCGAGGGCGCGGGTACGACCGACGCCGATGGCGTGTCCGACTGGCTCGGAACAAGGTCGGCGGGTGCGGCACGCAGCAAAGGTAGATGTGCGGCGTCAGGCGCGATCGCGGGCGGGGCGGCATTGCGCTGCGCCGCCGCATCGGCCGCAGCCGACTTTGCGTCATCTTCGGTTTGATGGAGGGCCGCAGGCGGTGATGGCGCCGGCCGCGCGAGCGGCGCCGAGCCGGGCGGCGATGTGCGCGTGACCGCCGATCTCCCGGCGACGGCCGCGGCTTCCTGCGCATGACTCGCTTGCGTTGGCGCCGCTCGCGTCGATGGACGTTGCTCGGGCATCGGCGCGCGGAGCGCTGGCGTCGCGCTCGTCTCGGACGTGCGCCCCATTTGCTTAGTGGGCGCCGTCTGTTGCGCCGGCACGGGACGTGGACGCTCCTTTGCGCGGTGTTCAAGCGCCGGAGGGACATGCACGCGATCGGCGTCCGCCGCCGCTTCGGCATACGCATTGGCGATTTGCGCCTTTAACGATGCGACGAGTGCGCTCGTCGAAGGGAGCGGCGCGTCAGGCTGCGCGAAGGCGTCGCTCGCGCCCGTGGGCTTCTCGCGCGTGTGGGGCGTGTTCGGTCGGCTCCAAGCGCTGTCGTCGAATTCCGCGATGGCCATATAGATCCCGAAAGCGCCGACCACCACGAAGAGCACGACGCCCGCCCCGAAGCTTAGGCCCCATCGGCGCGCGCCGTTCGGGTCGGCCGGGGTCCAATGTCGCGGCAGTACGTTGCCGAGGCCGCGTTTCGTCGCGGCGCCGCTCGCCGCCTTGTCGTTCGCCGCGGGCGCGGGCGCAAACGGGATCGAACGCGCTCGCCCGCATTGAGCGCAGGTTGCCGAGCCGGCCGGCCAGAAGGCGCCGCAGGCCGAGCAACGCGGGCGAGTCGCGAGATGAAGGGGGGCTTGCCTACGCATGGTGTCGAATCGATGGCGCCATTTCGCCCGACAGGGGCGCGCTAATGAGCCTATGCTGGGCACTATGTGGCGCGGCTTGCACCCCGGCAACGGACGACGGCGCATGGATGTGCGCTTGCCAACATACGGCCGCGCCCGAGCCGTTCTTCATATATCGATCGACGGCTTTCCGCCACGAGAAGACGAGCATGACGATTCGGCGCGCGCATCGATGGCTGACGGGCCTGGCGATGGCGCAGGCTCTCACGGCGACGGCCGCGGACACCGCGGGCGCGCCGCAGGCGGCGTGCGTGCCCGCGTTTTCCGTGACGGACGTCGAACACGGGTTTCGCTTCGATCGGGACTGCGGGCTGCCCGCCGGCCAACTGACGCGATTGACCGCCGAGGTCGACCGCGCCGCGCGACGCGTGCAATTGCCGGGCAGCCAGCGTGTCGCGTTGGCGAAAACAGCCAACGTCATGTTTCAAGCGGCGCCCGCTCAGGCGTTCGAGCGGGTGGGCGCGCTCGTCGTCGTGTTGGCGTCCCAAGGTGGCGGGAGGGCCGAGCTCGATTTCACCGCCCTGGCGCGCAGCTGGAGTGCTCGCTACGCGCTGCTGCGCCACCGGACACGCGTAGCGTGGACCGACGATCCGCTCGAGGCGCAGATCGATGCCGCGATCGCGGCGTTCGATCTCGATGCGGCGGCCGCGCTGTTGATCGAAGCGTTTTCCGAACCCGGCGCGCCCGACGCCTTGACCGCCGCGCGCTGTTTTACAGCGGGCGTCGTCGAGTGGTTGCGCCTCTCGCCGAAGCGCGCGTTGACCTTCTTGCAAATCGCCCACGCGCTGCAGCCGAACGATGTCGACATCGCCGAGTTTTACAGCGATCTGCTCGAGGAAGCGCATCAACTGGAACAAGCTCAGCCGATCGTCGAGGCACTCGCACTGCGCTACCAGGTCCTTGCGCAGGACAAGCCCGAACGGTGGCAGCCGCGCCTCGCGCGCGCGCTGGCGCGGATGGGGCGTCTCTATGCGGTCCTCGCGTTGCCGCAGGATGCCGAGATGGCCGATTTGCATGCGCTCGGCGTGTATTGGGGGCTGGCGCGCGAGCAACCGGCCCGCTACGGGCCGGCCGTCGCGCAGGTGCTCGAGACGCTTGCCGCCCTTTATCGCGACGCCGAGCGGCCAAGCGATGCCATCGACGCCTATCGCGAAGTGCTCAAGCTCGAGCGGGCGCTGGCGCAGCACGATGCGAACGCCTATTCGGCCGATCTGGCGAGGACGTTGAACGACCTCGGCGTGCTCTATGCGTCGGCGCATCGGCGCGACGAGGCCCGGAACGCGTACGCGGAAGCGCTCGATCTTCAGCGCGCGCTCGTGCGAGAGAATGCGCTCGCGCATCGGGGGGCGTTGGCGCGAACGCTGAACAATTTGGGCAACCTGTACAGCGACGGCGGGCAATTTGCCGATGCCGAACAGGCATACGGCGAAGCGCTGGCGATCCGCAGGCTGCTCGCGCGAGAAAGTCCGAGGCACGACGCTCCCGACATGGCCCGCACGCTGACGAACCTGGGCGTGCTCTATCGCAAGGAGGGCAGGCCCTCGCAGGCCGAGCATGCCTACCGCGAGGCGTTGCGCACGCTGCAAGTGCTGCAGCGCGGCGCACCCGGCACGTTGCGCGCCGACGAAGCGCGCACGCTGAACAATCTCGGTGTGCTGCTGAGCAAGACGCGCCGGCGAGACGAGGCGCAGGATGCGTTTCGGCGCGCGGTCGCGCTGTACGGGGCGCTCGATAAGAAAGACCCGGCTTCCTACCGCGCCGACTATGTGCGGGTGCTGGGCAATCTCGCGAAGCTGTACGCCGAAATGGGCAAGGTGCGCGAGGCGCGGGCCGTGCAAGAGGCGGCGGGAAAGCTGAAGGATGCGGTGCAAGCGCAGTAGCCGCCCGGCTGTCGTGCGGGTGAGTGCGGCGTCCGTTGCGCCTATCGCCGCGCTTTCTGCGCAGGGGGCACGTATCGCCACGTCAGCAGTACGACGAGCGCGAAAAGAACGTAGGCAAGCGTGAAGACCCACATCGGCAAGTCGTAATAGAGCAGCCTGCCGACCCATTGTTGGATGAACCCTTGCGGCCCGATGCTCCCGGTGCGCAGCCAGTCTTCCAGCACGGTCAGCGGACAAGGAACGTCGAGCGCCGCGAGCAGGGCGACGATGGCGGCCGCGAGCAAATGCGCGAATCGGAAGCTGCGTTCGCGCACCCATGGCCATCCGAGCGCTGCCCCGAGCCAGATCGCCGCGAACCCGCCGACGATGAACGACACGAAAAGGGCATGCACGATGAGAACGACATCGGCCACGACGGTCATGGGATGTAGCGATCTATGTTCGGTGAACGCCTAGCGGCGAACGGACGAGGGCGCCGGTCAGTATGGCACTGTCTTCCCGTGCGAGTGCGCACCGGTAGATGACAGTTGCGCAAATAATGCGTCGCGAGTAGTCTTTCGTACGACCGATCGAGTTGAACGCGTCATGCGATCGGCGCCAACCTTTCACCTGCGATTTCGATGACGATCTCCATGCGCCCCCGCGGCTTCGTAACCTGCATGCCCGACGTTCCCGTCGGCGTGGGGTGCGCGCCGCATCGCGAATCGCATCGAGCCATCGTCGTGCACGTGCAAGCCGGCTCGCCTCCCCCGCCGAGGCTGGTTGCCGTCGTCGGCATCGCCGCGCCCCCGGCGGCGCGCGCCTAACAGCCGACTTTTCCCCCGCTTTCGCCGGCGCAATCGCGCCTTGCTCCGCGTGATCGAACGCGGGCGGCGTGCGCCTGCGCGGGTCCTTGCACATTGGCACAGGTGATTGTTCAAATGAATTCCATTCGAGCCGCGATGGCGGCTTACGGCACGACCACGCTTTTTATCTTGCTGTGGAGCAGCGGCGCGATCTTCGCCGAACTCGGCGTCGAGCATGCGTCGGCCTTCGCGTTTTTGTTGTTGCGATTCGCGCTGGCTTCGGCGGTGCTCGCCGTGTTCGGTCTCGGCCGCGGCCGCTGGCTGCCCATGCGCGGTACGCGCGTGCGCGTCGCCGTAACTGGCGCACTGCTCACGGGCGGCTATTCGATCTGCTACTTCTTGGCGCTTGCGCGCGGCCTGACGCCGGGCTTGCTCGCGACGATTCTCGGCGCGCAGCCCATTCTGACAATGCTCGCGACACAGCGACGCCATTCGCCGCGTCGTCTCGCTGGGCTCGGGGTCGCATTGGCGGGCCTTGCGCTCGTCGTGCATCCGAGCGGCGGCGCGGCCACGTCTGCCTCGGCCAGCGGCGCGGCGTTCGCGTTGGGGTCGCTCGGCTGCATCACCGCGGGTGCAATCCTGCAAAAGCGCATCGCGCAGGCTCCGATCGACGTGCTGCCCTTGCAAAACGCCGTCAGCCTCGTACTGTGCGCGGCGATTGCACCGTCGATGCCGCTGACGTTGCACCTCGACGCGACACTCCTAGTCGCCGTGCTCTGGCTCGGGCTCGTCATTTCCGTGCTGGCCCAGTTGCTCTTTTATCGCTTGGTGCAGCGCGGCGATCTCGTCAACGTCACGAGTTTGTTCTATCTCGTGCCGATCGTGACCGCGCTGATGGACTACGCGTTTCTCGGCAATCGGCTGCACGCGGCGGAACTGCTCGGCATGGCGGCTATCCTGATCGGGCTGGCGCTCGTGCTCCGCGCGGATCCGACCGCCTAGCCGGGGGCCGGCTCGTCGCGCTGGTAGTATTCGCACCATGTCGAATACCGCCAAAGCCGACCTGCTCGGCCCTCTCCTCAAAAGCGTCTCGCGCTCGTTTTATCTGACACTGCGCGTGCTGCCGGCGCGGATGCGCGATCCCGTCGGCCTCGCCTACCTGTTGGCTCGCGCGGCCGATACGATCGCCGACACCTCGCTAATCGAACCCGCCCGCCGCTTGGCGCTGTTGCTCGCGCTGCGCGCGGCGGTCGGCGGCGATCGAAGCGAGGGAACCCGGGCCGCGATCGGCCGGGTGGCGGATGAAGTCGCGGGCCGGCAGGCGCTTGCGGACGAGAAACGCCTGCTCGAATCGCTCAGTGCGGCGCTGGCTTTGATCGACGAACTCGATGCATCCGATCGCGCTGCCGTGCGAGACATCGTCACGACCCTGACGACGGGCATGGAGTTCGATTTGCGGACGTTTCCCGCGGAGGATTCGGGACGGATCGCCGCGCTGCGCGACGCGTCGGAACTCGATCGCTACACGTATCTCGTCGCCGGCTGTGTCGGCGAGTTCTGGACGAAGATGACGTGCGCCCATGTGCCCGGCACGATCGACGAACCGCACGGAGCGGTGATTGCGCGCGGCGTTCGCTTCGGCAAGGCCCTGCAGTTGACGAACATCCTACGAGATTGCGCGAAGGACTTACGCATCGGGCGCTGCTATCTGCCCCTGCCTTTGCTCGAGCGCCACGGCCTCACGCCGGCATCGCTGCTCGCCGCGGATGCTTCCGCTCGGGCGCGCCCTGTCCTCGTCGAACTGCTGGCGACGGCGCTCGATCATTACCGCGCGGCGGCCGACTATACGTTTGCGATTCCGCGGTTGTCGATCCGTCTGCGTCTGGCCTGCCTGTGGCCGATCCTCATCGGGCTCGAAACGCTGCGGCTGCTCGCGAACAACGACGCCTGGCTCGATCCCACGAAAATATCGAAGATCGGGCGCAACGACGTCTACCGCCTCGTGGCCGGATCGACGGCCGTCGTCTGCTTCGACAGCGTACTGCGCCGCTGGATCGAACGGCTCATCGGCGAGGTCGAAGCGGGCCTTGGCGCCGCGGCGGCAGCGGCCGTTGCGTGAATTCGCGTCATTGCGCGCACTCGCCGACGCATTCTGGCAAAGCATGGAATAATCGTTTCGTCCGCGCGACTGGCGCCATGAGATGGAAATCACCATCGGGAAGCGCGGGACGGAGCCGAGCGTAAGTGCGCTCGCTTCCGTTGGAAAGATTCGCCGCGCGCCTGGGCATGTAAGGCCATCCATCATCGATCGAGGAGATGCAATGCCCACGTCCAGTTCGCTGCTCGCTTTTGGTCTCGTCGCGCTCGGCATCGCGCTGACGCCCGGCCCCAACATGATCTATCTCGTCTCGCGCTCGCTGTGCCAAGGCCGAGCGGCGGGCATGATCTCGCTCGGGGGCGTCGCGCTCGGGTTCGTCTTTTACATGGTCAGCACGGCGTGCGGGATTACCGCGTTGCTGATGGCCGTGCCGTTCGCCTATGACGTCCTGCGGCTCGGCGGCGCGCTGTATCTGGCCTATCTTGCCTGGCAGGCGTTGAAGCCTGGCGGCCGCTCGCCGTTCGAAGTGCGCGAGCTTTCACCCGACAGCCCGCGCAAGCTGTTCGTCATGGGGCTCGTGACGAATCTGCTGAACCCGAAAATCGCGGTGCTTTATCTGTCGCTGTTGCCGCAGTTCATCGATCCGCACCGCGGCAGCGTGCTTGCGCAGTCGCTGACGCTCGGCAGCTTGCAGATCGCGGCCAGCCTGGCCGTCAATACGGTTGTGGCGATGATGGCCGGCTCGATCGCCGCGTTCCTTGCCACCCGCCCGAGCTGGGTGAAGGTGCAGCGCTGGCTGATGGGTACGGTGCTCGCCGGCCTGGCCGTGCGGATGGCGACGCAAGCGCGGCGCTGATCGCACGCGGCTTCGACGCCGCCCGCCTCAGCGCGCGGGCGTGCCGTAGTCGAGCTTCGGGTACCAATCGACGCCGCGGCCCCGCGGCGTCTTGTCTAGGATCGTCCAGATCGGCATGAGATCGGGCGCGCCGCGCGGGTCTTGACCCGGGTCGGCCGTCTCGAACCCCATCTCTTCGGCCCAAAAGTGCCGCACGATGCCGTTTTCTCGCACGAAGACGTTGAGCGCCGGGTTGTCGCCCGAATCGGGCTGCTCGCCCGCGTAGTCGCGGTTGAAGGTGTTGCCTCCCGACGAGACGATCGGCAGGTAGCGCCAGCCTCGCTCACGCTTGAACGCAAGCAGCCGGTCGATCGGCGCGCGCCCGATCACGGCGAACGCCGTGCGCTGGAGGATGTCGGGCATCTCGCCGTCGAGGGCGCTCAGCAGGGAGGTGCACATCGGGCAAGGACGCTCGCGCTGGGGCCCGAACATCCAGTTGTAGGTGACGAGCGTGTCATGGTCGCCGAACAACTGCGACAGCGTGATCGCCCCGCGCTCGTCTTCGAAACGATAGTCTTCCGGCACCTGGCCGCCGAGCGGCAAGGCTCGTCGCTGCGCGGCCACTCGCTCGATATGGCGGCGCAACTCGATTTCCTGCTCGAGCAACGCATTGCGCGCCTGGCGATAGGCTTCGCTTTCGCCGGGGAAGCGTCGCGGCAGCCGCGCCAAATCGGCCGCTGGCCGAAGTGGTTCGGCTAATTCGGGTGCTTTTGCGTCAGTCATGGATCCATTCCTCCGTTCGATGAGAAATAGGCGGGCGTCGCACGAGCGGTCCCGTGCCTAGTCGGCGCCGGCCTCATTGGAACGACGAATGAGCAAACGAGGAATCGACACGCGTTATCGCCGCGATCTAACGACGATCGGCCGAACGGGGATGGTGCGATAGCAATGATGCCTGCTGGAACGATGCGCTAGCATGAATAGCGATCGGTGATGACGCCGATTTCGGCCGGTTCGACGAGACCGTCGTCGCACGCAACGTGGAAGACTTCGCGGGCACGGGAGCCCGCGTGTTGAATCCGTTCGAATAACACGAACAAAGCGCGGCTTGCCTGCCAGCATCGCCGCGTTTTGTTCGGGGCGCGTCGCCGCAGCCGAAGCGTCAGTTGCCGATCGCTCTCGCTGCGCCGTCGAGTTCCTGATTGAGGATGCGCTGCTCGCCAGGCGACAGCCCGCCGTCGTGCTGGGCCGCCATGTCGCTCATTTCTTGGCGAATTACGTCCAACCGATGATGGTACGCACTGCCCGTTGGCGGCGGGTAATAGCCTTGGCTGACTCGCTCGTCGATACGGCGGTTCAAATTGTCGATGCGCTCGTCCACCTGCCCGAATCGAGCCATCTCGGCCTCGTGCGGGTTGGGCCGCACGACCGGCGGTGCGGGCGTGACGACGGGAGGGGGCGGCGGAGGCGGCGGTACATGCCGGCGCGGGGGCCGCGGCGCGACGCATGCCGCCAAAGCGGAAATCAGCGCGCAGCAAACGAGTGCGCGAATGGGGCGGTGCATCCCAGTCTCCTTGGACTTCTGCATGGGTTCGTACGTGTGGGCGATCGTTCTCGCCACGTCACATCAAACGTCCGGCGGGCCGCGTTCGATGACAAGTGTCGAGACGAATCGATGAAGATTCCTTCTCCGCTTGGTCTTGGCCGTGGCCGGTAGCCGATCGCAAGCAGCATTACGCAGGCACGCGCGCGAACGGCAACCGTCTGCCCTCGCGTGCGCTTTCGTTCGCGAGTTCGATGATGGCCATGACGTCGATGGCGTCCTGCGGTGTGACGGGAAATGCCGTGCCTCGCAGGATCGCTTCCGCGACGGCGCGGTAGAACTCGACATACGCGCCGTCGCGCGTCGGCCAGACCCGTTCGACTTCGCGTTCGCCCTGTAGTGCACGTAGCGTGCCTGCCGCATTGCCCGCGCCAAAGCCCGGTTGGCCGGGCCGCAGTCCCGCCTTGAGCTGCTCTTCCTGTGTATCGAGTCCCATTTTGACGTAACTGCCGCGCGTGCCGTGAACGGTAAAGCGCGGCGGCTCGATGGCCGACAGCGCACTCGCGTGAAGGACCACTTCCTTGTCGGGATAGCCGAGCAGCAGGTGAACGTAATCGGGCGCGCTTGCCTCGTCGCGGTGCTGCTTGACCGTTGCGTAGACCGATTCCGGCGCGCCGAACAGCGCCAGCGTCTGATCGATCAAGTGCGGGCCGAGGTCGAACAGCAGGCCGCCGCCGCGCGAGGCCTCCTCGCGCCAGCGCTGGCGCACCTGAGGCCGAAAGCGGTCGAAGTGCGATTCGAAATGGACGACGCGCCCGAGCTCGCCGCTCTCGATCAACGCGCGCAACGTCATGAAATCGCCGTCCCAGCGGCGGTTATGGAACGGTGCAAATAGGACGCCGTGCTCGCGAGCAAGCCGCGCCAGCGTGCGTGCCTCTTCGGCGGTCAGCGTGACCGGCTTGTCGACGACGACGTGCTTGCCCGCCGCGAGCACTTTCGCGGCGAGCGGGTAGTGGGTGTCGTTCGGCGTCGCGATGACCACGCATTGAACGTCGTCCGATGCGATCAGCGCGTCGATGTCGGCGACGATCCGCGCGTGCGGGCAATCCGCGCGCGCGCGCTCCGGCTGGCTCGTGGCGATGGCCGTGATGCGGGCGTACGGCGTATCCGGGGCATCGGCAGGCGCCCCGCAGTGATCGATGACGGGCGCATGAAACGTCGCGCCCGCGTACCCGTAGCCCATCAAACCGATTTTCAACGTCGAAGCCATGCGTGCTTTCCTCTGTCTTGCGACACGTGGACGAGGCGCGCACCGGCATCGCCTTCAAAGGCGGGCTCGGGCGCGCGGCAAAACAATCGAACATTGTGTCATGCCTCGCCATGGGGCGGAACCGCTCCCATCGACGCGCCGGGCCGAGCCTCGCATCCGTGTTAACATCGCCCACTTGCCTCCCACGGCCATGCGCGCCGCCGTCGCCGCAGCATCGATGCGACCGGGCGCGGGCCGCCAACCTCGTTACACCCACCCACAGACGATGTCCGCAGGATTGAACCCCGCGCAGAGCGAAGCGGTGCGCTACCTCGACGGCCCGTGCCTTGTGCTCGCCGGCGCAGGCAGCGGCAAGACGCGCGTGATCACGCAAAAAATCGCTCACCTGATCGAGAACAAGGGCTTCGAGCCGCGCCATATCGCGGCCGTTACCTTCACGAACAAGGCGGCTGCCGAAATGCGCGAGCGCGTGGGCAAGCTGCTCGAAGGCAAGACGCTGACGACGCCCGGGAAAGAGGGTCGGAAGGTGCCCGTCAATCAGTTGACGGTTTGCACCTTTCACTCGCTGGGCGTGCAGATTTTGCGGCAGGAGGCCGAGCATCTCGGTCTGAAGCCGCAGTTCTCGATCATGGATGCCGACGATTGCTTCGGCATGATCCAAGAGCAAGTCGGCTCGACCGATAAAGGGTTCATCCGCAAGATCCAATCGATCATCTCGCTGTGGAAGAACGGGCTCATCGATCCGCAGATGGCCGCGGCCAGCGCGACGAACGAGGACGAGCACCAAGCGGCGATCGTCTTTCGCAACTACGTCGCGACGCTGCATGCCTATCAGGCGGTGGATTTCGACGATCTGATCCGCCTGCCGGCCGAGCTGTTCGCGCAGAACGAAGCTGTGCGCGACCGCTGGCAAAACAAGCTGCGCTACCTGCTGATCGACGAGTATCAGGACACTAATGCGTGCCAGTACGAGCTGTTGAAATTGCTCGCGGGCCCGCGCGCGGCGTTCACGGCCGTGGGCGACGACGACCAGGCGATCTACGGCTGGCGCGGCGCCACGCTGGAAAACCTGGCCCAGCTCGGCAAGGATTTTCCGAAGCTGCACGTGATCAAGCTCGAGCAGAACTACCGCTCGACCGTGCGGATTCTGACGGCGGCCAACAACGTGATCGCGAACAATCCCAAGCTGTTCGAGAAGAAGCTGTGGTCCGAGCACGGCATGGGCGATACGATCACCGTCACGGGCTGCAACGACGAAGAGCACGAGGCCGAATCGGTCGTGTTCCGTTTATCGGCGCACAAATTCGAGCGGCGCGCGCAGTTTCGCGACTACGCGATCCTTTATCGCGGCAACTTCCAGGCGCGCATCTTCGAGCAGGTGCTGCGGCGCGAGCGCATTCCGTACGTGCTCTCGGGCGGCCAATCGTTCTTCGACAAAGCCGAGATCAAGGATATCTGCGCCTATCTGCGGCTCATCGCCAACGCCGACGACGATCCCGCGTTCATCCGCGCGATCACGACGCCGCGGCGCGGCATCGGCAACACCACGCTCGAAGCGCTCGGCTCGTTCGCGGGGCAGGCGAAGGTGTCGCTGTTCGAGGCCGTTTATATGGGCGGCATCGAGGCGCGCTTGTCGGCGCGGCAAGTCGAGCCGCTGCGCGTGTTCTGCGATTTCATGCAGCGCATTGCCGATCGCGCGACGAAGGACCCGGCTAGCACGCTGATCGACGACCTCATGGAGGCCATCCATTACGAGGCGTATCTCTACGACACGTTCGACGAGCGCCAAGCGCAATCGCGCTGGCAAAACGTGCTCGAGTTTCTCGAATGGCTCAAGCGCAAGGGGACCAAGCCCGAGCCGGAGCAAGCCGAGGACGGCGAAGCGAGCGGCTACGACAACGCCGACGGGTTGGCTGACACAGGCAAGAACCTGCTCGGCTTGATCCAAACGGTTGCGCTGATGTCGATGCTCGAGGGCAAGGAGGAGGATCCGGACGCCGTGCGGCTCTCGACCGTGCATGCGTCGAAGGGCTTGGAGTATCCGCACGTGTTCCTGGTGGGCGTGGAAGAGGGGATCATGCCGCACCGTGGCAGCGCCGACGACGAGCCGATCGACGACGCGCGAATCGAAGAAGAACGTCGTTTGATGTATGTGGCGATCACGCGCGCGCAGCGCAGCCTGCATCTGAACTGGTGCAAGAAGCGCAAGCGGGCGCGCGAGACCGTGGTGTGCGAGCCTTCTCGCTTCATTCCCGAAATGGGGCTGGACGAAGCGCCGCCGCCGACGCCCGAGGAAGCGCCGATGACGCCGAAAGACCGGCTGGCGAGTTTGAAGGCGCTGCTGCAGAAGCCTTGAAGAGCGCGGCGTGGCCGCCGCGCGTTGCGTCGGCGTCGGGCCCCGAGCGGTAGGCTGGGGCCCAGGCGTGCGCTTTATTTCGCGGCGTTGACCATGTAATCGACGGCGGCTTTCACGTCGTCGTCGGAGGCGCTCGATCCGCCCTTCGGCGGCATCTGGCCCTTGCCATGGAGCGCGTAGTTGTAGATCGTGTCCATCGGATCCTTGAGCCGCGGCGCCCAATCGGCCTTGTTGCCGAACTTCGGCGCGCCGAGCACGCCGGCGGCGTGGCAGGCCTGACAGACTTGCGTGTAGAGCGCTTTGCCGGCTTGCTCCTTGTCGGCGCTCGCCGCGGCGGGTGCAGGGGCCGGGGCGCTCGGCAACGCGGCGATGGCGGCGGCCGCCTGATCGTTCACGGCGCCCGTGCTGGCGCTGGCGCTTTGCGCGGCCGATGCCGCCGCGGCGTTTTGCGTCGCGGCGCCTGCGGCCGGCGCGGCCGGCTCGGGGAAGTTCGCGCCGGAATGGTCGGCCATATAGACGACGGCGCGAGCGATTTCATAGTCGCTGTAGTCGTCAGGGCTCGTACCGCCGCGCGCGGGCATGGCGTTCTTGCCGTTCAACGCGTTGTGCAGCAGCGCGTCGTAGCCTTGGGCGATGCGCGGCGCCCAATCGGCGTTGTTGCCGAACTTGGGTGCGCCGGTCGCGCCGGGCGTGTGGCAGGTGGTGCAAACGGCCTTGAAGACTTCCTCGCCGGTCTTGAAGACGTGCGGGGCGTTGGCGTCGCGCACGGTGACTTGAGCGATGGGGGCGATACGGCTGGCGACCGTGGCGTCGGCTAACCCGTCGGTGCCGGCCCCGGTGCGGATCGACTGATTGACGTAGAACGCCAGCAGAATAATGACGACGATCGGAACCGCAAAAGATGCGACGACCGCGGCGATCAACTGGCCTGGCGTTTTGATCGGGGCTCCGTGTGGTGCTTCGCTCATGCTTGTCTCGTCTCCCGGGAGTTTTGTTGGTGAGCGGTACAGCGCGACGGCAACAGCTTTGGACTACCTGAAACGGCTAAGTCGGCAACGACTTAATTAATTCGATCAAACACGGTCGATTATAGACGCAACGTTTTGGCGTGGGCGAGCGGGGCACGCAGGGTGCGGGGGGCGCGTTTACCCGGCTTTGGTGTGATTTTTGGGGTGGGCGGGCTCGCGGGGAGGGTGGTTGGGCTCGGAATGCGCTTGGAATGGGGCGCGGCTACTCGGCGCGGGGCCGGGCGGGTCAAGGTTCAGCAGGCCAGGCGCGGTGGACGGGCCTGCCGAAACCGGGTATCCTCTCGGTCTTGCTTGGCGCCGCGCATTCGCGCTTTCCACGCCAGCATGCCTTAGCGCCCGTAGCTCAATGGATAGAGTACTGCCCTCCGAAGGCAGGGGTTGCTGGTTCGATCCCAGCCGGGCGCGCCATATCTAGCAAGGCTTTCAGCCGCTCCCGTCCGTTATCGTTTCCGCACTCAGCTTAAAAGCCGCTACCAGCGGGGGCGCAGACCGCCACCGTCGCACGAGACGCACGATTCCACTTTAAGGTTTTCCACAAGCGGAATGTGCTCGGTTTGCACATGCTTTTCAGTCGCTGTAGTTTGCGGTGTCACGGCGACGACAATTCGACTCGATGACGGAGTGCTCCAAGCCGTTGGAGCGACGGGACTGGGATGGCGGACGCGCATCAACGCCGCGCTGAAAGACCGGTTCGATACACACAAGCTCGCCTAGGATGCCGCACCGCATTTCCCGTCGCGGACGGATTCACCGAGCAGCGTTTCCCCCGGCCCTCAACCCGCGAACTGGGCACTCGTTCGAAGCCCTGCACAGCGTTTCTCGTCAAGTTCAACTCCGGAGATCGGGCGTGTCCGGCCGTCGCGACGGATTGAGTGTCTCGAAAATGTCCGTAATCGAGTACATTATCGCCTTAATGTCTGTGATTGCGGACTTGATCTTGTGGCGGTATCTGCTATATTGTCTGCAATCACGGACACAAAGCGCATAGCGGCTGAAATCACGGACATGAAGCGCGACGAAACCCCTTTGCTGTCACCCGCGAGGATGACCGAAGCGCGCGAGCTCGGCGAAAAGCTCGCTCGGCTGCGCAAGGCGCGACGCCTGCGCCAGTCCGACGCTGCCGCGCGCGCCGGACTGGCGCGCTCAACGGCTGCGCTCATCGAAAAAGGCGATCTTAGTCGTACGCAGGCGCAAATTCTGCGTTATCTGGAGGCCATTGCGCCTGGCGTCACGCTCCTGAGCTTACTGCAAGAGTCCGACCCTTCCCTGGCGGCGCTGAGGGCTCGCGAACTCACCCAGCGCGTGCGACCGCTAAGCAAGGCTGAACTCGACGAGCTGGATTTCTAATGGCGACCAAAGACTTCAAGCTTGCTGTTTTTGCTTGGTTGCCTACCCGCGGATTTTCCCCTGCGGGACTTCTGACGCTTTCAGAAACAGTCGGCGCCAATGAGCAGAATCGAGAGCTAACTTCAGGCTTCGCCTATGGCTTGGGTTACCTAGCGCGCGCCGAGTCGATCGAGGTAGACCCGGTCAGTTTGGGCTTGGCAGACCGGGATGCAATCAGAGGCCGGGCGCTCTTTCCGGTGAACGGGCTGGGCGAGTTCGGCGGCATTCGAGATGCGGCTCCGGATGCGTGGGGCCGCCGTGTTATCGAGGCTAGTCGCAAGGTCCCGGCCAACTCGCTGCCCGAAGCAGAATACTTGCTAGCCGCAGGAGGCGACCGAGTTGGAGCATTGGATGTCAGGAGGGACATCAATACCCCTGATTCGCCTTCAGCCAGCGACCTGCAGTCGCTCGAATACGTATTGCAGGCCGCTGAAGCCGTGGAAAGCGGGATGCCCGTGCCGGCGAACTTGGAGCCATTCCTCGGGGCGGGTCCGTCCGCCGGCGGCGCGCGTCCGAAAGCGTCGGTGCGTGATGAACACGGCGCCCTATGGTTGGCGAAATTCCCCGCCAAGGGCGATGCGTTCGATGTCGCTCGAGTGGAGACGTGCACGCTGGAACTGGCCCGCCGCTGTGGCCTGACTGTTCCCGAAGTGCGCTACATCATGGTTGGGCAAAAGCCTGTGATGCTTATCCGCCGCTTCGACCGGTACTGGTCGCCGCCGGGTCTGCTTCCCGATGCAAGCATTGCCTTGCATGACAGTCGGCCGGCGGAGGGCTTGGTCGAAGGCCGGCTTCCACTGATCAGCGGCTTGACGCTCGTCGCGTGCTCTGAATTCGAGTCGCGCACCAAGGGCTATCACGATCTGGCTGCAGCCATCCGCAAGTACATTCACACCGATTTCATCGCAGCCAATCGTGAAGAGCTGTTTGCTCGCATGGTGTTCAACATCTTCGTCAGCAACGACGATGACCACCTGCGAAACCACGCCTTCGTGCGAGACCCCCGCTCAGGCGGTTGGACGTTGAGCCCTCTGTACGACGTGGTACCGCGGCCGGGAGTCGCCTATGAGCGCCAACTCCACCTGGAAGTCGGGGCGCAGGGCAAGCTTGCTACCCTGGATAACGCGCTGAGTTACTTCCCTGCGTTCGTCTCGGAGCGCACGCGTGCCATGGACATCATCCGGCGCGTATGGAGCGAGCTGCGGGAGTGGCGGACATGCTTTGAAGCATGTGGCGCCGACGGTCATCTGCTGACCAAACTGGAAGGCGCTTTCCGGAAGTTGGAGGACATCGCGCAGCCTGACCTGGCTAAGGAAATCCGGAAGGGGGCTTGAGGAGTGGCGTCCTCGCATCCCAGCCGGGCGCGCCAAAAAATCCTGCTGTGAGTTTCCATCCGCCAACGCGATTACCGGGCACTGCCTACCCAGTCCTCAAGCCGTAGGCCGGGCACTCGTTCAAACTCACGGACGTTATTTGTTACCAGGATCATGCCCTGTGATCGGGCATGTCCAGCGATCATCTGGTCATAGGGGCCGATCGGCTTGCCGATCTTTTGCAATTCGGCTCTAAGTTGACCGCTATGCGCGGCAGCCTCGTGGTTGTACGCCAACACGTCGAGCCGCGCCGCAAATCCTTCGACGACAGCCAGATTCGTTTCCGGCGATGCCGACTTTTCTGCTCCGTAGATCAGTTCCATCAAGGTCACGGTGCTGATACAGAGCTGGCCGTGGTGGCGATTGAACGCGTCGCGAACTTCGTGAGGCTTGTTCTTGATCGTGAAGATGCAGATATTCGTATCGAGCATGTACTTGAGCATCAAAACCCCTCACGCTCCTGATCGCCGGGCTGGTCACGCATGGACATGAAGTCCGGGCTCACCTCTTCGCCATCAAACCAGCTATCCCATGACTCTCCAACGGGG
>NZ_JBQCHR010000170.1:0-55950 GCF_051954495.1 Trinickia sp.
CATCAAGCTTTATGAGGTGGGATACCTAAAGACCCGCCATCTAGTTATTTCGATAATAGACGTCGACCATCTAGATTTCTTTTGTATGGGGGCATCACTAAAATCAAGCAAAGATGCGGCGATCCACCATTGTATTGGGGAGGCGGCGACATTGTTCGAAGATGCAATACGGCTGAGAGCGGGTCGCGCGCCAACGGCGGCTGCTCGATCGAAGATCCTTTCCCTTCGTGACCGCAAGTTTTCGCAAGATAGAAGGCGGTATTTTTCATCGCTACTATCGACCAAAGGAGACAATTTCACGACATTGAAGAATGCATTAGAAATCTATGCCTTTCGTGTTTCGAACAACATCGTCGCATCAAGGGCGTCGACTACTGGACTGCTGACCCCACGCCGCTTCCACAATAGTCTCTACAACATACCAGTTATGCCTTTATTTTGACGACCGAAATGCCGAAATTACTACACGGGACACTCTTATACTGGCACCTAGCACTTGACTCGTTCATCATCCAGCTTTTTGCAATCTATTTTTCGAGCATCCATCGTTTCGACCTTGCGGCAGCAGTCGCAATCATTGACTCCGCGCTAAAAATCCTCTTCACCCTACCCCTCGCAGCTGCGTCAACGCGAATACTGTCTTCTACACGGGTGAACTTGTGCATTTACCTTCGCCCTACGCTTACGGCATTTTGGCTTGTCGCGCTGTTGTTTATCGACGCGAGCCTCAGCACGACCGCTCTCCTGGCCATATTTGTCGCCTTCAAAATCCTGACAAATATTGATTTCGCTCTAAGCTCAGATTTCAACTTTATAGCAAAGGATGTTCACAAGATTGATTTTTCTCAGATCAATAGCATTCAGAATATCATTGCTCGCGGATCCATTACCCTCGCCACCGCTTTTTCCTTGGGGGTCATACATAGAACTATCGATATCGGATACATCCTTTTTTGTGCGTTGCTTGCTACCAGCATCAGCACGATCTCACTAATATCAATCAAACAACCGATCAACCAAAAAGAATCGTACATCAGCAACAAAATTAACCCGACATCAATGACATCAAGTGTTGTCACTATAATCAAAAACACCCACATGCGATGGGGTTTGATTTATCAAATTTTCGTCAATTTCTCATTTGGCGGAATGTCTTATATGATGATCACAAGAATCGACCAAAGCTCAAACTCGGTCCTAAATTCGTTGACCACCATGTATGGCTGTTTTTTTGCCTATAGCACACTTGTTTCGATTCTGGGCGACAAAGCCATTCTTGCCAGGCGACTGATCCACATCCCCCAGATTGTTGCAGCGACAGCAGCACTCTCGATCGTACTGGCAGCCAGTCCGTCATTTGCGATAGAGCTCATCGTGTGCGCGGCACTGGGACTCCTGTATGCGTACGAGCTTGCCACCGTCCAAAAAGTCTTGACCCCTAAGCTACGGGGCAGCGCCTATATTGAATACTCGGCGCTGACCAAGATGTCCGGCCGCGCGGCCTCAGCCATCAGCATTGCACTGCTGGGAACGTGCATGCAAATGGGGATTCCGAGCACCGTCTTGTTTTTCGCATGCGGAATCTCCGGTTTAGTTTGTGCCGTCGCCCTCAGCGCTTCCAATCCCGACATCAACCGTGATTGTTCAGTTTTGCGATGAGACCAACACCGTCGATCGCGACGCCGCAACATGCGACGGCCAGAGGCCGCTTGACCCTGCGTCTGGAAAAGCGACTGCAACGACGGGCTGGTAGGCGCCCCTACAGCAGCGCCTCGATACGCCCCGCGATCTCGCCTGGCGTCGTCTTGGGCGCGTACCGCTTGACGACCTCGCCGTCGCGGTCGACCAGGAACTTCGTGAAATTCCATTTGATGGCCTTCGTGCCGAGGATGCCTCGCCGCTCGCTTGTCAGATACCTGTACAACGGATGCGCGTCCGGCCCCTTCACGTCGATCTTCTCGAACATCGGAAACGTCACGCCGAAGTTCTTTTCGCAGAACCCGCTTATCTGCGCCGCGTCGCCCGGCTCCTGCTTGCCGAACTGGTTGCAGGGAAATCCGAGCACCTCGAATCCGCGCGCGGCGAACCGCTCGTAGAGCTGCTCCAGCCCCGCATACTGCGGCGTGAACCCGCACTCGCTGGCCGTATTGACGATGAGCAGCACCTTGCCGCGATAGCGGTCCAGGCTGACCGGCTCGCCGCCGAGAGTACGGGCGGAAAACGTATAAAGCGTGCTCATCGTGGCGTCTCCGAAGCAAAAGCGTGAAGTCTATGCGAAAGACGAAAAGAACCCCAAAAAAACCGCGCGTGGCACGCTCGATGCACGCCACTGCCCGAGCACCGTCTAAAATAGCGGTTTTCGTGCAGCCGGCCCCGTCGTGATCCGTTTCAATCAATTCAGTCTGGCCCGCGGCGTCAAGCCGCTTTTCGACGCCACCTCGTTCACGCTGAACCCCGGCGAGAAGGCCGGGCTCGTCGGCGCCAACGGCGCGGGCAAATCCACGCTGTTCTCGGTGCTGCGCGGCGAGCTGCACGCAGACGCCGGCGACTTCACGATGCCGCCCTCATGGCGCATCGCCCACGTCGCGCAAGAAACACCCGCGGTCGAGAAAACCGCCCTCGAGTACACGCTTGACGGCGACACCGCGCTGCGCGAGATCGAAGCGCGGATCACCCAAGCCGAAGCGGCCCACGACGGCGAAGCGCTGGCGCATGAACATGCCGCGTTCGCCGACGCCGACGGCTACACCGCCCCCGCCCGCGCCGAGGCGCTGCTCCTGGGCCTCGGCTTCACGCTCGCGCAAACGCGCGAACAAGTCGCGAGCTTCTCGGGCGGCTGGCGCATGCGCTTGAATCTGGCTCAAGCGCTCATGTGCCGTTCGGACCTGCTTCTGCTCGACGAACCGACGAACCACTTGGACCTCGACGCCATCGTCTGGCTCGAAGATTGGCTGGGCCGCTATGCAGGCACGCTCGTCATCATCTCGCACGACCGTGAATTTCTCGATGCGGTCTGCAATGTCACGCTGCATCTGGAAAACCGGCAGATCAAGCGCTACGGCGGCAACTACTCCCAGTTCGAAATCCTGCGCGCGCAGCAGCTGGCCTTGCAGCAAAGCGCCTTCGAGAAGCAGCAAAAGACGATCGCGCATCTGCAAAGCTTCATCGACCGGTTCAAGGCGAAGGCCACGAAAGCGCGCCAAGCGCAAAGCCGGATGAAAGCGCTCGAGAAGATGGAGCTGATCGCACCGGCCCATGCCGCTTCGCCGTTCACGTTCGAGTTTCGCACGCCCGACGCCGCGCCCAATCCGATGCTCGTCATGGAAGACATGCGCTGCGGCTACCACGCGGACGACGGCACCGACATTCCGATTCTCGAAGGGGTCACGCTGTCGGTACAAAACGGCCAACGCATCGGCCTGCTCGGCGCCAACGGCCAGGGCAAGTCGACGCTCGTCAAAACGCTCGCCGGCACACTCGCCCCGCTCGGCGGCAAGATGCGCGCGGCGCGCGGTCTCGTGATCGGCTACTTCGCCCAACATCAGCTCGAAACGTTGCGGCCCGACGATTCGCCGCTCGCACACCTGGCGCGCATCGCACCCGATACGCGCGAACAAGAGCTGCGCGACTACCTGGGCGGCTTCAGTTTTTCCGGGGATATGGCGAGCTCGCCGATCGGGCCGTTCTCGGGCGGCGAGAAAGCGCGGCTCGCGCTGGCGCTCATCATCTGGCAGAAACCGAACCTGCTGCTGCTCGATGAGCCGACCAACCACCTCGATCTCGAAACGCGTCATGCCTTGACGATGGCGCTCGCGCAATTCGAGGGCACGCTGATCCTCGTCTCGCACGATCGCCATCTGCTGCGCGCGACGACCGATCAGTTCATGCTGGTCGCCAAGCATCGGCTGCAGCCGTTCGACGGCGACCTCGACGATTACCGCGACTGGCTCCTTCAGCATGCCTCGGAAACCCGCGCGGCGGCGAAAGCCGCGGCCCAGGCGGGCGCGTCCGGCGCATCGATGGACGGCGAGCTATCCGCCGGCAATCGCAAGGATCAGCGCCGTCAGGAAGCCGAAGCGCGCCAGAAGCTGTCTCAATTGAAGAAGCCGCTGCAGACGCGCATCGCAAAGCTCGAAAAAGAGATGGATGCGCTCAACGCGGAGAAGGCGACGCTCGACGCCTTCGTCGCCGACAACGCCAGCTACGAGCCGGCGATGAAGGCGAAACTGACCGAGGCGCTGAAACGTCAAGCCGAAGTCCACGCGCGCCTCGAAGCGCTCGAAGCCAATTGGCTCGATGCGCAGGAGGAACTGGAACAGATCGGCTAGCGCGCTCGCACCGAGCGGTGCGCGGCCCTCTCGCGAGGACCGAGCCGGCAAGTATCGACAGGAGGTGTACGTTGACGACGGATGCTCCGCTGCGCGGCCTACGCGTGCTCGACCTTACGCGCTTGCTGCCCGGCCCGCTCGCGACGTTGCGGCTCGCGGAACTCGGCGCCGATGTGCTGAAGATCGAAGAGCCCGGCGCCGGCGATTCGGCGCGCGCCATGATGCAGGCGCCGGCGGATCGCGCCAAAGGCGTGCCCAGCAGTTTTTATCGCCTCGTCAATCGCGGCAAGCGGGAAACGCGGCTCGATTTGAAATCCGAAACGGGGCGAACGGTGTTGCGCGCACTCGTGCGCGAATCGCACGTACTCGTCGAAAGCTTCCGCCCCGGTGTCATGGAGCGCCTCGGGCTCGACTACGCGAATCTGCTCGCGGTCAACCCCAAGCTGGTGTACTGCGCCATTACCGGATACGGCGCGAACGGACCGTTCTCGCAGCGTCCGGGGCACGACATCAACTATCTCGCTTATGCCGGCGTGCTCGATCAAATCGCCACGGCTGACGGCACGCCCGTCATCCCTAACATCCAGATTGCCGACCTGCTCGGCGGCGCGCTGCCGGCCGTTACGCGCATTCTCGCGGCGCTTTGGCAGGTGTCGCGCGGCGGCGACGGTGCGTTCGTCGACGTGTCGATGACCCACGCTATCCATGCCAGCAACATCGTGGCGCAGGCGACGCTCGAGAATGCCGAAGGCGGCATGCCGTCTGCGGCGGACGCGTTGCGTTCCGGCCAGGGCTTACTGAACGGCGGCGTGCCCTGCTACAACGTCTACCGCACGGCGGACGGACGCTGGCTGGCCGTCGGGGCGCTCGAACTGAAATTCTGGGAGAGGCTGTGCCGTGCATTGGGCCGACCGGATTGGGCCGCGCGCCATTGGACTTTGGGCCAGGCGATCGGCGGCCCCGACGCGCTCGCCCTGACGCGCGAGCTGGCGGAGCACATCGCGACCCATCGGCTCAGCACATGGATCGAACTGCTCGAGCCGCGCGATTGCTGCGTCTCGCCGGTGCTGACGGTCGAAGAAGCCCGCGACCACTTGCTCTTTCGGCCCGGAGCCCAGGCATAGCGGCCCGTCCGCCAGTACGCACTTCGTCTCCCGACGACCGAACCGCCGGCGCTCTGGCACGCAACCGCGCACGCCGCCGCACCCTGCTCGCCGCCTACTCCAATTCCTTGATGCGATCGATCGCCTGTTCAAGGCGCTCGACGGCGATCACCTGTAGGCCATCGATGGGCTGCTTCGGCGCGTTCGCTTTCGGGATCAAGGCCGCCGTGAAGCCGAGCTTCGAAGCCTCCTTCAAACGCTCCTGCCCGCGCGGCGACGGTCGAATTTCACCGGCAAGTCCCACCTCGCCGAATACGATCAAACCCTTGGGCAACGGCTTGTTGCGCATCGACGAATGGATGGCGAGCAGTACCGCCAGATCGGCCGCGGGTTCGGCGATCTTCACACCGCCGACGGCGTTCAAAAAGACGTCCTGATCGAAGCACGCAATGCCGGCATGGCGATGCAGCACGGCCAGCAACATCGCCAGCCGATTCTGCTCGAGCCCGACGGCCAGCCGGCGCGGGTTCGGAACATGCGCCGTATCGACGAGCGCCTGGACTTCGACGAGCAACGGGCGCGAGCCCTCCTGCGTGACGAGCACGCACGAACCCGGCACGATCTGCTCGTGCTGCGACAAGAACAACGCCGACGGATTCGCAACGCCGCGAAGCCCGCGCTCGGTCATCGCGAATACGCCGAGTTCGTTTACCGCGCCGAAGCGGTTCTTGAACGCGCGCACGAGCCGGAACGACGAATGGGTGTCCCCTTCGAAGTACAAGACGGTGTCGACAATGTGCTCGAGCACGCGCGGCCCGGCCAGGCTGCCTTCCTTCGTCACGTGCCCGACCATGACGATGGCCGTGCCCGACTGCTTGGCGATACGCGTGAGCTGCGCCGCGCACTCGCGCACTTGCGCAACGGACCCCGGCGCCGACGTCAGCGCCTCGGAGTAGATCGTTTGAATCGAATCGACGACGGCCACGTCGGGCCGCTCTGCCTCGATCGCCGCTTGGATCTTTTCGAGCTGGATTTCGGCGAGCAACTGCAGATCGGCCGCGCGCGACCCCGGTTCGAGCAGCGCCAGACGCTGCGCGCGCAGGCCAATCTGCGCCGCCGATTCCTCGCCGCTGATATAGAGCGCGCGCCGATCCTCCGACAAGGAAGCGAGCGACTGCAAAAGCAGCGTCGACTTGCCGATGCCCGGGTCGCCGCCGATCAGCACCACGCCGCCCGCGACGAATCCTCCGCCGAGCACCCGATCGAATTCGCCGATGCCCGTCGAGAAACGCGGCACGTCGGCGGCCTCGATATCGGCCAGCCGCTGCACCGGCGCGCTCTTCGCAAGCGATTGAAAACGATGCGCGCCCGCACTGGGCGCTACGGCTTCGACGAGGGTGTTCCAGGCGCTGCACGAAGGGCACTGCCCTTGCCATTTCGGCGATTGGCCGCCGCACTCGGTACAGGTGTAAATCGTTTTTTGTTTCGCCACGCGCGGTCCTTAGCCGTGTCTTCTTTTGCTCGCTAATGCGATTGCGCGTGCAACTGGAATCGCATTCGCACAACGCACAAATAGGGATGAATCGCGCCGACCGCTCATTCGGCCAGCACGGGCACCCGCTGCGCTACCGCGCACATGAGCTCGTAGCCGATCGTGCCGCAAGCGCGCGCGACGTCGTCGATCGGAAGCTGCGCGCCCCACAATTCGACGCGCGAGCCGACGTTCGCTGTCGGACACGGGGTCAAATCGACCGTCAGCATATCCATCGACACCCGTCCGACCAGGCGCGTGCGCACGCCGTCGACGATGATCGGCGTGCCCTCGGGCGCGCAGCGCAGATAGCCGTCGGCATATCCGCAGGCCACCACGCCGATGCGCATCGGCGCGGGCGCCGTGAACGACGACCCGTATCCGACGGTTTGGCCCTTCGCCAAGCTCTGGACGGCGATCAGCTCGGAAGCGAGCGTCATGGCCGGCTGCAGTCCGACGCCTTCGATGGCGGACGTGACCCCGGACGGCGACGCGCCGTACAAAATGATGCCGGGCCGTACCCAGTCGAAATGCGCACGCGGATGCCAGAGCGTAGCGGCTGAATTCGACAAGCTGCGTGCGCCCGCAATGCCTTCGGCGCCGCGCTCGAACGCGTCGATCTGGTGCTCGACTCCCCGCTCTCCGTCGGCATCCGAAAAATGGGTCATGAGCACGATTTGCCCGACGCCCGGGCACGCCCGAGCGCGCTCCCACGCGGCACGGAACTTGTCGGGGGTGTACCCGAGCCGATTCATGCCGCTGTTCATCTTCAGCTGAATGTTCAGCGGCTTGGACAGGCGCGCCATTTCGAGCATGCGCAGCTGCTCGTCGCTGTGCACGGTCGTCGTCAGGCTGTAGCGGTCGATGACGTCGATATCGGTCGGACGAAAGAACCCTTCGAGCAGAAGAATGGGCCCCGCCCAGCCGAGCTCGCGCAGCTTGACGGCCTCTTCGAGGTCGAGCAGGCCGAAGCCGTCGGTGGCGCGCAAACCCGGGAACGCACGGGCTAGCCCGTGACCGTAGGCATTGGCCTTGACGACGGCCCATACTTTCGAGTTGGGCGCGTGGCGGCGGGCGCAAGCGAGATTGTTGGCGAGAGCTGCGGTATGGATGGTGGCGAGAAGCGGGCGCGGCATGACGTTTTCGTATGTAGCACGATGGCAATCGTGATGGGATGGCGCGTTTTCGGCCGCGCGGGCGGGCCGCGCGCCGTTCGGGCGGCGCGCCGGCAGTCCGAAGCCACCTATTTTCGTGATATAAAGCCGTGCGCACAACCCATTTCGAACGGCCTAAGTCCTAACGCGTCAGACGCGTCCGGGGAGGACGCGCCGCAAAGGACCGCAACGCATCAGATGAAAAAAGGTTTTTACTCCATCATGGCCGCGCAGTTTTTTTCGTCGCTGGCCGATAGCGCCCTTCTGATCGCCGCCATTGCACTGCTCAAAGATCTCCATGCCCCGAACTGGATGACCCCGCTGCTCAAGCTGTTCTTCGTCTTGTCGTACGTCGCGCTCGCCCCATTCGTGGGGGCGTTCGCCGATTCGCGCCCCAAGGGCCGCGTCATGTTCGCGACGAATACGATCAAGATCGTGGGCTGCATCGTCATGCTCGTCGGCGCGCATCCGCTCGCCGCTTACGGGGTCGTCGGGTTCGGCGCGGCCGCCTATTCGCCCGCCAAATACGGCATCCTGACCGAACTCTTGCCGCCCGAGCGGCTCGTGGCGGCAAACGGCTGGATCGAAGGCACCACCGTCGCCTCCATCATTCTCGGCACCGTGCTGGGCGGCGCGCTGATCAGCCCGCACATCGCCGCGCACGTGCTCAAGCACCGCATGCCGTTCGTCTCGACGCCGGCCGAAGCCGCCATGCTGGTCATCATGGCCATCTACATCGTCGCGGCGCTTTTCAATCTGCGCATTCCCGACACGGGCGCCCGCTATCCCAAGCAGCAGCACGGCCCGATCAAGCTCATCACCGATTTCGCCGATTGCTTCCTCACGCTCTGGCGCGACAAGCTAGGCCAGATCTCGCTTGCCGTCACTACGCTGTTCTGGGGCGCGGGGGCAACGCTGCAGTTCATCGTGCTCAAGTGGGCAGAGGTGTCGCTCGGCATGTCCTTGTCCGAGGGAGCGATCCTGCAGGCCATCGTCGCCGTCGGCGTGGCCGCCGGCGCAATGTCCGCCGCGGCGCGCGTGCCGCTCAAGAAGTCGCTCACCGTGCTGCCCGTCGGCATCATGATGGGGATCGCCGTCATGCTGATGGCGTTCTACACGCGCCATCTCATCCCGGCGAATTGGGGCTTTTACTTCGGCCGCTTGCACGTGCCCGGCTATCTCATCATCGCCTATTTGTTCCTGATGGTCGTCGGGGCGCTGTCGGGCTTTTTCGTGGTGCCGATGAACGCGCTGCTGCAGCATCGCGGGCACGTGCTGCTCTCGGCCGGCCATTCGATCGCCGTGCAAAACTTCAACGAGAACCTCTCGGTGCTCATCATGCTGTGCCTGTACGCGGTGCTCGTTTGGCTCGACGTGCCGGTGTCCGTCGTCATCGTCCTTTTCGGGACGTTCGTCTGCCTGATGATGTGGCTCGTCATGCGCCGGCATCAAGCCAATCAGCGCGCATTCGATTCCGTCGCCCTGATCGGCGAATCCAAGCACTAACCCACCCGCCGGGCCGTGCCGCGGCCCGCATACGTGCCATGTCCCGCGCCATTCCCAACGTCCTGACGATCGCCGGTTCCGACTCCGGCGGCGGGGCCGGCATCCAAGCCGATTTGAAGACTTTCTCGGCGCTGGGCGTCTATGGCGCGAGCGTCGTCACGGCGCTGACCGCGCAGAACACCCAAGGCGTGCGCGCAGTCCATGCACCCGATGCCGCATTCGTCGCCGCCCAGCTCGATGCGGTCTTCGACGATATCCGCATCGATGCGGTCAAGATCGGGATGCTCGCGAACGCCGAGATCGTTCGTGCGGTGGCTGCCGGTTTGCGCCGCCATCGCCCCGTCCACATCGTGCTCGACACCGTGATGCTGTCCAAGAACGGGCACGCGCTGCTCGCGCCCGACGCGGTCGCTGCCTTGCGCGACGAATTGCTGCCGTTGGCCAGCCTCATCACGCCTAACCTCGACGAAGCCGCGGCGCTCGTCGGCGCCGACGCACCGGCCGCCGACGAAGCGGCCATGCGCCGCCACGGCGACGCGCTGCGGGCGCTGGGCGCACGCGCGGTGCTGATGAAAGGCGGGCACCTAGGCGGCGATCAGAGCCCCGATTGGCTCATCGACGATACCGGCGCCCATCGTCTCGGCGCGGCGCGCATCGAGGTCAAGCAGACGCACGGCACGGGCTGCACGCTGTCGGCGGCGATCGCGGCGCTGATCACGCAGCGTACGGACTGGCTCGGCGCCGTGACCGACGCCAAAGCCTATCTCGTCGGCGCCCTGCGCGAGAGCGTGCGTCTGCAAGTGGGCTCCGGCATCGGCCCCCTGCATCATTTCCATCGTTGGTGGTAACAGCCCGTACCGCACTCGGCCTAGCCGAGATCCGTGGCGAGCGCGAACGAGCGAGCCTGCGCCGGCCATTCGTCGGGGACGACGAACCCGCGTTGCGCTTCGCTCCAATGCCCGAGCCCTGCGCCCGTGCGCTCGAATGAGGCGACCATCGTCGGCCCACTTTGTTGCGCCAGCCGCTCTGCCAATGCGCCCGCCTCGGACAAGCCCGCCCCATCCGCATCCGCATTCGACACCGCTCGCCGCGGCGCGAGCCACGCCAGGCGCGGCAAAACGATCCATCGCGCCGCGGGCTGACGCTCGCAGAGCGAGGACCATTCGCCGCGCGTCACCCAAAAACCGCGGTGGTGCGCCGGTTCGACAGCGTGCGCAACAGGAGGCGACTCGCGCCACCGGTAAAAGAGCCAACCCTTGACGAACATCTGCGGCTGCCACGGGCCCCCATGCCCCAACGCCGCGAACTCTTCGCGCGCCGACAGCGGCAACTGGTGCCCAAGCAGGTGCTTAAGCTTGAGATCGAAACGGTCTTGCAGATTGGGGCCGACATAATCGGCCAATTGCGCGCGGTCGCCGCCCGCGTGCAGATAGCATTTGACGGCGAGTTCCCAATGCAGACGTCGCCCAAGCGCCGTTTCGACGAGAAAATCGCATTCGCCGATCGTCCGCCCCGCCAGCCGCAGCGCGACGTTCGCGGCAATCAGACGCGCCGCCGGCCCGTGCTGCAAGAAGTAGCCGAGCAAGCACTCGGCGTAGCGGCCAAGCCGCACGATCCGCGTCGCCGATATCGCTTCCCTCAAAGGCCGGGCGTCGCGATCGAGTTCGAGCAGCCAGGCAAGCGTCGCCGCCGATTCGTCGGCGGTCTCGAAGGCGACGGCGAGTTCGCCGGCAGGGGGGTGGCCTCGCAACAACGGCGCGCTGAACAGCAGCCAGGCCAAGTCGCGCACGACCGGATCGGACAGCGCATCGAGCAACGCATCGAGCGCGGCGGCTGGGGCGGCGGCCGGCTCGAGCGCGCTCATCGCGCCGCCTGCGAATCGGTTAAAGCTTGCCTATAGGTGTCGTGCGCGAGGCACAGATCGACCCATGCCTTGGCTTTGTCGGGCAAAGTGCGCAGCAAATAGGCGGGGTGGTACGTCACGATGACGGGCACGTTTTCGTACCGATGCACCCGCCCCCGCAGCGACGAGATGCTCGCGTCGGTCTTGAGCAGATTCTGCGCGGCCACGCGGCCGAGCGCGATGATGAGCTTGGGCTTGAGCAGCGCCACCTGACGTTGCAGGTAAGGCTCGCATTGCGCCACTTCGTCGGGCTCGGGATTGCGGTTGCCGGGCGGGCGGCACTTGACGACGTTCGCGATATAGACGTTTTCGCCGCGAGCGAGCGACAGTGCGCGCAGCATGCTGTCGAGCAGTTTGCCGGCCTGGCCGACGAACGGCTCGCCTTGCTTGTCCTCGTTTTCGCCGGGCGCCTCGCCGATCAGCATCCAATCGGCCGCGCGGTCGCCGACGCCGAACACGGTATTGGTCCGCTTCTCGCACAGCCGACACCGTTCGCATGCCGACACGCGTGCGTCCAGCGCGTCCCAATCGAGCGTGGCCACATCGTCGTCGCGAGCCACCGGGCGCGCCTCGGCCCGCACCGGCGCGCTTCCCACGGGGGCAAAATCGACTTCGTCCCATGCCGCGCCGTCCGGGTTTTGCTCGGCTTCGCGCCTCGGCGTCGCGCTGGGCATCGACGGGTCGTCGGCATGTGCCGCCTCGTGCGCGACGGTCGCCGCGCCTTCGTCGGCGGCGGAACCCGACTCGAGCGCCCCACCGCGCCGAACCCAAAGCGTTGAAAGACCGAGCGTGTCGAGCGCGGCTTCATCGAGCGCCATCGTCGCCCTCCTTAAACGTGTAGCGCATCACGAGCGCATCTTCGCGGCCGTGCCGCCGCGCGGGATAGTAATTCTTGCGCCGCCCGATCGTCGCGAAGCCGAAACGCTCGTACAGGCGCAGCGCGCGTACATTGGACGGCCGCACTTCGAGCAGCAGCCCGGCCAATTGCTTGCCGCGCGTGATCCGTACCGCTTCGCGCAGCAATGCGAGCCCCGCGCCCGTGCCTTGCGCCTGCGGGGCGACGCATAGGTTCAGCAGGTGCATTTCGTCGACGACGGGCATCAGCACGCAATAGCCGATCAACGTGCCGGTGACGTGCCGCATGCAAATGCCGAAGTAGCCGTTGCGCAGCGAATCCTCGAAATTGCCGCGCGACCAGGGAAACTCGTACGCTTCGCGTTCGACGGCGGCCACCTCATCGAGATCGGCCTCTGTCATCGGCGACATGTAGCGGTCGGCCAGCAGCACCCCGCTCATCGCGCCTCCCGCCCCTCGCGCGCGGCGCGTTCCGCTAGGCGTTCGGCCGTGGTCTGCGCGACCTTGTCGCGCACGTATTCGGGCGCCGCGTGCTCGGCAGACACCGCGCGGCCGGCGCGATAGGCGCGCAGCGCCGCCAGCGCCAAGGGCCGAGCGTGCGGCAGCGCGTCGTGATCGACGACGGCGGCCCGCTGCGCCACGGCCAAGCGCGCGCCGAACGCCCGGGCGGCGTTGCCGGCCAACGTGAAAGACGTATCGGGTGCGACGAGCGCCTCGGGCGTGCCCAGCGAGGGCGGCGCAATCGTGCGCCAATCGCCGGTTGCGGCATCCCACGCGTAATCGGCCCAATACGCTTCGTCCATGCGGGCATCGAGCACGGCCAGCACACGATCGATAGAAGGGTCGCGCTCGCGCGCGCCTTCTGCGCAAACGAGCAGCGTGCTGACGGGCACGACCGGCACGCCGAGCCCGAACGCGAGCCCCTGGGCGACGCCGGTCGCCGTGCGCAGACCCGTGAACGAGCCAGGGCCGGCACCGAACGCGACGGCGTTGCATTGACCCAGCGTCAAACCGGCTTCATCGAACAGTTCCCGCACGGCGGGCAGCACGCGGGTGCTGGAGACCGCCCCCGTTTGTTCATGGCGCGTCCAGATGCGCGGGGAAGCCGGTTCGAAGCCGGCCGAGGGCGCCTCGGAGCGTAGCAGCGCGACCGAACAAAATTCGGTCGATGTATCGAGAGCAAGCAGCACGGTGGATGTCATGGGCGCTATTGTAATGCGGGTAGTGCGGCGCTCCGCCGACCGAATGCGGTGCGCCGATCATGACGCCGCCGCTTCGCGCTCGCGCGGCCGGCGTTTGGAAGCATCGCTCGATTTTTCCGACGGGAACGCTTGCTATGATCGGCGGCCCTATCGTTTTTGCATTGGAGAGATGGTCATGAGCCAAGTCGATTCGCAGTTCGAGCAAGCCCAAGTGGATGTCAAAGCCCTGCCGGAAAAGCCGGGCAACATGACGCTGCTGCGTTTGTACGCCCTCTTCAAGCAAGCCACCGAAGGCGATGTCCACGGCGACAAGCCGGGCTTCACCGACATCGTCGGCAAGTACAAGTACGACGCGTGGGCCTCGCTCAAGGGCACGGCGTCGGACGTGGCGAAACAGCAGTACGTCGAACTCGTCGAATCGCTGAAGAACGGCGAAGCGAGCTGAGCCAAGCGCAAGAGACCGCAAGACGCAGCGCGGCGGCCCGGGCGCGCTCGGGAACGGCGCGCGTTGCCGCCGGTTCAGCACCCCGATTCAACGCCCCTCTGGCGCGCCGCAGCAAAAACCCCTATAATGCTGGCTGCGCATCACCCGCCGGCGGCAAGCCGGAGCGTGCAGCGCACCGTAGCGTTTTGCACCAATCCAGTTTAGAACCTGTCCCCTTCCGCCTAGGCCTTCACGGGCCGTCTCATACCAGGCTGGCGGCGATGCCATATCGGCGTCCCGTATCCGATACAGCTTCTAACGAAAAGCTCGCACTGACTCGCGAGCTGCCCCCGTTTTTCGATTTGCTCGCGTGCCTGTTGCATGCTGAATCCGACGACTTGGGTAATGCCGATTGGCGCCGACGTATTTTTGACGTCTTCTTAGGATTCTCATGACTTCGAGCCTTGACACCAGCCCGTTGAACGCCATTGCCGATCGCGCCCTCGGCCTGCCCGCCGATACCCTCCTCGCCGACGCGCCGGTCGCCGATGCAGCGCTCTCCAACGAGCCGGCCGCCGAGACCCCGACCGGCCCCACGTTCGCCTCGCTCGGCCTGTCGCCCGAGATCGTCGCGACGCTGACGGCTGCCGGCTACACCGTGCCCACGCCGGTACAGCAGCGCGCCATTCCGGCCGGCATCGCGGGCCGCGACCTGCTCGTTTCGAGCCCCACGGGCTCGGGCAAGACGGCGGCTTTCATGCTGCCCGCCATCGAGCGCTTCGCCCAATTGCAAAAGACGCTGGCCGCACAGCCGCGCGAGCCTCGCGAGGCCGGCGGCGACCGCCGTCCGCGTCGCGGGCCGTCCGTCGCGCGCCCCGGTCTGCTCGTGCTCACGCCCACGCGCGAACTGGCCATGCAAGTGACGACCGCTGCTTCGACGTACGGCAAGCACCTGCGCCGGCTGCGCACGGTCAGCATTCTCGGCGGCGTCGCCTACGGACAGCAATTGATGCTGCTCGCCAAGAACCCCGAGATCCTGGTTGCGACGCCCGGCCGTCTGCTCGACCACCTCGAACGCGGCCGTATCGACCTGTCCGAGCTGAAAATGCTCGTGCTCGATGAAGCCGACCGCATGCTCGACATGGGCTTCATCGACGACATCGAGACGATCGTCGCCGCCACGCCGGCCACGCGTCAAACGATGCTGTTCTCGGCCACGCTCGATGGCAAGATCGGCTCGTTGACGAACCGCCTGCTGAAAAATCCGGAGCGTATCGAGATCGTTCAGCGGATGGAATCGCGCGCCAACATCGCGCAAACCGTCCACTATGTCGACGACCGCGATCATAAGGACCGTTTGCTCGATCACCTGCTGCGCGACGACGCGCTCGATCAAGCCATCGTGTTCACGGCGACCAAGAGCGAAGCCGATCAGTTGGCGGGCCGTCTGGCCGATGCCGGCTTCTCTTCCGCCGCCCTGCATGGCGACTTGCCTCAAGGCGCACGCACCCGCACGATCCGCGCGCTGCGCGAACGCCGTGTGCGCGTGCTCGTGGCGACCGACGTCGCCGCGCGCGGCATCGACATCCCCGGCATCACGCACGTCTTCAATTACGATCTGCCCAAGTTCGCCGAAGACTACGTTCACCGTATCGGCCGCACGGGCCGTGCCGGTCGTACGGGCATCGCCGTCAGCCTCGTGCACCACGCCGAGCAAGGCGCGCTCAAGCGGATCGAGCGCTTCGTGCGCGCCCCGCTGCCGGTGAACGTCATCGAAGGCTTCGAGCCGCGCAAGGCCCCGCCCGCGCGCAGCGGCAACGGCAATGGCCGCGGCCGCCCCGGCGGCAACGGTGGCCGCCGCTTCGGTTCGCCGAGCGGCGCATCGCGCGGCACCGGCACGGGTAACGGCGAGAAGCGCGGCGGCGGCGGCGGCTGGAGCGGCCGCCCGTCGAGCGGCTCGCGCGACGGTTACGGTTCGCGCGACGGCTACCAAGGTCGTCGCAGCGACGGCCAGCGCGGCGCGCGGCGCGGCGACTAACGCTTAGCAGGACCTTCACTGGGCAGGGCGCAAGCGCCTGCTGCCTCAAAAGCCGGTGCCGTTCATCCGAACCGCACCGGTTTTTTTTCGCCCGTTCAGCGCCCGATCTCCGTCGCTTTCTCGCGCGAATCCCCCCGTTCGAGCCCGCTCATCACCCCATTTCGCCCCAATTTCACGATACGAAAAGATCTTTTGTGTCGTAAAAATCTGTGCTGCGTGGCACAACGATAAGCGTTGCGACATGAAAAATGTCGTTTCTTAATGCGAAATGCTATTCATATCTATCTGATATTTAACGATAATTCATCCAAAAAAAACGTTCGCTTACGCCTATTCCGCGGGTACCGTATTGCCTAGACTCTTATATAAGAGTTCGCGACCCAAACGTCGCGACACGCGAGATCCAACACGACTCACACCTTAGGTAACCAGGAGCCCACCATGTCACGCGAACAGCAAGCACAGCAACTCCAACAGCAATGGGAAACCGATCCGCGCTGGAAAGGCATCAAGCGCGGCTTCACGGCCGAGGACGTCGTCCGCTTGCGCGGGTCGATCCAACCCGAGCACACGCTTGCCAAGCGCGGCGCCGAAAAACTGTGGCAGTCCGTCAACAACGAACCGTTCGTCAACGCCCTGGGTGCGCTGACGGGCAACCAGGCGATGCAACAGGTGAAGGCCGGCCTGAAGGCCATCTATCTGTCGGGCTGGCAAGTGGCGGGCGATGCGAACGTCGCCGGGGAAATGTACCCCGATCAGTCGCTGTACCCGGCGAACTCGGTGCCGCTCGTGGTCAAGCGCATCAACAACACGCTCACGCGCGCCGATCAGATTCAATGGGCCGAAGGCAAGAACCCGGGCGATGAAGGGTACGTCGATTTCTTCGCGCCGATCGTGGCGGACGCCGAGGCCGGTTTCGGCGGCGTGCTCAACGCATTCGAACTGATGAAGGCCATGATCGAAGCGGGCGCATCGGGCGTGCACTTCGAAGATCAGCTCGCCTCGGTCAAGAAATGCGGCCACATGGGCGGCAAGGTGCTGGTGCCGACGCGTGAAAACGTCGCGAAACTGACGGCGGCGCGTTTGGCGGCCGATGTCTGCGGCACGCCGACCGTCCTCATTGCGCGCACGGACGCCGAAGCGGCCGACCTGATCACCTCGGACATCGACGAAAACGATCGTCCGTTCCTGACGGGCGAGCGCACGGTCGAAGGCTTCTTCCGGACCAAGCCTGGCCTCGAGCAAGCCATCTCGCGCGGCCTCGCCTACGCGCCGTATGCCGACATGATCTGGTGCGAAACGGGCAAGCCGGATCTCGAATACGCGAAGAAATTCGCCGAGGCCATCCACAAGCAATTCCCCGGCAAGCTGCTGTCGTACAACTGCTCGCCGTCGTTCAACTGGAAGAAGAATCTCGATGATGCGACGATCGCGAAATTCCAGAAGGAATTGGGTGCGATGGGCTACAAGTTCCAGTTCATCACGCTCGCGGGCTTCCACGCGCTCAACTATTCGATGTTCAACCTCGCGCACGGCTATGCGCGTTCACAGATGAGCGCATTCGTCGAACTGCAGCAGGCCGAGTTCGCCGCGGCCGAGAAGGGCTTCACGGCCGTCAAGCATCAGCGCGAAGTGGGCACGGGCTACTTCGACGCCGTCACGCAGACGGTCGAGCGCGAAGCCTCGACGACGGCGCTGCATGGCTCGACGGAAGACGAACAGTTCTTCGATGCGAAAAAGGTCGCGTAAGCCACTGAACTAGCACAGGGGACCAGGGAGGACGCGAGCCCCGCATGCGTCATGCGTGCGGGGCCCGACGTTTCGCGGCGCGGAATCGAGGCGTGATTCGACGCCGTGGCTGGAGGAGCGGCGAATCGGTGAATCAGCGGTAAACGATGACGGGAATTTTCGTATGCGTGAGGACGCGCTGCGTCTCGCTGCCGATCAAGAGGCTGCCCAACCCTTTGCGCCCGTGCGAAGCCATGAAGATGACGTCGCACCCGCTTTGTTCGGCCGCTTCGATGATGCCGAGATAGGGCGACGGATGCACGCTCGTTTGACTCGTGCAGGCGACACCGGCCTCGCGCGCCGCCTGTTCGACGTCGTCCAGATGCTCTCGCGCCTCGCGTTCGCTGCGCTGCTGGAAGTCGGCCGGCGGCTCGACGACCACCTCGGAAAACGGCGAATAGGGATACTGGGGCAAGCAGGCATACGCGGTGATGCGCGCGCCGACCGAACGCGCAAGATCGATTGCACCGTCGATCGCCTTTTGCGACAAATCGGAACCGTCGGTCGGGACCAGGATGTGCTTGAACATGGCGCCTCCCCTCGTCGACTAGCAACCGCCGTACACGGCGGGTCGGTGGCCTCGCGCGCGTCGGCGCGAGCTTGTCCAAGTGGATTGTAGTGCGGCGCGGCGCGCCCAATGCCCGTGCTTCGGGTGAGTCCGCATATCGGAAACCCGCGCGGCCCGCGGTCCTCGCTCAAGGCCGCCCGCTATTGCCAGTAGCCCGGACGCTCATAGGTATGCTTGAGGAAATCGAGGAACAACCGAACGCGCAAGGGCAAATGCCTGCGCTGCGGGAATACGGCGTGTATGCCGATCGGCGGCGCCGCGAACGAATCGAGCACGGTCGCGAGACGGCCGGCGGCGATGTCTTCGCCCGCTTCCCACGACGAGCGCCATGCGAGGCCGTGCCCCGCCAAGCACCACTCGTGAAGAACCGCCCCGTCCGAACATTCCAGCGTGCCCGACACTTTGATCGACACGACTTTGCCGTCTTGCTGAAAAGTCCAGCCGCGCTGTTGATTGACGCCCGCGGCGAGCGTCAGGCAGTTGTGGTGCGCCAAATCGGCAAGCGTGCGCGGCGTGCCGCGCCGCTCGAGGTACGAGGGCGCCGCCACGCACACGCGCCGGTTCTCGGCAAGGCGCAGCGAAACGAGCGACGAATCGGGCAGCTCGCCGAACCGGACCGCGCAATCGAAGCCCTCGTTGACCAGGTCGACCATGCGATCGGACAGGTCGAGCGCGATCGACACTTCCGGGTGCGCCGACGCGAATGCGGGAATCAACGGCGCGACGTGCTTGCGGCCGAAGCCCGCCGGGGCCGAGATGCGCACGTGTCCGCTCGCCTTCACACCGCCGGCCGACACGCTGGCCTCCGCATTCTGCATATCGCCCACGATCCGCTGGCAATCCTCCAAGAACGCCGAGCCCTCGAACGTCAACGTGAGCTTGCGCGTCGTTCTCACGAGCAGTTTGACGCCGAGCCGCTCCTCGAGCGCATCCAGCCGTCGGCCGATCACGGCCGGCGCCACGCCTTCGGCCTGAGCGGCAGCGGACAAACTGCCTTTTGCGGCCACGGCCACGAACGTTTCGATTTGCTTGAACCGCGACACGGGCGAGCCCCCCGGAAAAATCGATCGACCGGCCGATTATGCAACAAAAAGTCAAAGATAAAGTGACGTCACGGGTCTTTTTCAGTCCATCAAGTCACAAATAAAATACGTTCCAGATTGTTGAAACTGCGGTTGCACGAGGAGCTCAGGCCATGTCGAACCCGTCACGACGTTTTCCCAAAGCGGTGCTGTTCGACGCGTACGGCACGCTATTCGACGTGCACTCCGTCGTGGCGGCGGCCGAACAGCTTTTCCCGGGGCAAGGCGATGCGCTCTCGCAGCTCTGGCGCTTGAAGCAGATCGAGTATTCCCAACTGCGCACGCTGGCCGATGTGAACGGCGCGCACTACGCGCCGTTCTGGGACGTCACGCTCGACGCGTTGCGCCATGCGGCGCGCCGTCTGCGCTTGCCGCTCGAGCCGGCCGGCGAAAAACGGCTCATGGATCAGTACGCTTGCCTCTCGGCATTTCCCGATGCAGCGCCCGCCCTGCGAGCGCTGCGGGTGAACAGCGGCGCCTGCGACGCACAGCCGCTCGGCCTCGGCATCTTGTCGAACGGCAATCCGCGCATGCTCGACGTCGCGGTCAAGAGCGCCGGCATCGCCGAGCTTTTCGATCATGTGCTTTCCGTCGACGCGGTGCGTGCGTACAAGCCGGCACCGGCCGCTTATGCGTTGGGCACGCGCGCGTTCGACGTCAGTGCGCGCGAGATCGTCTTCGTTTCATCGAACGGCTGGGACGTGGCCGGCGCTGGCTGGTTCGGCTACACGACGTTTTGGATCAATCGAACGAATGCGCCGCTCGAAGAACTCGGAGTGAAGCCTCGCGGCATTGGCGCGAGCCTATCGGACCTCGTCGAATTCGTTCGAACCTTAATGCCGACCGACAAGGATTGAAAAGAATCGAAAAGGATTGAAGCGATCGGTATCGCACGCCCCAGCCCGAGCCTGCGATGCCCTCGCCCGTATTTTTGCCATCTGACCGACCAAAGGAGACTTTCCATGGCGAACACGTTGTCGTTGCCCCAAGGCATGCAAATCACCGGCGCGATCGAGCCCGGTTTCGAGACGATCCTCACGCCCGAGGCGCTCAAGCTCGTCGCCGATCTGCACCGCGCGTTCCAATCGCGCCGCAAAGAACTGCTTCAAGCACGCGCCGAACGCACGAAACGCCTCGATGCGGGTGAGCGTCCGGACTTTCTCGCCCAAACGAAAGCCGTGCGCGAAAGCGATTGGAAGATCGCCCCGCTGCCGAAGGATCTCGAATGCCGCCGCGTGGAAATCACGGGCCCCGTCGAGCGCAAGATGATCATCAACGCGCTGAACTCGGGCGCGGACTCCTACATGACGGACTTCGAGGATTCGAATACGCCCAACTGGCATAACCAGATCACGGGCCAACTGAATCTGAAGGAGGCCGTTCGCCGCACGATCTCGCTCGAACAAAACGGCAAGACGTACAAGCTGAACGAAAAGACCGCGACGCTCATCGTGCGTCCGCGCGGCTGGCACCTTGATGAAAAGCACGTCACGGTGGACGGTGAACGCGTCTCGGGCGGCATCTTCGACTTCGCGCTCTTCTTGTTCCACAACGCGAAGGAACTCCTCGCGCGCGGCAGCGGCCCCTACTTCTATCTGCCCAAGATGGAGAGCCACCTCGAGGCCCGCCTCTGGAACGACATCTTCGTGGCCGCCCAAGAAGCCATCGGACTGCCGCGCGGCACGATTCGCGCCACCGTGCTGATCGAGACGATTCTCGCCGCCTTCGAGATGGACGAAATTCTCTATGAACTGCGCGAACACAGCGCGGGCCTGAACGCCGGCCGTTGGGACTATATCTTCTCGGCCATCAAGAAGTTCAAGAACGACAAGGACTTTTGCCTAGCCGACCGCGCGCAAATCACGATGACGGTCCCGTTCATGCGCGCCTACGCGCTGCAACTGCTCAAGACCTGCCATAAGCGCAACGCGCCGGCCATCGGCGGCATGAGCGCGCTGATTCCGATCAAGAGCGATCCGGCCGCGAACGAAAAGGCCATGGCCGGCGTGCGCGCCGACAAGAAGCGCGATGCGACCGACGGCTACGACGGCGGCTGGGTGGCCCACCCGGGCCTCGTGCCCGTGGCGATGGAAGAGTTCGTCGGCGTGCTCGGCGATAAGCCGAACCAGATCGCCAAGCAACGCGACGACGTCCAGGTGACGGCGACCGATCTGCTCGACTTCCGTCCCGAAGCGCCGATTACCGAAGCAGGCCTGCGCAACAACATCAACGTCGGCATCCACTATCTCGGCTCGTGGCTCGCAGGCAACGGCTGCGTGCCGATTCACAACCTGATGGAAGATGCGGCGACGGCCGAAATCTCGCGCTCGCAGGTCTGGCAATGGATCCGTTCGCCCAAGGGCAAACTCGAGGATGGCCGTAAGGTGACGGCCGAGCTCGTGAGAGTGCTCATCGCCGAGGAATTGCCGAAGGTGAAGGCATCGGTGGCCGGCGCTACCGAGTCGTACGACCGTGCCGCGGCGATCTTCGAACAGATGTCGACGTCGGAATCGTTTACGGAATTCCTGACGCTGCCGCTTTACGAAGAAGTGTAAGCAAGGGGAAACCGCGCGACGGCCCAATTCAATCCGGGGCCGTCGCCGGTACGCAGCGAATTACCTGCCGTAGTTGAACGCGCCCACGCCGTCGCGCGCGAGGCGATAGCTGACCCAATCGCCGGCCTCGATGCGCGTGCGCCCTTCGACCGACACCGCGTCGACTGGATAGAAGAAACACGCTAGCAAACGCCCCGCAACGGGAACGCTGACCGGGCGCGATTTGAATAGACTGTCGATCCCGGGACGCACGCCTTCGATGTCGTCCAGCACGGGGACGAGATCGTCTTCGATTTCATAGACATCGCCCCGCACGGGCCCCGCCGCCTCGTCCTGCACGAGCCCCGGATAGTCCCCGAAATCGTACAAACGCCCCATGACGGACGCCCTGCCGATGAGCCGCGGCGCCGCGATCCCGTGGCGCGCGGCCGCTTGCCCGATGTCATTGATCTCGCCCTCTCGCAGCGTCCCGTAGATGAATACGTATTGCATTTGCCCTCGTCCTTGTTATGTGTGAATTCTCGCGTCGCCGGCTGTGCATGATTGAACGCGTGGACTTCGCCGGCGCATGCTCAACGCCCAGCATGGGTGCACTAAGCGCCTATACTCGGCAAGCGCATTATGCATGTCGAATAAGCGGCGAACATACAATATGGACAATACCGGTTGCCGCCTGCTTTACGACGGGCCGTGCCTTTCGTTTCGCCAACGCGTCCTCGATATGCAAACGACCGACCCGATCCCTCGCGCGCCAAGCGCCCGTGTGCGCCTCATCGATATTCCGCCGGAGTTCGCGCCCACGCCTGCCCATCCGATCCGCGTACGGGCTCGGCCGATGCCGGCCGGGGAACGCATCGCCATGCATATGCATGCGTGGGCGCAGCTCGCCTACGCGTCTCGCGGCGTGATGCGGGTGGGCGTCACCGGCAGCACATGGATGGTGCCGCCCTCGCGCGCGATTTGGGTGCCGCCGCACGTACCGCACGAAGTCGTGATCGTCGAGGACGCCTATCTGCGCACGCTGTACATCGACGAGTCGGTCGTTCCCGCGGGACTCGGCGCCTGCCGGGTCGTGGAAATGTCCGGGTTGCTGCGCGAAGTGATCGCCGCACTGGACGCGGACGGCCTCGGCAGTGCGCGCGAGCGGTTGCTCGGCGCGCTGGCGCTCGACGAAATCACGCGTTCGGAGCCGCTGCCGCTGTCCGTGCCGATGCCCAAGGAAAAGCGCCTGCGCGCCTTGTGCGAAGCGCTGCTGGCCGATCCGGGCAACGCCGATTCGCTGGAATACTGGGCGGCCAGCGTCGGGGCGAGCACACGCACGATCGCCCGTCTTTTCCGTCAAGAACTGGGAATGAGTTTCTCGCAGTGGCGCCAGCAGGCCGTGCTCGCCCGCGCGATCCCTTTGCTGACGCGCGGCCGCGCGCTGTCGCAGATCGCCCACGAACTCGGCTATCAAAGCCAAAGTGCGTTTTCGGCTATGTTCCGGCGCGCATTCGGCGAAAGCCCGCGCGCGTTCATGATGCGCGGCGGCGAATCGTCCCCCGAGCGCACCAGCGCGGACGACGACTTCGACGGGATCGTCGAATCGATTTAGCCGGCGAGCGCTTCGGCGCCACCCTCGGCCTCGGCCGAGCCGGTCGCGTCACACAGGTCGTGTTACACGGGCCGAGTCATGTGGCGAATCGCACCCAACTGGGCAAGCCGCGGCCCGGCCACGCGATATCCCATGCGAAGGTAAAGCCGCGCCGCCGGATTATCGACGAACACGCGCAGTTGCAGTTCGCGCAGCCCGCGCTCGCGGGCCCAGGTATGCGACGTCTGCAACAGAAATGTGCCGGCTCCGTGTCCCCGGTAGCCTTCGGCGATCTGTACGTCGCGTATGTGAAGAGAATCGCCCTCTTCCGTGAGGCGCAGCAAACCGATCGGCTCGCCTTCCGATTCGAGAATGAAGTTTTCGGATTCTTGCCAACTGGCCAGAAAGAGATCGGCGCGCCACGCCAGCCGGTGCCGCTCGTAATAGCGGCACATGTTGGTACGCGTAAGCGCCTCGGCGAAGGCGAAATCGCTCAACGATGCCTGGCGGAGGCGAAACGGCGATGGCGCATAGCGGGAAGGCGCGTCGGTCGGATCGAACATCGTAGCCGGAACAAAGGAACCCGCGACCACAGTAAGGCAGCATGGCGCGACTTGCAATGGCGGATTGTCCGACATCGCACGCATGCATGGACGAGAATGCGAACGGACACGCATGGCGTACGTGTCGATGCGCGCAAGAAAAAAGCCCGTCCGAACCAATGTTCGAACGGGCTTTTTATTTGGCGGAGTGGACGGGACTCGAACCCGCGACCCCCGGCGTGACAGGCCGGTATTCTAACCGACTGAACTACCACTCCAGTCTTGCATCTTGGCCCGCGAGCGTCGGTATTTTCTCGCGAACCGCAGCGCCTGGAACCGCAAGCGCCGCCGATGTTCTGGCGTCCCCTAGGGGATTCGAACCCCTGTACTCACCGTGAAAGGGTGATGTCCTAGGCCTCTAGACGAAGGGGACAACATGTACTGCTTACACTTTATTGAAAAAGCCCGTTCAAGCGAGACCTGAACGGGCTTTGTCTGGCGGAGTGGACGGGACTCGAACCCGCGACCCCCGGCGTGACAGGCCGGTATTCTAACCGACTGAACTACCACTCCTTTACTGCTCATCATACCTGCGAGCGTCGGTCTCGTCTCGCAAGCTGCTTCGCTTCGTTCCGAAGCGCCGCCGATGTTTTGGCGTCCCCTAGGGGATTCGAACCCCTGTACTCACCGTGAAAGGGTGATGTCCTAGGCCTCTAGACGAAGGGGACAAAAATCTTTTCACTTCCTGCTTTTCGCGCTCAACCTTTCGTCAACAGCGAAGAACGCTATTCTAACTCGCTACATGGCGTTTGTGAAGCTTTTTCTTTCAATCACTGCACTTTGAAAGCACTTCACGCTTCGCCCGCCATGCCGCCGCGCAATTAAAACCGCAGTTCACCCCACAGTTAAAACCCGTGCGCAGCTGCTGCAAGAGAGCCTCGAATTATACGCATGCCTCACGCGGCTTCGCAAGCGATTTTCATACGCGCCCTATTCCTCGCGGGCGTCGTGCCGTCGCGCCCCGTCGCTCACGTTCCGAGCGCTTGAAGCAACGCGTCGACGCTGGACTTCGCATCGCCGAAAAGCATGCGCGTGTTGTCCTTGTAGAAGAGCGGATTGTCGACGCCGGCATAGCCGGACGCCATGCTCCGTTTGGACACCACGACCGTGCGCGCCTTCCACACCTCCAGCACGGGCATGCCCGCGATCGGACTCGTGGGATCCTCGAGCGCACCCGGATTGACGATGTCGTTGGCGCCGATCACGAGCACGACGTCGGCATGGGCGAAGTCGTCGTTGATTTCGTCCATCTCCAGCACGATGTCGTACGGCACCTTCGCTTCGGCAAGCAGCACGTTCATGTGGCCGGGCAAGCGGCCTGCCACGGGATGAATGCCGAACCGCACCTTCACGCCCATCGCCGACAGTTTGCGCGTGATCTCGCTGATGGTGGACTGCGCCTGCGCCACCGCCATGCCGTATCCGGGCACGATGATGACGTCGGACGCCTCGCGCAGCAGCGCCTCGACTTCGTCCACCGTCGCGGCCACGATCTCGCCGCCGGGCTGCGCCGAGCGGGCGGCGCCGGCCGCGCCGAAGCCGCCGAGGATGACCGAAAGAAAGCTACGGTTCATGGCTCGGCACATGATGTAACTCAGAATCGCGCCGCTCGAGCCCACCAGGGCGCCGGTCGTAATCAGCAGGTCGTTACCGAGCGTGAAGCCCGTTGCCGCGGCGGCCCAGCCGGAGTAACTGTTGAGCATCGAGACGACCACCGGCATATCGGCGCCGCCGATCGCCATCACGAGATGAGCCCCCAATGCGCCGGCGAGCACGATCATCGTGAGGAGCGCGGACATACCGCTCGAGGGCGGGGCCGCCGTCAAGAACCGGTAGCCGAGAACGACGCAGGCCGCGCCGATCGCGAGGTTGAGCGCATGCCGAGCCGGCAGCACGAGCGGCTTGCCGCCGATCGTCCCTTGCAGCTTCAAGAAAGCGACGATCGAACCCGAGAAGGTGACCATGCCGATGAGCGCGCCCAGATACACCTCGCACGCGTGAATCGCGCGCTCGGCGCCGGCCAGCTCGCCCGCCGGCGCGAGCGCGCTGTTGACGGCCGTCAGCACGGCCGCGAGCCCGACGAAACTATGCAACACCGCGACGAGCTGCGGCATTTGCGTCATCTCCACGCGGCGGGCAAGCCACGCGCCGAGCGTCCCGCCTGCCGCCGCGCAGCCGAGCGCGACGGCGAGACTCGCGTTCGGCGCAACCAGCAGCGTGGCCAGAACCGCGATGAGCATGCCGAGCATTCCAAACACGTTGCCCCGGCGCGCCGTCTCGGGGTGGCTTAGGCCGCGCAGGCTCAAGATGAAGAGCGTGCTCGCGCCCAAATAGGCGACGTTGCCGATTCCATTGAACATCGCTGGCTCCTAATTTCCGCGAAACATTTTCAGCATGCGCTGGGTGACGAGAAAGCCGCCCGCGATGTTGATCGCGGCGACGAACAAGGCCAAGCCGCCCAACGCGGCGACGAGCGGCATGCTCGTCCCCAATTGCAAGAGCGCGCCCACGACGATGATCCCGCTGATGGCGTTGGTCACGCTCATCAGCGGCGTGTGCAAGGCGGGCGTCACGTTCCAGATCACTTGATAGCCGACGAACACGGCGAGCACGAACACCGTCAGATGCGATACGAACGACGACGGCGCCACCGCGCCCAACGCGAGCAGCGCAAGGACAGCTGCGACGATCATCGCCGCGCGCACGAGCATGCCGCGTTCGCCGGCCGCGGCCGCCCCCCTTTCGGCAGTGTCCGGCGTCCGCTCGCGCGCGCCGCTCGCCGAGCGATCCATCGCAGCGCTCGCGCTCTTCGGCAAAGGCGCCGGCGCGGGCCACGTCACCGCGCCGGCCCGCACGACGGTGGCCCCGCGCACCACCTCGTCGTCCATGTCGATACCGAGGATCCCGTCCTTGCGCGGCGTCAGATCAGCCAGCAGATGTCGAACGTTGGTTGCGAAAAGCTGACTCGACTGGGTCGCCATGCGGCTCGCCAAATCGGTGTAGCCGACGATCGTCACGCCGTGCCGCGCGACGGCTTCGCCGGGCTGCGTCAGTTCGCAATTGCCGCCCTGCTCCGCCGCCATGTCGACGATCACGCTGCCCGGACGCATGGCGGCCACCATCGGCGCGGTGATCAGTTTCGGCGCCGGCTTGCCCGGGATGAGCGCCGTCGTCACGATGATGTCGACCTCCCTCGCCTGCGCCGCGAATAACGCCAACTCGGCCTCCAGGTAGCGCGCGCTCATCTCCTTCGCATAGCCTCCCGCCCCACTGCCGTCCTCCTCGATCTCCACGGTCAAGAATTCGGCGCCCATGCTTTGCACCTGCTGCTCGACCTCGGGGCGCGTATCGAACGCGCGCACGACGGCGCCTAGGCTGCGCGCGGCGCCGATCGCCGCAAGCCCGGCGACGCCCGCGCCGATGACGAGCACCTTGGCCGGAGGCATCTTGCCGGCGGCCGTGATCTGGCCGGTGAAAATCCGCCCGAAGTGGTGAGCCGCTTCGATGACCGCGCGATACCCGGCGATGTTGGCCATCGAGCTCAACGCATCGAGCTTTTGAGCGCGCGAGATGCGCGGAACGCAGTCCATCGCAAGCACGCTGACCTGACGGGCGGCAAGCAGCTCGAGCTGCGCCTTGCGTTGAGCCGGCCAGACGAACCCGATCAGCGTGGCGCCCGGCTTGAGCAACGATGCCTCGTCGACGCCGAGGGCCGGGTGAAACTCCGGCGGCCGCACCTTGATGACGATGTCGCCCTCGGCCCATAGCGCGCGCGGATCGGCGATCACCTGCGCGCCCGCCGCCTCGTAGGCGGCGTCGTCGAACGATGCGGCCGCACCTGCGCCGGCCTGGACGCAGACGCGATACCCAAGCTTGCGCAACTGCCCGACCGTCTCGGGCGTGGCGGCCACGCGGCGCTCGAGCGCATGCACTTCGCGCGGCACGACGATCGTCATGGGGCGCGCCGCGCCGTCCGCGCCTGCGCCTTCGTACTGTGCGTCCATGTCAGCCTCGCGCTTCAAGCGTATTGGACAGCGTGCCGATGCCCTCGATCGACACGCTCACGGTCGCCCCGTCCTTGATCGACCCCACCCCGATGGAGGTGCCGCAGGCGATCACGTCGCCGGGCATCAGCGTCATGTCTTGCGAGAGCAGGCTCAACTGCTCTTCGGGAGAAAAGATCATGTCGGACAACGGATAACGTTGGCGCTCGACGCCATCGAGCGTCGTGACGACATGCGCCGCGCGCCAGTCCAAGCGCGTTTGCACGGCCGGGCCGATGCAACTGAACGTGTCGAAGCCCTTCGCTCGGCACCATTGCGCGAAGTTGGGGTCCTCCGACAGCAAGTCGACCGCGGTGACGTCGTTGATGCACGTATAGCCGAAGATGTAGTCGGCGGCTTGCTCGGGTGTCACCTCGCTGCAGCGCCGCCCGACGACGATGGCGAGCTCGCCCTCGTAAGCGATCTTGCCGCCGTAGGTCGCGGGACGCCGGATCGCCTCCCTCGGCCCGATCACGGACATCGACGGCTTGATGAGAAAGAGAGGATGACTAGGCGGCGCCTTGTCGAGCTTGGCGGCCAATGCATGGAAGTTGTTCCACAGCGCCACGACCTTGCTCGGCGCGCACGGGCTTATCAGCGTCACCTCATTGAGGTTGCGTTCGATGCCGGTTGCGCGTACCGCCCCGAACATATCGCCTTCGTATTGCGTAATGCGATCGTTATCGAGCACGCCGAAGCCGATGCCGCCGTCGGGCGACTGAAAGCGTATCCACGATGTCATCGGGATATCTCCTGCCTTGAATGGATGGACAGACGTGCGACGCGGCCGCCCCGTACGAGCGCCGCATCGCACCGCGAACGAGACGCACCGAGCGGTGCGTCGCATCGAATGAGCGCCGATGGGCCCCGTCAAATCGCGCCGACGGCGCGCAACGCGGCGATTTGATCGGCCGAAAAGCCGAACTCCGCCATCACCTCGTCGGTGTGCTCGCCCAGCAGCGGGGATCGTTTGACCTCGGTGGGGCTATCGGAAAGCTTGATCGGATTGCCGACCGTCAAATAGCTGCCCCGCCCCGGATGGTCGACCTCGACGATCGTCCCGCTCTTGCGCAGCGATTCGTCCTCGACGATTTCCTTCATGGACAGGACCGGCCCGCACGGAATCTCGTACTTGTTCAGAATTTGCATCGCCTCCACCTTCGTCTTCGTCATCGTCCAGCGTTCGATTTCGGCGAAGATGTCGGCGAGTCTAGGCAGACGAGCGGCGGGCGTGGCGTAGTCGGGATCGGTAATCCACTCTTCCTTGCCGATCAAATTGCAGATCTTGCTCCACACGGGCGCCTGCACGATGAAGTAAATGTAGGCGTTGTAATCCCACTCCCAATCCTTGCAGCGCAGGATCCAGCCCGGTTGTCCGCCTCCGGACGCGTTGCCGGCTCGCGGCACGGCAGTACCGAACGTGCCTTTCGGATGTTGCGGGTATTCGCGCAGCACGCCGGTACGATCGAGGCGCTGCTGGTCGCGCAGTTTGACGCGGCACAGATTGAGCACTGCGTCTTGCATCGCGGCCAGCACGTACTGACCGCGGCCCGTGACGGTTCGTTGATAGAGCGCCGTCACGACACCCAGCGCGAGATGAAGCCCGGTGCCGCTATCGCCGATCTGCGCACCGCTCACGACGGGCGGGCCGTTTTCGAACCCGGTCGTCGACGCCGCGCCGCCCACGCACTGCGCGACGTTCTCGTACACCTTGCAATCCTGGTAGGGCCCCGGACCGAAGCCCTTCACGGAAGCGAAGATCATGCGGGGGTTCAGTTCTTGAATGCGATCCCAGCCGAGCCCCATGCGGTCCAGCGCGCCCGGGGCGAAGTTTTCGACGAGCACGTCGCATTGCCGGATCAGCGTCTCTAGCACCTGTTTACCTTCAGGATGCTTCGCATCGACGGTGATCGAGCGCTTGTTGTGATTGAGCATCGTGAAGTACAGGCTGTCGGCGTCCGGAATATCGCGCAATTGCTCGCGCGTCACGTCGCCCGCCCCCGCCCGCTCCACCTTGATGACGTCCGCGCCGAACCACGCCAGCAACTGCGTGCACGTCGGACCGGACTGCACGTGCGTGAAATCGAGGACACGCACCCCCTCTAACGCCTTGCCCACTTCCTGCCTCCCAATCGCGTTCGTCTCGCTCGGCAACGGCTGCCGGCGCGAAGCGCCGGCGAGCGCCGTCGATTTCAGTCACATTATTTATTTAGTACTTCTAATTATTCTCGAACTGCTATTGCCGTTACATCGATGCTTTCGCCCGACTCAGCCCGCCATATCGGCCGACGAGGCCAACGCCATGGCTACGCGACGCGCGGCCGCGAGCGCCGCGGCCTCGCTTGCGAATACGGCGTCGCCCACCACACGCTGATACGGAAGGACGCTCACCGTCTCTCGCGGCTCGTCGGCGTGCGCATCGCGCACCGCGGCGTAGGCGGTCCATCCGCCGTTCTCGATCAGTTGCATCGCCGACAGTTCCAGCCGGAAGCGCCCCAGCATTTCCACGTGCATCGCCATCTCTCCTCATTGGCGTCACCGCCAGCGCTCGAGAGCGCAGACGGGTGCCGCATTCAAGCATTCAAGGATTCCACCGCCCGAGCTGTCTCCTATGCGCCCGCGCGTGCTTCGGCCGCGGCCAGTCGTTTGCGCAGCTCGCGATCCTCCTGAAACCTTGCGGTTTCGTCGCGGATCACGGCGGCGATGCCGCTCACCGCCCCGTTCGCGTCGCGCAGCAACGCTACCGTGAACGCGATCGACAGCGCAGCGCCGCTCTTATGGACCGCGGGCACCTTCAGCACGTCGCTGCCGTAGCGCGTGTGCCCGGTTTCCATGGTCGTTCGATAGCCGTCCCAATGCCGTGCCTGCAGGCGCTGAGGAATGATCAAGTCAAGCGACTTGCCGAGCGCTTCGTCTTCGGTAAAGCCGAACATACGTTCGGCCGCGCCGTTCCAAAGCGTGATGACCCCGGCCGAATCGCATACCACGACTGCGTCCCCGATCACCGATACGAGCTGCGTCAAATCGACCGTCGTTTGCATGAACTTCTTCTCCTTTCCGTGGGCGAAGTGCGTGGGCGGTGCGAGCCCGGCGCCGCCGACCGCCCGCACCGCAGCGTAGCACCTACACCGCGCCGACCTCTCGCATTTCGCGGATCTGGTCTTTCGTGTAGCCAAGGCCGAGAAGCACTTCCTCGGTATGTTCGCCCAGAAGCGGCGACGTCTTGATCTCGGGCTTCAAGTCCGAAAACTTGATCGGGCTGCCGATCGTCAGGTACGTGCCGCGTTCCTTGTGCGGCACTTCCACGATCGACCCCGACTTGCGCAGCGATTCGTCGTTCGCGAGTTCCTTCATGCTGAGCACCGGCGAGCAGGGAATGTCGAACTTGCGCAGGATGTCGACGGCTTCGAATTTCGTCTTGTCCGCGAGCCATTCCTCGATCTTCGCGAAGATGTCGAAGATGTGCGGCTGGCGTGCTTCGGGCGTGTTGTAGTCGGGGTCGTCGATCCACTCCGGGCGGCCGAGGGCGCGGCAGATCGGGGCCCAGGCATGCCCTTGCACCGTGAAGTAGATGTAGGCGTTGGGATCGGTCTCCCAGCCCTTACATTTGAGCACCCAGCCCGGTTGGCCGCCGCCGCCCGCATTGCCGCCGCGCGGCACCACGTCGGTGAACGTCCCGTGCGGATACTGCGGATACTCTTCGAGGTAGCCCACGCGCTCGAGCCGCTGTTGATCGCGCATTTTCACGCGGCACAAGTTCAACACCGCGTCCTGCATGGCGACCGCCACTTTTTGACCTTTGCCCGTTTGCTGGCGGCCGATGATCGCCGTAAGGATCCCGATCGCGAGATGCATGCCCGTGTTGCTGTCGCCGAGCGCGGCGGCGCTGACCGTCGGCGGGCCGTCCCAGAAGCCCGTGGTCGACGCCGCCCCGCCGGCGCACTGCGCGACGTTCTCGTACACCTTGAGATCCGAGTAGTGATGGCCGTCCGAAAAGCCCTTGACCGATGCGACGATCATTTTCGGGTTGAGCTCGTTGATGCGCTCCCAAGAAAATCCCATCCTATCGAGCGCACCCGGGCCGAAGTTTTCGACGAGCACGTCCGACTCGCGGATGAGCCGCTCGAGCACCGCCTTGCCTTCGTCCTTCTTCGTGTCGAGGGTCAGCGAGCGCTTGTTGCTGTTGAGCATGGTGAAGTACAACGCGTCGACCCCGGGGATGTCGCGCAGTTGCGAGCGGGTCACGTCGCCGGCGCCCGGGCGCTCGACCTTGATGACATCCGCGCCGAACCAGGCAAGCATTTGCGTGCACGCCGGCCCTGCCTGCACATGGGTGAAATCGATGATCTTGATACCGTTTAACGGGAGGCTCACGTTCGTTCTCCTAGTTCCTGATAAGGGGGTCACTTCTTATGGGCGGCGCTTTGCGGATTGAGATTGGTCAACCGTCCGCTTTCCGTGCCGGCCGCTTCGTCGATCACGGCGTTGATGAGAACCGGCTCGCCCAGCGCAATCGCCTCGCGCAGCGCGCGTTCGAGTTCGGCCGGCGTGCTCGCGTGATAGCCCCTTCCGCCGAACGCTTCGATCAGCTTGTCGTAGCGCGCGCCTTTGACGAATACGGTCGGCGCGACGTCCGAGCCGCCGGACGGGTTCTGGTCCGTGCCCCGATACACGCCGTTGTTGTTGAACACGACGATGCACACGGGCAGGCGATAGCGGCAGATCGTTTCGACTTCCATGCCGCTGAAGCCGAACGCGCTATCGCCTTCGATCGCGATGACTTGCTTGCCTGTCTCGACGGCCGCGCCGATCGCGAAGCCCATGCCGATACCCATGATTCCCCACGTCCCGCAGTCCAGCCGCTTGCGTGGCTCGTACATGTCGATGATGCTGCGCGCGAAGTCGAGCGTATTGGCGCCCTCGTTGACGACGGTGACGCTCGGGTTGGCTTTCACGACGTCGCGCAAAACGCGGAGCGCGCTGTGGAAATTCATCGGCGTGGGGTCTTTCGCCAGCGTCGCCGCCATTTTTTCCAGGTTCTTGTTCTTGCGCTCGTTGACGGCATCGAGCCATGCCGCGCCCGGCTTCGGAAACGACGCGTCGATCCCATCGAGCAGCGCCGCGACGCACGAACCGATATCGCCGATCACCGGCGCGGCGATCGCGACGTTGCTGTCGATTTCCGTCGGCGAAATGTCGATCTGGATGAACTGCTTCGGCGCCCCCCACGTCTTGCCCTTGCCGTGCGAGAGCAGCCAGTTCAAACGTGCGCCGATCAGCATGACGACGTCCGATTCCGCAAGCACGAAGGAGCGCGCGGCCGATGCCGACTGCGGGTGGTCGTCCGGCAACAGTCCCTTGGCCATCGACATCGGCAGGTAGGGAATGCCGGAGCGCTCGACGAGCGCTCGAATGGCCGCATCGGACTGCGAATAGGCAGCGCCTTTGCCGAGCAAAATCAACGGGCGCTTGGCGCTTTTGAGCACGGCGAGCGCGCGTTCGACCGATTGGGGCGACGGCAACTGCCGCGGCGCCGCATCCACGACGCGCACCAGCGAACGACGCCCTGCCTCGGCCGTCATGGTCTGGGCGAGCAGCTTGGCGGGCAGATCGAGGTAGACGCCGCCCGGGCGTCCCGAGACGGCGGCGCGAATCGCCCGCGCAACACCGATCCCGATGTCCTCGGCATGCAGCACGCGAAAAGCGGCTTTGGCGTGCGGCCGTGCAATGTTGAGCTGATCCATCTCCTCGTAGTCGCCCTGCTGCAGATCGACGATTTCGCGCTCGCTCGAGCCGCTCACGAGGATCATCGGGAAGCAGTTCGTCGTCGCGTTGGCGAGCGCCGTGAGGCCGTTGAGAAACCCGGGCGCCGACACCGTGAGGCACAGGCCCGGCTTCTGGGTGAGGTAGCCCGCGATCGCGGCGGCATTGCCCGCGTTCTGCTCATGACGAAAACTGATGACGCGCATGCCGCGCGCTTGCGCAAGCCGGGCCAAGTCGGTCACGGGGATGCCCGGTAGACCGTAGATCGTCTCGATCCCGTTCAGCTTGAATGCGTCGATGACCAAGTGAAAACCGTCGGTCATCGCCGGTGCTTCCGTTTCGGGCATCGTTTCCACGTCGATCTGCCCCACGACTTCTGCCATGTCTTGCCTCCTTGAGCCCGTTTGGTTCGGTCTGTGATATACCATATGCCACATACTGTGTTTACGCAAGCGGTTTTGCAGGCCGCTTTGCTGCGCTAGTCGAGAAAATCGCAGTGCGCCTCGACGAACGCGGCCAAATCGAGCGAGTGCTGGCGCACGAGCCGCTCCGCGCGCTCCGTGTCGCGCGCTTCGAGCGCTTCGATGATCCGCATGTGTTCGTCGATGGAGCGAGACGCCCGGTCGCTGCGCGTGATCGTCGTGCGCCTGATGGCGCGTACGTGCACGAAAATGTTCCTGACCGTTTCGATGAGAATTTGCGAGCCGGATAGGTCGACGAGGGATTGGTGGAACGCGAGGTTGGCCTCCGAGTACGCATCGACATGGTCGGCCGGCGCAGCCTCGCAGAACGCGTCGAACAAGCGCCGCAAGCCGGCCAGCTGCTCGTCGGACGCCCTCAGCGTGGCCAGTCGCGCAGCCATGCTTTCGAGCGCCGCCCACATGTGCACCATCTCGACGATCTCGCGCTTCGTCTTGCGCTGGATGTAGACGCCGCGGCGCGGCACCGTCCGCAAGAACCCCTGCTGCTCCAGCAGCGTCATCGCCTCGCGCACCGGCGTGCGGCTCACGCCAAGCGCCTCGGCCACTTCCTTTTCGTCGAGCCGGATCGCTTCTCGGCTGCGATAGATGTCCGTCTCGGCGATCGCCTGCTTCAGGCTCGCATACGCCCGGTCGCGCAGCGACGCCGACGGATCCAGCGGCGCCAAGGCCAAAGCCGCGGGCGCTTCGTCGCTCGCGCTTGCTCTATTTGTCGACATGTCCCCTCCGTGATATCCATGCTTTATACGATATATCACATACCACAAACTTCCAAGGAACATTCGCCCGTGGTTTTCCAAGTCGGCCGCGCAATCATCAGCCGACGCAGCCGCGCGCTACCGACGGGTTCATCATCCAGTTTTACTTATGCTTTTCAAATAAAACTTTAACTATCATTTATTCATGATCGTTCTATGCTTAGCACCACCATCGATCGCCCGAATCAAGGAGGAGGCAATGAACGCAACATCCATCGACACAACCGAACTGGACGCGCACGTGTGCGCCTACAACATGGCGTTCGCCGAACTCGGGCTGCGCTTCCGGTGGGATGCCCGCACGCTTGCGTCGCTCGCCGGCATCGAGGACGAAGGCGCGCGGATCGTCGCCTATGTCCAAGCGCATCACCCACACCTGCTCGCCGCGTACTCGCCGGAATTCCTCAGCCAAGCGATCCTCGAGAGGAAGAACGCGCTGCGGCCCGAACCGCTTCCCGTCTGCGACGCAGCGGCCATCGAGACGAATCGCCCTTCCCTGCTTCAGGTGCGCGCGCGCGAGGCGCATTCGCCCGTCGACTTCACCCTCCCCATGCTGGCAGGGGCATAAAGCGGATGATCAACCGGCCTTCGCGGCCGGTTTATCATTAGTAGTCCTAATCGAACCCAAATCGCCGCGTGCTTTCGCCGCGGCGTTTTATTTGTCTATCTCTTTGTCTTCGAGCCCGCCCGATCGGCGGCGATTTGAAGGGGTCGCCGCTTTTCTCTACGACAAGCGTCGAATCATCGCAAAACAGTAGGCGCCCGCCCGAGTGACGAGCGGGCGCGCGAACGGATCAGTGGGTCAGCGTCGACGGGCGCGGGGCAGCGACATACGCTTGTTCATCCTTCCCCTGCGCCTCGAGCCAACGCGCGCGCATCGGGGCCAGCACGAACTTCGCGCTGATACCCGCCGTGATGGTGATGCCGGCGGCCACGAGGAAGACGGCATTCCAGCCGCCTGCCGAGGCCAATATCGAGGCAAGCGGCACGAGCAGCGAGGCCGTGCCCTTGGCGGTATAAAGCAGCCCCGCATTGCCGGCCGCGAACTTGCTGCCGAAGGTATCGGCGCAAATCGCCGGGAAGATCGAGAAGATTTCCCCCCAGCACAAGAAGATCAGCGCGGCAAACGTCATGAACGCATAGGGGTTCTGACCGTATTGCATCAGACCCAGCAGGGCGAGCCCTTCCCCGACGAAGACGATGAACATCGTGTTTTCGCGTCCAATCCGGTCGGAAAGGAACCCGCACAGCGGCCGGGTAAGACCATTGCACAGATTATCGATCGACAGTGTCATCGTCAGCAGCGGCAACGTCACGCCCAAAGCCGTCATCGGGATACGCGCCAAGCCGAGATCCTTAGCGATCGGGCCGATTTGGGCGGTCGCCATCAAGCCGCCTGCGGCCACCGCCACGAACGATACGTAGATCATCCAAAACACCGGCGTTCGGGTCATCTGTTTAGCCGTGTAGTCGATCTTCGTGACGGCGAGCTTGCGCTTGGGCGCAACGGCGCCGCGCAGGACAGGTTTGCCGAGCAGCAGCGCTAGCACGAGGATCGAAGCGCCCTGCACGATCCCGAAGAAGAAGAACGTGTGCTCGTAGCCGGAGCGCAAGATCATATTGGCGATCGGCACGACGGTCACGGCCGCACCCGCGCCGAACCCCGCTGCCGTAAGGCCGGCCGCGAGGCCTCGGCGGTCGGGGAACAGCTTCAGCGCATTGCCGACACAGGTGCCGTAGACGCACCCGGCGCCGATGCCCGCAACGACCGCTGCCGCGTAGAGCACCGGCAGCGACGACGCGAACGAGTCCATCACCCAGGCGGCGCCGGCGAATAGCGCTCCCGCCGCCACGACCGGTCTCGGTCCGAAGCGGTCGACGAGATAGCCTTCGATCGGTACGAGCCATGTTTCGGTAATGACGAAGATGGAGAACGCCAACTGGATCTCAGCGCGGTTCCAACCATGCTTGGAATGGATCGGGCCCACGAATAGGGTCCAGGCATATTGGAGGTTGGCGACGAGGGCCATGCAGAGCATGCCGATGACGAGCTGGCTCCACCGGTTCTTCCAAAACGCCTGGGGTTGTAGTGCGGTTCCGTCCATGTGCTTCGTCTCCATATCTCGTTATCGAAAGCGAAAGGCTGTGCGACTAGCGCACTCGGTCGGGTCATGTCGGCGAATCGAAGTCCAAGCCGAACATGGCGACCGATGAGCGGCGCGAATCGAGAGAGGCCAATCCGTAGACGAACGACTGACGACGCAAAGCGCGACGCAACGCGCGAATCAGCACGCGAGCTAGGGGGCCATCGCCTGCTCGATCGGATCTACCGGATTGCATACAAGCATCGTAGGGTTTTAGGTCGATTACCGATAATCAAACTTTATTACCGTCTGGATTCACGTTTCCTTATGGACCGCCCTCTGCGAGCACCGCGGCCGGCGGACGCCGCTGCCTGCCTCTCGTCTGCATAGGGTCATTGCTAAGTTAGGAAAAGCTGAACTTTGTTAGGATGACGATCTAGTTTTGCTTATGCACCGGCACCGGCGATGACGATCAGAAACGCAACGCTTCGGCAGTTGAAGGTATTCGAAACGGTCGCCCGTCTCTTGAGCTTTTCGCGCGCGGCCGAAGAACTGCATTTGACGCAGCCGGCCGTGTCGACCCAGGTCGCTCAGCTCGAGGACCACGCTGGGCTCCCGCTGTTCGAGCAGTTGGGCAAGAAGATCTATCTGACGCCCGCCGGTACCGAAATGCTCCAATTCAGCCGCACGATCCTCCAGCAATTCGAGCAGGAGGACGAGGCCATGAGCCAGCTCAAGGGCATTTCGGGCGGCACGCTCAATGTCGCGGTCATCAGCGCCGGCGACTATTTCTTCCCGCGCCTGCTCGTCGAATTCACGCGCCGCTATTCGGGCGTGACGTTCAATCTCGCCGTTCACAACCGCGAAGAGCTGCTGCATCAGCTATCGACCAATCAAACCGACCTCGCCGTCATGGTGCGTCCCCCGGCCAACATGGACGTCGTCAACGAGCCGTTTGCGCCGCATCCCTACGTGATCGTAGCGGCGCCGACGCATCCGCTCGCGCGCAAACGCTTCATCAGCATGGAGCAGTTGGCGAACGAGCCGTTCATCGTGCGCGAGCGAGGCTCGGATACCTGGAATTCGATGCAGGAAGGGCTCGGCGGCCGATTGGACAACCTGAAGATCGCGATGGAAATCAAGAGCACGGAGACGATCAAGCAGGCCGTCATCGCCGGTATGGGCATCGCCTTCCTTTCAGCGCATACGATCAGCCTCGAACTGCAGGTCGGTCATCTCGTCGTGCTCGACGTCGAGCGTTTTCCCGTCATGCTCAACTGGTACGTCGTGCATCGCAAGAACAAGCGCTTGCCGCCCGTCGCCGAGGCATTCAAGCGTTTCTTGATCGAGGAGGGAGCCGCGCAACTCGAGCAGATCACGCGTGTCGGCGCATTGACCGCGAAACCGGCCACGCCTGCCTAAGGACTAGACGGCTTGGCGGCTAGGCGGCCTGGCCGCCTTCTTCAGTCGAGAAAATCGCAATGCGCGTCGACGTACGCCGCAAGGTCGAGCGAATGCTGACGCACGAGCCGCTCCGCCAGCTCGGTGTCGCGCTTTTCGAGGGCTTCGATAATGCGCAGATGATCCACGATCGAGCGCGCCGCGCGGTCGCTTTGCGAGATCGTCATCCGGCGGATGGCGCGCACGTGCACGAAAATATTCTTGATCGTATCGAGGATGATTTGCGACTTCGACAGTTCGACGATCGCCTGATGAAAGGCGATGTTCGCATCCGAATACTCGGCGATGTGCTCGGCGGGCGTCGTATCGCGAAAGTTGTCGAACATGCGCCGCAACCCGGAGATCTCCGCGTCGCTCGCATGCTGCGTCGCCAGCCGCGCGGCCATGCTTTCGAGCGCGGCCCACATTTGGATCATCTCCACGATCTCGCGGCGGCTCTTGCGCACGATATAAATGCCGCGCCGCGGCACCGTGCGCAAGAAGCCCTCCTGCTCCAGCAAGGTCATTGCCTCGCGGATCGGCGTACGACTCACACCCAACGTTTCGCTGAGCATGCGCTCGTCCAGGCGCACGGGCTCGCGCGTCGCGTAGATGTCGGCATCGGCGATGGCCTTGCGCAACATGGCGTAGGCCTGATCGCGCAAACTGACGTTCGCGCCGATCGACTTCAGCGAAAGCGTGACGGGCGCGGACGCCTGTTTAGGAGTGAGCAGTTCTGACGACATTCAAAGCCTCGTGCTGGGTCCGGCCGCGATGCGGGGCAGCCGGCTTGGCTTCCTGGGCGCGCTCGCCCAGGCCCACGTAGCGACCATGCTGCGCGGCGAGGTCGATGACCGACTCGGGCAGCCATTGCGCTATCAGGTAGGTCGCGGCAGCGCCAAGGCCAACTTCCGCGAGGGAGAGCAGTGTCAAAGAAGAGAGATCCATTTTGAAAACTCCACGAGAAGGCGGTCACAGCGACCAGACAAGCCCATGGTAATGCTGCGATGCGGTAATCGTCAATATTTGGTATGTGATATTTCACGAACAACGCACCCAACGTTGCATCGACGACACACATCTCACATGGTACCGCGAAGGAGCACGTCGCCATACCCCAGACGATTGCACGCAAAAGCAATCGCCGCCCCGATGGCGGGACGGCGAAGGGACGGTGCATAGAAGGAAGCGCCGCGCGAGACGAGGCAGCACGGCAAGAAGAACAAGAAGAAGCGACGTCGATGGGGGGCGCCCGGTGAGCGCCCCTGCGCCAAGCGCCGGCGCGCGTGCGCCGGGTAGTGTGGACCTAGGCCGCGCCCACGGCCTCTCGCGCATGTTCCGCCGCGGCGACGCGCGCGGCCATCTCGGCGCGGTCTCGCTGCGCCGTCTGTTCGCGCAGCTTGACGAGGGCCAGCACGGCATCGACGATCGGCGTGGCCTGCCCCACCAGCCGCCCCATCTCTTGGACGACCGTCAGCAATGGATCGATCTCCATCGGCCGGCCCTGCTCGAGATCCTGCAGCATCGAGGTCTTATGCGCCCCGACGGCGCCGGCCCCGTCGATCCGCCGCTCGACGTCCACTCGAAAATGCACGCCGAACCGATCGGCGATCGCCTTCGCCTCGAGCATCATGGCGCGGGATACGGCGCGCGTGGCCGGATTGCTCGTGATGACGTCGAGCGTCGCGTGGGTCAGCGCGCTGATGGGATTGAAGCAGAGATTGCCCCACAGCTTGAGCCATATTTCGTCGCGAATATCTTCTCGAATGGGCGCGTCGAACCCTGCCGCCGTCATCGCTTCCTGCAACTTGACGATTCGCGTCGTCTGTTCGCCGCTGGGCTCGCCGATCGGAAATTTCTTGCCATAGACGTGGCGCACCACGCCAGGTTCCACGATCTCGGCGGCAGGGTACAAGACGCAGCCGATCGCGCGTTCGGGGCCGAGGCGTTCCCATTGCTTGCCGCCGGGATCGACGCTCTCGAGCCGCGTGCCCGCGAACGCGCCGCCGTGTCGATAAAAGTACCAGTACGGTATGCCGTTCACGGCCGTGACCACGGCGGTATCGGGCCCGATGAGCGGCTGCATCGCCTCGACCACGCCAGGCACCGAATGCGCCTTCAGCGCAACGATGACGTAGTCCTGCGGCCCGAGTTCGCGCGCGTCCGATGTGCAGCGTACGTCGATGCGCGCCGATCCTTCGTCGGTCAGCAACGTCACGCCTCGCGCTTGCATCGCGGCCAGATGCGGCCCGCGCGCGATGAAACTGACGTCGGCGCCCGCCTGCGCGAGCCTGCCGCCCATGTATGCGCCGATCGCCCCAGCGCCGTAAACGCAAATCTTCATATGCCGTTCCCTATGGTGAAGTCACGAAATCGGTCGAACTCGATACGGGCCTTGAGCTTCCGTATCGATCGATAAAGACGAGGTGCGTGGGTCGTTGGGTAGCCGTTGGACAGGGGCCGCCGAAGGTGCGGCACCGCAAGCGCATCGTTCAGTCGTCCTGCTGGACCGCCGCCACGGTCTGGCGGCGCCTGAAATCGATCCGGCTACGCGTCATCTCTTGCGGCCATACTGCGCGAGCCGATCCATTAGGAAAAGTTAAAGTTTTTTATCGTGAGGATTAACGATCGCGAATGATTACGCCAGCGAGCGCGGCGCGCTCTAGACGAACTTGAATGCGATGCCGCCAAGCGGCCCGTAATCTGCATGGAAGGTATCGCCGGCGGATGCCGAAATGGGGCTCGTGAAGGAGCCGCTCAGAATGACGTCGCCCTGATCGAGGCGCTCGCCGTACGGCGCGATTTTGTTCGCAAGCCAGGCCACTCCGTTCGCCGGATGATTGAGCACGGCCGCCGCCAGCCCGCTCTCCTCCACCGCACCATTCTTGTAGAGCAGCGCACCGACCCATCTGAGATCGACGTCCATCGGGCGCACGGGCCGGCCGCCCAGGACAATCCCGGCATTGGCCGCGAAATCCGAGATCGTGTCGACTACCTTGCGCGGCGCTCGGGTCTCGCGATCGAACTGCTCGATGCGTGCATCGATGATTTCCACGGCAGGCGTGACGTAAGCCGTGGCGTCGAGCACATCGAACAACGTTATGCCGGGGCCCTCGAGCGGTTTGTTCAAGACGAACGCCAGCTCGACCTCGACGCGCGGTGCGATGAAGCGATTGGCCGGAACGTCCTGGCCGCACTCGATGAACATGCTGTCGAGCAACGGCGCGTAATCCGGCTCGGAAATCTGCGACGCGCGTTGCATAGCGCGCGACGTGAGGCCGATCTTGCGGCCCTTGATGACGTGTCCCTCGGCCAGCTTCATCTTCACCCATTCGCGCTGAACGGCGTACCCGTCCTCGATCGTCATCGAGGGATACGCGGCGGAGAAATGCCGCAGCTGCGCACGCGTCTTTTCAGCATGGTCGAGCTTGGCTGCCAGCTCGCGGATGGTCGTCGGATCTAGCATGACTTCAGCCGCGCATGAAGATTGTTGTGTTTCCACGCGCCCGCGTCGCTGAACTCGTTGATTTCCAGCGAGAGGGCCAGGCCGTGGCGTTCGAATTGAGCGGCGAAGTACGTCTTTACGACCTCAAAAATCGCATCGCCCGTCGCCCGCTTCACGGCGTCCGATCGGCCCGCCGCGATTTTTAGGTTCCCGTGCAGGAATGCAGCGTCAGGCGCCCGGCCGTCGGCGATGCAGTAGTGGTCGCAACGCAGCGCGCGCACGCGGATTCCGCCCAATGGGAAAACCGGCTGGTCGTTATCGCGCTGGGCCGCGAGGGTGCAAGCGAGCTCGCGACAGAGCTGCGCAATACTCGCTTCGTCGGCCAGATTACTGCTGTATTCGAGCGTGAGGTGCGGCATCGCGGATTTCCTTTATGTCCAAGTGTCTGTCAGAACGGCAGCGGCCTGACGGGAAGGATGGCGTTGAGCTGGCCCGTGCCGGAGCTGCCGAAATAAGGCGTGACGATCTCGGCTTTCCCTTCGTAGCGATCCCAGCCTAGCGCGCCGAGCAGCATCGCCGTGTCATGCATGCCCCCCTCGCCCCAGCATTTCTCGCTATAGAGCGGCAGCATGCCGCAAAAGGCCTTCCAGTCACCCTGCTCCCACAGCTCGACCACGCGATGATCGACTTGCTCGAGAAACGGATCCCAAACCTTATGCATGAACTGGTCGGCCATGCCGTTGCTCGCGAACCGATGGCTGAGCGAGCCGCTTGCGAGAATCGCGACGGTCCCGTCGTAGCGCTCCTCGATCGCCTTGCGCACCGCCAGTCCGAACCGAGCGCTAGCGGGCAGATCGTGCCACATGCACCATGCCGCGATCGACACGGTCTTGAAGTGCCGATCGGCGTTCATGTACCGCATCGGCACGAGCGTGCCGTACTCGAGCTCGAGCGACGTGTCGCTGTGAGCGCGCGTCTTCACCCCCATTTCGTTCGCCACGTCGGCGATGAGCTGCCCGAGCGGCGCGTTGCCCGGATAGGCGTAGTGCATGTTGTGAATGAAGTGCGGCAGTTCGTTGCTCGTGTAAATCCCCTCGAACTTCGGCGCGCAATTGATGTGATATTCACTGTTGACGAGCCAATGCACGTCGAACACCACGATGGTATCGACCCCGAGCGCGCGGCAGCGGCGGCTGATTTCATGGTGGCCGTCGATCGCGGCCTGACGGCATCCTTTGTGCGGACCATCCAATTCGGACAGGTACAGCGACGGCACGTGCGTCACTTTCGCGGCTAAAGCGAGCTTTCCCACTTCCAGTCTCCAGGGCCTGCGATGCGCGGGGGCAACATGAGGGCTTCGCTTACGCGCCCCAGCGCGCAATCGTGTGAGAACCCAGAGACACGCATACGTTCTTGGGCTCGAGGAATACTTCGTAGCTCCAGGCGCCGCCCTCCCGGCCGACACCGGACGCTTTAGTTCCGCCGAATGGCTGGCGCAAATCTCTCACGTTCTGGCTGTTTACGAAGCACATGCCCGCCTCGACCGCGGCCGCCACGCGATGGGCGCGTCCGACGTTCTCCGTCCACACGTAGCTCGACAAGCCGTAAGCAATATCGTTGGCCTGACGGATCGCATCGGCTTCGTCGTCGAACGGAATCAAGCATGCCACGGGTCCGAAGATCTCTTCCTGCGCGATGCGCATGCGGTTATCGACATCGACGAATACGGTCGGTGCAACGAAATTACCCTTGCTCAGCCCATCGGGCAACTGTGGGCGGTCCAATCCGCCGCACGCGAGCGTGGCCCCTTCCTTCGGCCCGAGTTCGATATAGCCGCGAACCTTGGCAAGATGGCCCTGACTGATCATCGGCCCGACGATCGTGCCCTCGTCGAGCGGGTCGCCGACGACGAGCCGCTTCGCGCGCTCGATGAATCGATCGGCGAAGGCTCGATAGATCGACTTCTGGACAAGAATGCGCGAGCCTGCCGTGCAGCGTTCGCCGTTGTTCGAGAAGATCATGAACACGGCGGCGTCGAGCGCACGCTCGAAGTCGGCATCTTCGAAAACGATGAACGGGGATTTTCCCCCCAGCTCCATTGAAAATTTCTTCAAACCCGCAGCCTGCACGATGCGGTTGCCCGTCACCGTCGAGCCCGTGAACGAAACGGCGCGCACGTCCGGATGGGCGACGAGCGGCTCGCCCGCGTCCTTGCCGAATCCGTGGACGATGTTGAGCACGCCCGCCGGAATGCCGGCTTCGAGCGCGAGATGGCCCAGCTTCGATGCCGTGAGCGGCGACAACTCGCTCATCTTGAGCACGGCCGTATTGCCGAAGGCCAGGCATGGCGCCACTTTCCAGGTGGCCGTCATGAACGGCACGTTCCACGGCGATATCAGCGCGCATACGCCCACCGGATGAAACAGCGTGTAGTTCAGATGAGAATCGGTCGGATACGTGTGTCCATCGACACGCGTGCACATTTCCGCGAAGTAAGCGAAGTTGTCGGCCGCGCGCGGGATCAGTTGCTTGCGTGTCTGCGAAATCGTCTGTCCGGTATCCTGGGTCTCAAGCTCGGAGAGCTCAGGCACGTGCTGCGTGATCAAGTCCCCGAGCTTTCGCACGAGCTTCGCGCGCTCCGCGGCCGGCTTCGCCGCCCAGGCGGGAAACGCCTCCTTCGCGGCGCGTACGGCCGCGTCGACATGCTCGGCGGCGCCGCTCGCCACTTCCGCGAGCACGTCTTGCGTTGCCGGATTGACCGTTTCGAAGTAACGGCTGGCGGCAACCGCCCTGCCGTTGATGAGGTGTTCGATTCGCATCGCGGGTCTCGGATCTCAATTGCGGTTGAATTGCGCGTCGGACGCCAGCGTGTTGACGAGGCGGCCGAGTCCGTCGATTTCGCACACGACCTCGTCCCCCGCCTCGACGTTGATCACGCCGTCGGGCGTGCCCGTCAAAATGACGTCGCCGGGGGCGAGCGACATGAACCCGCTCAAGTATTCGATCAACGCCGGAATATCGGTCACCATGTCTCTCGTATTGCCTTGCTGCCGAAGCGTTCCGTTGACGTAGGTGCGCAATTGGAGGTTGGAGACATCGGCGATATCCGCCGCGTCGACGAACCAAGGGCCCAGTACCGTCGCGCCGTCGCGGTTCTTCACTCGAAGATTGGGCCGATAGTAGTTCTCGAGGTAATCGCGGATCGCATAATCGTTGGCGATCGTAAAGCCCGCCACGTACTGCATGGCGTCCTCACGCCGAACGTGCCTGGCCGCCCTGCCGATGACCACGGCAAGTTCGCACTCGTAGTGCATGAACGAGACGCCGGACGGGCGTCGCGTCGCGCCGCGATGCCCTATGACCGTCCCGGGTCCTTTCAAGAAAACCAGCGGCTCGTCCTGGCTCGTGAACTGCAATTCCTTGGCGTGCTCGGCGTAGTTCAAGCCGAGGGCGAAGATCGTGCCCGGCTCGATCGGCGCCAGCCACACGACTTCGCCTTCGCCGCAAATGCGGCCGTCGGCAAGCCGAACGCCCCGTTCGTGCGGGTACGCCTCGTGAATCGCGCCTGAGAAGGCGACACGGCCTCGCATCATCTTTCACGCTCCGCCATTTCATCGGCCGTCATGGAAAATTGTAGCGACGGCCAACCTCCGATTGCCACGCAAACACGATCGCCGGCCTGCGCGATAGGCACGCCGTGCGGCGCTCCCAACGTGAGGATGTCACCCGGTGAAAACGTCATGAATTCGGTGACGTCCGAGATGAGGCGTGCGACGCGCCTGATCGGTGTCGCGGTGGATGCGGCAAACGTGGTCTTTCCTTCTATGCCGATAGAGATCGGCAATGCATCCGGATCGAGCACGAGGGTGCGCGCGACGATCGTAGGCCCGATGACGCAGAACCCGTCACGCGCATGAAAACGGACCGACGGCCGATACACGCTGTCGTGCGGCACGCACAGATCGGCCACGATGGTGTAGCCCGCGACATACTCCAGCGCCCGCTCGACGCTTACATGCGTGGCGGTGCGCCCGATGACGATTCCGAGCGATCCGCCGATCCGCACGCCTTGCGCACCGCTCGGCACGGCGACGCGTGCGCCATGACCCGCCAACGTGTTGCGCGGCTTGACGTAGAGCACAGGCGCCTTCGGCGGCGCTCGGTACGGCGCTGCGTTGACTGCATCGCCCAGCGCGTCGAGCGCGGCCCGATCGTTCAGCAACGTGCCGTAAACGGCGCCGCCGACGGGAGGCCGGCACTGCGCTCCACCCGCCAAAAGGCCTTTCGCCGTGCGCGCGTCGACATCGCGGGCAAGCGGCTCCCCGGCCAGGTGAAGCACATGGTCGATTGTCGCAAACATCGAGGAACCATCCTTCCTACGTTCACTAACATGTTAGTATTATTCGCATCGATATCGCCGCCCGTCAAGCGTGAACGGGCCGGCCGTGGGTTTTCCCTATCCGCCCTTTGTGATGCGTCACCCCTTTCATGGATGCCGAGAACAAGCAAACCGCGCCCCATCGCAATCTGCCCATGCTCTTGCTGCGGGCGCGCGAGAAGATCATGGAGCGGTTCCGGCCGCTCCTCACCGCGCATGGGCTGACCGAGCAGCAATGGCGCGTGATTCGCGCGCTTCATGAACGCGGGCCCATGGAGCCTAGGCAGTTGTCGGATCTATGCACGATCTCGAGCCCCAGCATGGCCGGCGTCCTTGCCCGCATGGAGTCGCTCGATCTCGTAACGAAGGAGCGGTTCGCCGAAGACCAGCGGCGCGTTTTGGTGTCGCTGACGACGACGAGCGTGTCACTGGTCCGCGCGCTGACCAAGGATCTGGAATCGCGCTACGCCGCGCTCGAGCGTGAAGTCGGCGCCGATGTCGTGGCGCGCGTTTATCAAGCGGTCGACGACCTGCTTGCCGGGCTCGAAGCGGATTGAAGAGGACTGAAGCGGATTGAATTGGCCGATGAACGCATGCCTCGATATGTTCCGCCGGTAGCAGCAGCGTCCGCGCGCGCCGCCCGCGCGTTTGGCGAATACGCTTCGCTATTTTCGCGCACGCTCGTGCCCCTTCGATATCACGCCGTCCATCACGGGCGCGCCCTGCTTGATGAGGAAGTCTCGGAACAACGCCGTCACCTGGGAGATGCGTCTATCGGCGAGCGTGATGACATACCATTCGCGTTCGATCGGGTTGCCCGGAAACGGCAACTGTGCGAGCAGCCCCGCTCGCAATTCCAGCGCGCACGCATGCAGCGATAAGAATGCAACGCCAAGTCCGGCCTCGGCCATTTGCTTGATCGCCTCGTTGCTCGACAATTCCGAACCGATGTGAAACTTGTGGCCCGATGCCTTGAACAGGTTCTCCACGGTCGATCTCGTGCCCGCGCCGCGTTCGCGCACGAGCAAGTGAGCGGCCTCTAGATCCTTCAAGCCGATCCGCTTTCGCCGCATCAGCGGATGACCGGGCGCGGCAACGAACACCATGGGATGCTTCGCAAACTCGACCGCATGCGTGCGCAACTCCTTGGGCGCGCTCCCCATCACAGCCAAATCGATCTCGTGGGCCGCCAGCATCCGGATGATTTCCTCCCGATTGCCGACCTTGAAATAGGTCTTGACGTGAGGACGCGTGGCCGTGAACTTGACGAGAAGCGGCGGGATCAAATATTCCGCGGTCGTGATCGCGCCGATGCGCAGCGTCCCGCCAAGCTCGCCGGTGAGCGCCGCCACTTCATCGCCCGCCTCACTCCATAGATGCAGAATCTCGCGCGCGTAGCGGCCGACGATCTCGCCCGCCGCGGTTGGCTGCACCCCTCGCCCGACACGCTGAAGCAGGGCGGCGCCGACGGCCTCCTCGAGCAGCCTGATCTGCAGCGAAACGGCAGGCTGAGTCAGGCTTAGCTCTTCGGCCGCCCGCGATACGCTGCCCAGCCGCACCACCATGTCCAACGCCCTCAACTGCCGAAACGTCGCCGCCTTACCTATTAGCGAATACATATGAGTCGCCTATAAACATTAAATTGTCCTTGCATGTGGCGAACTATATCGTTGGATCTCGAACGCTGTCATCCATGTCAATCAGGGAGCCCTCTCATGGCCAAGAACCAGCGTATTAGTGCGACGGATCGCGCCGCGCGCATCCCTTCCATCGTGATCGTCGGCGGCGGCGCGGGCGGCCTGCACCTGGCGACGCGCCTTGCCGACACGGTCGGACGGCGCGGCCTTGCAGACATCGTGCTCGTCGACCGCTATCCGACGCATTTCTGGAAGCCGCTCTTGCACGAGGCCGCGTCCGGTCATCGCGATCCGGCGTCCCACACGATCGAATACGCCGCGCAAGCGAGGCTGTATGGCTTTCGCTTCGTACAGGGCGAGCTGCAGCGCGTCGATCGAACGCGCCGCGTCGTGACCCTAGGGGCCGTGCTCGACGGCGACGGCGCGCCCGTTCTGCCCGAACGCGAGCTGCCGTACGACGAGCTCGTGCTCGCAGTGGGCAGCGTGACGAATTTCTTCAATGTGCCCGGCGCCGCGGAGCATGCCCTGCCGCTCGAAAACCTGGGGCAAGCCGAAGATTTTCGCCGCAAGTTTCTGGCCGCCTGCATGAAGGCCGACCACCAGGCGCAAGCGAACCCTACGCTGCCCGTGCAACGCATCTTCATCAACGTGATCGGCGCCGGCGCCACCGGCGTGGAATTGGCCGCCGCGCTCCGGCAAGCGGTGGCCCCTTTGACGAAGTACCGCTTCAGGTCATTGATCGCGGAGCGAGACGTGTGCATCCGCTTGATCGAGGGCGCGCCGCGCATCCTCCCCGCGCTGCACGAGCGCGTCTCCGATCAGGCGCTTGCGCAACTTCGACGGATGAACATCGAGGTGTCGACCGGCGTTCGCATATCGGAAGTCACCCACGATGCGATCATGACGGCGACGGGAGATCGCTTGTCCGCCGACATGACGATTTGGGCCGCGGGCGTCGCGGGGCCCGCGATGTTGAAGCAGATCGGCGACATCGCCCTCAATCGGTCGAACCAAGTCATCGTGACCGACACGCTGCAAACGCCAGACGATCCGCACATCTACGCATTCGGCGATTGCGCGGCCTGCCGGCTGGAAGGACGCGGCATCTTGCCCCCGCGAGCACAAGTCGCACATCAACAGGCGCTCTATCTCGGGCGTGCATTCGCCCGGCGTTTGTCCGGCAAGGATGTTTCCGCTTTCAAGTTCCACGACGCCGGCACGGTCGTCTCCTTCGGGCAAGCCGGCGCGGTCTACCAGATCGATTTCGGCAGCCGTGCGCGGTCCCTGATCGTCGACGGTCTAGTGGCGATCGGGTTGTACAAGTTTCTCTATAGGAAGCATCTGTTCGGCCTGCATGGCACGAAGCGCACCCTGCTTCAATCGCTCGGCGACTGGCTGCAAAGCCATAATCGGCCGACCGTCAAGCTGCATTGACGACGGATAGATGTCGAAGCGCGGAAGCCCGGAGGGGCGGGAGAGGAGCCAAAAGGGGAGACGTTCGACCGTCGCACAGACCACACGCAAAGGACTAGAGCGACGCGAACTTCAGTGGACCGTAGAAAAAGAAAAAGCCCCGGAAACCGGAGCTTTTCTTTGGGTCTGTCTGCGATATTTGGTGGAGGTAAGCGGGATCGAACCGCTGACCTCTTGCATGCCATGCAAGCGCTCTCCCAGCTGAGCTATACCCCCTTGCAGAACAGAAATGAGATTGTATAGGCCCCTTTCCGACTTGTAAATACCCTTCGACGATTTTTCTTCAAGTCCTTAAGACGAACTCGGGGCCGAGCCATTCAATCCTCAAGCCGCGAGGCCCGCCTCGATTCGGCTCACGACGCGCTCGCGCCCGAAGAGCACGAGCACGGCGTCGATCGACGGCGTATGCGTGGTGCCCGCCACGAACAAACGCACCGGCATGGCCAGCTGAGGCATCTTCAGCTTGTGTGCCGCAAGGGTGGCCTTCAGCGCGGCCGAGACGCCCTCCTTCGTCCACTCGCAACCGCGCAGCGCAGTCGCGAGTTCCGCCAGCGCCGGCCGAACCGCATCGGTCACATGCTGCGCGAGCGCGTCGGCTTCTGGAGCCGGCGTGCGATAGAACATCGCCGCGTTGTCGGCGATCTCTTTCACCGTCGTGGCGCGGTCCTTCATCAGCGCAACAACCGCGGCGAGATCCGCCCCGCTCGCGAGCGCGGCATCATCGATGCCGAGCTCGAGGAGAAACGGCTTGGCCAGTTCCGCGAGCCGCGCATTGTCGGCTTCCTTGATGTAGTGGTTGTTGAGCCAGTTGAGCTTGTTGTGATCGTACTGCGCGGGCGACTTGCCCAAGTGCTCGAGATCGAACCACTCGATGAACTGCTCGCGCGAAAAGATCTCCGCATCGCCATGCGACCAGCCAAGGCGCGCCAAATAATTGAGCACCGCTTCGGGCAAATAGCCGGCATCGCGGTAGCCCATCACGCTCATCGCGCCGTGCCGCTTGCTCATCTTTTCGCCGGCTTCGTTCAGCACGGTCGGCAAATGCGCATAGACGGGCGTCTCGCCGCCGAGCGCGCGCAGGATGTTGATCTGCCGCGGCGTATTGTTGACGTGATCGTCGCCGCGAATCACGTGCGTGATGCGCATGTCGAGATCGTCCACGACGACACAGAAATTGTACGTAGGCGTACCGTCCGGCCGAGCGATGACGAGATCGTCGAGTTCGTCGTTCGAGATTTCGACGCGGCCTTTGACGGCATCGTCCCACGCGACCACGCCCGTCAAGGGATTCTTGAAGCGAATCACGGGCTCGACTCCGGCGGGCGGCGTCGGCAATGTCTTGCCCGGCTCCGGGCGCCACGTGCCGTCATAGCGCGGCTTTTCGCCGGCGACACGCTGCCGCTCGCGCAGCGCTTCGAGTTCTTCCATGGACATGTAGCAGCGATACGCGAGCCCCTGATCGAGCATCTGCGCGACGACCTCGCGATAGCGGTCCATCCGCTGCATTTGATAGAAGGGCCCTTCGTCGAAGTTCAGCCCCAGCCACGCCATGCCTTCGAGAATCGCATCGACCGATTCGGATGTCGAACGCTCGAGGTCGGTATCCTCGATCCGCAAGATGAACGTGCCTTTCATCTTGCGCGCGAAGGCCCACGGATAAAGCGCGGAACGGATGTTGCCCAGGTGAATGAAGCCTGTCGGGCTCGGAGCGAAACGGGTGCGGACGGTCGTCATAGGTAGCGTCGATGGTGCGAGGGCGCGCGCGCCGGCCAAAGCGGCGCACCGTCGCGCGAACGGAGAGTAAACAGCGATTATAGCGTCGCGGCGCATCATGCCGCCCGAGCGAGCCCCGCCCCGCCGCGCTTGCGCCCCGCATCCGAATGCGCCGCTCGCCCGCGCATGCTGCTCGTAGTGGCTTGCTACTAGTCTTAAGGAGACGGCTGCGCAGCCGATCTCACTCGCTTTGCCGTATGATGTGCGCGCGCCGCCACTTGGCCGGCGTGCCGGCGTGTCGTACGTCCGCGTCCGGCGATCGATGCGCGCCGCAAAAGGCGCGCGGCTGGAGATTGCGTTGAAATCGTCTTCCCCCCGCCTCGCCCGCCGCGGGTTCACGCTCGCCTGCGCCTCGGCTTTGCTTTCCGCCTGCGCCTCGCCCTTCACCAAGTCCAATGATTCGAGCGCGGAAGTCCGGCCGCCGGCGTTGCCGCCCAAGCCGCTTCGCATCGGCCTCGCGCTGGGCGGCGGCGCCGCGCGCGGGTTCGCCCACATCGGCGTGATCAAGGCGCTCGAAGCACGCGGGCTGCAGATCGATCTCGTCTGCGGCACGAGCGCCGGCTCGGTCGTCGGCGCGCTCTACGCCTCGGGCATGAGCGGCCTGCAAATCAACAAGCTGGCGCTGACGATGGACCAGGCCTCGATCAGCGATTGGGCGATGCCGTTTCGCACGCGCGGCTTTCTGCAAGGCGTGGCCCTGCAGAACTACGTCGACACCACCTTGCATAATCGGCCCATCGAAAAGATGGCCAAGCCGCTCGGCATCGTCGCCACCGATCTGCGCAGCGGCCAGCCGATTCTGTTTCAGCGCGGCGATACGGGCATTGCCGTGCGAGCGTCGTGCAGCGTCCCGTCGATCTTCGAGCCCGTGAAAATCGGGGGACGCGAATATGTCGACGGCGGGCTCGTGAGCCCGGTGCCCGCCTCGTTCGCGCGCCGCATGGGCGCCGACTTCGTCATCGCGGTCGACATTTCGGCCAACCCCGAAACGGCGCTGACGCAAAACTCGTTCGACGTATTGCTGCAGACCTTCACGATCATGGGCCAGACGATCAAGACCTACGAACTCGAAAAGTACGCCGACTTCGTCATCCGCCCCAACCTCGCCGCCATGAGCGGCGCCGACTTCGGTCAACGCAACGCGGCCATCCTCGCGGGCGAGGAAGCGGTTTCGCGGTTATATCCCGAGTTGCAGCGCAAGCTCGCCGAGCACCACGCCGGGTCGGCCGCCGCAGCCTAGCGGTGCGTGTCGCCGCGCGCGACGCTTTGGGACCGAAACCAGCGCGAGATCCGGATGCCTCATTTGCGTTGCGACAGGGGTTAAAAAGCCTGTCAACGCGCAGTCTCATCTTCCCGGATGAGCTTGGCGCCGAATAGGCGCGAACGGGTCGCTTGGCTCTTCAACGCATTTTCGAGGTTGCGTTGCGCAATCCTTGAATGCTCGCGCATCAACGCTTCGGCGCGTGCCCCCTCTCTACGCTCGATTGCGTCGAGCACCGCTCGATGCTGCGCCTGCGCCACGACGAGCACTTGATAAGCGTCGTGCGCGACCGACTGCACCTCGACGAATCCGCTCGGCGAGGCGAAGGGCAGCGCCATCGCCTTGGCGAGCTGACGTTCGACCACGCTACTGTTGCAGGCTGATGCCAGCAAGCGATGAAACCGCTCGTTGATCTCGACATAGCGGGAGAACTTTCCCTCCGCCATCTTCGGCGAAGCGAGCAGTGCGTCGATTTCATCGGCGCATTCGTTCAATTCGGCCATGCACGGCCGCGCGACTCCGCGCTCGGCCGCGAGCCGCGCGGCCAGCCCTTCCAACGTGCCGCGCACCTCGATCGCATCGAAGATTTCGGCGCTGCTGAACGACCGGACGCAATAGCCGCCCGAAGGCACCGCGTCGAGCAAGCCTTCGTCCTGCAACCGCATCAGTGCGGCACGCACGGGTGTACGTGACATGCCGAGGCGGTCCACGGCCCACAGTTCGGTGATACGCGCGCCCGGCGCCACCTCGCCGGCGAGAATCAATTCACGCAACCCTAGCTGCGCCTTGACCGTTTGCGACGCACCGGACGATACAGCCGCATCGTTCGATGTTCCGTCGAATGACTCCATTCCAAACCTCTTGCTTACGTTGCGCGCCGCGCTCGCTTCGCTGCCGCTAAAGATCCAGCACGAGCATCGGCGATCTCGACCGCGAGCAACACGGCAAAAACTGGTCGTTCGCCGCCTTCTCTTCGTCCGTCAAATAGACGTCGCGGTGATCGGGCTCCCCCGACAACACGCGTGTCAGGCACGTCCCGCATACGCCCTGCTCACACGAAGTCGGCACCTCGACACCGGCCTGCGCGAGTGCCGAGACGACCGTCATATCGGACGCGACGTCGATTACCCGGCCGGTACTCGACAGCGTCACCTGAAATGCACCACCGCCTTCTTGAGCGGGCGCCGCTGCGAAAAACTCGCGATGCACGTTCGCATCGTCCCATCCCGCGGCTTTGGCTGCGTCCATCGCCGCGGCAATGAAACCCGCGGGGCCGCAAACGTAAAGGTGCGTATCCGGGCGAGGTTGCGCAAGCAGTCGATCTAGCCGCAATCGTTCGCCCGCTTCAGCGTCATCGAAGTATAAGTGAACGCGCTCCGAGAACCGCGCCCTGGCGAGCCGCTCCCTGAACGCGGTACGTGCCGGGCTGCGCGTGCAATAGTGCATCTCGAACGCGGCCCCCTCACGATCGAGTGTCTCGGCCATCGATAGGATCGGCGTCACACCGATACCGCCCGCCAGCAGCACCGAGTGACGCGCCTGCGCGTGCAGCGCGAAGTGATTCTTCGGCTCGCCGATTTCCAGCAACCCACCTTCCTCTAGCGCATGCATCGCGATCGATCCGCCGCGCGAGTTGGCATCGCGCAGCACTGCGATCAAATAGCGATGCGATTCGCTGGGGCTGTTGCAAAGCGAGTACTGCCGCATGAGCCCATCGCGCAGCATGACGTCGACGTGCGCGCCGGCCGAAAACGCGGGCAACTCGGCGCCATCGGGACGTACGAGTTCGAATGCGCAGATATCGGTTGCCACGGCGAATTTGCGTGCGATTTTGACTTGCATGGTCGATCTCACGAAACGGCGCCGAGCGCCGGTTGGTCCTGCGAAATCAACCGGTCGAGCACGCGGCGCGACTGCACGCCGCCGGCATCGATGTTCAGCTTCAGGAGATTGCGCTGCGGGTAGTCGAGCAGATTGCGCTGCTGCGCCTCGAGCATGGCAAGGTCTTCGGAAAAAATCTTTCCTTGACCTTCGCGGATCTTCTCCGTCAGTTCGGCATCGTCCGGGCGAAAATTGCGCGCCATGCCCCAGAAATACCAGATCGACGTCTCGGTCTCGGGCGTAATGAAATCGACGACGATGCTCGACGCCTTGTACCGCGCATCGGCGTGATATCCGCCGTGGCCCGCATGGGCGACGCCGACCTCGATCATGACGTGACTCGGCGGCGTAAAACGGCAAATCTGCCAGCGATCGCAGGGCACGTCGTCCGCGAGCCCGTTGCCGCGCAGCGCCGCCGCCCAAAACGGCGGCGGCATGATGTCCTCCATGAAGCGGCTCGTCACGACCGTATCGCCTTCGATCTTCGTCTGCGGAGCCGACTCTTCGATCTCGGCCTGCCCGATGCTCGACGCGTGGACGTAGGTCTCGTGCGTGAGGTCCATCAGGTTGTCGATCATGAGCCGGTAGTCGCACGCTATGTGATACAAGCCGCCGCCATAGGCCCAATCGGGATTGTCGGCCCATTCGAGCGGATGGATCTTTTCGGGATCGGCGAGCGCCGCATCCCCCGGCCAGACCCAAATGAACCCATAGCGCTCCACGGCGGGATACCGGCGCGTGACCGGGAAGCCGCCGACGCGTTGACAAGGCATCGACGCGCACTTGCCGTGAACATCGACCGTCAGTCCGTGGTAGCCGCACACCAATTGTCCGTCGCGGACGAAACCGAGCGAGAGCGGCGCGCCGCGATGCGGGCAGAAATCCTCGAGCGCCGACACGACGCCGTCTGGCCCACGGAAGAAGACCATGCGCTCGTTGCAAATCCGCCGGCCGAGCGGCTTGTCCGCGATCTCGTCCGGGGTGCAAGCCACATACCAAGCGTTCTTCAAGAACATCCGCCTCCTCCCTTGTTGTATACAATTTCTTCCGAAATAAGCCAAAACACGCCAACACCGGATGATCTGCTTAGAGAGAATTTGAATTTCTCAGCGTATTTATAGCGCTTCACGTCGAGAGCATCATCGACCCATCCTGCGTTTGGCATCTGCGATTGTATACAGGATGAAAAAGATTGCCAGGCCCGAAGGGCGCGCGCCGGGTAAACGACTACAGCAGGTTCTTTCTCGGCGGCGGTACGGCGCACATCGTCCCGCGCTCTGGCCGCACCGAGCGATCGAATAGGTTCGGATGTCGACTAGACAT
>NZ_JBQCHR010000171.1:0-20551 GCF_051954495.1 Trinickia sp.
CGAGTTCCTCGCGAAGCTCATCACCGCGGGCCGTGTGCCGCCCGGCGACGTCGGCAGGGTAGACCTTCGTGAGGCCGACATGGCCCGCGGCCATGGACGCGACGTTGTTGTTGAAGGTGCCCGCGTGCGGCAGCGCGTCGGGCCGGGATGGATCGAACAGAGCCATCACGTCGGACCGTCCGCCGAACGCGCCGAATGACGAGCCGCCGCCGATGTACTTGCCCAGCGTCGTGAGGTCCGGCTCGATGCCGAGCACCTCCTGCATCCCGCCCGGCGCCAGCCGCGAAGTCATCACTTCATCGAAAATCAACAGCGTGCCGTACTTCGAGGCAAGCGCGCCCAGTCCACACAGAAATTCCCGCTCGCCGCAAATGCAGCCGGCCGCGCCCAGCATCGGCTCGACGACGACGGCCGCCACTTCGTCAGGATGCGATTCGAAGAGGACCTGCACGCTCGCTAGATCGTTGTAGCTCGCGATCAATACGTCGTGTGGAACGTTGACGCGGCTGTTGCCTTTCGCAAACGTCAGCACGCCTCCGTGATACGCGCCGGCAAAAACGATCACCTTGTCGCGGCTCGTATGGACCCGTGCAGCCGAGATCGCCATGAGGTTCGCTTCGGTGCCCGAGTTCGTGAATCGCACCGCATCGACGGCCGGAAAGCGATCGCAAATCAAACGCGCAAGCTCCGACTCCAGCAGGTTGTGTCCGCTTAAATTGATCCCGGCATCGAGCGCACGCTCGATCGCTTCGCGGATGACGGCGTTCGAGTGGCCATAAAGGCCCGCCGTGAATTCCGCGATGAAGTCGACATACTCGTGCCCATCCGCGTCCCATAGGCGGCAACCCTCGCCACGAGTCATGGCCAGCGGAAATGGATCGTAAAACAGCACGGATCGCGTATTGCCGCCCGGCATGACTTGAGCGGCTTGTTTGTGCTGAAGCGCACTTCGCCGGTTGCGCGCCGTGTAACGCTCGACCGCGCGATCCAGTTCCTCGGTCAGCGCGGGGCTAGCTAAAGGACTGAGCCGTTCCATCTGCGTGTTTTGTCCATGGCGATCGCGACCGTTCCGCGAGGTTGTCCGATGCGGTCCAAGACAAAAGACCACGATTTATTGTACACCGAACAAGAGAATGCGCAAGTCGGCGGCGAAGAGGGCGTCGGAGCCGGTTGCCCGGTCTACAATGGCCCCTTGTTCAGCAGGCAATGACGTTTAGGCAACGAACCGACACATGACCACATCCGCTCGCAAAACGACTCGTACGGGGAAAGCTGCAGCTATCGGCAAGAGCCGAGGCACGGAAAAAGCGACCGATCGAGTTGATGCAAGGGGAGCTTCGGCGACACGCACACGCACCAAGAAAAGCGCCGCTACCAGCCCCGGGCTCAGCAAGGAAAAAATCGTCGCGGCGGCGATCGAGCAGATCGATCGCAACGGGCTCATGGGATTCAGCCTGCGCGATGTCGCGCGATCGCTCGGCGTCTATCCGTCGGCGGTGTATTGGCATGTTGCGACGCGCAACGACTTGCTCGCGTCGGTGGTCGAAGCAACGATGGTCGACGTCGCGCCCGAGCCCGACAAGCTGTCATGGCAGGATTGGCTAAGGGCGCTGTTTTCTCGGTGCCGCGCGGTGATACGTCGTCACCCGAACGTCGCGCAGCTCCTTGGCGGACAGCTCGTCGCCAACGCGAGTCTGAGCCCCGGCATGATCGACCGGATTCTGTCCGTGCTGGTGTCCGCCGGCTTCAAGGACGATCAGATCGTCGACATGTACAACGTCGTGATCGCTACCATGGTGGGCTTTTCTGCGCTCGAGTTCGCGTCGATGCCCACGGACGATCCGGCCGCATGGGCCGAGCAACTGCAGGAAAAGGTGCGTTCGATCCGGGCGCTCGAGTATCCGACGCTGGCGAGGTACCTGCCGGCGATGGCGAACAAGGCGTTCATCGTCCGCTGGCAGAACGGGACGGATGCCGCCATGGATGCCGGTTTCAAGGCATACGTCGACACCGCGATTGCCGGCATGGAGCGGATGCTGGCGCGGGGCAAGTGAGCGTCGACCCGACCGGTTGATCCGCACCAGAGTTCGGGTACGGTCCGTGCGAGCAGACATGTGCCCCTGTACCTCGGGGCTCACATCTATCCGCGAGGGCGAACCATGAACGAGCAAAAGCAGCAAGAGCCTGCCGATCCTGTCGAACGCGCCGACGCGCGTCGGACGCAACAGCAACAACAACGCGGCGACGTCAAAGTGACGCCCGAGGGTGTCGAGCAACGCAGCCACGGCAGTATCGACGCGACACAAACACCGAAAGGCAAGCCGCATCCCGAGAAGGGAGCGTACGAACCGGTGCACGACAAGGTCGTACCAGACACAGACCCCAATGCATCGCCGCGAGGTAAAGACAACCTTGGGGCGTGAGTGCGAACGGGCGTGCAGCGTGCTCGACCGAGGCGATCCTCCAGCGAGCGCTTCCTAGCACCTGGCTCTCTAATCCAGGGCGGCCCGCCCATCGAGACCCGGCAGCGTCGGAATATGTTCCGCCATGAACTGCAGGAAAACACGGGCCCTCAACGGTTGATATCTGCGCGACGGCGATATCAGGTGGACGGTATGCCGCGGAAGTTCCCATTTGGAGAGCAGCCGGACGAGTGCGCCGGCATCGATTAGATCCTGAACCAGCCATGCCGGCGCGCTACCCACGCCGGCGCCAGCCAGAAAACATTCGCGCAGCGAAAGCGAACTGTTGACGCTGTATCGCCCCTGGACCGGAACAACGATTCGCTCCCTGCCCTTGGCGAACTCGAGTTGAGGGCCGACAGCGGCGCGTGCATATCCGATATACCGGTGCGCAAGTAAATCCTCCGGTCTGCGAATGCGTGGCGAGCGTTTCACGTACTCGGGCGTGGCGACCAGCAATCGTGGAGACCATGCGATTTCACGCGCGATGGCGTTTGGAGGGAGGTCGCCGCCGATGCGGATGGCCACGTCGATGCCGTCGTCGACCAGATCGACGATGCGATCGGTCAGGTTCAATTCGACTTCGATCTCCGGATACGCTTCCAGAAACCGCAGTACCAGCGCGTTGAGACGTAGTTCGCCGAGCCCCATCGGCGCGCTCACCGTCAGCTTGCCGACCGGCCGTTGCGTCTGCCCTCGAATGTCGGCGACTGCGTCGGCATACTCTTCGAGTATCTGCCTGCACCGTTCGTAATAACGCCGCCCTTCTTCTGTCGGCGTGAGGCTCGTCGTCGTTCTCTGAAGCAGTCGAACGCCCAGTTCCTTTTCGATTGCGGAAATCATTTTGCTCATGGTCGGCTGGCCGATGTTCTCTTCCCTGGCAACCGCTGAAAGGCTGCCAAGCTCGACCGCACGCGCATACAAGCGCATCGACAGAAGTGTGTCCAATAGATTCCCCGGTGGAATGAGCTATATGCAAATCCGGCGCATTCTACATCGCTACGGAATGACGTAACGTGCAGCCACTGTCACTTCCGTTAGAGAGAAAACGATGGAATCCACCATGAATCCGATCCTCCGAGGCGCCCAAGTCGTCGTGTTCGGCGGCAGTTCGGGAATCGGCCTGGCGGCCGCTGCGGCCGCGAAAGCGCGCGGTGCTGAAGTGACGCTCGTCGGGCGAACCGCCTCGAAGCTCGAAGCCGCTGCGCGCGCGATCGGAGGCGCCCGCACGGCGGTTGCCGACATCGGAGATAGACACGCTGTCGAAGCGGCGTTTCAAACGATGACGCGCGTCGATCATCTCGTCGTCTGCGCCGGCAGTTTCATCACGGGCAAGCTCGCCGACAGCGATCCGGATCAGCTGCTGGCCGCACTGCACGAACGCATCGCCGGGCCCGTTTATGCCATCAAGGCCGCGTTGCCGTTGATGCCGTCCACGGGTTCGATCGTTCTGACGAGCGGGCAGCTTGCAGATCGCCCAACCGGGCAAGGCACGTCGGTCATCGCGGCCGCGGTGCGCGGCGTCGAGGCGCTTGCCCGGTCGCTTGCGCTCGAGCTCAGGCCGATTCGGGTCAATGCGATCTCGCCCGGGTTCGTGGATACCCCGTTGTTCGATGTTTTCGGCCCGGAAGACCGCGCCGCGCTATTCGCTCAGGTAAGCGCCGGCCTACCGGGTGGCCGCATCGGGCATCCGACGGAAGTGGGCGAGGCGATTGCGTTTCTGCTGGGCAACGGATACACGAATGCGGAAGTGCTGCATGTCGACGGGGGCGGGCGCTTCGTTTGATTCGGAGCGAGACTAGGGCGTCGCGAGCCATGAACCCGCCATGCCGCCCTGGCGACGGCGGCGTCATTCGGTACTAAGCGGCCCGCCTCCTCACGACACGCCCCGCGCGCCGCCCAATGTGAGCGCCGCCGGCAAACGTGACTTCGCCGTTGACGATAACGGCCTCGATACCCGCCGACTGCTGCGCGGGATCTTCATAGGTAGCGCGATCTCCCACGGTGGCTGCGTCGAACACCACGATGTCGGCGTACTGGCCGACTTCGATCGTGCCGCGCCGCTCGACCCCGAAGGTTTGCGCCGTGAGTCCCGTCATTTTCCAAATCGCCGTCTCCAGCGGAAAGAGGCTCAGCTCGCGGCAATATCGGCCAAGCACGCGCGAGAACGTGCCCCATAGCCGCGGATGCGGCTTTTCCCTGCTTGGCAGGCCATCCGAGCCGATCATCGTGTGCTCGAACGCCAAGATGCGCTGGACGTCCGCTTCGTCCATGCTGAAATAAATCGCACTGGCGGGCTGCAAGCGCTTCGACGCCTCCACGAGAGAAACGCCCCACGATGCCGCGATATCGGCAAGTTCGCGGCCCACCAACTCGGGATGCGACCCGCTCGATGCGATTTTCACGCGGCCTTGCAGACGCTTTTCGTCCTGGTGCAGCATCGTCGAACTCGCATCGTACGGGTAGCAATCGAGCCCGACGCATTGGCACTTCATCGCGGCTTCGATCAGGGGCAACGTCACGCGCGATTTTCCAAAGTTCTGTTCGCGCGCCAGCTTGTGATGCGATATGACCACGGGAACGCCGAGCGCCCGCCCGATTTCGAGAGTCTCCTCGATCGATTCGACACATCGATCGGCTTCGTCCCGCATATGCGTCACATAGATGCCGCCTTTCTCGGCAAGGGGCCTGCACACTTCCACGATCTCCCGCATCGTGGCCGCCGCGGCAGGGGGATAGTAAGTGCCCGTGGAAAGCCCGACCGCGCCGGCCTCCATCGCTTCCGACAACAGCGCGCGCATGGCCTCGATCTCGTCGGGCCGCGCCTCGCGATCGAGGGCATCCATCGCCGAGACGCGCAGCGTGGTGTGCCCCACCATCGGGATGACATTGACCGACGCAGGCGATCGATCGAGCGCAGCTAGGTAACCGGCGAAATGGGGAAACGAGGCACCCTCATGCGATTCGCGGCTGGCGATCAAACTCAGCGGCATGGGACGCGGCACATGATCGGCCAACGGCGCGGTGCTGACACCGCAGTTCCCTGTGACGACGCTCGTCACGCCCTGCGAAACCTTGGCCAGCATCAGCGGGTCGAGCAGCAGCGCGGCGTCGTCGTGCGTGTGCGAATCGATGAACCCCGGGGCGACGATCTTGCCCGAGGCGTCGATGACCCTGTCGGCGGACAAGTGCGACGCATCGCCGATAAAGACCACCTGATCGCCTGCAATACCGATGTCGGCATCGACCCGAGCCCGCTTCGTACCGTCGATCAAAGTTCCACCGCGGATCAGGAGGGAAAGTTTGGTGTCTACTTGCGCGGCCATGCGGTTCGTTTCCTTGGTGAGCTTGGTGGGGGAAGGTCCTTGCCTTCGACAATGTCGAATATTGCGCTGTCTGTCGCTGGCGTCTAATGATTTTCACTGCACTGCCGATAACCGCCGGTTATGAGCATCGCCATTTTTCCGCCTCTGGTATTTGGGTAGCGTAAAGTTGACGCCGAAGGCCAATCCCATCGACAAAGGAAGCGACGTGCGGCTACGACATATCGAAGTGTTCAGCGCCATCATTTCGACCGGCTCGGCTGCCGGCGCAGCCAAGTTGCTCCATATATCGCAGCCCGCGATCAGCAAGATCCTCAAGCATGCCGAGCAATCGCTGGGCTTTGCCTTGTTCATACGCGACAAGGGAAAGCTCGTGCCCACGCCGGAAGCCATCAGGCTTCGGCAAGAGCTTGCGCCGCTGGAAGACCAGTTGCGGCGCATTCGTCGCTTATCGACAACGCTGGCTCAAGGCGCCGTGCGCCCGTTGGCCGTTGCCGTCACGCCGGCGATCGCCTACAGCGTGCTGCCGCGGGCGATCGCCGCGTGGTCCAAGGCCTTTCCCGATGCGCAATGCGAACTCGAGGTGGCTCACACGCGCGAAATCGAGCATGCGCTGCTGCTCGGCGAAGCCGAATTGGGCCTGACGATGCGCCCGATTTCACACCCAAGCCTCGTCGCCACGCCTATTCTCGATTGCGAGCTGTGCGCCATCGCGCCGCTGGGCTGGTGGCCCGATGAGCTGCTGAGCCAACCGCTGCAGCCCGACGAACTCGCCGATACCCCGTTCATCTCCATCGACGCGGACGACTATCTGGGCGCGCTACTCGCAAGCTGGCTGGCGGACACGCCCGGAGTCGCGTCGCACATTTCCGTGCAAACGTATCCGCTCGCGCGAGCGCTCGTCGAAAACCGCGTGGGCGTCGCGCTCGTCGATTCGCTGACCGCCGAATCGACCGGCGATCGGCGAACTGTTCAGACTAGGCCTGTGGCGTCGGATCAGCCGTTGCACGTCTACGCCGTCACGGAGCGATCGCGGCCGCCTCTGAAGCCCGGCGAACGCCTTTTGCAGGCGCTACGCGAAGCCGGCCGCTGACGACACACTAGCGCTCACGCGTTCAATCTCCGGGGTAAAGCGCCTATAACCCGCGTCTATCGCGTCGATCTCTTTTGGCATTGGACGACTCTACCGGAAGCGCCCAACAATGCCGGAATGAACTTTCGACGGATGCGCGATATGCACGTATTGGTGTTGGGTGGCGGCGTGACCGGCCTTGCGACGGCCTGGTACCTTGCACGTGACGGGCACAAAGTCACGGTTGTGGAGCGAAACGCCGATGTCGCGCTGGAGAGCAGCTACGCAAATGGGGGGCAACTTTCGTACAGCTACGTGGCGCCGCTGGCCGGCCCCGGCGTCCTTTCCAAGTTGCCGTGGTGGCTGACGCAACGGCATTCGCCGGTGCGCTTCCGTCCGCGCGCCGACATCAACCAATGGCGATGGCTGCTGAAGTTCGTCCTGGCGTGCACCCATGCCCAAAGCGAACTCGCCACGCGCCGCCTGCTGACGCTGTCGTTCCTGAGCCGCGAACTGATGCAGGATTTGGTCGCCCACGAGTCCGCGCTGTCGTTCGATCATACGAATACGGGAAAACTCGTGGTGTACCGCAACGCCGAAACCTTTGAATCGGCTCGGAACCTCGTGCACTTTCAGCGCGCGCTCGGATGCGAGCAACAGGTATTCACGGCGAACGAATGCGCGCAGACGGAACCTTCCTTGAGCGGGCTAGCGCCAAAATTGGCGGGTGGCATCTTCACCCCGAGCGAAGAGACGGCCGACTGCTATAAGTTTTGTGTTGCGCTGGCCGGCCTGCTCAGGTCCAGAAACGTTCAATTCATGCTTGGGACGCAGGTCACCGCATTGCGTGCGGACGCAGCGTGCCGCCCGGCGCGCATTTCCGTTCAGGCAAACGGGCAAGCGATAGAGGCCGACCATGTCGTCTTGTGCGCGGGGACGGCCAGCGCCGACTTGCTAGAGCCGCTGGGCGTCAGAATCCCGATCTATCCGCTCAAGGGATACAGCCTCACCGGCCAAATTCGCGGACGCGACACCGCCCCGCGCGTGAGCGTCACCGACTTCGATCGTAAGGTCGTCTATGCGCGCCTGGGCGATCGGCTTCGCGTCGCCGGCATGGCCGACATCACCGGCCGCGACGCCCGGCCCGATCCCGCGAGAATCGAATCGCTGAGGGCGGAAGCCGCGCAAGCGTTCCCCGACGCCGTCGACTACGACCGCGCGGATGCATGGTGCGGTTTGCGGCCGGCAACGCCCACGAGCACGCCGATCATCGGCTCGGCCGGCTTCGCCAATCTCTGGTTGAATCTCGGTCAAGGCGCGCTGGGTTTTACACTGGCCTTGGCAAGCGGCTTACTCGTCAGCGAACTCGTCGGAGGGCGCAAGCCTTCCGTGCCGCTCGATGGTTTTCAGTTGCCCACTTAGGGCGCCGCCCCCCCGCCATCCCGATCAGAGGAACCCATGTAAATGTCGCACGATCGCTCCTCGCAACAAGCCTCGAATCGTGATGTCCCCTACGACGTCGCCGAAAAATCGGTGCAGCAGCTGCATGCCGCGCTCGCCTCGGGGCAAGTGACGGCTCGACAACTCGTGCAGGGCTACATCGACAGAATTCGAGCGTTCGATCAAGACGGGCCCAAGCTCAACGCGGTCGTCGTTCTGAACCCGTCCGCCTTCGATGACGCGCAAGCGCTCGACGCCGAGCGCCGCGCGAAAGGCATGCGCGGGCCGCTTCACGGCATTCCCATTCTCGTCAAAGACAATATCGACGTGGCGGGCCTGCCGACTTCCGGCGGCTCTCTGGCGTTTGCGAACCTCTGCCCCGAGACAGACGCCTTTCTCGTGCAAAGGCTACGCTCTGCAGGGGCGATCATATTGGGCAAGACGACGATGCACGAATTGGCCGCGGGCGTCACCAATGTCTCATCGTTGACCGGCTTTACACGCAACCCCTACGACCTGCGTCGCGTGCCCGGCGGATCGAGCGGCGGCACGGCGGTGGCCGTCGCGGCCAGTTTTGCCGCTTTCGGCATCGGCAGCGACACATGCGGGTCGCTGCGCCTTCCGGCGTCGTGTCAGTCGCTCTACACGCTGCGGTTATCGCGCGGTTTGGCCAGCCGTTCCGGAATGATGCCGCTTTCGACGACACAGGACATCCCTGGGCCGCTCGCGCGAACGGTCGCCGATCTTGCCATCGCCCTCGACGCCATGGTGGGCAGCGATCCCGCTGATGCATCGACGGCCGGCGCCCAGATGCATATTCCTCGTTCGTACTTCGCCGGCATTCGCGCCAACGCATTGGCGGGACTCAGGATCGGAGTGCTGTCGAAACTGTTCGGACGCGCGGCGGACGAAGACGAAGTGTCAGAGCTGACCCGCCAAGCCTTGAGTCAGATGCAGGCGCTTGGCGCGCAATTGATCGACGTCGACATCCCCGACCTCGAGCCCCTTATGCGGGCGAGCAACGTCATCGCCCACGAGTTTCGTTTTGCCTTGGCCGGCTACCTGGATCGCCACCCCGCTTCGACGATTCGCTCGCTAGGCGACGTTATCGCCGCCGGCTTACATCACGAGCAACTCGATGCTGTGCTGAAAGCCAGAAATGCAACGCAAGACGCCGACAGCGAAGCGTATCGGCAGGCCGTTGCGCAGCAAGCGAAGCTGCGCGACATCGTTGAAACGTGCATGGCGCAGCATGGGGTGGGCGTTCTGGCCTACCCGGCATTGCGACGCAAACCGACGCTGCTCGGGGAGATACTACCGGCGGAGAATAGCCAACTCGGGCCGGGCACGGGACTGCCTTCCATCGTGATGCCCGCCGGTTGGACGCGCGACGCGCTGCCGGTCGGCATCGAACTCATGGGCCCGCTCTACGCCGAGCAAGACTTGCTCAGCTATGCCAGCCAGTGGGAATCGCAGGCATGGACGCGTTCGCCGCCCTACAGCACGCCGTCTCTGCACACGTTTTCGTCATCGCATCGAACGATCCGCGAATGCGTAGAACTACGCGAGCGAAACGTCGATGAAGCAGCCGTATGCGTCGACTACACGCTGGATGCGCTGACAGCCGAACTACGTTACGAGATCTCGGCGAATGAGATCCTCGCCGATCGCCTGATTGCCGTCACGGTCCACGCCGTACAGGACCAATCGATCGGCCCTGTGTTCGCGAACCTGCTCGTGCGAGGCGAGCGGCACAGAGTCGACACGCTTACGCTCGCACCCCATCACCTAGCGCGTTGGGTGCGAGGCGATGTCGTCTTGCGGCTGACTACGACCAGCGGAACGCACGCGGCTGTGAGCGTGCGGTCCGGCATGGCCGGGCAAGCGCGGAACGAGAAGCCGAATTCAGGTTCGCGGAGCCCATAACACACGTTTATAGGCAACCGCCATATCGTCAATTGCTTGGTCATATTGGCGCGCGCACATTGAAAGCTTGGCTCCGGTCGAAATCGATTCGACCGGTCCGGAGAACCAAGCCATTAGGAGTCGACATGGAGACATCAACGTTGAGTACACAACACTGGCGCAAGTTCGCGCTGATCGCCGTCATATTCGTGGCTTGGGTAGTCGCGTACGCCGACCGCATCGTCATTAGCACGGCGGTGATCCCCATTGCACACGAATTTGGACTGAACGACCAGGAGCGCGGATACGTCCTCGGCGCGTTCTACTTTACCTATGCGTTCATGCAACTCGGCGGAGGTTGGCTGGCCGACCGGTACGGCGCGAAGCGCGTGCTGACCGCTTGCATCGTGATGTGGTCGATCTTCACGGCGCTGACCGGCATGTCCTGGTCGTTCGCGTCGCTCGTCATCATTCGGTTGCTGTTCGGGATCGGCGAAGGCGGCTTCGCGCCGGCCAATGCGGTCGCCATCGCGGAGAATTTTCAGAAGCAGGAGCGCGGCCGCGTGCAATCGTTGATGTCCAGCACCGTATTCCTCGGCAATGCGGCCGGGTCCATCTTCGTCGCCGCCGTCATTGCCGCGTATGGCTGGCGTTGGACGTTTCCGGCACTGGGGGTATGCGGCGTGGCGGTCGCTGCTGCGTTCGTCTTCATGCTCAAACCGCGCGCGCACGTTCGCAGTCCCCGTCCGGCTGCCCAAAGCCGGTCACACTACCTGGAACTACTGCGCAATCCCATGACGTGGCGCGTTGGCCTGATCTGGTTCTGCAGCAGCACGCTGTTCCTCGGGCTTCAATCGTGGATGCCGTCGTATTTGCTGAAGGTGCGAGGCATCGACATTCAACACATCGGCATTGCTTCGATGATCCCGTATATCGCGGCGTTCTTCGCCACCAATACCGTCGGCCATGTCATCGATAAGGCCGGCGCGCACCGCTCGAAGCCGCTGATGGCGTGCGGCGCGCTGCTGTGCGCCCTGTTTCTCATCCTGATGATGACGACGTCCTCGCTACCGTTGCTCGTGCTTTATTGGACGCTGTGCATTTGCGCCTTCACCATGGTCTATGCCACCGTTTTCACCGTTCCGCTCAAGTATTTTCCGAACGACAAGGTGGGCAGCGCGACGGGGCTCATCAACTTCGGCGGTCAAATGGCGGGGTTTATCGCGCCGGTGATCATGGGGCACTTGATCGGAGCCTTCAACGGCTCGTACGTGGGGGCCTTCTCGTACCTCGTGCTATCCGCTGCAATCGCCTGCGTGATCGCTTGCACGTTGAAGACGCCGAACACGAACCAAGATCCCGCGCATGTGGCGCTGGCGAATTCTTGAGGGCGCGCTGGAACGGGCGATCAAGCATTCGCGCTTCCGTTACCGATCCACGAATAGCGGTCGATATCGGTTCGCGAGGCCCATCCTTGCCGGTCCCAAAACGAGTGCGCGAGCGCATTCGTCTTCAGAACGTCGACATGGCTCTTGACGATTCCGATTGCTTGCAGTTCACCTAAACATCTCTTGACCAGCGCATTGGCGATACCTTTTCGGCGATGCGCTGGCTGGACGACGAGATGCTGCAGATAGCCGCGGCGGCCGTCATGCCCCGACATGAGACACCCCACGATTTCGTCGCCGATCTTCGCAACGAAGCTCAGCCCTGGATTGCGCTCTAGATATCGTCGCGTGGCATCGCGCGAGTCGGCGTCTCGAACGGTAATGCCCGGCGTTCGCTTCATCAGTTGGATGACGCCATCGTAGTCTTCCATGGTCATCGATCTGATCTCGAACATCTCTTCTCCTGGGAATTCGCGGTGCCGTTTCAGTTCAACGTGGCGTTGCTGGAACCAATCCGTACTTCGACATCACCGCCATCAGCTTGGCGCGGTCCGGAGGCTCGCTCGTATTGACGATCGCCCCGACGTCGCGGAAATACTGGGCCCCAATGTCGGGCGTCAAAACGATCAATGCACGAGCCGTATCGCCGTGCGGATTGCTGAATTGATGCACCGACCCGCGCGGGGAGTGCATCCACTGCCCTCGGGTCAGGTCGCGGGCTACCCCGTCGACAGCATACCGAAGCGTACCCTCCAGCACATACACGCACTCCTCATTATGGGTATGGCTGTGCGGCGGAGGAACGAGCGCCCCCGGCGGCACCGTCAACTCGAACACACCTACCCCCCCCGTTTCGGCTCCATCGATCAGATACTGAATCGTCAGACGACCGACCGCGATCGGCTCGCTGATGGCAGCGTTGTCATGAATCATTTGAGTTCCCTCCCGCTCGAGGATTTGCATCGATCGCAACAGTACGAGTGTAGGACGGAGAACTGGAGTTTTCAGCGGTCATACAATCCGGCAAGCCTCATTGCACGAGCGCAGGGCCCGGGGCCGGATCTAGTACGCCAGACAGGACGATGTTCCGCCCGCCCGCAAGGTCTCATGCGTCAAATGGGGGCTCGCCATGCCTCTGATTTAGCGCTCAGTCGACGATGAACAGCTTCGCCCCCGTCTTTGTGGACGAACGATGGGGCTCCGCGTTGTCGCCAACCTGGTAGCTCATGCCGGGCGTCAAAACGAATCTGCGTCCATCCTCGAGCGTCGTTTCGAGTTCGCCTTCCAGGCAGAAAAGAACGTGTCCTTTTTGGCACCAGTGATCCGCGACGTAGCCAGGCGTGTATTCGACCATTCGTACGCGGATTTCATTCGGCTTCTCGCCATAGAACTGCGTACGCCAATATGCCATGCCGGTGTCGCCCGCGTGCTCCGTTCTTTCGACATCCGCCCACTTCGTCGTGCCGAAGGCAAAAGGGTTCATTTTCATGGTTTGTCGGTTCCTGTTTGAGTCGGGCTTCCGTTGCCGGGGGGCGATCGATAGCCGAGATCCGAATATCATCTTCGCCATATAACGCGGCAACGTGGCCGAATCATCGCAGATTCTTGCGTCCACGGGCCTTAATCCGTTCTTAAGCTGGACACGGTACGCTTGTCGTACTTCCACGTGGCATTCCGAGTGTGGCTAAGCTTACCTCAGCCATATGCAAGCGTGCCTGCGAACGCGACATCGAGATCGTAAAGAAAGGCCCATGATCCAAACAATCGAAGCATTGAATCAAGCGATTTTCCTTCGAATCAACGCCACGCCGGCTACGCCGTCTTGGCTGATCGAATTGGGCTTGCTGGTTGCCAACTACGCAATCTGGATTGTACCGGCCACACTCGCCTGCCTATGGCTAGTGGCGGACGACGAGGGACGCGAAGGCGCCGTGCGCGCGTGCGTCGTCGGCTTTGCCGCGCTCGGCGTCAATCAGTTGATCGGAATGGCTTGGTATCACCCTCGCCCGTTCGCGATCGGTTTGGGGCATACGTTCTTGGCGCATGCGCCGGATTCCTCGTTTCCGAGCGATCACGTCACGCTGCTCTCGGCCATGTCGTTCACGTTCCTCTACTGCGGGATGCGACGGCTAGGCGCGGCCATGCTGGCCGTCGATATCGCGGTGGCGTGGTCGCGCATCTTTGTCGGCGTGCACTTTCCGTTCGATATGGTGGGCGCGGCTATCGTCGCGTGGGCCACGTATTTCCTCAGCACGGCGATCTGGCGTGCATGGGGATCGGCATTTACGCGCATGTGCGTTGCGGTATATCGCAAGACGTTCGCCTGGCCCATCGCGCAGGGGTGGCTGCGACCGTAAGCGGCTACTGCCGTCACCCGCGCGGCTATCCGGCCGAGCGCTTGCGTGGCTGCCCCGCACGACTGCTATGCACCTCGTGTTCGGGATGCGCATCGAGCAGTTTGCGCACGACGCCATTGGTCCAGCCGAAGCCGTCCTGCAAGGGATATTCCCCGCCATCGCCGCCGCGCGTCGCGTCGACGTCGCGGTGCAACGCGTATTTCTCGACGAGCTTGAACTCGCGCTCATAGACCGCCGCCACCGTGGCGAGCCAGCGGTGACCGATCTCTCGCCCGAGCGTTTGCTCCCCGTAGCGAATCAACCCGCGCGCCGCCATCCATTGCAGCGGAGCCCAGCCGTTGGACCGATCCCATTGCTGCGGGCTCGCTTGCTCGGTCGTTCTCACGCCGCCGGCCGCCAACAACCGCGACTCGAGCGCTCGCGCCGAGCGGTGCGCCTGCTCGCGCGACGCCAGCCCGACATAGAGCGGCACCGCGAGCGCGGCGCTCAGTCCGTCGCGCTGAATGCCGAGCTGCCAGTCGTAGTCGACGAACGCACCGTCCTTCTCGCTCCAAAGGTAGCGATCGATTGCGCCACGCCGCGCAGCGGCCCGATTGCCGAATGCATCGGCCGTGGCGGCATCGCCATGCGCACGGGCGAGCTTTTCGATCTGTGTTTCGAGCTTGTAGAGGAAGCTGTTCAAATCGATCGGCAGTATCGCCGTCGTTCGGATCGTCGAGAGGTCGTTCGGATCGGCAAGCCAGCGCGAGCTGAAGTCCCAGCCCGACTCCGCACCTGCTCGCAGGTCGCGATAGACCTCCCCCTTCGCGCGCGCACTGAGCGCCGCCGTCTCGACATCTTCGACGTATCCCTCGTCGCGCGGCGTGTCGCGCTCATCCCAGTAGCGGTTCAGCAGCGCGCCATCGGGCAGCCGCACGACATGTCGAGCCGCTTCGCCGGGCGCCAAGCCTTCGGCGCCTTCCATCCAGTAAGCGTGCTCGCGCTTCAATTGCGGCAGATATCGGAGTGCCGGCTGAACGCCGTGCGTCTCGAACAAATCGACCATCAACGCGAATACCGGCGGCTGCGAGCGGCTCAAGTAATACGTTCGATTGCCGTTGGGAATATGTCCGTAATGATCGACCAAGAACGCGAAGTTATCGGCCATGCTGCGCAGCAGATGGCGCCGTCCGCTTTCGGCGAGGCCAAGCATCGTGAAGTAGGAGTCCCAGTAGTACATCTCGCTGAAACGTCCTCCGGGCACAACGTAGTCGTGCGGTAGGGGCAACAGCGAGCTGTGCGCCGGATGGTGTCGAGGCTCACGCCTCAACACCGGCCACAACGCGTCGATGTGCGCGGCGAGCGTCTGGCTCGTATCCGCCACGTAGTGCTCCGCAGGCGCGCGTTCGTGCTTGAAATGCCGCGTCACGAAGTCTTTCAAGTCGAAACCGGGCAGCGCGTGACCGGCGCGATAACGTCGCATGATCTCGACGGGAGCCGTGAGCGGCACGCAATCGGTGAACGATTTGCTGTCGTCGAATACGCGCCCCATCTGCACGGCGACGAAGAGTTCTTGATAGCGGTCGGCCGGCGTCAGTACGTCGGCGGGGGCGACGTGCCCTACGTCGGGCGCCGCGCCCCCGGTTGCCAACATCTTGTCGGCTGCGACTGTCATGCTCATTGTTCAGCGTAGTTCCACAGTAAGCCGCCATCGACATAGAGCGTCGTGCCCGTAATATAGTCGGCCTCATCCGACGCCAAGAACAACACCGCATTGGCGACATCGAGCGGTTTGCCCAAGCGCTTGAGAGGGATGTTGCCGAGCAGCGCGTTGAGCTGCGTGGGATTATGCAGCAACCGGTCGTTGATCGACGTACCGATCGCACCGGGCGCCACGTTATTGACCGTGATGCCGAGCGGCGCAAGCTCGATTGCAAGGTTGCGCATCATCATCTTCATGCCGCCTTTACTGGCGCAATAACTCGTGAAATGCGGGAACGGCAATTCTTCGTGCACGGAGCTGATGTTGACGATGCGGCCACCGCGCTGCGTATCGCGCAAATGGCTAACGAAGGCTTGCGTGATGAAGAATGCGCCTTTCAAATTGATGTCGAGGACTCGATCGTAGTCCTCTTCGGTGACATCGAGAAACGACGCATTGTGCTCCACGCCTGCATTGTTGACGAGCACGTCGACGCTACCCATCTGCTTGACTGCTTCTTCGATCAGCCGGCGACCGGCTTGCGCGATGCTTACGTCAGCCGCCACGATACATCCGTCGCTGCCGGCGGCTCGCACGTCGGCCAAAGTCTGCTCGGCTCGGTTGTCGTCGTGCAGATCGTTGACGATGACCTTCGCGCCCTCCTGCGCCAAGCGCACGGCAACGGCGCGACCGATGCCCTGCCCCGCGCCGGTCACGAGCGCGATCTTTCCTTGCAATCTCATTGCTTTCTCCATACTGACTCCTTTGATTTGGGCAATGGGCGGATGTCGTTCTTTGCAAAGGAAAGCAATTCGCAGGCCTAGCGGCTTTGGCGAGGCCTGATTTCACCCGTACGCTACTGGATGAACACGTTTGCAGCAGCGTCGACAATGACGGGAAAGTCATGCAGTGCGCACCACGCTTTCAGTTGGATATAAAGCGAATTCCAGCTTCATTGCAATGCGGTCGCCGATCCCGGCGAGGTGGGCCCGCGTTTCGCACGACCCAGGAGTAGCATCGCCAGGCCGAGCATGATGCCAACGTCCGCAACATTAAATATGCCCGTTCTGACGTGCCCGATTCCGATGTTCAGGAAATCGAAAACCCGGCCATCGTAGATACAGCGATCGAGCAAATTGCTTAGCCCGCCACCGAGAATACACGCGATCGCAATGACTTCGACACGACCCAGCTTGGACGAGCGCAAGAGCCATATGAGCAGGCCGACCAGAATTGCCAGAACACCGTATATGAAAATGAAGTTGCGCGTCGAATCTGACATTTCAGCGCCAAGGCTAAGGAAGGCGCCGTGGTTATAGGTGGGCAAAACCAGGAGGCTTCCGGCGAAAAAAGATACTACATCGCCAGGCGTCAATATTTGCTTGAAGAACGCCTTCGTCAGCTGATCGACGATGATCCAGGCAAGCGCGCAAAATAGCGCAGTGGCAATTCTGTGTTTCGTCGTCATTCGAGAACGGGTCCGTAGACTGACAGGACCACATTCTAACCATCGATGGATGCCGGGCGCGAAAAAGGGGAAATTGTTCACGATTCTCGTCGGCGTGGTCGAACGGCGCCTCATGGACGAATCTCGCCGTCCGCGTTCCATCCTTTGCTTTCCCGATAAAGGCTGCGATTAAAGATCGCCGCGTACTTCTCCGGTGCCCAGTTCGCTCCGCTGCCGATTGACCTCTGCCCACAGCTCATCGCTATCGTCGTTGCGAAGCACGACCACCCAATCCAGTTGTTCGCCGGTCACGCCGAAGTAATCGAGGATCTCCTTGCGGACGGCATCGATGAACTGCGCGAACTCCGGGGTTGCTTGGGCCTGCGCATGCAAGGCGTCGTATTCCATATCGTCCGCGCCGCCGCCGTGCTCGTCGATGTAGCGCGTGATCCACTGGTCCTGCTCGTGGTCGTAGTCAGCCTCGGCGCGCATCGCCTGCACTGCGGTGTTGAAATCCAGTTGGGCAAACGCCGCGATCGCCACCGTTGTTGCCTCGTCGAATGTGCTCGTCATTCTCTATGTCCCATGTTGGCCGTCGCATATCATCGCACGGGCCGCGGGCGGCCGGGTGCGGGTATCGGGAGCGCGAGAATACCGGGCGGAAGACGATGGCTTTCGAATTTTAGCGGGCGACATCTCCCGCAGATGCGCTGGGCCCGCAGACGCGGGCCCGAGACGCCCTCCCGTTCAGGCGAGATTCGCCTTATCCAGCCCGTACGCCTTGTCGGCAGAGCCAGGCACGGCCTTGAATGCGATGCTCGCGCGGTTCCACCCATTGATGGCGATCACTTGGAACGTCAGGTCGGACAGTTCCTTCTCCGAGAACTGCGTTCGAACCTGCTCGTAGATATCGTCGGGCACGCCATGCTCGGGCAGCTTGGTCAGCACTTCGGCCCATGCGAGCGCGGCGCGTTCGCGTGGCGCGAAGAGGGTCGATTCGCGCCAGATCGCGACATGATGCAAGCGCAGTTCGCGCTCACCATGGATACGCGCCTCCTTGACATGCATGTCGACGCAGAAGCCACAGCCGTTGATCTGCGATGCGCGCAGCGTGACGAGATCACGGATCGATTGCTCAATTGCGCTCTCCTGCAGCTGATTGTTGAATTCCAGAAACGTCCTGAACAGTTCCGGCGACTGCTGAATGTAGTTGATGCGCTGCGTCATGATTTCTCCTGGGGACGATGGGAGAACATCCGCGCCTCGCGAACGCTCCCGGCGGCAATGCGCCGCGTGGAGTCATAGTACGGACGCCCTGCATTTTGGAGTAGATAGGCGAACGGACTCACGGTGTTGCCGGCGCCGCACCAATCGGCGATAGCGAGGCTCTGCACCAGCGCATCGGCCCGTGCGGTGAGTTCGCCCAGGAGCTGCCGATCCGCTGGCTGCTTCAGGTCGAGCGCGAGGCTCTCCTTCGAGCGGTTGGTCCATGACGAGTCTCGCTGCTATTCGAGTTATGCTTTGGCCACCCTAGCCAATCGATCTTCGGAACCGCGCGCCCGACCGCTTCCGAGGCGAATCAGTAGGAACGGGGCAGTTGCAACACGTGCTCGGCCACGTGCCCGAGAATCATGTTCGTGGAAATGGGCGCCACCTGGTACAAGCGCGTTTCGCGAAACTTGCGCTCCACGTCGTACTCACACGCAAAACCGAAGCCACCGTGTGTCTGCAGGCATGCGTTAGCCGCCTCCCAACTCGCCTTTGCGGCCAAATACTTGGCCATATTGGCATCCACCCCGGCGTTCTCGCGCGCATCGATCTTCTCGCACGCACGCCAGCGCATCAGGTTTGCCGCTTCCAGTTCGATGAACGACTCCGCAAGCGGGAACTGGATACCCTGGTTTTGCCCGATCGCACGACCGAACACCTTGCGTTCATTCGCATAGTCGCGCGCCTTTTCCAGGAACCAGTAACCATCGCCGATGCACTCCGCAGCGATCAGAGTGCGCTCGGCATTCAGGCCGTCGAAGATCACCTTCAGCCCCTTGCCCTCGGCGCCGAGCAGCGCATCCTCGGGCAGCTCCAGGTTGTCGAAAAAAAGCTCGTTGGTCTCGTGGTTGACCATGTTGAGGATGGGACGAACCGTAAGGCCGTTGCCGATTGCCTTATCCAACTCGACGATGAAGCACGACAAACCGTCACTTTTCTTCTCCACCTGTTCGAGCGGCGTGGTGCGCGCGAGCAGAATCAGCAGGTCGCTGTGCTGTACGCGTGAGATCCAGACTTTTTGCCCGTTGACCACCCACCGGCCGTCACGCTTCACTGCCGTGGTCTTGAGCTTCGTCGTATCGCTGCCCGTGGTCGGTTCGGTGACGCCCATCGACTGAACACGCAACTCACCCGATGCAATGCGCGGCAAATAGCGCTGCTTCTGCGCCTTCGTTCCGCTGAACACGATGGTGTTCATTATGTACATCTGGCCGTGGCAGGCTCCGGCGTTTCCGCCCGAGCGGTTGATCTCTTCCATGATGACCGACGCCTCTGCCATAGACAGGCCGGGACCGTCGTATTCCTGCGGAATCAGCGCCGCCAGCCAGCCGGCTTTGGTGAGTGCATTGACGAACTCTTCAGGGTAGCCGCGCGCCTCGTCGATCTTGCGGTGATATTCGGGAGGGAACTGATTACACAGATCGCGTACGGCATCGCGGATTTCCTGGTAAGGGCCGGGGGCAGAAAAAATCGATGCGCTCATCAATCAGTCCAGTAACATGGATGGATTGATCCATCATAGATTTTGATGGTGAGTCCGTGAAATAGAATTTCGTGATCGATGTATCACCCTTCGGTATCGGGAGCAGCGATGGACCTCAAACAATTACGCGCCTTTGTCACCGTGGCCGAAACGGGAAACGTCACACGTGCATCCAGTCTACTGAACCTCGTGCAGCCGGCCGTGTCGCGCCAATTGCGGCTGCTGGAGGAAGACATGGGCACCGAGTTGTTCGACCGCAGCCGGCACGGCATGCAGCTCACATCTTCGGGGAAGACGATGCTCGAATATGCGCGCCGCATTCTCAACGAGGTTGCGCGCGCAAAGGCCGAGATCCAGCCGACGGACGGTCCTGTCGCGGGGATCGTCAGCATCGGACTGCTCGCCAGCACGGCTGATTTGCTGGCCACCATGCTCGCGCGCGAGGTCGCCCAGCGCTTCCCGGGTATCCGCCTGCGTCTGACCATTGGGTACGCGGGGCACTTGCAGGACTGGCTCGAAGAAGGCGATGTGGACGCCGCGCTGCTTTACGGACAGAAAGAAACACCCGCTCTGCACGTGAAAGCACTGCTGGAGGAAAGTTTGTGGGTATTGGCTGAGCCGTCCGCGCGGCTGTCGCGAAAGCGGCCTGTCAGCTTCTCGCGCGTCGCGCGTCAGCCGTTCATCCTGCCCGCGGCGCCACAGGGGCTGAGGGGCGTCATCGAAC
>NZ_JBQCHR010000172.1:0-21344 GCF_051954495.1 Trinickia sp.
GCTGGCCGGTGTGCTGGCGTGGGCGATTGCCCTGGCGCTGTTCTTCCCCATCGCCTGGGCGGCGGTGACCGCCTTCAAGACCGAGCAGGACGCCTATACGCCCACGCTGGTGTTCACGCCCACGCTCGCCAGCTTCCGCGAGGTGCTGGAGCGCGCGCATTACCCAAGCTTTCTCGGCAACTCGCTCGCGGTGTCGATCATCTCCTCGCTGCTCGCGCTGGCAATTGCCATTCCGGCTGGATATGCGATGGCGTTCTTCCCGAACAAGCGCACGCAGCAGGTGTTGCTGTGGATGCTGTCCACCAAGATGATGCCGGCCGTGGGCGTGCTGCTGCCGGTGTACCTGCTGGCGAAGACGGCGGGGCTGCTGGATTCCATCACCGCGCTCGTCATCGTCTACACGCTCGCCAACCTGCCGATTGCCGTGTGGATGGTCTTCACCTACTGCAACGACGTGCCGCGCGAGATTCTGGAAGCCGCGCGCATGGACGGCGCCAATCTCTGGCACGAACTCGTCTACGTGCTGCTGCCGACGATGTTGCCGGGCCTGGCCTCCACCGCGCTGCTCCTGCTGATCCTGTCGTGGAACGAAGCCTTCTGGAGCCTGAACCTGACGAGCATCGATGCCGCGCCGCTCACCGTTTTCATCGCGTCGTACTCCAACCCCGAGGGGCTGTTCTGGGCGAAGCTGTCTGCGGCCTCGGTTCTGGCCATTGCGCCGATCCTCGTGCTCGGTTGGCTGGCACAACGGCAACTCGTGCGCGGCCTGACGTTCGGGGCCGTGAAATGACGCCACATGCCAACGAATACGCCAACGCGCGCGCGCCCGCCTACCTGATCTGCGATTGCGACGGCGTGCTGATCGACAGCGAGGCCGTCGCAGCGGGCATGCTCGTGCGCGAACTGCAGGCGCGCTGGCCGCACGCCGAACTCGAGCCTATCGTCTTGCCGCTGCTCGGGCTGCGTATCGAGCGTGTGCTGGAGGCAAGCGCCGCGGCGCTCGGCGAGACGCTGGCGCCGGTGGATATGGATGCCATACGGCGCAGCGTGGAGGCCGCCGCGCAGCAGGCGCCGGTCGTCGCGGGCGTCGAAGCCGCGCTCGCCCAGATCGCGCTGATCAAAGCGTGCGCGAGCAACAGCTACACGGCGTATGTGTCGGCGGTTCTGGCCCGCACGGGGCTCGATCGCTTCTTCGGCGCACATGTGTTTTGCGCGGACCGCGTGCCGCGGCCGAAGCCTGCGCCCGACATCTACATTGCCGTGGCCGATGCGCTCGGCGTATCGAATGCGGCGTGCCTCGTCGTCGAGGACAGCGTGACGGGCGTTTCGGCGGCGAGCGCGGCGGGCATGACCGTGCTGGGTTTCGCGGGGGGCACGCATGCCGGGCATGTCGGCGCGGCGCACACCGATGCGCTCATGCAGGCGGGCGCGCAAGAGGTATTCGACGACATGCGTGCGTTGCCCGCGCTCGTCGAGCAATGGATGGCCGGCGGCGCGTTTGGCGCGCGCCCGGAAACGAATCGCAAAGGAGACGCATCATGGCAAGCTTGACCTTGCGTGGCATCGCCAAACGCTACGAGGAACACGAAGTATTGCGCAACGTGAACCTCGATATCGCCGATGGTGAATTCGTCGTGTTCGTCGGGCCGAGCGGATGCGGCAAGTCGACGCTATTGCGCATGATCGCGGGCCTCGAGGGCATCAGCGGAGGCGAACTCCTGATCGACGCGGCGCGCGTGAACGACGTGCCGCCCGCCAAGCGCGGCATTGCGATGGTGTTTCAGTCGTATGCGCTCTATCCGCACATGTCGCTATACGACAACATGGCGTTCGGGCTGAAGCTGGCGGGGGCGAAAAAGCCCGAGATCGACGAAGCGGTGCGCAACGCCGCCAAGATCTTGCACATCGATCATTTGCTCGACCGCAAGCCGAAGCAGCTTTCCGGTGGCCAACGCCAACGCGTGGCGATCGGGCGGGCCATCACGCGCAAGCCGAAAGTGTTCTTGTTCGACGAGCCGCTGTCGAACCTCGATGCGGCGTTGCGCGTGAAGATGCGGCTCGAATTTGCGCGGCTGCACGACGAACTGAAGACGACGATGATCTACGTGACGCACGATCAGGTCGAGGCGATGACGCTGGCCGACAAGATCGTCGTCATGTCGGCGGGCAACGTCGAACAAGTCGGTAGCCCCAACCGGCTCTATCATGCGCCGGCGAATCGGTTCGTCGCGGGGTTCATCGGTTCGCCGAAGATGAATTTTCTCGAGGGCGTCGTGGAACAGATTGCCGGCGACGGCGTGACGGTGCGTTATGCGACAGGCGAGGCTCAGCGCGTGGCGGTCGAGACGCGGGGGGCGGGCTCGTCGAGTGCTCGCGCGCTGCAATTGGGCGCGCGCGTGACCGTGGGCATCCGGCCCGAACATCTGCACGCAAGCGCGGCGGGCACGGCGGGCGGAGCGGCGGTGTACGGCGTGTCGGCGAACACGACGACCGTCGAATCGCTCGGGGACGCGGCGTATCTTTACGCCGAGGCTCAAGTGGCGCCGGATGGACTCATCGCGCGCATCCCGCCGCTCGAACGGCATCAAAGAGGCGAAACGCTCGTGCTGGGCGCCGAGCCGGAACACTGCCACCTGTTCGACGAAGACGGGCAGGCTTACGAACGCAAGATCGTCGAGGTGCTGTCGGCTGCTTGAGCGGAAGGGGGAGGGCGCGCCGCGTTTGCGGCGCTCCGTTCGCTCGCGCGCTAGGCGTGCCGGCGCTGATGCGCCAGCATATAGGCACGCAACAGCTTGTTGATGCGCGTCTGGTACCCCTGACCTTGCGCTTTGAACCAGTTCAGCACGTCGACATCGAGCCGCATCGTCACGGCTTGTTTCGGCGGCACGTGCAGTTCCGCGCGTGCAAAGAAGTCGTCACCGAGTTCGGGTATGTCGCTCGTGTCGATCTGATTATCGTCGAGTTTCTCCAGCCGTTTCCAGTCAGTTTTTGATGCCTTGCTCATATCGTTTCGCCTCGCGTTTGACGGCTTTCCGAGCCGAGACGATTCGTGTGACCGGACCTCTGCGCTCGACGTACACGACGACTGCCAGCGTCGCCCGCATCCAGCCTAGTGCAATCCACCGCTCTTCTCCGTAATCGTCCCGCTTGTCCAGCGTAACCAGCACTGGATGATTGAACACGTCGATCGCATCATTGAAATCGATCCCGTGCTTGAGAATGTTGATGCGATTCTTCTGCTCGTCCCACTCGAACTCCACAGATCACCTACCCGATATTGTATTGACGTTTGTACAGACGCGCTACCCCCATCGATCGATGCTTGAGTCTGGGGGAGCGTGCCGCGTCTCGTTGCGCATGAAAAAGGCAGGTCGCCACTATGCGGTAGCCTTGAAAGGCGGCGTTCAACTGACTGCTTTTTTCGGACGGAAGAACCGCGCCTCGGTGAGCAGAAACCTTGTCTGCATGTCGATTTCGCCCCGCCTCGTTCGTCGAGTAGGATCGAAGGGGCCGTCCCTTCTCCCTTGGAGCCAACTATGCCCACGAACACCGTCCGCCTTCACCGCGTCCTGCGCGCCACGCCCGAGCGCATCTACCGTGCATTCCTCGATGCGAGCGCGCTCGCGAAGTGGCTTCCGCCGAACGGCTTTACCGGCACCGTGCATGCGTTGCAGGCAGAAGTCGGCGGAAGCTATCGGATGTCTTTTACGAATTTCACGACCGGCGGCGGCCATTCGTTCGGGGGGGAATATCTCGAGCTGGTGCCGCACGAGCGCATTCGCTATACGGGCAAGTTCGACGATGCGAATTTGCCCGGCACGATGCAGACGACCGTGTCCCTACGTCAGACGCCCTTTGGGACGGAGTTGAACGTCGAGCAGGAAGGCATCCCTGAAATGATCCCGGTCGAAGCCTGCTACTTGGGATGGCAGGAGTCGCTCGCGTTGCTCAAGCTGCTCGTGGAAGCCGAAATCCCGCAATGAGCGGCGAGCGATGAAGCCTTGAGCCGTGCGGCGGGTGCGCCGCCAGCTGCCCGCCGCTTCACGCCGATATGGCGCCCGCGGCCGGGCAACCTCAGGCCGATACTTGCGGGTCGCGCGCCTTGGCGCGTTTGACGCCGCGCTCGTCAGCCTCGAGCGCCGCGCGTGCGCATGCTTCGTCGGTCACGAGGCCCGAAAGCCACCCGCCTTTGAGTACAGCCAGCACGGCGGCATGCTTGCGCTTGCCGCCCGCGAAACCGATCGTGGGCCGCTTGGGCGGCGAATCGAGCGTGACGCTCGTCACGCGCCGGCCCGTGGGCGATTCCACGCGCTTGCCGTCCGCGTCGATCGGCAAACCCAGCATCTCCGCCACGGCCCCGCGCTTGACGAGATCGGCGAGTTCGGCTGCGGTGATGAAGCCATCCACGTGCAATGGGCATTTCGGCCCGATATCGCCGATGCCCGTCAATGCCACGTCGGCTTGCGCCGTCAACGATTCGACGATGCGGTAAAGGCGGTGGTTGACCCACTGCGCGCGCTCGGCCTCGCTATCCGCGATCAAGGGCGCCGGCAGCAGAAAGTGCTTGCCGCCCGTTCGTTCAGAGATATGCAAGGCCACGTCGTACCGGTTCGACGAGCCGTCCTGCGCGATGGCGCCGACCATCGAGACGAGCCGATGCTGCGGCCGGTCGATCTGACTCAATTGATCGACGGCCGCCTTGAGCGTGCGGCCGCTGCTGACCGAAATGATCATCGGCTTCTCTTCGCTCAAGTAACGTTCCATCACCTGCGCGCCGGCAACGGCCAGCTTGCGGTCGATCGCTTCGGGGGTGTCGTCGTCGACGGGCACGACCTCGCACATCGATAGGCCATAGCGCGCCTTCAACTGTTCCGCGAGCGTCAGGCAATCGGCCAGACGATGCTCGATGCGCACGCGCACGAGATTCTTTTCGACGGCGAACGCCACGAGGCGCTGCGCCACGGGGCGCGATACCTGCAGCTTTTCGGCGATCTCGTTCTGCGTATTTCCCGCAACGTAGTAAAGCCAGGCCGCGCGCGTGGCCAGGTCGAGCTTTTCGTTGGATTTGGAGACGGCGGTAGACACAGCGGTAGCCACGGTGATGAACCCGGTTAGGTGCGATAAATGACGGTACGCGCGCGAGCGCGATACAGCATATCAGGCCAGCCGGGGGCGCGACGGTTCGAAAAGGGGCCGCACATGGCGGTACAGCTCGCGATAAGCGGCGAGCCGCATGCGCAATTGCGCGTGACGCTCGGCGTTCGGCGTGAATTGCGCGACAACGGGCGGCTTGGCGAGCACTTCCCGCGGATTGCCGCCGGCCGCGAGCCAGCCCAAGCGCGCCGCGCCGAGCGCGGCGCCTGTTTCGCCGCCGCCGTGCTGGCGCGTGGTGGTGGACAGCGCGTCGGCGAGCAATTGGGCCCAAAACGCGCTGCGCGCGCCGCCGCCGAGCAGCGAGAGCGCGCTCGGCGCCGTGCCGGCCGCGGCCAGCGCGTCGAGACCCTCGGTCAGCGCGAGCGTCACGCCTTCGAGCACGGCGTAACCGAGCAGCGCGCGGTCGGTCGCGTGCGTCATACCGAAGAAAACGCCTTGTGCGTACGGGTCGTTGTGCGGCGTGCGCTCGCCGGACAAATAAGGCAGGAAGATCGGCGCCGAATTGCACGCGTCGGGCGCGAGCGCCGCCGCTTCCGCGACCAGTGTCGGCTCGTCGGTGCCGGTTAGCTTGCACACCCAGCGCAGGCAACTCGCGGCCGAAAGCACGACGCTCATCTGGTGCCAGCGATCGGGAATCGCATGGCAGAACGCGTGGACGGCCGACGCCGGATTCGGCGAAAAACGGTCGCCGACCACACACAACACGCCCGACGTACCCAGCGAAACGAAGCCGTCGCCGGGCTCCGTTGCGCCGATGCCGATGGCGCTCGTTGCGTTGTCGCCGCCGCCGGCGGCGACGACGACTTCGCCCGACAGCCCCCACTCGCGCGCGACTTCCGGCCTGAGTACGCCGGACGGCTCGCTACCCTCCGCAAGCGACGGCATTTGCGCGCGGCGCATATCGCACGCCTCGAGCAATGCGTCCGACCAGTCGCGTCGCGCCACGTCGAGCCAAAGCGTGCCGGCGGCATCGGAGGGATCGGATACTTTGTCGCCCGTCATGCGCAGCCGCAAGTAGTCTTTCGGCAGCAGCACGCAAGCCGTGCGGCGAAAGAGTTCGGGCTCATGCCGCGCGACCCACAGCAGCTTGGGCGCGGTAAAGCCCGGCATCGCGAGGTTACCGGCGACTTCATGTAGCTGCGGCGCGCGCTGCGTGAGCTCGGCGCATTCCTCGTCGCTGCGCATGTCGTTCCAGAGGATGGCCGGGCGCAGCACGCGATCGGCCGAATCGAGCAGCACCGCGCCGTGCATTTGCCCGGACAGGCCGATGCCGCGCACCTGGGCGAACGCGTCGGGACACACGGCGCGCAGCTTCGCAATCGCTTCGCAGGTGCCGCGCCACCAGTCGGCGGGATCTTGCTCGGCCCAGCGCGGGTGCGGGCGCGACACGTGGAACGGCGAGCCGGCGGTGGCGAGCACGCGCGCGTCGGCGGACAGCAATAGAACTTTGACTTCCGACGTGCCTAGGTCGATGCCGAGGTACATGGCGGGCGGCCTCTTGGTCGATGCAGTAAGAGATGGAGCCGAAGAAGGGCAAAGCGCTACTTTAGCGCTTACTCCATGTCGTCGGTGTTTAGCCCGCGAGCGACGCTCTGGACGCGAGCCAGGCGTCGACGCGCGCGAGCGCCGCTTCGATGACGCGAGCAAGCCGAGCGTCCTGCGCCATATCGCCCCAGAGCGCTCGCGACGCGCAAAATTGCGCGAGCGGATCTGGCGCCGAGAACCATCCGCGAACAGTGGTTTCGTCCAGCAGGCCGTCCTGATACGTGTACGGCAGCCGACCCTGACGCCAGCGATCGAGAAAGCGGAAGAACAGCGCCGGCAACATCGCCGTCGCGTTCGGCTCCGCGTGGCGCGCAAAGCACTCGACGAGCGTCGGCGCGATGAAACCGGGGATCTTCGAAAACCCGTCGGCCGCCACGCGCTGATTCGTGTCTTGAATATACGGGTTGCTGAAGCGGTCGAGGACGACGTCGCGATAGCGCGCGAGATCGAGCGGGCTGGGCGTGAGGCACGGGATGACGTCTTGCGTCACGTAGTCGTGCGCCAAGCGGCGGACCTCGGCGTCGAGCGTCCCTTCGTGAATGAAGGTGTGGCCCACGAGCGTGCCGGCCCACGCGATGCAGCTATGGCTCGCGTTGAGAATGCGGATCTTGGCTTCCTCGTACGGCAGCACCGAGTCGACGAGTTCGGCGCCGACACGCTCCCAAGCGGGGCGGCCCGCTTTGAAGCGGTCTTCGATGACCCACTGGATGAACGCCTCGCCCATGACCGGGCAAGCGTCGGGTACGCCGGTGGCTTCGAGCACGCGCGCGCGCACTTCCTCGGGCGGGCGCGGCGTGATTCGGTCGACCATCGAGTTCGGGCATGCAGTGTTCTCGTCGAACCAATGGGCGAGCGCGGTTTCGCCGCGCGCGGCGAGAAAGGCGCGCATGCCGGCTTCGAAGCGTTCGCCGTTGCTGCGCAGGTTGTCGCAGCTTTGCAGCGTGACCGGGCCCGCGCCGTTCGCGCGCCGGGCTTCGAGTATCGCGGCCAATGCGCCGTAGATGGTCGTGCGCTCGCCCCCCAAATCGGCGGCCAGGTCCGGATTGGCCGTGTCCAGCCGGTCGTGTTCGTCGAGGTAATAGCCGCCCTCGGTCACCGTGAACGAGATGATTTTGCAGGCGGGATCGGCGCCGGCTTCGACGAGCGGCGCGAGGGTGGGCGACCACGGCAGCACGCGCGTGATCGAACGAATCGTCTCGTACGCGCGCTCGCCTTGGGGCGTGACCGTTTCGAGCGTATAGACGCCGTGCTGTTTCGCGAGCGCATCGAGCGTCGCGTTCATATCGCCGCGGATGTTGCCGACGGTGAGCGACCAGCGCGCTTCTCCGGGCGGCTTGGCCGCGGCCAGGCGATGCAGGTACCACGCTTGGTGAGCGCGATGGAAGGAGCCCGCGCCCAAGTGCAGGATCACGTTGGAGGCGCTAGTGCGCTTATCGACCATCCTTTGTCTCCTTGGTCCGCCGCGATGCCTCACGAGGGCCGCGGCCGGCGTTTCATTGAATATGCGTCGATCAATTGTTCATTGGTTGAGCGAATGATCGGATGCGGGCGAGCGAAAGTCAAGGCGCGCCGCAGCGAACCGGAAGGGGGCGAAAAAGGGGACCGTAGATTGGGGAGCGAACGGCGGCGCGGCGGCGCCGTTCGCGACAGGCTAGCGGCGGCGCAGCAAACTCGCGCCGTACACGAGCGCCGAGAGCGCGGTGATCCAGAAACTCGTCGGCCAATCGGTGTAAAAGGCGAGCGTGACGCCGAGCCATGCTTGCGCGAGCGCAAACAGCGCGGCCAGTCCGACGCCGGCTGCAAGTCGCGTCGAAAGGTTCTGCGCGGCCGCGGCGGGTCCGACCATCAACGTGAAAACGAGCAGCACGCCGACGATCTGCGTGCACGCCGCGACGGCCAAGGCGGCGATCGCAAGGAACAACATCGAGACGAGCCGCAGCGATACGCCCTTGGCTTCGGCCAATTCCGGCTGCAAGGTCGCAAACAGCAGCGGGCGCATGATCGCGCCCAGGGCGATGAGACTGGCCGCGCCGATCGCGGCGAGCACGACGAGCGTCGAATTGGTCACGCCGAGCACGTTGCCGAACAGCAGCGCGGTGACTTGGGTCGCGTAGGCGGTGAAGAAATGCAGGAACAGCAGGCCGCAGCCGAGCGCCAGCGAGAGCACCACGCCGATGGCGACATCGCGGCCCGCCAGCTTCTCGCCGAGCGCACCCATCGACAAGCCGGCCGCCAGCGTGAACCCGATCATCCCCCACAGCGGCGAAATACCGATGAGCACGGCGCCCGTCGCGCCCGTGAAGCCGACGTGCGAGAGCGCATGTCCGGCGAAGGTTTGGCCGCGCATCACCAGAAAGTAGCCGACGATGCCCGCGAGCACCGCGACGATCCCCGACGCCGCGAACGCGTTCACCATGAAGTCGTATTCAAACATCGTGCTTGTGTCCGTGTTCTGGCTCGTGGCGGTGCGCGTGGCCATGATCGTGGCCGTGCGAGTGATCGGCCGCGCCGTCTTCGTTCTCGTGCTCGTGATCGTGCTTTTCGACTTCCACGTCGCCCGACATCACGAAAATGCGCCCGTTCACGCGCATGACGTCGATCGGCGAACCGTAGAGCCGCGACAACACCGGCCGCGTGATGACTTCGTCGACGGTGCCGAGCGCCGCCGAACCGCTGCCCAGATACAGCACGCGATCGATCGCGTTGAGCAGCGGGTTCAACTCGTGCGCCGAGAACAGCACCGTGATCCCGAGTTCGCGCTGCACGCGCCGCACGAGTTCGACCACCACGCGTTGACGGTGCGGGTCCAGGCTGATGAGCGGCTCGTCGAGCAAGAGCAGCCGCGGCTTGCCGAGCAGGCACTGCGCGAGCAAGAGCCGCTGGCGCTCGCCGCCCGAAAGCTCGGAGAGCGGGCGTGCCGCGAGCGCGCGCGCGCCGACGAGCTCCAGCACACGCTCGACGTCCTCGCGCGTCGCGGCATCCGCGATCGGCAGCCCCCAGCGATGCCCGTCCGCCGCCATGGCCACGAAATCGCGCCCCAGCACGCGCCGGCTCGCAAGCGCGCTGCGTGTCTGCGGCATGTAGCCGATCGCGGGGTTGCCGCGCGCGACGTTGTCGCCGTCGATCCGAATCGCGCCCTGCGCAACGGGTATGAGGCCGAGGATGGCGCGCATGAGCGTGGTCTTGCCCGCGCCGTTGGGCCCTAGCACGCCGATGAATTCGCCCGGGGCGATGGCAAGGCTCGCGTTCTTCAGAATCGTCCGCCCGGCCAATTCGAGCGAGACGCGATCGAGTTCGAGCGCGGGAACCGGCCCGCGCTGCCGGTCCTCGGCAGACACCGCCTGCGACGTAGCGGGGCGATCGCTGTCGTCGTGCATCGTCAACGAGCCTCCAACGCGTTGGCGAGCGCGTCGAGCTGCCCGCTCATCCATTGTTGATAGGTTTTTCCGGCCGGCTGCGTTTCGGTCACGCTGATGGTCGGCACCCGAGTTTGCTTCGCGATCCCCATCATTCGCTCGGTCAGCTTGCTGACTGCCTGCGCGTTGTAGATCAGCGCCCGGACGCGTTTGCCGCGCAGATCCGCTTCGAATGCGGCGATGTCGGATGCGGCCGGTTCGGTGTCGTTCATGACGGAGAGCTGAAAACGCGCATTGCGCATGGTGAGGCCGATTGCATCGCATAGGTAGCCGGCGACGGGTTCGGTCGCGGTCACGGCCACGCCCGCGTATGACTGCCGCAATTGAGCGATGCGAGCTTCGAACGGGGCGAGCGATTGAATGAAGCGGGCAAGGTTGGCTTCGTATTGCGCGCGGTGAGCCGGGTCGGCGGCGACGAGCGCGGCGCTCACGGCTCTGGCGACGGCCGGCATGGTTTGCGGCTTGTACCAGAGATGAGGATTGTCGCCGGGCTTTGCGCCGACGAGACTCGCCGCGACGATCGCCGTGCGCTGGGCATTCGGCGAGGCCGCGAGCAGTTTCGCCATCCACGGGTCGTAATCGGCGCCGTTATAGACGACGAGCGCGGCGTGCTGCAGCGCGCGCGCAGTTTTCGGACTGGCTTCGAACAGGTGGGGGTCCTGATCGGGGTTGTTGAGGATACTCGTGACGTCGACGTTCTCGCCCCCCAGTTGCCGAACCACATCGCCGTAGAAGTTCTCGGCGGCGACGACGCTGATGCGGGCGGGGGCGGCCCACGCGGCGCCGCTCGGCGCGAGCATCGGCAAAGCGCACGCGCAAGCAAGCGCCGCGAAACGGGTGATCGCACGGCTGGCCCGGCGGATCGAATTCATTGCTTTGTTCTCCTTGGAATGTCGTTGCGCCATCAGCGTTGAGGACTCGGCGCGCGCTTGCCCTTGCATTCGCTGCACAGCCCGCTCAACTCGACGACCTGCTTGTGCACTTCGAACCCGTGCGCGGGCGGCGTCGAGGAAAGTTGCTCCGCCAACTGCTCGCCCGGGATTTCGAGCGTGTCGCCGCAGCGTTCGCAGATGAGGAATTGACTTTGATGCGGCTTGCCGATTTCGCAGCAGGCGACGAAGGCATTGCGCGATTCGATTCGATGGACGAAGCCGTGCTCGACGAGAAAGTCGAGCGCGCGATAGACGGTCGTGGGCGGCACGCGGCCGCGCTCGGGCTCGAGCGCGGCCAGCAAGTCATAGGCGCCGATCGGCTTGCCGGCGGCGGCGACGAGCGCATAGACCTGACGACGCAACTGCGTGAGCGCCAAACCGTGATCGGTGGCGTAGGCGTCGGCGCGCGCGAGACGCGCATTCAAAGGCGAGGTGTCGGCAGACATGGCATCGTCCGAGAAAAGTCACGGATGCGATGATATAACATATCTTTCTGTTTGGCTGTCGCCGAGCGCGAATGTTTTCGCGTGGAGGGGGAAGGAAGCTTATCGTTCCGTCCCCGCCTACGCGTTCACGGCGACGAAGAGGGCGACGGCGACCATGCATCCGCCGAACAAGTAGCCTTGCAGCTTGACCGATTTCTCGCTGCCGAACCGATCGGACATCAACTGCCCGCCATAGATCCATGGAAAGTGGCAAGCCACGCACAGCAGCGTAAACACGACCGCGATTTCCACGACCTGCCACGTGAGCGGAAGGTCGCGGCGCAAGAACTGCGAAAACAGCACGAAAATCATCGAATGGATTTTCGGGTTCAGAGACACGGAAAAGAACCCGTCAAAGACCGTCAACCGAGGCATCGCGGCCCGTTTGCCGGGCGCCGACGATTGGATGAAGCCGTAGGCCAGATAGAGCGTGTAGGCCACGCCGGCCCACTTGAGCGCCTGCGCCGCCGTCGGATAGTCATGCAGGACGCGACTGAGTCCGAGCCCGTACACCAAGCACCATACGAGGTTGGCCCCTTCGAAGCCGACCCAGAACGGCAGGGCGCCTTTCACCCCGAACTGTCCGCCTGCGGCGGCGAGAACCGTGTTGCCTGGGCCCGGGCTGATGATCATCGGCACCGAAAAACCCACGATCAGCATCCCCATCTCGAGTGAAATCATTCGTTCTCCTAGGTAGAGGCAAGTGGCGATGGCCCTCATTAGACGCACGTTCCCGTCACCGGCAAAGCGAGAGGTTTTCATGCGCTCGATAACGTGAGATTATCGAGCGCATGCGCCGCTTGCCCCCTCTGGGCGCGCTGCGGGCGTTCGAAGCCGCCGCGCGCCATTTGAACTTCACCCAGGCCGCCGCCGAACTCTTCGTGACGCAGGCGGCGATCAGTCATCAGGTTCGCCAGCTCGAACAATGGCTGGGGCTTCGCCTGTTCGAAAGGCGCGGGCATTCGCTGACGATGACCGAAAAGGGGCGGGCCTACCTAGCGGAAATCACGGAAGCGCTGGACCGGATCGCATCGGCCACGGCGCGGGTGAAGGACGGCTTCGACGGACCGCTGCGCATGACTGTTCTCCCGTCTTTCGCAACGTGCTGGCTGCTGCCGCGTCTCGAACTCTTTCAGGCGCAGCATCCCGATATCGAACTGAAGATGACCGTGTCGGCGCGGATGTGGGACGGCATCGACGATCGTTTCGATGTCGGCATTCGCTCGGGCCTCGGGCGTTGGCCTCACCTACAAGCGGATCTGATTGCACGAGAATCGCTGAGTCCCGTTTGTTCGCCGTCGGTCGCGGCCGGGCCGCCGCCGCTGCGCGAGCCTGCCGACTTGCGGCACGTACGCCTGCTGCACGACACGCCGCGCGACGGCTGGCGCATCTGGTGCAATGAGGCTCGTATCGCGGATGTCGAAGCACGCAGAGGCATGATGTTCGACGATGCGTCGCTCGCCTTGCAGGCGGCCATACAAGGGCAAGGCGTCGCGCTAGGCAGGCTGACGCTCGCCGAGCGCGACTTGCGCGAGGGCCGCTTGGTGCAGCCTTTCGATATCGCCGTGCCGAACGATTACAGCTACTGGCTCGTCTATCCGCCCGCGCAGGCCGAGCGTTCGGATGTCGCGGCGTTTCGCGCGTGGCTGCTGGCGCAGGCGGGGCGCTCGCCCGCCGGGCGCACGCGCAAGCAAGCGCCTGGCGGTACGGCGCCGCGCTGAAGCCGTGCCGGCGCTACAACACGGTCCTGACGTGCCAAAGCTCCGGAAACAGCACGACATCGAGCATCTTGCGCAGATACGGCGCGCCGCTCGTGCCCCCCGTACCTTGCTTGTAGCCGATGATGCGCTCCACCGTCGTGACGTGCCTGAAGCGCCATTGACGAAACGCGTCTTCGAGATCCACGAGCTCTTCTGCCATCTCGTAGAGTTCCCAGTGCTCGGACGGGTTGCGATACACCGCCAGCCAAGCGGCTTCCACCGATGCGTCGTAGACGGTCGGCGCTGTAAAGTCGCGCTCGAGCCGCTCGGGTGCGATGGCGAAACCGCGCCGCGCCAGCAACCGCACGACTTCGTCGTAGAACGAGGGCGCCTCCAACGTCGCCTTGACCTGGGCGAGTACGTCCGGCCGGTGCGCGTGCGGCTTGAGCATCTGCGCGTTCTTGTTGCCGAGCACGAACTCGATCTGCCGATACTGATACGACTGGAAGCCCGACGATGCGCCGAGATACGGACGCATCGCCGTGTATTCCGACGGCGTCATGGTGGCGAGCACGTTCCACGCTTGCACGAGCTGCTCCATGATGCGCGATACGCGGGCGAGCATCTTGAAGGCGGGCGGCAGCTCGTCGCGCCGCACGCAATCGAGCGCCGCGCGCAGCTCGTACAGCGCCAGCTTCATCCACAGCTCGCTCGTCTGATGCTGAACGATGAACAGCATCTCATTGTGATCGGGCGAGCGCGGATGCTGAGCATGGAGAATCGAATCGAGCGATAGGTAGTCGCCGTAGCTCATCGATTTCGAAAAATCGAGCTGAGCGTCGTGCCATCCCGCATCGCCCTGCGGCACGTGAGGCGCTCCTTTCTCCGCGAATTCGTTCGCGGCCTGCTCGTCGCCATGCCCGAACGGGCAGCCGCGTGCGATCTGCGGCGCGCTCTGGGGCGCGTCGGGCATCTCCGGTAGACGCATATGTTCGGTCATTTAGGACTCCTTCGTTTTATCACGTGACGGAATGGCGGGCCGCGAATTCGGGCGCGCGCCAAGCTTCGGTGGCGAGGACGTCGCGCAGGGTTTCGACTGCGTCCCATACATCGACGAAACGCGTGTAAAGCGGCGTGAAGCCGAATCGCAGCACGCGCGGCTCGCGGTAGTCGCCGATCACGCCGCGTGCGATCAGCGCCTGCATCACCTCATAGCCGTGCGGATGCTCGATGCTCACGTGCGAGCCGCGCTGCGCGTGCGCGCGCGGCGTGACGAGCGTCAGAGGCTGACCCGCGCAGCGCGTTTGCACGAGATCGATGAATGCATCGGTGAGCGCGAGCGACTTGCGCCGAATCGTCTGCATGTCGGTTTCGAGGAAGACATCGAGACCGGCCTCCACGAGCGACATGGAGACGATCGGCTGTGTGCCGCAGAGAAAGCGGCCGATGCCTTGGCCGGGGGTATAGCGCGGATTCATCTCGAACGGCGCGCGGTGTCCCCACCAGCCCGACAAGGGTTGGGCGAGCGCGTCCTGATGGCGCTTGGCGACCCATGCGAACGCCGGCGAACCGGGGCCGCCGTTCAGGTACTTATAGGTGCAGCCCACGGCGAAATCGGCGTGCACGCCGTTCAAATCGACCGGCACGGCGCCGGCCGAATGCGCGAGATCCCAAAGCGCGAGCGCGCCCGCGCGGTGGATGATCTGCGTGAGCGCGGCCATGTCGTGCATGTAGCCTGTCCGGTAGTTCACGTGCGTGATCATCGCGACGGCGGTGTCCTCGCCGATTGCATCGGGCAGTTCGGCCGGATCGTCGACGAGGCGCAGGCTGTACCCGCGATCGAGCTGCTCGATGAGGCCCTGCGCGATGTAAAGATCGGTCGGGAAGTTCGCGCGTTCGGACACGATCACGCGGCGCTTGGAATCGTGCTGGTAGGCCATCCGCAGCGCGGCCGAGAGCAGCTTGAACAGATTGACCGAAATCGTGTCGGTGACGACGACTTCATCGGCCGCCGCGCCGATGAGCGGCGCGAGCTTATCGCCAAGGCGGCGCGGCAGCGCGAACCAGCCCGCCGCATTCCAGCTGCGAATGAGCCCTTCGGTCCATTCGTTCGCGATGACCGATTGCGCGCGAGCGGCCGCGGCAATGGGCGGCACGCCGAGCGAATTGCCGTCGAGATAGATGACGCCGGGCGCAAGCGCGAAGCGTTCGCGTAGCGGGGCAAGGGAATCTTCGCGGTCGAGCGCGATTGCATCGGCACGGGTTTTCATCGGATGTGTGGGCAAGGGTGAGATCGGTGAAATCGGTGAAATCGGGGAATCTAGAATCGAAAGCGTCCTCGCGCCTCAGCTCGACGCCGCAGCCGCGTGGCTTTTCCGCAAGACGGCTCGCACCGGGCTCGCATCGAGCGTCATGAGCTTGAGCGGCAGCGCGATGAGTTCGTAATCGCCGGGCGGTACGGCGTCGAGCACGAGACCTTCGAGAATCGCCATGCGGTGTGCGCGCACGCGTCCGTGCGCATCCATGGTCTTCGATTCCTGCGGGTCGAGCGAAGGTGTGTCGATGCCGATCAGCGCGACGCCGCGCGCCGCGAGAAAGTCGATGGTTTCAGCGGCGACGGCGCAAAACGTGCTGTCCCACCGGGTGAGGGGCGCGCGCTCGTAAGTGCGCAGCAATACGCGTGGGGGAAGCCGCTCGGCATGGGGGGCGATATGCTCGGGCAAGACGAGCGGCGCCGCGCCGATGCAATGCACGACGCGGCAAGGGCCCAAATAGGGCGCGAGGGGCACAGCGCCGATGGCTGAACCCTGAGCGTCGTAATGCAGCGGCGCGTCGGCGTGCGCGCCCGTGTGCGGCGAACAGGTCAGCCGCGCAACGTTGACGGGCGAGCCCGCTTCCATGCGCCAGATGCGCTCGATGCCGACGGGCGTGTCGCCGGGCCACACGGGCGTGGCCGCGTCGATGGGCGGCGAAATGTCCCAGATCGTCTCCTGCATGTCCCCTCTCTGATCGGAAAGCGTGTGTCGATGATAGGCAACATCGAACGCAAAGTGCTTGCAAAATGATCTCCACTAACTGACCGGACTAGAACATAATTCGAGATAAACCTAAAAAGGGGGCCAAAAATGAATGCGATCTCGCTCGACGCCACCGATTGCCGCATCCTGAGCGTCCTGCAAAACGAAGGGCGGATCAGCAATCTCGATCTCGCCGACCGCATTTCGCTGTCGCCGTCGGCGTGTTTGCGCCGGTTAAGGCTGCTGGAAGAACAAGGGGTGATCGAGCGCTATCGGGCGTGCTTGAACCGGGACGCGCTCGGCTTCGAGCTCGAAGCTTTCGTCCAGGTTTCAATGCGCAACGATCAGGAAAATTGGCACGAGCGGTTCGCGCAAGCGGTGCGGGGATGGCCCGAGGTGGTGGGCGCGTTCGTCATCACGGGGGAGAGCCACTACCTGCTGCACGTGCTCGCACACAACCTCAAGCACTACTCGGACTTCGTGCTCAGCAAGCTCTATAAAGCGCCTGGGGTCATGGACATCCGGTCGAACATCGTGCTGCAGACACTGAAGGAAGATTCGGGCGTGCCGGTTACCCTGCAAGATGGGCAACGTTGACGCGTGTCGGAAGAATCGCAAAATCACGCCGTGTGATGGGTGATTTCGTCCTAGATCGTCGCGCCGAGCGCGCCCGCCGCCACTTTCGGCCTACCTTGACCTTTTCCTTGAATCTGGCAAAGGAGGTAAGCAATGAAGTGGAAAGAGGCGGCTGTCGTGCTTTTGGACCCTGCGGATGAGATCATCAGGAATGCGGCCTACGCATGGCGGGAGCGTTACGGCATTCCTATCGAGCGGAGCTTTTCCTTCCGCTATCCCAAGGGCGGCCCGCTGGCGGGGCAGGTTCCACTGGGATTTCAGCCGCTCGATCCAGGTTCGCTGTCGTTTTGCGATCTTGGGACGAAACTCATCGTGGTTAGCCATGGGCTCACGGACGGACTGGCGGTGCACCGCACCGTGTTGGGCGCCCGAGAGGCGGCCAAACTCCTAGGCGCCTGCGGGCTCGAGCAGGTCGGCCTACTGGCGTTCAAAGGGTGCCTGATCGGAAAAGCGTCCTTTCTCGATCGGCTCCTCGCTCACCTGTCGGCTAGAAACATCGGAGTCGGCTGGCTCATCGGCTACAAAGACGTGTCTCGCACGCAAACCCTCCTCATGGATTCACCGGAGACGGGGCTGCGTACTTACGGATACGAGGCCATCGGCACGCTCGATTTGCTCACTCGCACCGCCACGAGCAAGCTGCCCGACGAGGATCGCGTCAAGATCGTCAAGGGCAACCGGTTCGCATTGCCGCTCACCGGGCGCAGCCGGCGCTATGGCGTATGCGGGACATGGGTTTGATCGCGTCTGTCGCTGGGCGCGGGCTGGGGGCGCCGCGCCGCGCGACGGTCAGAGCGGCTTGACGCCGTGGAATGCGCCGCCATGAAAAATGAGCGGCGCAATGTCGTCGGCGTTCGGATGCACGCCGCAGCGCTCGACTTCGCCCACGAAGATTACGTGATCGCCCTCTTCATAGCGGCTGCGATTGTGGCATTCGAACCAGGCCAGCGCGTCGTCGAGCACGGGCATCCCCGAATCGCCGGCCGCGTGGGAAACACCCGCGAAACGATCTCCCTTGACCGTCGCGAAGCGCTTGCATAGATCGAGCTGCGACGCGGCGAGCACGTTCACGACGTAATGGCTGTTCGTCTGAAACACGGGCATCGAGGCCGACTTCGTCGCGAGGCTCCACAGCACGAGCGGCGGCGCGAGCGAGACCGAGTTGAACGAGCTGGCCGTGATTCCGATGAGCTGCCCCGACGGTGCGCGCGTGGTGATGACCGTCACGCCCGTGGCGAATTGACCCAGCGCACGCCGGAACGCGGCGCCGTCGAAGTTTGGGGGGCTCGCGCGCTTCATGGTGCGCCGGCTCCGTCGAGCGGTTCGGCGGCCGCGTGCACCGCAAGCCGGAACGCCGGCGAAAAAGAGAGGTTCAAAGTCGAAATATCGTTGCGTGAATCGGCGTTTAAGCCAGGATTTTAATTGAATCGGTCGACCTTGCCGTAGAAGCCCATTCGTCTTGGGGGACGAGTCGAGCGCCCTCATCATTCACATGTTGGCCCAAAACGCACTAAGCTTGTCTCTCTGAGTGCAGCGCGCGCGCCTCGCGCGCTGCACGGTACCGTGCTTGAAACAGGAGAACGAAAGCCATGAGTCAGACGAGCGAAACCGCCACGCTGGGCGGCGGCTGTTTCTGGTGCCTTGAAGCCGTCTATGCCGATGTGGAGGGCGTGACGAGCGTCGAGTCGGGCTATGCGGGCGGCGCGCTCCAGCGCCCGACGTACGAGCAGGTGTGCGACGGCGGGACCGGTCACGCCGAGGTGGTCAAGGTCGAATTCGACCCGACTCGGATCAGCTACCACGAAATTCTGCAGATTTTTTTCTCGATCCACGATCCGACGCAGGTCAACCGCCAAGGCAACGACGTAGGCGACCAGTACCGGTCGGTGGTCTTCACGCACGACGATCATCAACGCGATGTGGCGCTGGCAGCCATTCGCGAGCTCGAGCGCGACAATGTGTACGACGCGCCCATCGTCACGCAGGTGATGCCGCTGGAGGGCAACTACTGGCCCGCCGAAGCCTATCATCAGCGGTATTTCGCCCAACATCCCGAACAAGGCTATTGCGCGTTCGTCGTCGCGCCGAAGGTGGCGAAATTTCGCGCGAAGTTCGCCAGCTGGATGCGGCCCGGCGCGTAGACCCGTCGCGGGCTGCCGCGCGCATCGCTTTGGCCGCGCATCGGCCCGCCCATCGGCCCGCGCGCCTGCCGGGCCTTCCTTCCGCCGGCTATGACAGCCCTCGTCAGGCGAGCCGCGCCGCCGAGTCGTCCCGCGTCGGCGTCTCTTCGCTCAGCCGCGCGTAGGCCGCTGCAATCTCGCGCGCGAGTGCGATGCACGTGAGCGGCGCCGATCCTTCGGCCTTATTGTTCGTGACGATCAGCACCGGCTGTCCGGCGATCGCATAGCGGGCGGCCAATTCGGCGAGCGCCGCGCGCGTGGCCGGGTCTTCGTCGACGAGGCGGTTGAACGGCTCGTACTTCGCTTTCGCTTGTTCATACTTGAAGCCGCTGTGCAGGCTCCACCGTACGATGAGCGGCCCGCAGGGCGCTTCGCCGTCGAGCAGCGCGAGCGCGGCCGCTTGGCGCAGCGGATCGGGCATGCGTGCATGAAGCCCCACGCAGTAGCGAACGCCCCGCTCGCGCAGCATGCGGATCAGCCGCGGCGTGAGCAGGCAGGCGTCTCGGATTTCGAGCGCATAGCACGGAGCCTGGGCGTCGCCCCCAGGCGGCGCCAGCGAGGACAGCGGCGGCAATGCGTCGAAAAACGCGCCGAGGCGCTCGACCAGGGCGACCGGATCGGCCAAGACCCGGTCGGGCAGCGGCGAAAACTGAAAGACGAGGGCCCCCGCCTTTGCCCCGAGCCCTTCCAGGCACGGCGTGACGAATTCGTCGGTCGCGAGTCGCGCGTCGAGAAAGCAGGGGTTCTCGGCAATCGGTTCGCCGCGTTCGGCGCGAAGCGTGGCATCGGTCACCGAGGCCGGCGCCTTGACGATGAATCGGAAGTGATCGGGCACCTGCTGGGCGTAACGCAGGTAGTCGGCGACCGAGAGCGGCGCATAGAACGAGCGGTCGATGCTGACGGTGCGCAGCAGCGGATGCGCGCCGTAGGCGTTCAGGCCGTCCCGCGCGAGTTTCGAGTCGCTGTAAGCCTCGCCGTAGACGATGCCTTCCCAACCCGGAAACGACCACGAGGAGGTGCCGACCCGCACCAGCGGCGGCAACGCTTGCGCGGCGTCGAGCACGTCGGCGGACGGCGGCGCGGCAAGCACGGCGCGGCCGCGGCGGCCGCGCGCAACGGGGGCCGCGTTGCTCGGCGCACCCGTGGAGGCGGGCGCCGCGTCTTGCGGACTGGGGCCGGACGATGCAGCCGGCTCGAAGGAGCCGCCATCTTCATCGCCGAACAAATCGAATTGCGTGTCTTCTTCGCTGGCTGCCATCGACTCTCGACTGACGGGGCCCGAGCGTCGGGCCCCGTGCGGACTATGCGCTAAGCGGCCGATCGTACATGTACCGGCGCGACCATGGCAACGTCCGCGCGCTGCGGCCGGCTTTGCGGCAGACCACTTGGAAGATGGAGACGTCGTCGTTTTCGAACGCGTAGGCGCAGCCGGCCAGGTAGACGCGCCAAATGCGGAATTTTTCGTCGTCCACGAGCGTTTTCAGCTTATCGGCGTGCGCTTCGAAATTTTCGGTCCAGATTTCAAGCGTGTGCGCGTAATGACGCCGTAAGCTTTCCACGTCGAGCGCTTCCAGCCCGCCGCGCTGCATCGATTCGAGGGCGAGGCTGATGTGCGGCAGTTCGCCGTCCGGAAAAACATATCGGTCGATGAATTCGCCGCCGCCCAGCGCGGTCTCGCCGCTGTCGTAGTCGCTCGACGTGATGCCGTGGTTCATGGCGATGCCGTCGTCGACGAGCAGGTCGTGAATCTTTCGGAAATACGTCGGCAGATTCTTGCGGCCCACGTGCTCGAACATCCCCACGCTCGTGATGCGGTCGAACTGGCCTTCGATGTCCCGATAGTCTTGCAGCCGGATTTCAATCCGATCGGACAGGCCGGCCGCCTTCACGCGTTCGGTGGCCAGATCGTACTGATTCTGCGACAGCGTGACGCCGAGGCATTTCGCTCCGAACTTGCTGGCCGCGCGCAGCACGAGCGCGCCCCAGCCGCAGCCGATGTCGAGCAGACGCTGGCCCGGTTGCACCTGAATCTTCGTGAGGATGTGGTCGATCTTCTTGATCTGCGCGGTGGCGAGATCTTCGTCGCCGTTCTCGAAGTACGCGCACGAGTACACCATGTTCTCGTCGAGCCACAGCTGGCTCGCGAACCAGCGACCCGACTGGGAGTCGTAGAAGCAGCGAGGATCTCCCTGCACGGAGAAGCTCCCGTCATTGGCGGCACCGAAGATCTCGGGCGTCTTGAACAGGCTCTCGACCGGTGCCGCCTGCGTCCCGCCGGC
>NZ_JBQCHR010000173.1:0-16383 GCF_051954495.1 Trinickia sp.
GGCGCGCCGCCGCGGCCTACGCCGTCCGCATAACAATGGGGGTAAACGTGATCCGGACCTTACATCCGGAAGTGCTCGCCGAGATAGACCCGGCGCACGCTCTCGTTTTCGATGATCTCGCGCGGGGCGCCCGCCGCGAGCACGGAGCCGTCGCTGATGATGTAGGCATGATCGCAGATGCCGAGCGTCTCGCGCACGTTGTGATCGGTGATCAGGACGCCGATATTGCGCTGCTTGAGGAATTTGACGATCTTTTGGATCTCGAGCACGGCGATCGGGTCGACGCCGGCAAAAGGCTCGTCGAGCAGAATGAAGCTCGGGTTCGTCGCCAGTGCGCGCGCGATTTCGACGCGCCGGCGTTCGCCGCCCGAAAGCGAGAGGGCCGGGTTTTCCCGCAGATGCGACACCTGCAATTCGTCGAGCAGCGCTTCGGTGCGTGCTTCGATCGCCGATTTCGACAACCGCTTGCCCTGCTCGTCGTGCTGCAGCTCGAGCACGGCGCGGATGTTCTCCTCGACCGTCAGCTTGCGGAACACCGACGCTTCCTGCGGCAGGTAGGACAGCCCGAGCCCGGCGCGCTTGTGGATCGGCAGCAGGCTGATCGACTTGCCGTCGAGGACGATTTCGCCGGCATCGAGCGGCACGAGGCCCACGATCATGTAGAACGACGTGGTTTTGCCCGCCCCGTTGGGCCCGAGCAGGCCGACCACTTCGCCGCTTTTCACGTCGAGCGAGACGTCCTTCACGACGGTGCGCGTTCCGTAGCGCTTCTTCAGGTTGCGTACGACGAGCGAGCTCGACCCGCGAGCCTGCGCGGGCCCGGGCGCAGCATCCGTCGTGGCGCTTGGGGTAGATAGCGTATTCACTGCGGCACGTTTCCTTGGATCTGCGACGCGGGCGCGAGCTTGGCCGGGGCGCCCGTGAGCGGCGCGGCGGCCCCGTTGCGCGGCGACAGCATCGCGCGCACGCGGCCGGTCGGGTTGCCGGGGCCGGCCACGTCCTTGCCGGCGCGCGCGGTATAGAAGTCGTTCTGGCCGTCGTACGTTATGACGCTGCCGTGCACTTCGTCCATCAGCGTCGTCAGGCCTTGCAAGCGGCGGACCGTGGCGCGCGTGGTGAGCGTCGTCAAGTCTTGCTTGCCATCGTAGTCGATCCGCTCGGCGTTGCCCTCGACATACTCGTCGATGCCTTCGCGTTTTTGGCGGAAATAAGCGAGATCCTTGCTGTGCGGATCCATCGTGCCGGTTGCGTACTGGTACCCCTGGGGATCCTGGCGCACATCCACGCGGTCGGCCTTGATGAGGATGGTGCCCTTCGTGGCGACGACATGGCCGGTGAAGATGGTGACCTGCTTCAGATCGTCGTAGGTCATGTTGTCCGCTTCGATGTTCAGCGGCTTGTCCTTGTCGGCGCGCTCCGCGTGGGCCGCGGGCGCGAGGGCGAAGCACGCGAGCAGCGAAAGCAACGCTGCGAGGCCGACCCGCGCCGGCCCGCGTCCGATAGGAGAGAACGATTCGTTCATGCAATCACGCGACGAAAGGATGGGACCCGGCTACTTCGAACCGGCGCCGGCATTGCCGCCGCCCGATGCGTCCGAAGCCGCGATGAACCCTCGGACATTGCCGAAAAGCTGCATCACGCGGGTGACATTGTTGTACTTCATGGCGCTGGCCGTCGCCACGGACTGGCCGCGCCGCAGTTTAACCGGCTTTTCCGTTTCGATAACGTCGTCGTTCACGAGAACGCGGAAATGGACCGAGTCCGCCTGCATCTCGGGGTCGCCCGCGCCCGGCGCACGCACGATTCGCGCGTTATCGTACAGATCGACGATCGAGGCGTCGCCGTTGACCGTGCCCCGCTCGCCGGTGGCCGTCACGATGGGCTTGCCGGGCTGGAAGGCGCGAATCGCGGGCAGCGTGAGGTCGCTGTTTTCGTCGTCCTCGTAGTGCACCATCTTCGTCGCCGTCAGCCGGTATTGCGTCGTGCCCGACTGATCGAGCTCGGAAACGGAGAAGCGATCGGCGAAGTAATCGGGGGTATGCGTCTTGACGCTCTCGTCGCTGGTCGCGGCGGGCGGGCGCGTCGCGACCAGCAGCCAGTAGGTGCCGCCCGCGAGCGCGGCGAGTGCGATCAGGGACAAGAGCGACGTGAGGCGCGACGAGTTCATGCGCGCGAGGCCCCGCAGGCGGCCGCGAGCAGCGCCTCGTAGCGGTGCTGCGCGCGCAGCAGCGCATCGCAGACTTCGCGCGCCGCGCCCTGTCCGCCGCGCGCTTCCGATACCCAATGCGCGCGCGCGATGACGTCCGGGTGAGCGTTGGCGGGCGCCGCGGCGAACCCGCAACGCGTGAGCACGCCGAGATCGGGCCAGTCATCGCCCATGTAGCCGCATTGCTCGGCCGTGACATTCGCCTCGCGCATCAGTTCGACGAATGCCGAGACTTTGTCGGCCACGCCTTGATAAATGTGCGAGATGCGCAACTCCTGTGCGCGAGCGAGCACGATGTCGGAGCGGCGGCCCGTGATGATCGCCGTTTGAATGCCGGCCTCGCCGAGCAGCTTGAGGCCGTGGCCGTCCATCGAGTTGAACGACTTCATGTAATCGCCTTGGGCCGTAAACATCAGGCTGCCATCGGTGAGTACGCCGTCGACGTCGAAAATCATCAGCTTGACGCGGCTCGCGCGTTCGGTTGCCGTGAGGGGCGCCGCAGCCATCAGATCACCTTCTTCGAAAACAGGTCGTGCATATTCAGGGCCCCGATCAGCTTGCCTTCGCCGTCGACCACGAGCATTTGATTGATGCGGTGGCGCTCCATCGATTCGACGGCTTCGACGGCGAGATGGTCGGGCCCGATCGTACGCGGCGTGCGCGTCATCACGTCGAGAATCGGCAACTCGCGGAAATCGCCCGTGCGCTCGAGGACGCGCCGCAAGTCGCCGTCGGTGAAAATGCCTTCCACGCGGCCGGCGTCATCGACGATCGCCGTCATGCCCATGCGCTTGGCCGTCAGTTGGAACAGCGCGTCGCGCACGGTCGCGCCGGCGGCCACTTGCGGCAGCTGATCGCCGGTGCGCATGACGTCGCGTACGTAGGTCAGCAGGCGCCGGCCGAGCGCACCGCCCGGGTGCGAGCGCGCGAAATCGTCGGCGCTGAAGCCGCGGGCGTCGAGCACCGCCATGGCCAGCGCATCGCCCAGGGCGAGGACGGCCGTCGTGCTGGCCGTGGGGGCGAGCTCGAGCGGGCAGGCTTCTTTCTTCACACCGGCGTTCAAGTGGACGTCGGCGAGCGTGGCGAGCGTCGATTGAGGCCGCCCCGTCATCGCGATGAGCTTGGCGCCGAGCCGTTTGACGAGCGGCAGGATCGCGACGAGTTCTTCCGATTCGCCGGAATTGGAGAGCGCGATGAAGACGTCGTCCTGCGTGACCATGCCCAGATCGCCGTGGCTCGCTTCGGCCGGGTGCACGAAGAACGCGGGCGTACCCGTGCTGGCGAGCGTGGCCGCAAGCTTGCGGGCGATATGGCCTGATTTGCCGATGCCCGATACGACGACGCGGCCACGGCAGCTCAAAAGAAAGTCGACCGCTGCGACAAAGCGCTCGTCGACCTGATCGCGAAGCCCGCGCACGGCGTCGGCTTCGATGTCGAGGACTTCCCGGGCGAGCGCCAACGCCCGGTCGCCATTGATTTTCGCTATCATTCGCCGGAGTATAGCAAAGGCGTTGTTCGCCGCGCCGGGCCGCCCCCTGGACCCAAGCCGCTTCGAGGCTTTTAAAACCGAACGCGCGGCGCGCTTCGCGTGCCCGTGCGTTCCGCTGACGAACGAGGACGCTTCGCACGTGATTTCTCCGCTCGAGATGACGCTTTTCCTGCTGCTCGCGTCAGTGGTAGGCGTCGTATTGTTCCGCTCGTTGAATTTGCCGCCCATGCTCGGCTACCTGACGGTCGGGATCGTCGTCGGGCCGCATGCGCTCGGCCTCGCGCCGGATTCCGAGCGGGCGCAAAATCTCGCCGAGTTCGGCGTCGTTTTCCTCATGTTCTCGATCGGGCTCGAGTTCTCGCTTGCCAAGCTGCGCGCCATGCGCACGCTCGTCTTCGGGCTCGGGCTCCTGCAGGTCATCGGCACCGTGGGGGTGTCGGTGCTGGTCGGGCTGCTCGTCGAGCGCTGGATGCACGTGAATTGGCAGGGCAGCATCGCGCTTGGCGGGGCGCTGGCCATGTCCTCCACGGCGATCGTCAGCAAGATGCTGGCCGAGCGGCTCGAGATCGAAACCGAGCATGGCCGCAATATCTTCGGCGTGCTGCTGTTTCAGGATCTGGCGGTCGTGCCGCTGCTCATCGTGATCGCCGCGCTCGGCGGCGACTCGCACGATCTCGCCAAGACGCTCGGCATCGCCGCGCTGAAGATCGTCGTGGCGTTGTCGCTGCTGCTCTTCGTCGGCCAGCGCTTCATGACGCGCTGGTTCAACGTCGTGGCGCGCAGGCGCTCGCAGGAGCTGTTCGTCCTGAATCTGCTGCTCGTCACGCTCGGCGCGGCGTTCGTGACCGACAAGTTCGGCCTGTCGCTCGCGCTCGGCGCCTTCATCGCGGGCATGCTGATCGCCGAGACGCCCTATCGCCACCAGGTGGAAGAGGACATCAAGCCGTTTCGGGACGTGCTGCTCGGCTTGTTCTTCGTGACGACGGGCATGCTGCTCGATCCGCGCGTGCTCGTCGCCCATCCGCTGCTCGTACTCGCCTTCCTGCTCGCGCCCGTGCTGCTCAAGATCGTCATGATCACCGGGCTTGCGCGGTTGTTCGGCGCGACGCCGGGCGTCGCCATGCGCACGGGCCTCGGGCTCGCGCAGGCGGGCGAGTTCGGCTTCGTCCTGCTCAATTTGATCCTCGACAAGCATCTCGTCGATGCGACGCTCCTGCAGGCGATTCTGGCCGCGATGCTGCTGTCGATGCTCGCGGCGCCTTTCCTGATTCAAAATGCCGACCGCATCGTGCTGCGCCTTTCGTCGACGGAATGGATGCAGCAGTCGCTGCAGATGACACGCATCGCCACGCAAAGCCTGCGGCAGAACGCCCACGTCATCATTTGCGGCTACGGCCGCGCGGGACAGAACCTCGCGCGCATGCTGGAACACGAGGGGCTCTCGTATGTCGCGCTCGACCTCGATCCCGATCGCGTCAGCGCGGCCGCCGCCGCGGGCGAATCGGTCGTATTCGGCGATGCTGCGCGGCGCGAGTCGCTCGTCGCGGCCGGTATTCATCGAGCCGCGGCCGTGGCCGTGACCTATGCGAACACGCCGTCGGCATTGCGCGTGTTGCACAACGTGCACGAGCTGGAACCGGCGCTGCCCGTCATCGTTCGCACGGTCGACGACGCGGATCTGGAAAAGCTCCTCGCGGCCGGTGCGACCGAGGTCATCCCCGAGATCGTCGAGGGCAGCCTCATGCTCGCATCGCATACGCTCGTGCTGATGGGCGTGCCGATGCGCCGCGTCGTGCGCCGCGTCGAGGAACTGCGCGACGCGCGCTACAGCCTGCTGCGCGGCTACTTCCACGGCGCCGACGATCCGGGCGACGACGACGGCCACGACCAGGTGAGGCTACAATCGGTGGCTGTGGACGGCAATGCCGACGCCGTCGGACGTACGCTCGAGGAACTCGGGCTCGCCTCGATGGGCGTGGAAGTCACGGCGATCCGGCGGCACGGGATTCGCGGCGTCGAGCCTGGCCCCGAAACCAAGCTGCGCGAGGCCGACATTCTCGTGCTGCGAGGGCTGCCCGACGCGCTGTCGCTGGCCGAGGAGCGTTTGCTGCGTAATCGCCGCGCGGGTGTGGCGGTTTGAGGGCGATCGCCGGCTGACCGGCTCATGCGTCGTCCGTCCATTTCATCGATCGACCACGGCTCGTTCGTGTTCCGCCGCGTTTCGACGCTTTCAAGCGGATGCGAACGGCTGCCCCTTGCGGAGAGTTTCATGTCCAATGCGCCCGCGGATGCGCCCCACGATGCCGCCGCGTTCATCAAGAGCCAAATTCGCACGATTCCCGATTGGCCGTTGCCCGGCGTGCAGTTTCGCGATATCACGCCGCTGTTGCAGCGGCCCAAGACACTGCGCGTGCTCATCGATCTGTTCATCGAGCGCTATGTGGAAGCGAAACTCGACTACGTGGCCGGCTTGGACGCACGCGGTTTCATCATCGCGCCGATCGTCGCCTATGAGCTGAACCTCGGCTTCATTCCGATTCGCAAGATCGGCAAGCTGCCGTACAAGACCGTATCCGAGTCGTACGCGCTCGAATACGGGACGGCCACCGTCGAGATTCACGAAGACGCCTGCGAGAGCGGCAAGCGCGTCGTCATCGTCGACGACTTGATCGCGACGGGCGGCACGATGATGGCCGGAAAAAAGCTGCTCGAGCGGCTCGGCGCCGAGGTGGTCGAAGGCGCGGCGATCGTCGATCTGCCCGATCTCGGCGGTTCGAAGCTGCTGCGCGAGAGCGGTTTACCGCTGTACACCGTGACCGATTTTCCGGGGCACTGACGCGCTTGCCGCGCGCGCCCGCTTGCGCCGGCTTGCGGCGGCTTGCGGCGAGGCGCGCCTGACGCGCTTGCGTCCGCATTTCGAACGAGAGCGACGCCGACATTGACATCGACGTCGCCCTAGACCCAGCGAACCGCCATGCCCAATCTCGCACTGTTTCTTGCCGCCTCCGTGGCGATTACGGCCGCGCCCGGCCCCGACAACCTGCAGGTGCTGGCGCGCGGCATGTCGCAAGGCCGCGCCGCGGGCCTCGTGGCCGCGCTAGGCTTCGCCGCCGGGCTGACGTTCCACACGACGCTCGCGGCGTTCGGCGTCGCCGCGCTTTTGCGCTCGTCGCCGCTCGCGTTCGAGATCGTCAAGATTGCGGGCGGCCTTTATTTGATTTGGATCGGCCTGAAAGCCCTGACGAGCCGCGGTTTGGCGAGCGCGCACGATAGGCCCCCTCAGCCGCTGTCCGCCGTCTTTCGCCAAAGCGTCATCGGCAACATGATGAATCCGAAGGTGACGCTGTTCTTCGTCGTCTTCCTGCCGCAATTCGTCGATCCGAACGGCTCACAGCGCGTCGCCGTGCAGATGATCGTGCTCGGCCTCGTCTTCATGCTGCAGACCCTCGCGATCTTTTCGGTCTTCGGCCTATTCGCCGGCACGCTCGGCACGTGGCTCAAGCGTCGGCCGCGCGTCGGCGTTTGGCTCGACCGGGTCGCCGGCGCGACTTTCATCGCGCTCGGGCTGCGCGTGGCGCTGCGCGATTGATACGACAGCGATCGATCGACAAGGAGTCCTAATTGAGTTTGCCTTGCATTGCCCGTGCGCGCCGTTTCGAACCGGGGGCGCACCGGCCGTTTTTCATGGCTTCCGAGCAAGTCGGCTGGATTCGCGAGCAGGACGTGCCGCTGCTCGCCGCTTGGCCCGATGTCTTCGAGATCGGCGCGGCGGCGGTGAAGCTGTCTGCCCGCTTCGACGAGAACGCCGATCGCCGTTCGGCCGCGCTGGCCGCCGTCATCGGCGCGCTGGCGGCGCAGGGCCGCATCGTCGGCTGGCGCGACGAAACGTACGCCGTGCGCAACGCCTTCGACGGTGCACCGCTTGCCTACATCGAGCGTGCGGCTTCCCGCTTCTTCGGCACGATGACCTATGCGGTGCATTTGAACGGCATCGTAAAATACGCCGATCGCGCGCCGCAGCTCTGGATTGCGCGCCGCAGCGAGACGAAAGCGACCGATCTGGGCATGCTCGACAACGTTGTCGCGGGCGGTATCGCGTGGGGCTTGTCGATTAAAGAGACGATCGTCAAGGAATGCTGGGAGGAGGCGGGCATCGAGGCCACCCTCGCGGCGAGGGCCGAGCCGGGCCGCACCGTGCACGTGCTTCAGTCGTTGCCCGAGGGCACGCAGGCCGAGCAGGTGTTCGTCTACGATCTGCCGCTGCCCGACGACTTCGCCCCGCGCAACCAGGACGGCGAAGTGGGCGAGCACCGGCTTGCGCGCATCGACGAGGTGGCGCGTTGGATCGAAGACGGCGAGATGACCGTCGATGCGAGCCTGGCGACGCTCGATTGCATGCTGCGCCACCGCTGGATCGACGAAGAGGCGGCAGCGGGCATCGACACGCTGTTCGTCGCGCCGCTCATCGAGCGCTAGGCGGCCGTTGGCGCGGCACGAAACAAAACTCAGGAGTTCACAAGGTCATGTCGACCCAACACAGCTTCATTTTGAAACTGTCGTGCCCCGATCGGCCCGGCATCGTTCATTCGGTATCGGGGTTTCTGTTCGATCGAGGCGCCAATATTCTCGATTCGGCGCAGTTCGGCGACAGCCGCACGAGTGAATTCTTCATGCGCGTGCACTTCCAGCAAGTGGGCGGCGATCCGGGGCTCGAGGCGCTGCGCGAGTCGTTCGCGGCGCTCGCCGACGAATTTTCGATGCGCTGGGAGATCCATGATGCGTCGCTCAAGCCGAAGGTCGTCATCATGGTCTCGAAGATCGGCCATTGCTTGAACGATTTGCTGTTCCGTTATCGGACCGGGCAGTTGCCGATCGAAATTCCGGCCATCATCTCGAACCACAAGGATTTCTACCAGCTCGCGGCGAGCTACGACATTCCGTTCCATCATTTCCCGCTGACGGAATCGACGGCGAAGGCGAAGGCCGCGCAAGAAGCGCGCGTGCTCGAAATCATCGATCAGCACGAAGCCGATCTCGTCGTCCTCGCGCGCTACATGCAGATCTTGTCGCCCAACCTTTGCGAACATCTGTCGGGCCGCGCCATCAACATCCATCACTCGTTCCTGCCGAGCTTCAAGGGCGCGAAACCGTACTACCAGGCGTTCGACCGCGGTGTGAAGCTGATCGGCGCGACGGCGCACTACGTCACGACCGATCTGGACGAAGGTCCGATCATCGAGCAGGAAGTGGAGCGCGTCGACCACAGCATGACGCCCGACCAACTGACGGCGATCGGGCGGGACGTCGAATGCGTGACGCTCGCGCGTGCCGTGAAGTGGCACGTCGAGCACCGCATCGTGTTGAACGGAACGAAGACGGTCGTATTCCGTTGAAAAGGCCCGGCCGGATCGAGCGCCGGCCGGCGCGCCTTCACACGAGCCGCAAGTAAACGAGCTCGCGCTTGATGTAGGCGTAGAAGATCGGGGCCGCGATGAGCCCCGGCACGCCGGCCGCCGCCTCCATGACGAGCATGGCGAGCAGCAGTTCCCATGCGCGCGCCTCGATTTGGCCGCCGACGATCCTCGCGTTCAGGAAATACTCGAACTTGTGGATCAGAACGAGAAAGACCAGCGAAGAGATGGCGGTTGGCAAGCTGACCGCGAGCGAGACGGCGACGATCAGCGTATTGGAGACCAAATTGCCGATGACGGGCAGCAATCCCGCGATGAACGTGACGAGCACGAGGGTCTTCGACAGCGGCAGCCGCTGATGAAAGATCGGTAGCGCGACGAGCAGATAGAGCGCCGTGAAGACCGCGTTGATCGTCGAGATCTTCACTTGGGCGAAAACGATGCGGCGAAACGCGTCGGCAAAGCGCGATGCACGCGCGATGAGCGCCGTGGACAGCGGTAGCCGCGTCATGCGCCGCTCGCTCGCGATCGCGATCATTGCGCCGATGATCATGCCGAACAGCACGTGCCCGAAGCCGCGGGCGACATTCTTTCCGCCCTGCTGAAGCTGCTCCATGTGCGTGTTCATGAGCATGCCGGCCTTTTCTTTCATCTGCGAAACATCGCCGGGCAGCATGGCCGAGAGCCATGCCGGCGATCGCGCGCGCGCCTGATCGACGATCTGCATCACCTGGTCGAGCAGGTTTTGGATGTTGGGCACCGTATGTTCGAAGTGCTCGACGATGCCGATGCACAGGGCCCCCAGGCCGCCGACCACCACGCCCGCGATGACGACGACCGCCACCCAGCGAGCGCGCTGGCTGGACATGTGGCGCTCGATGCTCGGCGCCAACGTGTGGACCAGTTGATAAACGAGCATGCCGGCGAGCAGTGCGCCGAGCAGCTTGAAGTGCAGCACCGCCCACATGCCGGCGAATGCCAGCGCGTAGCTGCCGATCTCGATAGCCGAGAGCTTGGGCAAGCTCATGTCGCTCGTGAGCCGCACGGGACGTCCGCCGACCTCCCGAATGCGGGTGTCCTCGGGGGCGTCGTTGCGCTTAGCCATGATGTTCCTGGTCTCCAACCGATGTCGGGCGGCTGCGCACCCGACGATGCGCCGAGCCGCGCTCGCTCGCCGCGGTCAGCGGCGAGCGAGCAGCGGCGCGAGATACCGGCCCGTAAAGCTCGCCTTCGATTTTGCGATCTGCTCGGGCGTGCCTTGCGCGATGATCTGTCCGCCGCCGGCGCCGCCTTCGGGGCCCAGGTCGATGACCCAGTCCGCCGTTTTGATCACATCGAGATTATGCTCGATGATGACCACCGTATTGCCATGATCTCGCAACCGGTGGATGACTTCCAGCAGCAGCGCGATGTCGTGGAAGTGCAAACCGGTCGTGGGCTCGTCGAGAATATAGAGCGTTCGGCCCGTGTCGCGCTTGGATAGTTCGAGCGAGAGCTTGACGCGCTGCGCCTCGCCGCCCGAGAGCGTCGTGGCCGACTGCCCGAGCCGAATGTAGCCGAGGCCCACGTCCAGCAGCGTCTTGAGCTTGCGTGCGATGACGGGCACCGCGCCGAAGAACTCGTGCGCGTGCTCCACCGTCATGTCGAGCACCTCGCTGATGTTCTTGCCCTTGTACTGGACATCGAGCGTTTCGCGGTTGTAGCGCTTGCCGTGGCACACGTCGCAGGGAACGTAGACGTCGGGCAAGAAGTGCATCTCGACCTTGAGCACGCCGTCGCCCTGGCACGATTCGCAGCGTCCGCCCTTGACGTTGAACGAGAAGCGGCCCGGATCGTAGCCGCGTTCCTTCGCCGAGGGCACGCCGGCGAACAGCTCTCGGATGGGCGTGAACACGCCGGTATAGGTGGCCGGATTGGAGCGCGGCGTGCGGCCGATCGGCGATTGATCGACGTTGATGACCTTGTCGAAATGCTCCAGCCCTTCGATCTGGTCGTAGGGGGCGGGTTCGGCCGACGAACCGTAAAGGTGCTGCGCCACCGCGTGGTAGAGCGTGTCGTTGATCAGCGTCGACTTCCCCGAGCCCGATACGCCGGTCACGCAGGTGAGCAGGCCGACGGGCAGATCGAGCGTGACGCGCTTCAAATTGTTGCCGTGCGCCTCGACGATGCGCAGGCGCCGCTCGTCGGGCTCCTTGCGCTCGTCCGGAAACTCGATACGCAGCTGGCCGGCCAGATATTGGCCCGTCAGGGAGGCCGGATCCTTCTGCACCTGCTTGGGCGTGCCTTCCGCGATGATCATGCCGCCGTGTTCGCCGGCGCCGGGGCCCATATCGACGACATAGTCGGCCATGCGGATCATGTCTTCGTCGTGTTCGACGACGATGACCGAATTGCCTAGATCGCGCAGATGCTTGAGCGTGGCGATGAGGCGGTCGTTGTCGCGCTGATGCAGGCCGATCGAGGGCTCGTCGAGCACATACATGACGCCTGTGAGGCCCGAGCCGATCTGCGAGGCGAGGCGAATGCGCTGCGCTTCGCCGCCGGAAAGCGTATCGGCGCTGCGCTCGAGCGAGAGGTAATCGAGCCCGACGTTGTTCAGAAACATGAGGCGGGCGACGATTTCCTTGACGACTTTCTCGCCGATCTCCTTCTTCGCGCCTTCGAGCTTGAGCGTTTGGAAATAGCCGAGCGTGTCGCGCAGCGGCCAGCCGCTCACCTCGTAGATCGCGCGCGCGTCGCCGTCGATGCCCAGGCGCACGAAGCGCGCTTCGCGGCGCAGCCGGGTGCCGTCGCAGGACGGGCACGCCTGGTTGTTCTGGTATTTCGCCAGCTCTTCGCGCACGGCGGCCGAATCGGTTTCGCGATACCGGCGTTCGAGATTCGGGATGATGCCTTCGAACACGTGCTCGCGCACGGTCGCACGGCCGCGCTCGTTGATGTACGAGAAGGGGATCTGCTCCTTGCCCGAGCCGAAGAGAATCAGCTTGCGGACTTTTTCGGGGAGATCCTCGAACGGCGTGTCGATATCGAATTCGTAATACGCCGCCAGGCTCTGCAACATCTGGAAGTAGAACTGATTGCGGCGGTCCCAGCCTTTGACGGCGCCCGCGGCCAGCGAAAGCGACGGATGCGCGACGACGCGCTTCGGATCGAAGAACGTGATCTGGCCAAGCCCGTCGCAATCCGGGCACGCGCCCATCGGGTTGTTGAACGAGAACAGGCGCGGCTCGAGCTCGGGCAGCGAATACGAGCAGATCGGGCAGGCGAACTTGGAGCTGAACAGATGCTCCCGGCCGGTATCCATTTCCAGCGCGATGGCGCGGCCGTCGGCCAGGCGCAAGGCCGTTTCGAACGATTCTGCCAGGCGCTGCTTCATGTCCGCGCGCACCTTCAGGCGGTCGACGACGACGTCGATCGAGTGTTTGTCGTTCTTTTTCAGCTTCGGCAGCGAATCGACGTCGTGGATCTGCGCCGTGCCCTCGTTGGCCGTGCCGCCCCCCGAGCGGATCCGGAAGCGGATGAAACCCTGCGCCTGCATCTGCTCGAACAGCTCGGCATGCTCCCCTTTTCGGTTCGCCACGACGGGCGCGAGGATCATGAGTTTCGTTTCCTCGGGCAGAGCCAGCGCGGCGTCGACCATTTGCGAGACGCTTTGCGCTTCTAGCGCGATCTCGTGATCCGGGCAATACGGTGTGCCGACGCGCGCGTAGAGCAGCCGCAGGTAGTCGTGGATTTCGGTGACGGTGCCCACCGTCGAGCGCGGATTGTGAGATGTCGCCTTTTGCTCGATCGAAATGGCGGGGGAGAGCCCCTCGATCAGGTCGACGTCGGGCTTCTCCATGAGTTGCAGGAACTGGCGCGCGTAGGCCGACAGGCTTTCCACATAGCGACGCTGACCCTCTGCGTAAAGGGTGTCGAACGCGAGCGAGGACTTGCCCGATCCGGACAAGCCGGTAATCACGATGAGCTGGTGGCGAGGCAGATCGAGATTGACGTTCTTCAGGTTGTGGGTGCGCGCCCCACGGATACGAATCTGTTCCATGAACCTGGGAAGGAGGAGGGGCCAAACCTGCTACTATAACGACTTTTCCAGACCGCCGTTACGGCGTCCTTACAGCGCGCGGGAACGATTGAACCCCACGCTAGCTGCGTTCGCTGCCCTGCGAGGGCGTGGCCGCTTTTCTTGCGGCGGCTCGGCGGGGAGGCTGCGTGATCGACGTCGTTACGCTTTCCCACGCTCGCCTCCGATGTCGAATCCGTCCGTCACTTCTTCGCGTATGAGCGCGCCCGAATTGCGCGCGACCGTGTCGCTCGCCGGGATCTTCGCGCTGCGCATGCTCGGCCTGTTCATGATCATGCCGGTCTTCTCGGTCTACGCGAAGACGATCCCCGGCGGCGATAACGTCCTGCTCGTCGGTATCGCGCTCGGCGCCTACGGCGTGACGCAGTCGCTGCTCTATATCTTCTATGGCTGGGCTTCCGACAAAATCGGGCGCAAGCCCGTGATCGCCACCGGGTTGCTGATCTTCGCGCTCGGCAGCTTCGTCGCCGCGCTGGCGCACGACATGACGTGGATCATCGTGGGCCGGGTCATTCAGGGCATGGGGGCCGTATCGTCGGCCGTCATCGCCTTCATTGCCGACTTGACGGCCGAGGAGCACCGCACGAAGGCCATGGCGATGGTGGGCGGCAGCATCGGCATCTCGTTTGCCGTCGCGATCGTCGGCGCGCCGATCGTCTACCAGTGGGTCGGTATGAACGGGCTGTTCGCGCTCGTCGGCGTGTTGTCGCTGGTCGCCGTGGGCGTGGTGCTGCTCGTCGTGCCCGACGCGCCCAAGCCGGTGCACGTGCGCGCGCCGTTCGCCGAAGTGCTGCGCAACGTCGAGCTGCTGCGTCTGAATTTCGGCGTGCTCGTACTGCATGCCACACAGACGGCGCTGTTTCTCGTCGTTCCGCGCATTCTGGTGGACGGGGGGCTGCCGGTCGCCTCGCATTGGGAGGTGTATCTGCCGGTCATGGGCCTGTCGTTCGTCATGATGGTGCCGGCGATCATCGCGGCCGAAAAACGGGGCAAGATGAAGCCCGTGCTGTGCGGCGCCATTGCGCTTATCCTGATCGGCCAGTTGTTGCTGGGCACGGCCCCGCATACCATCTTGTCTGTGGCGGCGATTTTGTTCGTCTACTTCCTCGGCTTCAATATTCTCGAGGCGTCGCAGCCGTCGCTCGTTTCGAAGCTCGCGCCGGGAACGCGCAAGGGCGCGGCGGCCGGGGTGTACAACACGACACAGTCGATCGGCCTCGCGCTGGGCGGCGTCGTGGGGGGCTGGCTCATGAAGTCGGTCGGCCAGAACGCCGTGTTTTTTACGTGCTCGGGGCTCGTTTTGGCCTGGCTTATAATCGCCGCCAACATGAAGCCCCTGCGCAAGGCTTGACGCGCTGGACGCGTCGCGCGCCGAGCGCTCGAACAACGAGCGCGGCCGCGCAATGGATTAACTGGAGATACTCATGGCATCCGTAAACAAGGTCATTCTCGTCGGCAATCTTGGCGCCGACCCCGAAATTCGTTACCTGCCGAGCGGGGACGCCATCGCCAACATCCGGCTCGCCACGACGGATCGCTACAAGGACAAGGCGTCCGGCGAATTCAAGGAAGCCACGGAATGGCACCGGGTGGCTTTCTTCGGTCGTCTGGCGGAGATCGTCGGTGAATATTTGAAGAAGGGCTCGTCGGTTTATATCGAAGGCCGTCTGCGCACACGAAAGTGGCAGGGGCAGGACGGGCAGGATCGTTACTCGACGGAAATCGTCGCCGATCAAATGCAGATGCTCGGCGGCCGCGGTGGTGCGGGCGGCGGTGGCGGCATGGGCGGGGATGACGGCGGCTATAGCCGTGAGCCGTCGGAGTCGCGTGGCGGCGGGCGTTCGATGGGCGGTGGTGGCGGTGGCGCTGGCGGTGGGCGTAGCGGTGGCGGTGGCGGCGCTAGCCGGCCGAGCCAGCCGGCCGGCGGCGGGCTCGATGATATGGATGACGATATTCCGTTCTAGTGAGCATACCCATAAGAGGAAGGAAGATTCTCACTCTAACTCCTTGATGGGTATCGGAAAAAGGTGACTTTAGGGCGTCCTCTCGTGACGCCCTTTTTTGTGCCGTGGCATGGTGCTGTGAAACAGGAAGATGGGCTGCACCTTGAATAGCCTAACGGCTTGAGCGGAAACATAAAATTCGCGGGGGCTGTAGACCTCAGGTTGCGCACGGAGCCGATGCATCTTCCTCTCTGTTTGAAGCGGCATCGTTCCGTCGCGAAGCCGCTCATACGCCGAATGATGGCCGATAAGCCAGACCGCGTACCTTTGCAGCATCTGCCAACGCGTTTTCCCATGGCTGTTTTCGGGCACAATGTTCGAGCCGACGACACTGCATACGCCGATATGCGAACGTCGGATTCGATGACGTTTATCCTTTGGTTTCGAAAGAGCGAAGAAGCATCTACATGCGCACATTCACTTTAGAAATCTCTAAGCCCAAGCATGCAGAGGACTTCGAAGATTACTGCGCCGACATCTACTCGGTCGTCTTTGAAGACCCCACGCCGAAGCGCAACGGTCGAACGGGACAAAGTCAGGGCGGCGTCGACATTTTTGTTGAGCCTCGCGTTGGTAAACGTAAAGGAATTCAGTGCAAGCGCTACTACGAGACTAAGGTCACTCAACAAGTTATAGATGATGAGGTGGTTGCGGCCGATAAGGCTGGTTGGAACATCGGCGAGTTAATTGTAGCGACAACGACTGCCAGCGATTCGAAGCTCGTCAAGTATGCCCAGGATTTGACTGACGCGCGGGCGGAGTCTGGAAAGTTCAAGGTAAGCATTGAGTTTTGGGACGATATTTGTAACCACATAAAGCGTCACGCCATTCTTCAAAAGAAATACAGCCCTAACTCCCCAGGCGGTGTCTTTGATGACATGAGAAGGTCGTCGGAGGAGACTCAATCGAGGGTGGTCGAGACCAATGAACTCATAAGTGCAGTATCGTCGAAGCTCGATTCGTTCATGTCGCAAGTGGGTGGGCCGGCGCTTGTCTCGTCGCTTGTAACAAACGAAAACAATACAGTATCGAGACAGTTGGACAAGGTGGCCGAGCTCATTAAGGAAATGAGCTACAGCGGCGCAAGTGCGTTGCTATCGGTAGTCTTTGACGAATACGCCTCATTAAATGAGCGGCAGAGAGCGAAATGGTATTTGCTCTCCGGTATTGTGGATTGGCACGCGGGAGACGTC
>NZ_JBQCHR010000174.1:0-21278 GCF_051954495.1 Trinickia sp.
TGCCGGCCTCGCCGCCGGCGGACCTCGCACACCCTTCTCACGGAGCACGACGTGTTAGTGATCGCCGTTTTCGCGATATTCGCCATGTTGATCGCCGGCTATGAAACGTTCGCCGGCGAGCAGATGAACGTCGTTTCGGCGACGTCCACGCAAGCGCTCGCGCTGAACATGGCCGCCTATCGTCAAACGGTGATCGCTTACGTGCAAGCGCATCCGACATTCAACGGCCCGGTGCAAGCCAATCAATTGACGCCCGTGGCGAATTACAAGCCGAACCCAATGTGGCAGGGATATGTGCAGAACAACTTGGTCGTGGTGTATACGACGAGCACGGTATCGCCTGAACTCGTCGTCGACATAGCGAAGCTCGCGCAAGGATCGGTTTTCGCGGGGCGCGCGCTGAACGGCAACGAAGTACCGCCTACCGATGCGACGATCGCCATTCCGCTGCCTGCCGGCATCGCGGGCGCCATTCCCAACGGCAGCCCGGTTTGGCTGGCGCAGGCTTACGCGAGCTGAAGGGAGACGACGCCATGCCCCGCTCGCCGGCCTTTCGCTCCTCGTCTCGCGCTCGTCAGGGCGGCGCCACGCTTGTCGAGGCGCTCGCAGCGCTCTTCATCGCCGCGTTGATGTTCATCGGCTTGTCGATGCTCATCAATACGTCGATGCAGAACATCCGCGATCAGCAGGCGGCGCAATATCAATCGCAGCTTGCCACGGCCGCGGCGCAACTCGTGCAGGCGAACTATGCGGCGCTGGCATCGCAAGCTACGGCGACGAAACCGGTGGTCGTCCCTCTGCATGCGGCCGCGGGGGCGATGCAGTTGGGGAGCTTTCTGCCCGTGAGCGTGCAAGGTAAGAACGCCTACGGCCAAGCGCCGTGTCTTCTGGTGACCGCGCCGGCAACCGGCGGGCTCGATGCGTTGCTGGTGACGGAAGGCGGGCAGACGATTCCCGACCTGGAACTCGGCTACATCGCCGCGAATGCGGGGCAAGGCGGCGGGTCGATCCCGCTCAAGACGGCAACGGGAGCCGCGAACAACGGGGCGGCATACGGCGCCTACGGCGCATGGATCATCAACACTCCGAATGCAACGGGCGCGAATTGCAGCGGCGCGGCAACGGGCGCCGGCCATTTGGTGAGCGAAGTATTCACGAGCGCGCCGGCCAATCAGAACGCCGATTTTCTTTATCGCGTGCGTGTGCCGGGCTATGCCGATGCGAATGCTATGCACGCGCCGCTCTATCTGCACGATACCGTTGCACACACAGAGGGCACGAGCGACGGCGACTGCGGGAGCGGTGTGCCCAATTCCATCGGCAAGATCACGGCCGATTCCAACGGTCGCGTGCTCGCTTGCGAGTCCAGCGGCACGTGGCAATTCGTCGGTTCTTCATATTGGCGCGATCCCGTCGCGACGCAAGCGGACTTGGCTTCGCTTTCCACGCCGCAGCAGGGCGACGTCTCGCTCGTGCTGCAAACCGGCGTGCCGTACGAGTACACCGGGTCGAGCTGGCACTCGCTGATCGTCGATAACAACGGCAACCTCGTGATCGGCAATGCGCTCGTGGCCGTCTCGCGACTCGACTTGACGCAAAAGAACACGGTCGGTTCGCCGTGCCCCGACGACACCCCGTACGTGACGGGCGCGGGACAGATTTCGATCGACGCATCGGGCCACGTGCTGTCCTGCCAAAACGGAAGCTGGCAGAACCAGTCGGAAATCAACCCCGGCGGCAGCGACGTAGGCTGCGTGATCATCATGGGCAACGCCGGCGCGACCGATTACGCGTGCCCGTTTTCATACAGCGGCCCGTACCCGAGCGGCAGCGGCAACCCCAGCTACAACGCGGGCACCGGCAGCTACAGCTATACCGTCACGCGCACTGTGTTCTTGTCCAAGCCCGGCATCATCGCCGCGTCGGTCTGGGCGCACATGTACGACGCGGTGTGCGTCGACGGCAACAGCAAATTCGGCAATCAAGGGCAAGTGGCCCAGTACGTGTCGGTCTACGACAACGATACGGGCACTCTCATCGGGCGCAATCAGGCGCAGTCGCCGACGATCACCGACGACGCGGCCGGCATCAACGCCAACTTGCTGCAGTCGGCCCAGCCGAACGCGAAAGGCTACAACGTCGTGATCCAAACGGACTGGGCCAACTACAACGGCATGAAAACGCCTTATACGACGAACTATTGCGGCCCCTCGGGAAACCTCGTGCAAACGTCGCCGGTCGTGGCCGGCTGGACGATCAACTCCTTTTACTGAACATGTCGCGCCCATCGGAGAGTTCAAGCCGTGCGTAACCATCATCATCACGACCGTCATCGCCCGACGCGGCCGCACTACCGGCGCATCGCCTCGCTCGCGGCGCTCAGCTTCGCACTGTGCTCGATCGCGCCCGGTGCGCCCGCCGCGATCGTTCATTGGAAGACGAACAGCGTCACCTATTCGACCGAGGGCAAGGACGTCAAGGACGTGCTGCGCGACCTCGCGGCGAGCCAGGGGATCCCCGCGAACATCGGCGCCGAAGTGTCGGGCACGGTCAGCGGCCGCTTCAACATGCCCCCGCAACGCTTTCTCGATACGCTGGCATCGACGTTCGGCTTCGTCTGGTACTACGACGGACAGGTGCTCGACATCGTCACGCCTTCGGAAATGAAGCGCACGCTGCTGCATTTGGACAGCGCATCGGCCGAGCAACTGCGGCGCACGCTCGAGCAGCTCGGCGTGGCCGACAGCCGTTTTCCGTTGATCTATGACGACTCGCAAGGGGCGGTGATCGTCAACGGGCCGCCCGGTTACGTGCAGATGGTATCGAACGTGGCCAACCGCATCGATCACAATGCCTCGCACCGCACGGGCACGGAGATTCGCGTGTTTCCGCTGCATCATGCGTGGGCGACCGACCGTACGGTGGACGTCGACGGTCAGGCCGTCACGCTCGCGGGCGTCGCATCGTTGCTCAACAGCATGTATCACCCCAATCAGTCGGGCGTGGGCGCGGCCGGGGGCGTGGCATCGGCTGCTGCCGGCGTCATGAAGAGCAAGGCCGTGGCCGACGTGTCGGGCTCGACGAACGGCGGTTACGGCAACGGTTCGGGTACGGGCGCGCCCGGCACGCCGCCGCTGCCGCCGCTGCCCGGCGGCGGGCCGTTGGGCGGCCTCTCGGGCAAAGCGTCGCCGGGCGTCGCGCAAGCGACAGGCAGCGGCGGCGGACAGGGTGGCGGCGATCCGAGCGGCGACCCGAAAAACGATGACCTGCCTGTCATCCAGGCCGACCCGAGAACGAACTCCGTCCTGGTACGCGATACGCCGGACAGGATGTTCCAATATCCGGACGTGCTGGATCGATTGGACGTGAAGCCGCAGCTGATCGAGATCGAGGCGCACATCATCGAAGTGGACGACAATGCGTTGCAGCAGCTCGGCGTCGATTGGTCGGCGCACAACAGCCACATCGACATTCAAACGGGCGGCGGCACGCTGCCGCAGAACACCTACAACGGCACCCTGTCGCAGAACTTCGGCACGACTACATTGAACGGGTCGCTGCAATCGGGTGTGCCGGTTTCGCCCACCGGCTTGTCGATGGCGGCGGTGCTCGGCGACGCGGGCCGCTACTTGATGACGCGTATCGACGCCTTGACGCAGACGGGGCAAGCGAAGATCGATGCAAGCCCGAAAGTCACTACGTTGAACAATCTCGAAGCCGTGATGGCCAACAAGATGCGGTTCTACGTACCGGTGACGGGCTACACCTCGGCCGATTTGTACTCGGTCTCGACGGGCGTCTCGCTGCGTGTGCTGCCGATGGTCGTGACCGAAAACGGCTCGACGCAGATCAAACTCGACGTTTCAATCGAAGACGGCGAATTCACGGGCGATACCGTGTCGAACCTGCCTGTGGTATCGAGTTCGGACATCAACACGTCGGCCTTCATCAAGCAAGGGCAGGCGCTGCTCGTGGCCGGCTACCGCGTCGACAAGCGCTCGAACGGCATCTCGGGCGTGCCCGGACTCTCGAAAATCCCCATCATCGGCAACTTGTTCAAGACGGCCAGCAACAGCGACAGCCATATGGAACGCTTGTTCCTGCTGACGCCGCGGATCGTCGAGCCTTGAGCATGAGTGAGGGAGCGCGGGCGATGACTGCCTGCGACGCTCGATACCGTTACCCGATGCGATGCATCTAGCGAGGTACGAACATGGAAAACCTTCGGCAGATTCAAACGGCGTCGGCGCCGCGCGAGCAGGGCGCCGACGCGGACAGAAAGCGGCTGCAGTCGATGCTCGACAGCCAGCCGTGGGGAACGATCGCGCTGGGCTCCGACGGGCGCGTCGTTGCCGCTAGTGCGCGCGCCAGCGCCATGCTGCGCATGCCGATTCCCGTCGGCGCGCCGATGGAGCAAGTCTTCGCGTTTTGCTTGCGCGACGGCGTCGAACCTTATGCTGCGCTCGAGCAAGGCCGTGAAGTCGAAATCGAAGGAGCGTGGTGCTGGCTCAAGCTCACGCGCGTGGAGGACCAAGAAGAAGGGGCGAACGCGGAGCGCGACCCATGCTACGTCGCCGCGTCCGTTGCCGTCGTCGATATCAGCCCGGTCCATCGCTCGCTCGACGAGCGCATCGCGTCGCTTCGGTTCTTGTCGCACGATCTGCGCTCTCCGCTCAATTCGATCGTGGCGTTGACGCAGCTGGAGGAAATGGACGCCGCGACATTCGCGCAATGCGGCGGCATGCGCCAGATCGGCGAACTCGCGCGCTACGCACTTGGACTCGGCGAGAACTTCTTGTTTACCTCGGTGGTCGGCAATCTCGAGCGCCGCGACTTCTCCCGCTTCGATCTGCGCGCCACCTTGCGCGAGCTCGTCCCGCAACTGGAAGTCGCTGCGGTATACCGTGGTGTATCGCTGCGCTTGTGGCTGCCGGACGGACGCCCGACGTGGGTGAACGGCTTGCGGCCTTTCATCGCGCGGGCGTTGCAGAATCTCGTCGACAACGCCATTCAGGCGTCGACGGCCGGTGCGACGGTATCCGTCACGTTCAAGCTGGTCGACGATCTCGTCGAAATCGGCGTCAAGGACGCGGCGGGCGGCTTGCCCGGGTTGCATCAAAAGAGGCGCATCGATTCCTTCGACGAGCTGGCGCAAAAAACGTCCAAAGGATTCGGCCTCGGCCTGAAGCTGGCCACGCGCATCGTGGCGCTGCACGGCGGCACGTTGCACGCGGAGATCAACGAGGACGGCGGCACCACGTTCGTCATGCGGCTGCCGAGCCTGATCAAACAGCAGCATGCGGGCGATGCCGCGCCCGCCGAGATGCCGGGCGTGCGCGATTCCGTGCGCGCGTTTGCAGCCGGAGCGTTGAAATGATCCAAGCCGCAGGCAAGACCGTTCGGGTGCTCGTCGTGGAGGACGATCCCGCTCAACATGCGATGCTCGTCTCTTGGCTCAAGGCCGAGGGTTATCAAGTCACCTCGTTCCACGACGGCCTCGAGGCGCGCAATCATCTGTCGAGCAATTGGGCCGACCTGTTGCTGCTCGATTGGGATGTGCCTGGCGTCAACGGTGAGCAGCTACTGTCATTCGTCCGGGGCCGTTCGCGCTCGTCGGTGCCCGTCATCTTTCAAACGGTGCATTCGTCGGAAGCCGACATCGCCAAGATCCTAGACACGGGCGCGGACGATTTCCTCGTCAAACCTGTCGATCGCACGGTGCTGCTAGCGCGCATCCGCGCTGTGTTGCGGCGCGCGGCGAGCACACAGGTCGACGGCCGCAAGATGATCGTCGGCGAGTGCGTGCTCGACCGCGGCAAGCAAGCCTTGATCGCCAAAGGCGCCAATCACCCGCTGGGCACGAAGGAGTTCGACATCCTGTGGCATCTGGCGACGCATGCGGGCACGGTCGTGCAGCGGCAAGATTTGCTCAGCGTCGTGTGGGGCTGGGATGCGAACGTGCAGACACGGTCGGTCGATATGTACGTGAGCCGGGTTCGGTCGAACCTGAAAGCAGCCGGCGTCGGCTGGACGATTCAATCCGTCTATGCAACGGGCTATCGCCTCAACACGGGCGCCGACGAAGAACCCGCCGATGGGCTGGCGCCGGCCGCGGCGTCGCAAGACGGATCGTCTTCCACGGCGTCGTTTAGCCCACCCGAGGAGCCCACGCTCGAATCGGTGTGGTCGAATCGCAAAACTTCATGAGAGCCGCGTCGCGATGAACGAACGCTTGATATCCGCTTGCTTCGTACTCCTATGTGTCGCCGCGGGGGCGGCGCCTCAGCCCGCGCATAGTGCGACGATTCCCTGGCAGACGGAGCGGATCGATTACACGGCCACAGGGGCGCCGCTACGGGATGCGTTATCCGCGCTCGGCGCGCAGACGCACGTGCAAATCGATGTCGCGCCGGATGTAAAAGGCAGCGTGACCGGTCGCTTCAATCTCGCGCCGCAGGAATTTCTATCGACGATGGAGGCGACCTACGGCGTCAGTGCGTACTACGACGGCATGGTGCTGCACGTTGCGCCGCAGAGCGACCGGAGAACGCTTGCGATGCGCTTGAACTATACGTCGACCGATGCGCTTCTTTCTCAGCTGTCCGGTACGGGCGCCAGCGATCCGCGATTCGCGCCGCAGGTGGACGAAGCAACGCACACGTTCGTGGTCAGCGGGCCGCCCGCCTACGTGGCCCGTGTCGAAGCGACGGCGCGAGAACTCGAGCGAGCGGCGCGTTCGCGCGTGCGCACGGCGGTGCGCGTCGTAACGTTGCAGACGGCTCGCGCGGCGGATCGGCATGAAACGATAGGCGGCGTGCCGTCGGTCATGCCGGGGGTGGCGACGCGGCTGCGAGAGCGATTGGCGAGCAACCGTGAAAGGCCCTTTGCGGACGGCATCGTCCCGCGCGAGTTCGAAGCGCCTTTGCCGACGATCGAAGCCGACGTCGATCACAACGCCATCGTGATTCGCGATCGACCCGAACGGCTCGACGGCGATGCGCAAATGGCGCGCGCCTACGATACGAAACCGCCGCTCGTGCGAATCGTGGCCTATGTGGCGGATATCGACGCAGATGCCCTTGCGGCGTTGCCGATGCAGTGGCGGGCCGTCGAAGGGGCCGCACCCGATGCCTATGCCGTACCCGGGACACCGCCCGCCGCGCGCTATGCGTTCAGCGACGATGATGGGGCGGCGTTGGCCTCCCAGTTGAAGGAGTTCGTTTCGGAGGGCCGGGCGCGCATCGAGTTCGAGCGCGATGCAATGACCGCCGACGGTACGGCGGTTCGACTCGACTCGCACGCGGAAAGGCTCGTGGCCGCGGCCGACGACGGTGTGGGCGGCGCGGGCAGCGAGGCATCGCTGCTGGACGTGCCCGAGGGCGTCACGCTGGAAGTGACGCCTGTCGTGGAAGGCTCCATGGATTTCCCCCACGTCGCGCTGACGGCGCGATTCGCCCTGACTAGCGGCGAGGCTTCGACCGTGCGTGTCGATGTGCCGTCGCAACGAGCGGTGCTGATCGCCGCGGCGCCGACGGGAGGCGCCGCGCCGCGGACCGAAGGATCGAATGGCGGCGGCGATGCAGACGGCAGCGAGGTATCCGCACGGACACGGGTGGTGCTTCTTGTGCCCTACGCAAGGGTGAATTGAGGGGCCCCCTTCCGCTACTCGGCCGCGAGACTCCTGTTCAAATCGGCGACGAATTTTTGCAAAGCGGACGACAGCGCCAGCGCCAATGACCGAGCATAGGATTCGCTGGTGGCGGCCACCGCCAAGCCTGCCGAACCCTCCCCGGCATAGTGTTTATTGAGCAGCTCCGCGTCGCCTCGCTTCAGGCGCACAACCAGGGATACCTGTCCGGTGTAGCTCATGTACATGTCGCAGAACACGTTCAGGATCTCGCCGGATACGGCGATGCTCGTGCTCGACGCGCCTGCTTGCGGCTTTCCTTCCACAACGGTGTAGCCGCTGTTTTCGAGTTCGGTCTTCATCGCCTGCGTGACCCATTCGGAGACGTCGTTTTTCGGCACGACATCGGCCATCCGCATCCCGAAGGCGTTTCTCGTCGTACCGACGGTTCCTTTGTCGGAGCGTTCGTCGGCGAGCGGCTGGAGAAAAATTTGGATGTTCCTCGGTGACGATTTTTCCGCTGCTTGGGCGACCGGCGCGTGACGGGAATCGCTCGCGGGCGGATAGGTCAGCGTCGGATTGCGGGTGCCGAGCACGCAGCCGCCAAGAAGGAGGGCCGCGCCGAGCATGGTTGGAACCGCGGTACGTCGAATGGCTGCTTGCATGACGCCTGCCGTCTTGGGTGAGGGGAAGAGTATCGAAGCGTTTCGAAGCGGCCGGCAGGCACGTTTCATGCACTCCGGTTCCTTACGGCCATGGGATGAAGGTAGCCGCGCGGCTCGGCCGAGGTATTGACACACGTCAACGCGGCGCGGAATGCCGGCGCCTGCCGCCATGGCCGGGCTCGCGCGGCCCGGTCCGCGGGGGGGCGAATTCGCCCGTCTTCCGACGGCCAAAATGCCCGAGCTTGTGGCCGATTTTGCAGGGTAAGGCTCGCCCCGTACGCTTGACGCCTAGGGGCCGCTCAACCATATTGGGTCAGTCGTTCCATGCGTTCTGCGGATGTCATGATCGAGATGAATCATCGAATTTTGCGGGTGACCACGGCCGCCGCTGGAGGCGGCCGTTCGAAGCGCGGTGCAATGCCCGCTTCGTTTGCCAGCTAGGAGACAGGGCATGAGCGATCAGCCCGTTCGCAACGCGGGGTTCACGATGTTGTGCGCGAATTGCGATGGCGAAGTCATCCAACCTGCCTCGTTCTGCCAGCACTGCGGCGCGCGGGTCACTTTGCTGAGCGGCCGGTTCGGCGCCGCGCGCGATCGAGGCAGCGACAGGCCGGCGCCGGCGCGCGTCGAGCCGCCGCGGCCGGTTCGTGTGGAGGCGCCCGCACCGGCTCGTGTGGAGACGCCACCAGCCGCTCGCTTCGAGCCGCCCCTGCGTTCTTTTGCGCCTGCGGATTTCGAGGGCGACCTCGATGCGCCGCCGGGTTCGTCCGCGGATTCACCGGATGCATCCCTCGTTGGGGCGCGCGATGGCGATGCGGCGGGAACTGGTTTTCTACGATGGCGGCAGTGGGGATGGAAGCGCAGCGTAGGGGCGGTTCTCGCATCGGGCGTCGTGCTTTTAGGCGGCCTGACCGTCATGCATCGGTACGATGAACCCGCCGTTTCGGCGGCCACGCAAGACAAAGCGTCGGTGTCGGGAGACGACGGTGCACGGTCGATGGCCGCGACCGGGCAGATCGCGCCCGCATCGGCGCCGAATGTGACGGCGCCGCCGGTTGCGGGTACGGACACAGGGGCGGACACCGATGTCGATACCACGAAAGCGAACACTGGCAAGGTAGAGGCCACGCCACGCAGTCACGTCCCACGAGGCAGGGCGCACGTGCGTACGCGCCGGCATGGGCACGCGAAACGCTGGCGCATGGCTTACCCGAATATCTATTCGCATGCGGATGCGCAATTGCAGGGGCTGCTGGGCACCCTCTCGTGAACTCACGAGCGCAGCCGGGCGCCGCGAGTCCTGCACGATACAACGCTATCGACGATGCGGGCGAACGTATCCACTGAGGGGCGAATGGCTTCGATATCGAGCGCGCCGAAACCCAGCAGAAACCCGTCGAGAAACTTCGGATCGCCCTGATTGAACGTGTGCAGCCGACGAAGGTAAATGCCCTGTTCGAGCGATCGCGAGACGGTCGTGTCGAAGTCGATGAGATCCCGAATCCGAACGGTCATATGCAAACCCGCCGCGTTCCTTGAGGTCTCGAGCGAATCGCCGAAGCACTGATCGAGGCAGTGGAGCATCTCCGCTTGCCTAGCGCCGTAGATGTCGCGCATCTGCCTGATGTGTTTAGCGAAATGCCCATCCGCGATAAAGTCCGCCATGGCCGCCTGCAAGGACAGGTGGCCGGGCCGATATAACCGCAGCGAAGCGGCGGCAAACGCATCGACGAGATCGGGCGGTACGACGATGTAGCTGAGCCGCATGCCGGGGTACATCACCTTGCTGAACGTTCCCATCAAAATCACGCGACCGCTTTCATCGATGCCTTGCAGGGAGGGAAGCGGACGCTGGTCGTATCGGAACTCACTATCGTAGTCGTCCTCCAGCACGAATGCGTCCCATCGCTCAGCGGCCTGGCACAGCCGGGCGCGCCGTTCGTCCGATAACGTAACGCCCATCGGAAACTGATGCGATGGGGTCATCACAACGAGGCGGGGACGGCGCACGCATCGTTCGACTTCCATCCCGTCATGGTCGACAGCGATCGCCTCCACTTCAAGCCCGTTGGCTCGCAAGAGAATCGGCGTGGCCCAATGGCACGGGTTTTCCACGTAGGCCAGCTCACCCGGATCGGCCAAGATGCGCGCGCAAAGATCGATCGACTGATTACTGCCCATCGTGACGATGATCTGTTCCGGCGTGGTTCGAACGGCTCGCGATACGCGCAGGTACTCCGACAGTGCACGGCGCAAGGGCAGATAGCCGCCTGGATTGGAGTAGCCCATGAGATCGACATGCTGCTCGCCGAGATAGCGGTTCTGCACGCGCCTCCATGTTTGATACGGAAAACACGCCGTATCGCACACGCCCGGAACGAACGCGCCCTTGCGTTCTTGAATGCCGCCAGGCGCGCTGATCAATTGCTTCCCACGCTCGGACAGCGTTCTGGCTGTCGACTCTCGAGCCGGCGGTTGCGTCGATTGCGGCAGCGTGTCGGAGACAAGCGTGCCGCTTGTCGAATCCGAACGCAGATAGCCGTCGGCCGACAGCCGCTCATAGGCCGTGACCACCGTGACTCGCGAAACCTCCAATGCCGCGGCGAGTGTTCGCGAAGACGGCAAGCGCGTGGAAGCCTTCAACGTGCCGTCGGATATCGCATCGCGGATCCCGTTCGCGATCTGGACTTGCAGCGGCACGGACCCATTCCGACAGAGGCGACCGACCAGCAGGTCAGCGAGCAGCGAATCCGACATTGGACCTATCCAACTTTTTGAACTGGACTTATAGCGTCACCGCTGGAACACGTACTGTCAAGGCCAACCTCAACTCGTTCCACTGATTGGTGATGCTATGCGCGTGTCTCTACGTCGGCCTATTGTTCAGTTGCATCGCGTGATAGGTCTGACCATTGGCTTATTCGTTGTCATGGTGGCGGTGACGGGAGCGGGCATGCTCTTTCGTACGCAGCTCGAGCCGATCGTTTATCCGCATCTACTGGACGTTAAATCCTGCAATGCGCGCCTGCCGCTCGATACGTTGATTGCAAACGCGCGCGCCTCCAATCCCGCCGCGGGCCGGCCAACGCAAATTCGCCTATACGCCGAAACCGATACCAGCACGCGCATTCTTCTTAGCGATAACCGGTGGTACTACGTCAACCCTTGCACGGGCGAAGTGCTCGGAAATGAAGATCGTTACGGCGGGGTGTTCGGTGTCATGGCTTCGCTGCACAGTTTCCATTTCATGAAGAACGGAAGCGTCGTTGCAGGAACGCTTGCGCTGACCTTTGCGATCGTTCTTGTCTGCGGCGGCTTGGCGGTGTGGATTCCTGAACTGCTGCGCAAGCGTCGGCGCGCGGGTGCGGCTACGCCGAAGCGACAACTGACGGGCCGCGCGCGCCGGCTTGATCTGCATAAAACGCTGGGCGGTTACGTCAGTGTCATCGTATTCGCGTGCGCGCTGACCGGCGCGCTGCAGTCGTTCCAATTCGTGCGGGATGCGTTGTATACCCTGACGGCCTCGAAGCCGCCCGCGCCGTCTCCTAAGGCGATCGCGCAGCCCAATGCGCAAAGTCTTCCCATGGAGGCGCTCTGGCAGCGAGCACAGGCGTTGGTGCCGCAGCCGAAATACGCCCGCATTCATTGCCCCGCAAAACTGGGCGATCCCTTTAAGGTAGATCTCGTTGCGCCCGATGCGCCGCATATCAACGCTTTTTCCTACGCCAGTCTCGATACGAGCACAGGGAAGGTGTTGCGCTTTACGCCTTACGCGCAAAACAGCCTAGGCCACCGAATTTACCTGACGGCGCTTTCGCTGCATTACGGATGGCTCAGCGGCGGATACTTGCAAGTGCTGCAACTGTTCGGCGTGCTCTCGGTGCCGGTGTTGGCTTACCTCGGCATCGGCAGCTATCTGCGCGGAAGACGCAAAAGACCCACGCCGGCGGCGCCCCCCGCTCAGCCGACCACGCTGCGGTTGAAAGTGGCGAGGAAAACAGTCGAGGCGGAGAACGTCCAATCGTTTGAACTCGTCGATCCTGCTGGACGATCGCTCCCGCGATTTACGGCGGGCGCCCATGTCGACGTTCACGTGCCCGGCGGAAAAGTGCGCCAATACTCGTTGTGCAATTCGGCAGCGGAGCGTCACCGATATGTGATTGCGGTGATGCGGGCCGAACCGACGCGCGGCGGATCGAAGGCCATGCATGAACAGGTCGACGAAGGAGACTTGATCGAAGTCAGCGCGCCGAAGAATCACTTCCCGCTCGCGCCGTCCGTGAAGCGCGCTCTGCTTATCGCGGGGGGTATCGGCATTACGCCCATCCTTTGCATGGCGGAACATCTGGCCGAGGCTGGAACCGATTTCCGCCTCGATTACTTTGCACGCTCCGCGGCTCGCGCAGCCTTCGTCGATCGTATCGAGCGCTCGTCGTTTGCTGACTTTGCTCGCTTCCATTTCTCACAGGACGAACGAGAGCAGCGGCTTCGGCTAGCCGCGTTGCTCGATACGCGCGATCCCGAAACCCATCTCTATGTGTGCGGTAGCGAGGCATTCACGAATGCAGTCATCGAAGCTGCGCTGGAAAGAGGCTGGAGGGAGAACCAGATACACAGAGAGTGCTTCAGCGCAGAGCCGAGAGATGGCGCCGGCAACGTCGCCTTCGACGTCACGATCGCAAGCACCGGCAGGACGATTCGTGTGCCGGCGGACAAAAGCGTCCTGGCTGCGCTGGCAGATTCCGGGATCCATATCGCGACCTCTTGCGAGCAAGGCGTCTGCGGCACTTGTGTGACGCGCGTGCTGGAAGGCGAGCCCCAACATCGCGACTTGTTTCTCTCCGACGACGAGAGGAAGAAAAACGATCGCTTCGCCCCATGCTGTTCGCGCGCCAATAGCCCGAAGCTGGTACTCGATCTCTAAAACGGCCGGCGGCGTTACCGCAAACCCCTAGATAAAACTTCTGAATTACCAACCATCGAATGGAGACATGAATGAAGATCACAGTAAAGCTCGCAGTCGTGGCAAGCGTCGTAGCATGCATGGGCGGGGCCAGCGTGGCGCAGGCGCACGGCATCTGGTTCGCGGAGCGCTCGAACCAACTGGCGTTGATCTACGGTCTCGGCGCCGATGATCTCGACATGATCAAGCGCCAGCCGAAGGTCAAGAGCGTCGCGGCTTATGACGAGCAGGGCAAGGAGGTCCCCACGCAACTCACGGCGAGCGGGCCGTTGCTCGTAGTCAATACCGACAGTCAGCCGGCAATCGTTGCGGGGGTGCTCGACAACGGCCTTTGGAGCAAGACGCCGGATGGCGAGTGGTACAACAAGGGCAAGGACGAGGTGCCCAACGCCACGATCAGCATGCATACGTACAAGTACGCGGTGCAACTGCGCAAGCCTTTGCATGGGCCTGTCCCCATCCTACCGGGGCAGAAGTTGCAGGTCGTGCCGGTCGGCAAGCAATTGCCGGATCGAATGGGACAGCCGCTTACCGTTCGCGTGCTGTTCAACGGTAAGCCCATAGCGGGCGCGGAAGTGCAGCCCGATCTCGTCAACGATCCCGATTCCAAACCGCTTAAGACGGGCGCGGACGGCGTGGTGAAGATCAAGGTCCGTAACCAGGGCCTCAATGTCATCGTGGCGAAGTACGACTCGCCGCCGGCGGAGCCCGCGAAGGCGGGCAGCGACGAGCATGAGGCCACGTTGTCCTTCGTGCTGCCGCATCTGCCCGAGTGATCGCCCCGTTATTCGTTGATTGCCGCCATTCGTGATTGCCGGTGCTTTCGGCATGTCCGAAGGCGCGGTCGATCACGCTGGACGTGCCTCGTTTCGAGTTGTTTTATTTATTACCTGCATTCCCTTCCTATGAAAAATTCTTTGATTGCCGCGACCATCTTGGCTTCGTTCGCCAGCGCGGCGCATGCTCAGAGCAGCGTGACGCTCTACGGCTTGATTGACGTCGGAATCAACTATGCGACCAACATAGGCGGCCATAATCAGTATTCGATGGGCGTAGGCAATCTCGCCGGCGACCGCTGGGGGATGAAAGGCACCGAAGACCTCGGCGGCGGCCTGAAGGCGCTGTTCGTATTGGAAAATGGCTTCAGCTTGGCGAACGGAAAGCTGGGCCAAGGGGGCGACGAGTTCGGACGTCACGCATACGTCGGCCTTTCATCATCGAAGATCGGTACGGTTACGTTCGGTCGTCAGTACGATGCGATTACCGATTTGACCTATATGTTCGTCGCGGCACAGACCTGGGCCGGATACGCGAGCGCTCATCCCGGCGATGTCGATAACACGGATGGCAGCAATCACATCAACAACGCGATCAAATTCACGAGTGTCGCTTACCGTGGGTTAACGTTCGAGGGTACATACAGCTTCGGCGGTATTGCTGGAAGTTTCAATCAAAACCAGATCTGGACCTTGGCGGCCAATTACGTCCGTGGGCCGCTCACGCTGGGGGCGGCGTTCGCCAACGCGCGGGATCCCAACTTCTCCTACTTCGGCAATAACGCTTCTTCGAGCGCGACGGGATCGAACATGGCCGGAAGCCGAGTGTATTCAGGCTATGCCTCGGCGAAAACGCAGCGAATCTTCACCGCGGGTGCAGCCTATGTCATCGGCAATGCTACGGTCGCGGTGGACTATAGCAATACGCAGTTCAGGGACATCGGGACGTTGCCCGGTCTGCCTGCAACGGGTGCGGGCGGCGATGCACGGTTCAACGATATCGAAGCCAACGTCCTCTACAAGCTCACGCCCGAACTATTTCTCGGCGCCGGGTATAACTACTTGAAAGGGTATGGCGTCAACGGCGCCACTTACCATCAAGGCGCATTGGGGCTGGATTACTTCCTGTCGAAGCGCACAGACCTTTATGCGAACGCGGTTTACCAGCACGCTTCGGGCACGGATTCGACGGGTGGAAAGGCGGTTGCCAATTTGAACGGCTTGACCGCATCGTCCACGCAGAACCAAGCGGAAATCGTGCTCGGGATTCGGCATCGGTTTTAGCGATCAACCAATGGGACCGGGTGGCCCCGCAACCGGTTTCGTCGCCGTGATTTCAAAGCCGCCGCTGTCGAGATCCAAGGGGCTCGGGTTCGCGGGCAGTTCGGTGCCGAGCGGCGAGACGAACCGTGCCTGAACATCGGTGAACCCGGCCGCCCGGAGATCGGCCTCGACCTGATCGGCTCGCAGCGCGCCTTCGCTGCCGAGCCGAAGATCGATGCTGCCGCCCGGCTTCACGATGCGAGCGAGTTCGGCAATCCCGGGTGGAAGAGAACCCGGCGCCACCGGGCCTTCGGGCCTCGCGAAAACTTGCCACGGAACGTTTTCCGCGACCACCTTGTTCATCGATGCTGAAGGGACAGCCGACATGTCTCGCGCATCGGCCACGACGTCGGCGCCGGCCGTGCGGTCGATGTTTAGATAGATCTCTCCCGGGGCAGGCGGACGGAATACGCGGCCACCTCCGATCGTAAGCGTATCGGCGGCATCGAAATTCGGCGGGGCGATACGGTTTGAAGGCCAGATGACCGTCGTGCGCGACGTCAGATAGTCGCTGGGATCGTCGAACGGAGAATCGTCCGCTGGACCGGTTTGAAGCGGGGCGCTGCCGGCCGTATTTCCGCCCGTCTTCGCCCCAGCGGGGCTCCCGCCCGCAGCCGGGGCGCCGGATTGCGGCGGCGCCGCCGGTGTCCCGCTCGACCCCGCGGCGGGTGATCCCGCCAGCGCGACGCTGGACGTCGACGGGTTCGCATTCGACGTCGATACGCTGGGCGCGGCAGAACCCGACGGCCCGAGCGTGTTCAAAAACTCGGCCCCTTGCCGCGAAGCCCCGACCACGCCCAAGACCAACGTCGTCCCGCCTTGGAGCCGCTGATCCCACGAGAGCGAGTCCCAATTGCTGACCAACTGATCGCCTGCATAAGCGCCGCTTGCCATCGAGACGCCGTTGGCGGTCCACCCTACGACGCGCGCGCCGGTTTGCACGCCGTTGCTCGCGGCAATCGCCACGCCATTCGTCGCAAGCGCATCGACGCCGAGTTTTGCCGCGCCTCCCGTGAAAGGCGTCGCGAGCCCGGCTGCGATTCCGGCGTAATCGCCGAGCGTGGCTTTGCCCGGGGTCCACGATTGCCCATGGTCCGCGCGATCGGTTAGATCGGATACGCCGTTCGTGGCAGCCACAGCGCCACCGGTCAGCACGCTGCCCCATGCCGCGGCGAGAAGCGGCGTGGCCATGCCGTCGGTGCCCACGAAGGCCGCCACGGTCAGCACGCCCGCGCCGGCCACCGCCAATCCATCGAGGACATCGCCGCCGTAGCGCTCGACCTTGTCCCAAAAGCCTTCCTTCTTTGTTTGGCTCGCGCTTTGGATGCTGCCGTCCGCGCCGATCGTCAGATGGCCGTCGCTTGGCGTCACGAGTGTCCCGTAGCCGAGCTTGTTGCCGCCGAGATAGTCCTTCATGCTGTTGTAGGTTCGCCCGGCGTCGTCGACATACTGGTCGTTGCCGTTTGCACCGGTGACGCGCCAGACGATATGCGTCTGCGGGCCGTTCTTCGACCCGCTGGCATCGAAGACGACGGGCAGGGCGGTGACGCCCGCGTCCGTGCCGCCGGCCTTCGTGATCTGCTTCGCGATACCGCGAATGGCATCGAGCTGCTTCCCGCTGTAGAGTTCGGTGGTGCCGTCGAGCAGGGCGGCGGCTTGCGTGCCGCTCGTCGGTGTTTGCACAGTGGGCTTCAGCCCGAGGTCGCTGCCGATCATGTTGTCGAGCGCAGCGCCGCAGAGATACTGCGGATCGTCGCCATGCGCGATCATGAACATGTCGAACTGCGCGGCGGCGACGGCTTTCGTGTCCTTCGGCGATTGCTGCGCTTTCGCCATGGTCCCGACGAAATTCGTCAGGAATTTGACGGTATCCGGGCCCAGTTGCTTCGAGACATCGCTGCCGGTGATGGCGTTTTGGAGGACCGATTTTTCGGCGTCCGAAAGATTTCCGCTCGCACTGACCGTCGCCAGCATGTGGCCCAGTGTCGACAGTTGCGGCGTGTTGGATTGCCCAGCCGCGCTGGCGACGATCATCGCAGCGATCTTCGATTTGTCGCCGTCGTCCAGGGCCGTATTCTGGCCCACGCCGATGAGGCTCTGGCCGAGCAGTTGCTGATCGAGGGCACTGGCCGCTTGCGGGCTCGGCACGCGTGAGGACAACACGGTGGCCATCGCGATTTGATCGGCCGCGGTCAGCGTATCTTGATCGATCGGATGGCTGGGCTCGCTCGTCGAGAGCGTTTTCGCGGTCTGCCGGATGAGTGCGCTCAACGCTTGCGGCTGAGTCGATGCGGTGACTTGCGGGCTGACCTTGGCGACGATCTCCGACGCCAACGTGTCTTGCGGCAATGAGGCGGACGACGAGCCGCCGTCGGTGACCGTGCGCAGCGACATGCGCAATCTCCCGCTTCGGGCGGCAGCGAGTGTGTCGCCGGATGAAGCCGTTGAGCGTACCGTTAAGGGGGCGATGCATTTTGGCTGCACCGCATTTCATCATAGGGAGCCGCTGAAGCGGGTAAGACGGAATATTCCGTAGTCGAGATGATCGATCGCACCCCGCAGACGTCGAACCGCTACGAAAGACCCGAGAAAGACCCGACCAGCGACTTGTTGGTCGTGCGGAAGTGCACGCCGTCGCTAGCACCATCGTGCTTCGAGAAAATGCGAGACTTGGTCTACGGCGGCCTATAATGGCGGGCGCGAAACGAAGTGAAATCGCGATGCAGTGTGAAAAATTTTATATAGAGAGGGCCCCAAGGTGAATATTGCGAATACGAAATTGTTCAGCGTCGCGGCGTGCGTGGCATTGATGATTTATGCCAATGCGTCGTATGCTAAGGATAGTTCACCAAAGCAAAAGAGTGTGACGCTAGGGAAAATGTACGCGAAGTACGCCGATAGCAATTACTCGTCGGATTCTATGCCCGAGTTCAACCAAACGGTTGCCATCACAGGCGTAGTCCTCGGACATAGCAAAAGCCTGGTGGGAAGTCGGTCCATCTTGTCTGCCGGAGACGACGCGGAATCGGGGGAGGAGTTGGCCCGATTGGGCGCCCGAGGCTCACGCGAGAATAGGAAGATGGACGCGCTTGAAGTCGGCTCGCAGTTCACCGCGGTGTGCGTGCTCGATATGACGTCGGGCGCGTCATATATGTCCTTTTCGGATTGCGTATTTAAGTAACGGCGGGTGGCGATGGCTTTGGCGAACCGCGGGCGCGCTTCGTTGATACCTCAGCCGGCACACTGAGAGTATTTGATTCAGGGTCTCCAAAGCCATGTGTGGTATTCGTGCCGGACGGGCCCAATGTGATTGAGCACTATGCAGAGCTGAGTCGCGCGCTCATGCAGGATTTTGGAGTGGTGTGTTTCGATATGTCCGGGTTCGGGCACTCGTTGCCTCAAAGTTCATATAGACATTCGCTGGACCAAGGCGCAACCGCGATTCTTGGCGTGCTTCACCAACTGGGCATTCCGACCGCGACGCTCGCCTTTAGTTGTACAAACGGCTTCTATGCAATACGCGTGGCTCGGATGGCGCCAGATTGGATGTCGAGCCTTTTTTTGTCGCAAACTCCGTCGCTCGACACGATGCACCGTTGGGTAGAGCGCGTCATGCCATGGCCGCTGAAGATTCCCGTCGCTGGTCAGATCGCAGCATGGCTCTTCCGTCGACAAGCGGCCCATGGCTGGTACGAGGCCGCGCTCCCGAAATCGACGAGCCGCGAGCCATTTCGCCAAGTTGCGCGCCGGGCGTTCTCATCGGGAGCATGTTTTTACTTGGCCGGTGTGGTTCAACGTTTATCAAAGAGCGGCCGGAATCTCTTAGTGATACAGGTTGAAACCGCCAGCAAGGCGTATCGGGTCGTGACTAATGAAACAGCCCGTCGTAGTGTCATAGTACCGATGCCGGTTGTAGTGCAGCCCGGATTCTTCGTCAACCTGCTGCCCCTGAAACCGTACTGCAATTCGTAGTGCAAGCGTAGCGGAATGCCCTAACAATCATGGCCGACAAACGCAAGCAGAAATCCGTCGCGGTATGCACTCAATGTCGGAGGCATACCGAAGCTGAGTTTCAGACGCCCAATCCTTTGTCCACCCAATCCTGAAGCGTCGATGCGATTATTACGAACTCGGACGGATCGAGGTCTCCAAGGCCAGATCCATAAATCCGTCCTGCCTCATCCTTGGTGTCAATCAAGAATCCGCGACCACCGCTATCGTCACCGATGAGCAGAAAGCCGGGGCAGTACTCAAGTACCTCATAGGTGGTGTTGCGCTCCGCCGCATCGCCTACCGAGTAGATCGAAACTCCGCTGTCGAGCAACGCACCGTTCGAGTACCGCATTAGCTCGCGATAGGTCTCTGGTAGCGTAACGCCGAGGGCCGCTTCGAGCGCATTTAGTTCAGCGTCGGACGCCCCCGGAATGATTCCAGGAAGGCTTGATATTCCGGTGAAGTTCATTTTCCAAATGCTCCAAGGCAGTCAAAGTACTTGTAGCTCTTTCTCATTGCTCGACGAGCGACATCTTGTGGCACTCCAGCGTTGATCATTTGCCTATATCCGATGTTGAACTCGTCGGTGATGGACGTAGATCCCCATTTGCCCCCAGGCTGCGTCGCTAGACTTCGGCGAAGCGCACGTTGTGCTGCCGATATTTGCGCATGTGAATCTCCACTAGCGGACGGTAGCAAGACTGCCGGCGCGGCGTTTCTATCGTACCCGGCAACGTTGTTCTCCGCCCATTCGTTTTGTACTGGATGATGCGACTGAATGAAGCCATCATCTCGGGTGTTGCGGTTTCCTGGCGCGCGGTTTGCGTTAGGACTCAGTTCTCCATGACGGCCGGTATCGTGTTTGCAAGCTCCACCCGGCCGGACGGCGAGGCCCAGTGGATCCGCCCACATCAAGGGATCATCAGCATATTGATAGAAATTCGTCCCGCCAATGAACTTGATCGGATCAGCGCTAATGAATTGCCCCGCCGACGCGTCGTAGTACCCATGCCGGTTGTAATGCAGCCCAGTTTCCGCATCAACCTGCTGCCCCTGAAACCGCGCATGCTTATAACGTCACTCGTACTGCTGCAACTCCTGCCGGATCAAATTGTCGAGATCCTTCGGATGCAAGAGGCTTCCGCGGTCGGTCGGCGTCGAAAAGACAAGACAAATTCGTTGATCCTTCGCCATGCCGGGAAGCCATCGGGCAAGAAAATCCTCGAGAGCGATTGCTTTCGGCTGGAACCCTTGCCACTCTGCCGTCGCACAAACGGCCGCGAACTCCTCTTCTGGCCAGAACGGCACAGCTGTCGTTGCGCCAGTGGACGCGGTAGCCCATCCGGTGTCGAACAGGCCCCACACGACCTCGAAGTCGGCGACCTTGCGGACGAAATAGTCACATCGGGCCGACGCGTCGAGTCGCAAGACATTCTCGATTTTCTTCGAGTGCGCCGTCATCAATAGCCTCCGATCCTATGCTGAGTCTTATGCAGGTCGGCGTCCTGCAACAGAGAATGTCTGTAACAGTATCCATCCTTTGCCTCGGTGTCCCGACCATGAGCGAGTTCCTTACCGGGCAACCGAGAATTTCGCGAATTTCCTGGCAGCCGGACTGACGTGCGATTGCCGGTTGCGATATGCCGCAACTCATTTCGAACCCATCCTCTGACCCAACTCGGTTGTAGCGGGTCGTCAGCCAAGGCTTTTAGCCTTTCCTGTTTGTTCGAACGCCCGTGCGATCCATCACAACAAAGCCGGCACATCAGCTTTGATGCGAGACCGAGCGGATCGGTCCACATGATCGGGTTGTCCGCATATTGGAACGGATTCAGCCCGCCGGCCAAGCCAATGGGATCATTAGATATGAAGCGGCCGACGCTCGCGTCGTAGTAGCGGTGTCGATTTAGCGAGAGCCCCGTCTCAGGGTC
>NZ_JBQCHR010000175.1:0-2885 GCF_051954495.1 Trinickia sp.
GGCGGCCGCGATCGGCGCGGGCCTGCCGGTATCGGAAGCCACGGGCTCGATGGTCGTCGATATCGGCGGCGGCACGACCGAGGTCGGCGTCATCTCGCTGGGCGGCATCGTCTATAAAGGCTCCGTGCGCGTTGGCGGCGACAAGTTCGACGAAGCCATCGTCAACTATATCCGCCGCAACTACGGCATGCTGATCGGCGAGCAAACGGCCGAAGCGATCAAGAAGGAAATCGGCTCGGCGTTCCCGGGCTCGGAAGTCAAGGAAATGGAAGTGAAGGGGCGCAATCTGTCGGAAGGCATTCCGCGCAGCTTCACGATCTCGAGCAACGAAATTCTCGAAGCGCTGACCGATCCGCTCAACCAGATCGTCTCCTCGGTCAAAATCGCACTCGAACAAACGCCGCCCGAACTCGGCGCGGATATCGCCGAACGCGGCATGATGCTCACGGGCGGCGGCGCGCTGCTGCGCGATCTCGATCGCCTGCTTGCCGAGGAAACGGGTCTGCCCGTTCTGGTGGCCGAGGATCCGCTCACCTGCGTCGTGCGCGGCTCCGGCATGGCGCTCGAGCGGATGGACAAGCTCGGCAGCATCTTCTCGTACGAGTGACATTGCCCGTGAAGCAGGCGCGCACCGCTCGCTCGTTGCCGATCGAGCGCTGATGCGCGCCCTGTCGACACTCGCCAACGTTCACGCTTTCGGCGTCGACCATGGAATACAGTCCGCCGCCTCTGTTTAAGCAAGGCCCATCCGCGCTCGCGCGGCTCATCTTTTTCGTCGTTCTTTCGCTCGTGCTGCTCGTCTCCGACGCACGATTCAAGACGCTCGAGATCGTGCGCGCCGTGCTCGACGCGGGGCTTTATCCGCTGCAGCGCGTCGCGCTTTTGCCGCGCGACCTCGCGCTGGGCGCGGCCGAGTTCGCCGTCTCGAACAACACGCTGCGGCGCGAGAATCAAACGCTCTCCGCCAAGAATCTGCAGCTGTCGCTAAAAGCCAACCAAGTCGCCACGCTCTCCGCCGAGAACGCTCACCTGCGGGCCCTGCTCGATCTATCGCGCAACGCCGCCACGCAATCGATACCGGCCGAAGTGCAGTACGGCATGCGCGATCCGTTCACGCAAAAGGTCGTCATCGGCCGCGGCTCGCAGCAAGGCGTGCAGAACGGCTCGCCCGTCGTCAGCGAAGACGGCATGGTCGGACAGGTCACGCGCGTGTTCCCGCTGCAGTCGGAGGTCACGCTGCTCACGGACAAGGACGAGGCCGTGCCCGTCGAAATCGTGCGCACCGGCCTGCGCAGCGTCGTCTACGGTACGCCGGTCGGCGACACGCTCGAGTTGCGTTTCGTACCGATCAGCGCCGATGTCGTCGCGGGCGACGAACTCGTGACGAGCGGGCTCGACGGCGTCTATCCGCAAGGGTTGCCCGTCGCCAAGGTCGTGCGTGTCGACAAGCAGGCCGATACGGCGTTCGCCCGCGTCGTCTGCGCGCCGGTGGCGGCGGTGCGCGGTGCGCGCGACGTGCTCGTGCTCCACTACCGCAGCGACGCGCCGCCGCGCCCGGAAGAGATCGCGCCTACGCCGCAGGCCAAGGATGCCAAGGACGCCAAGGGCAAGAAAGCTGCGAAAGGCGCCGAGAAACCGGCGGACAAGAACGAGGACAAGAGCGCGGAAAAGGGCGGCAAAGCCGGCGGCTCCACGGCCGAAAAACCGGCCGAGAAGCCAGGCGAGAAGCCGGCCGCGAACGCGGCCGAAAAGTCCGGCGCGAAAGTTCAAGCCGCGAGCGCGCCTCGCGCCGCATCGGGAGCCGCGCGATGAATCGTCCGCAGTACATCCTGCTGCCGGTGAACCCGTACTTCATCGCCTTCAGCCTGGCCGCCGCGTTCTTGCTGAACCTGATGCCGTGGGGGCGGCTCATCGGCGTGCCCGATTTCGTGGCGCTCGTCCTACTATTTTGGAACGTCCACCAGCCGCGCAAGGTGGGCATGGGCATCGCATTCTTCCTCGGCCTCTTGATGGACGTGCACGATGCGAGCCTGCTCGGCGAGCATGCGCTCGCTTACACGTTGCTCTCGTACGGCGCTATTACGATCCACCGGCGCGTATTGTGGATGCCGCGAGGCGTGCAAGTCTTCGCCGTCGCGCCGCTGCTCGTCGTGGCGCAGCTCGTGCCGTTCATCACGCGCTTGTTGACCGGCGCGGCGTTCCCCGGCTGGGGGCAACTCGTGCACGGGTTCGTCGAGGCGGCGCTGTGGCCGCTCGCCTGTTCGCTGCTGCTGATGCCGCAGCGCCGCCCGGCCGATCCGGACGACACGCGGCCCATTTGAGCGCGCCCACCGGCGCCGACGCATGACCGAATTCAAAAACACCCAGCAGCAGCTCATGAAGTTCCGCTTTCGCGTCGCGGCGGCGGGGCTGTTCGTGCTCGTCTGCTTCGGGCTGCTCGTGGTGCGCTTCCTGTTTCTGCAGGTCTGGCACTACAGCAAGTACTCGCTGCAAGCCGACGAAAACCGGATTTCGGTCGCGCCGATCGTACCCAATCGCGGCATCATCACCGATCGCAACGGCGTCGTGCTGGCGCGCAACTATTCGGCGTATACGCTCGAAATCACGCCGTCCAAGCTCGACGATTCGCTCGAGCACGTGATCGACAAGCTGTCGAGCGTCATCACGATCGATGCACGCGACCGGCGGCGCTTCAAGAAGCTGCTGGAGGACTCGAAGAATTTCGAGAGCTTGCCGATCCGCACGCGGCTGACCGACGAGGAAGTCGCGCGCTTCACGGCGCAGCGCTTCCGCTTCCCCGGGGTCGACGTGCGCGCCCGGCTGTTCCGCCAATATCCGCTCGGTACGACGGCCGCTCACGTCATCGGCTATATCGGCCGCATCTC
>NZ_JBQCHR010000176.1:0-9164 GCF_051954495.1 Trinickia sp.
AAAGCAACTGTCCACAACCGGCCTTCAGGCCGGTTTGGCTGAACACTTTTGGAAGGGGTTTGCACCCCTCCCAAAGAATCGCTGAAACCCCGGCCTTCAGGCCGGGGTCCCAGCTCACCGCCCTGAAGGGCGGGGTTTCAAACCGGAGTTAGATCTACGATCAATTCCGGTGGCGCGGCGTCCAGCACCACCATCAACAACTTTGGGCAGCAGGGAATTTTCGCGGGCGGCGCGGCGAACGCCACGACCGTCAATAGCGGCGGCGGGCAGTTCGTTCTCGGTGGGGCCGCGACGCAGACCACGGTCAACAACGCCGGCTTTCAGGAAGTCGATAGCGGATCGGCCAACGGCGTCACGATCAACGATTTCGGCTCGCAATACGTTTCGGGCGGCACGGTCACGAGTACGACAGTCAGCAACGGCTATCAAGAAATCGACGGCGGAACGGTGACGGGCACGGTGGTCACCAACGGAGGCTATCAGAACGTCATCGGCGGATCTGTGGATCAGAGCCGGATTTACGACAGTCTGCAATCGGTCACGGGCGGCACGGTGACCCATACCGTCGTCAGCGGCAGTGCGGCGGAGCAGGACGTATTCGGGGGGGTGGCCGGCGGCACGACGGTCATTGGCGGTAACCAGTACATATCGTCAGGCGGGGTAGCGAGCGCGACGACGCTCGAGGCGGGCTCCAGTCAATTTGTCAGCAGCGGCGGCGCGGCGGTCGCCACGAGTATCAGCAGCGGCGGCTTACAAAACGTTCTTTCGGGCGGCGTCGCAACCGCGACGACAGTCAACGGCGGAGGAACGCAACTTGTCGCGAACGGAGGCGTGGCGACGGGCACAATCGTCAATTCGGGCGGTCTGCAAATCGTGACTAGCGGCGGCCTCGTCTCAGGTACCGTTGTCTCTGCCGGAGGCGTGCAAAGCGTTGGATCGGGCGGCATGGCGCTGGGCTCCGTGATATCGAGCGGCGGCGTTCAAGCCGTATCGAGCGGCGGCTTGGTACAAGCTACCGCCGTGCGCCAGGGCGGCACGGTGATCAACAACGGCACCGTCGTTTTTGCTCCAACTAGCACGACGACATTCGACGGCGCCCTCACGGGCAGCGGCGCAGTTTTGCAGCAAGGTGCCGGGACGACCATCGTGACGGGCGACAACCACGCGTTCACCGGCACGACGACCGTAGCGTCCGGCACGCTGATGATCGGCGATAGCGGGAACGACGGCGCATCGTTGGGCGGCAATGTCGCCGTGACCGCGGCCGGCAGTTTGCGCGGCCACGGCTCGGTCGGCGGCGACGTCGCCAACGATGGGCTCCTGATGCCCGGCGGTACCATCGGCACGCTGACCATCGGTGGCAACTACACACAAAGTACGAACGGCACACTCGTGATCGAGCTGAGTCCGACCTCCGCGTCGCAGCTCAAAGTTCAAGGCTCGGCCGCGCTCCGCGGCGGCCTGCAGATGGTCTACGATCCGGGCACTTACACGGCGCGCCGATATGCGATCCTGACTGCGAACGGCATCGCAGGCAGCTTCGATAGACTGTCGAGCGTGACCCAAGCAGGCGCCGATCTGTCTGGACTGACATCCTCGCTGAACTACGGCGCCAGCGAGATCGATCTCGTGCTCGCGCCCTACGCCACACCTGTGGCGATCGCCCCGCTCTATACAAGCATCTATACGGCGCTCGCTTCGACGGCGGCATTAGGCGCGCGCGCGTTCGACGCGGCGCTGATGGATCACCTTGCGGCCACATCCGCCATCGATCGCGCGGGCAAGCGCAACAGCGCATGGGCCACGCTCACGGACGGCTACGCACGCGCCGACGGTAGCGGCGCGGCATCGGCGTTCGGCGCCCATCGCTCGGGTTTTGCCGCGGGGTTCGATCACGAAATCGGCAAGGGGACCGTGGGCGGCGCGATCGGCTACGAACACGACGAGATCAGCGAAAGCGCCACGCCCAGCACCGGCAGACTCGACACCCTGCACCTCGCACTCTACGGCCGGCGCATGTTCGGCCCGATCGAGGCATCCATCATCTTCGGCTACGGCTTCAGTTGGGCGAGCGAGAAGCGGCCGCTCGCCCCCGGGCCAAACGGCACGCCCGAAGGCAGCAACCGGCTCCAATCGCTGAGCGGCTCGGCGCAAGCCGGCATCCCGTTCGAAGTCGGCAGCAATACCGTGCTGGAGCCGCATGCCGGACTGCACTGGGCCTGGGTGCATGGACAGGGTTTCGCCGAATCGGGCGGCAGCGGACAAAATCTCGCGGTCGGCGCCGATACCCTACACAGCGCGCAGCCCTACCTCGGCCTCACACTGATGCATACCTTCGGCACGATGGCCGAACCCGTGAGCATTCATGTGGACGTGGACTACGCGCGCGAGCTGGCGAATCGAACCCGCTCGGTGACCGTTCTTACTCAAGACGGCACCGCGTTCGCCGCGCCGGGCGCACCGCTGGCGCATCACATCGTCTCGATCGGCGCGGGCGTGCGCGCACAGGTCCGCCCGTCATGGTCTATTTCGGCCGATGCATCAACGCAACTTCGCGTGGGTTCGATGGTCCACCTTCAGTTGAATTACCGGTTTTAACGCGGCGCGGCCGTCTGTATCGGCGCAATTCGCCCCAGCAGAATATGTTTCGCTCCGAATCGGCCAGATGGCGCGGCATGTTGGGAAAATGGCCGCTTCGATAGGAGAATGCCATGGGTATTTGTTTTGGAAAACCCGCGCCAATCTCGGGCGGGCAGTCATACACCGCGTCTTCCGAGGCTGCCCCGGCACGTGCGGCGCGCCCCTCGCCGTCGGCGCGCCATTCCGAAGAAGGAGCCCTTTCCGGCCTGCCACGGCGAGGCCAGCAGGCCGGCACATCCCATCGCGTGATTGAAACCGATTCGTACCGTAACGTGGTCGATTTCTCCGCGATGAAAGTCGAGCGGCAAACCATACGAGAGCGGGGCGAGTCACTGCGGACATCGGCGCTTACCGTATGCACCGGCGTAGCCGTCGGCGGGGTGCGCCGTCATGACGACGGCAGCGTGGCCGCATCCTCGGCATCTATTTTTCACGTGTTGCCGGGCGTACCGTCGCCGGGCGTAGCCATTGCGCGGAAAGTGGAAGTGCTGCGCGCCGCCGGCTTTGAAGTCAATGCCGTCATCGCAGGCGGGGACGGCTCGACTCGAGCGGGGCAGCAGTTGCGGCACGCCTTGGAAGGCATGCTGCAGGGGATGCAGGTTCCACTCGAAGCCGGCCCTCTTTCCGACGGATTCAAGTCCCACTTTATCTCCGCGACGATCGAGGATAACGGGGAAATCGGCTACGAGACCTATAGCGGCCATTGATACGAGGTAGCGGGACCTGACGATCCGCAGTCCCGCGACAACGGGGAATCGACACGCGGCCTAGGCCCTATACGCGAAAGAACGCCACCGAGCTGCTCAACTGCTGCCCCTGCACTTCGAGCGATTTTGACGCCGCCGCTGCTTGCTCGACCAGCGCCGCATTTTGCTGCGTGACTTCGTCCATCTGCGTGATCGCCAAATTGACTTGCTCGATGCCGCGGCTCTGCTCGGCCGAGGCCGCGGCGATCTCGCCCATGATGTCGGTCACGCGCGCGACCGCCTGCGTGACCTCAGACATCGTCGTTCCCGCGTCGCTAGCCAGCGTCGAACCATCTTGAATCTTCTGCACCGAGGCGGCGATCAACTCTTTGATCTCCTTGGCCGCGCTCGACGAACGCTGCGCCAACGAGCGCACCTCGCTAGCCACCACCGCGAACCCCCTGCCTTGCTCGCCCGCCCGCGCGGCTTCCACCGCCGCATTGAGCGCCAAGATGTTCGTCTGGAACGCGATGCCTTCGATAATGCCGGTGATATCCGCAATCTGCGACGAGCGCGCGCTGATATCGATCATGGTTTCCACGACCTGCTCCACGACGACGCTGCCGCGCTGCGCCACGTCCGACGCGTTGCCGGCCAATACGCTCGCCTGCTGTGCGTTCTCCGCGTTGTGTTTGACTGTCGACGTCAACTCCTCCATGCTCGAGGCCGTTTCCTGCAACGAGGACGCTTGCTGCTCGGTGCGCGAAGACAGATCCTGATTGCCCGAGGCGATCTCGCTGGATCCCGTGGCAATGCCTTCCGCCGCGGAGCGGACCTGTCCGATCAACCGTACGAGGCTTGCCTGCATGTCGCCCATCGAGGCCAACACGCTGCCGGCGGGGGCGCGATCGGCTCCGGCAACCGGGCTCAGGTCGCCGCCTGCCACGCGTCGCGTGATTTCGCTCAGTTGAGCGGGCTCAGCCCCAAGCGCACGCGTCAAACTGCGCGTGATCAGCATGGCGGCCAGCAACGCCGCCGCACCCGTCGCAATGGAAACGACGATCGCCAACGCGCGCTGTGCCGCGTAGTGCTCCGCCGCTTCGGCCTGCATCGCTTGCGCACGCTCATGCGCATGCGCGGCGAACGCATCGGTCGCTTCGACCAGCTTTGCCAATAGCGGCCTGCATTGCTCCACCAGCATCGTGACAGCCTTGTCGCGATCGCCGCTCAACGCGGCATTCTCGATTGCAAGCGCCACTGGCCCGTACTGCGCCTCCACTTCGTCGATACGCGCCACCAAGGCGCGCGACTGATCGCTCACGTCGGCGGCCTTCACCGACTGACGCAATTCGGACAAGCGCGCTTGCACGTCCGCGTGTGCCTGCCCGACGGCAGCCTTCTCTTGATCGATGTCCGCCTGTTTGGTGACCACAACCAGATTGCGAGCGGCGATCGCACGACGATCCACCGCGGTGCGCACCTGTTCGGCCAGTTGCGCACGTGCGTTGATACCGCTCACGAATGAAGAAAACCGAGCGTTCGCATCCCCGAGCGCATGCAGCGCAAACATCGATACCGCCAACACCAATGCGCTCAGCACCCCGAAAGCCCACGCCAACTTCGAGCGAACCGTCAGCCCTTTGACATCCATGCAAGACTCCATGTTCTAAATTCCGTGCGATGGCCGCCGACGCGGTTGCCGATCGCCTCCGTCACACGCGCGACGGCATTCGCTATTTCGGCAACATGAGCCCCGCATTTAAACGTAATTTTTTTCAAACGTTTGCATTGGGGTTGTCGATAAGCGTCTTGCGACTTCATTGATAAGGATTTCCTTAACGCGACGTAATCGCACTACCGTTGCACGGCTGGGCTCGCCGAGGAAGCGAGAATTGACTCAATGGATAGGGAAACACTCAATGCGGCGTCAGGAAATCCTGACACAAAAATAAAGAAATTCCCGGCTCGTCATTGTCGCGCGTATTGATATGAAGAAAGCCGGCCCTCACGCGTTCAGCTGTTCATCAGCGACACGATTTGGGCCGCGCTCAGGCCGCCCCGGTAGACGCGGAAATCGTCTATCAGGCCATTGAAGCTCGCATCCGCGGCGTATTGCGACTTACCCAACCAGTTCTGTGTGGTGCTGCCCAGGCGGAACGGCGCGAGGAACATGCGCGGATTGCTACCGACGCTCGCCCCGTCCACATACAACGTGCCGGTCGAGCCCGATAGCGTGACCGCCACATGCACCCAGCGCTTGCTCGGCAGTTCCGCCGCGGCGTCGATCATCTGATCGCCGAACCCGTTGACGGTGAGCGAGAAGCGCATGGCGGCATTATTGGAGCGGCGATCGGCGCTCGGGGTGAGCATCATGTACCGCCCAATGCCCGCGCCCAAATCGAAGATGCGCGCCCAAGTTTGCGCCCCGTTCCAGAACACCCAGGCCGCAATCGTGAAGTCCGAAACGTCGGCGAGCAGATCGTCGGGCAACGCCACATAGGCGCCCGATCCGTTGAGCGACACCGCATGGCCGCGACGGCCCGTCGCCCATACCGCGCCGTCGAGGGTGGCGGTGTGCCCGTTGCCCGAGCTGTCGGCGGCCGCCGGCCCGCTGCCCTCGTCGAAGCTCAGGTGTGCGAGCAACTGCACCGCCGTGATGACCTTCGCTTGATTGGAGAGCGCCGATTCACCGGAAGACCTTTGCGCCGTGACGGCATAGAAGTACGTACCGGCAGTGGGCGGCGTATCGGTATAGGTCAGCAGATCGGCAATGCCGCGCTTGATCGTGGTGTACGGCCCACCGGCATGGCTTGCGCGTTTGACGTTGTAGCTGAGCGCATCGCTGCAGCCCCACCATGACAGCACGACCTTGCCCTCGCTTGCATAGCCTGTGAGCCCGCTGGGCGTGACGGCGGGTGTGCCCGGATCGCGCGTGCACGTGAGCGTGCCGTAACCGAGTTGGTCGAAGCCGCCGCTGTTCGGGCCGTAGTTGCCGCCGCCGCCCTCCGGCGTCATCTGCTCGGCGAAGCGCTGGCTGTAGGGCGCCGCCAAGCCCCTGCGATTGATGTAATGGTTGGCGACCAATGCCCAGCACGGGCGCCCCCCGCCTTGTGAACCCGTGGAAAACACCGCTTGGGTGACGTCGCAGTTTTGGTACGTCGCAAAAGGCACCGTGTAGAACGCGCCGTCGGGTCGCTTCAGGTTCGACTTCGCCACGTATTCCGCGCCGGCCAGGAAGCGGTTGTTGTCGTAACCGTATAAGTCGATGCCCTGGTTCCAGGCCATCTCGCAGATGGCGCCCGTCAGCGCAATCCCGAGCATCGTGTGTCCCTGGTCGCGCCCGGCCTCCTGCCACTGCCCGAGATACCCCGGATGCACGAAGTACACCGCCTTGTCGATGCTGCCGTTGCCCGCGCCGTTCTTGAAGTACTCGACGGCATCGTCGACGATATCGGCGTCATCGCACAGCACGCCGATGGCGAACATCGAGGCGAGGTTGCACAATTCCCAATTTGCCCAGTAATGCGTTCGCTTCACATCGACGGGGCGGTGCAGGAAGCTGTGATTGATCGGATAGAAAACCTCTCGCATCATCTTCTGAAATGCGGCCAGGCCCGACGCGCTCCAGCCGCTGTAGCTGCGCATGATCTCGCCCACGTTGGCGAACTGATAGCCGTAGATGCCGGCCGCCAGCGCCACGTTCGAATTGCCTTCGAGCGCGGTCAGAGTGGATGCCCACCGATCCAGGTACGCCACGGCCTTGATGGCGTAACTCGGGTCGTCCGACACTTTCCAGCGCAGCGCATCGCCATAGGCAGCGGCGATATCGTTGTAGAGGATCCAGTAGTTCTCGTTCCCGCCTCCGCGCCGGATGACGGGCTGTGGATTCGGCTCGTTCGTCAGCTTCGTGTGGCCGTTGGCGACGAGCACTTCCCAACCGTCGATCCACGGCGACGCGTGCGCGCCCACCTTCGTACGCATGCGCAGGAAATCGGCCTCGGTATGTAGAAGGCCCGGATGCGTGAAACGCTCGAATTGCCTCGTGCCGGTCGACGCCTGGCGAGACATAGTACCGGCTGCGGCAGCAAGGGGGCCGCCCAGCCCGCATCCGGCCACTAACGTCGCACCCAGCCCCTTCATGAAGTCCCGCCGAGAAACGCTCGCCGTATCAGCAGCCACATCCGAGCCATGGCGCAGTACTACCGTCGATACCTTTTTATTGCTCATGCACGACCCTGGTTTAGTTTTCCCTGAAACTTTACTCGAATGTATACGACATTTTGCGTAAAACCAAATTTCAACGAAATCTCAACATTCTCAAATAATCTCATAGAGCATTCACATCCTTGTGGGAATGGTAGTCTCACGGTTCGCGGGCAGCGTGGACCGCGTCTTCATTTGCGAGCAGTCGAATACGCCGATATTCAGCGCACTCGAGTGTTAATCAAGGATTTTCAAAGCACGAGCATACGCTGCCGCATTAAAAAATCAGTTCAATTCGAAGAGGTGGGAATAATGAAGAAGGAAAGTGATCGGAGCATCGCGCCCGACGCGCGCTGCGCGACCGATTCCCGCGATGACATCGTCCGTGGCGTCTCCCCTCGGTATGTTGCGGCAGCTTTGATTTCGCTCGCGCTGTTCGGCTGCGGCGGTGGCAGTGGCGGCAGTGGCGATGGCGCCGTCGCGAAGGCGGCCGCGACCGCATCGGGTGCAAGCCAAACGGCGGTCCGTCACGACCAGACGAGCGCCAGCAATCCAGCGACAGCGATTCTGCAGAAGATGGGCGTCGTGCCGCGCCTGCAGATTGGCCTCGGCGCCGGCCAATCGATCGATGACATGAAAGCCCAGGGGATCCGCCCGGACATCATCGACACCTACCTCGTTGGCGTGGGCTCGGGCTCCTGGCCTTACTGGAATACCGATGGCGCGTACATCACGTACACCGCCCAAAACGACCGCGCCAACGGGGCGACGCCGATGTTCACGCTTTACCAGATGGCGGCCAAGGGCGACGGCAATCTGAGCGGCATCAACGACCAGACCTTCATGAACACGTACTGGTCGCAGGTGCGGACGATGTATGACCGCATCAACGGTCTCAATATGCCGGTGCTGGTCAATCTGGAGCCCGACTTCTGGGGCTACATCTACGCGCAAGCGCCCAATCACGATGTCACGCAAATGCCCGCGGTCGTGAACAACCAGCCCGAATGCAGCTGGATGCCTAACAGCGCGGCCGGCATCGGCATGTGCCTCGTGTCGATGGCCCGGTGGCACGCGCCCAAAGCGCTGATCGGCTTTCCGCCCGCCTTCTGGAACGGCCCGCCGGACGTGATCGCCAAGGAAATGCAGGCGGTCGGCGCCGATCGTGCCGATTTCATCGTGGCCCAAACCAGCGATCGCGATGCCGGGTGCCTCGAACTGGCGACGATCGCGGAATGCATGGGCCGCATCGGTCCGTTCTATCGCGATGAAAACAACGTCAACACGCCCAACTTTCATCAGGAGCAGGGCCAATACTCGACTTACCGCGCGGCTTTGGGCAACGCTCTGCCGATGCTGTGGTGGCAAACGCCGTTGGGCGTTCCGTCAGACACCCCGGGCGGTACGCCCGGACACTATCGCGACAATCACGCCGACTACATGCTGAAGTACCCATGGGAGTACGGCGCCATCAGTACGTTCGCGATCGTCTTTAGCGGCGGCGGCACGTATTCGACGTCGATCAATACCGACGGCGGGCAGTTTGCGCGGCTGTTCGGCCATTACCTCTCGTACGGCGGCGTTGGCGTAAATTAAACGCCTATCCGCAGGCTTCCCTGCGGCGGCGCGCCAAGT
>NZ_JBQCHR010000177.1:0-109115 GCF_051954495.1 Trinickia sp.
GTACCCGTTTGCGCGGCGGCATTCCAAAGCGTGTTGGCTCCGCTCATCTGCGCTGACGGCACGTCCGCATAAGCGAGCGTCGCCATCGTCGAAAACTGCATCGAACGCGTGATGCCGTACACGAGCACGACGAACAGCGTCCAAGCTAGCGGCGTATCGGGCGTAAGCAGGCCGCAGGCAACCGTAAACGCCGCGCAAATCAAGCAATCGACGATCGCCACGCGCTTGAACCCGTATCGCTGCAGAATGGGCGTGGTGAGCGCCTTCATGCCGAGGTTGCCCACGGCGCTCGCGAGCAGCAGCAGGCCCGACTTGAATGCGGACAGACCGAACCCGATCTGAAACAGCAGCGGCATCAAATAGGGCACAGCACCGATGCCGATGCGCGTGAGCGAGCCCGTCACCACGGTGACGGAAAACGTAGGAATCCTGAGCGTCGTGATATCGATGAGCGGGTGGGCGTGCCGGCGCGCGTGCCAATACGCGATGACGCCGCACGCCACGCCGGCCGCGACGAGGGCGAGCCCGACGAGCGGATTCGTATCGGGCTGGCTCGCCAGATCGGCGCCGTAAAGAATCGCCGTGAGCGTCAGGCCGCTGAGCCCCAACCCCACCAGATCGAGCGGCTTGCGCTGCTCGCCGCGCAGGTTCGGCACCCATGTCGCGACTGCGCACAGCACGGCCACGCAAACGGGCAAATTCAGCAGGAAAATCCACCGCCACGAGGCGTACGTCGTAATGAAGCCGCCCAACGGCGGACCCACGACCGGGGCGACGATGCCGGGCCACGTGATCGTGGAGATGGCCTGCATCAGCCGGCTTTTATCGGTGCTCCTCACCACGATCAGCCGCCCCACGGGCACCATCAACGCACCGCCGACGCCTTGAAGCACGCGCGCGGCCGTAAACTCGACGACGTTTTGCGACAGTCCGCACAGCAGCGACGCGACGGTGAAGGTCACGATCGCGGAAAAAAACACGCTGCGCGAGCCGAATCGGTCGGCGACCCAGCCGCTCGCCGGAATGAAGATCGCCAGCGCGATCATGTAGGCGCTCATGCCGAGACTGAGCGCGTTCGGGCTCGTGGCGAACGCATGCGCCATTTGCGGCAAGGCGGTCGCGATCACCGTCGTGTCGAGATACTCCATGAAGAACGTCGCGGCCACAACGTACGGCAAAGGGCCCAGCGAATCGCCGGCTTGTCGCCCATTGCGTGGCGAGCCCGTGTCATGGGTCTGCTGCAACGCAGCCGCCTGTTTGGATGTATCGGGGGGAGTATCCGTTCGCACGTCGGTGTCCGATGGGTTCTGCATGTTGGTCTTCTATTCCTCGGCGGCGAGGGTTGCCCGGGCGCGCTCCCCGTCGCGCTCTTTCGCCAGCGCGCGCGCGGCGACCAGCGCCGCCGCGAAGCCCGATGCGGCGCCCACGACGATGGCCCATCTCGGCCCCGCATGATCGGCCACCCAGCCGACGATCGGCGCGCCGAGCGGCGTGCCGCCGAGTGCGACGGCAAGGCGAATGGCCATGACGCGGCCTCGCATCTCGGGCTCCGTCGACAATTGCATGAGACTGTTGGTCGTCGTCAGAAACAGCAAGGATGCGATGCCGATGACGACGAGCGCCGCGCCGAACGTCCAATAGCTCGGCGCGAGCGCGGCGATGGTACAGCCGATGCCGAACACGGCCGACGATATCACCATCGACGAAAAGCGAGGCCGGCCCATGCGTGCGCTGGCAAGCGCGCCGGTGACGGTGCCCACGGCCATCATCGACGAGAGCGCGCCGTAGCGGCTCGCATCCGCATGAAACACGCTGACGGCCATCGTGGAAATAAAAATCGGGAAGTTCAAGCCGAACGTGCCGATGAGGAACAGCATGACCACGGTGGCTCTCAGGTCGGGACGGCCCCAGACATAGCGAAAGCCCGCGGCGAACCCGCCGACGGTGCGCACGGCGCGCGGGCCGCGGCGCAATTCGTACGTGCGCATGTAGCCCAGCGACACGAGCACGGCGGCGAACGACACGCCGTTCAACACGAACGCCCAGCCCGTGTCGACCGAGGCAATGACGATGCCCGCCACGGCGGGACCGACCATGCGCGCCAGATTGAACGACGTGGAATTGAGCGCGACGGCATTGGGCAATTCGGCGTCGCCGACGAGCTCGGATACGAAGGTCTGCCGCACCGGTGCGTCCAAGGCTGTCGCGCATCCGAACAAGAACGCGAACAGGTAGACGTGCCATAGCTGCACGAAGCCCGCGATCGTGAGCACGCCCAGCCCCAGCGCGAGCGCGCCTTGCGCGGCTTGCGTGAACATCAGCAATTTGCGCCGGTCGAGATGATCGGCCGCATACCCGCTAACGGGCAATAGCAGTAGCTGCGGCCCGAACTGCAACGACATCACGATGCTCACGGCGGAGGCGCTATGGTGCGTGAGGCCGGTCAGCACGAGCCAGTCCTGCGCCGTGCGCTGCATCCAGGTGCCGATGTTCGAGACGATTGCGCCGGCGGCCCACACCCGGTAGTTGAAAAAGCGCAGCGATCGGAATACGCCGTCGGCCGTATCGCTCACGATTGCCCCTCGCATAGGCCCGCACGGGCTTCGACAGCGTTCGGCGAGAGCCGCAAAAGAGGGCTGGGATCGGTTCCGGCGGCGGGCATGAAATGGGTTCGCGCAATAAGTTCGGGCATCGAATCGGGAAAGGGCTCAGTCGGCGGCGAGCCGCTCCAGCAGTTTGACCGCGGCCGCGAGTTCGACCTGTTCGCCGGGCGTCAGCCGAATTTGAATCGTGCGATGAAGCCAATCTTGTCGGGCGGCGCGACTTTCGCGCAGATAGGTGCGACACGATTCGGTCAGCGCGAGCAACGTTTGCCGCCCGTCGTTCGGATCGGGCGACCCGACGACGAGACCGGCCGCTTCGAGCGGCGCGATGGTCGTGCCCATCGATTGGGGCCGCATGCCTTCGGCGCGTGCGAGACTCGAGACGGTGGCGGGCCCGTCGCGCTCCAGGCGCAGCAGTACCGCGATCTGCGACGGCGTGAAGTCGCCCACCGCTCCTTGCTCGCGCAGCCGGCGCTTGAGCCGCGCGACGACCGCTCGAATATCGCCGGCCAATGCGGCGGCGAGCGGGTTTTCTTCATCCTTGCGTCGCTTGTCCATGGCGGACATTGTAGTCGATGCGAAGGTAAACTGCACAGATTGGCTTTGTACTGGTGCGGTCGTGGGACTGCCGAACGCACCGCGGCCGCGGACTCCGTTACAGGAGTACGCGGCCGCGGTGAGGTGAACCGGTTTACTGGGATCTACCGAGGCCTGGTGCGAATTAGACCGGCCTAGCGAGATCTCGCGCGTTTCATTGCGGCTCGTACCACGAATACGTTGCGAGGCTGCTGACCGCCGGCGTGCCGATTTGCAGCGTGACGTCTCGGTGGGAGATGAGCACGATGTTGCGCAGGTCGCCCATATAGCGACGCGATTCGCCGTTGTCGTTGATATATGCGACGACGTCGCCCGTGATGCCCGCCACGTTCGTGCTCGTCAGCGGCTCGCCCCAGATATCGAAGAAGTCGCCGAGCGTGTAGCTCTTGACGTTGGGCGCTTCGATATGAATGATGCCGGTCTGGTCGTGCGTATGCATCTCGTAGTCGCAGCTGGACAAAATGCCGATGTTCTTCGGCAACGCGAGCTGCTGTCCGTTGTTGAAGATCGCTAGGTGGGCGTGCACGTGATAGTTGACCGCCATGCCCGGCGCGCAAGTCAAACCGTCGACGTTCGCGCCGGTGCCGCCCGACGGCGTATTGCCGTCAGGCCAGAACGCGGTGCCGATGACGCCGTTATAGGCGAGGGTGACCGGGGTGGGATTGAACGGCGGCGGATCCGACCACGTGTAGGTCGGAATTTGCGTCAGCGCGTTGCCGATCACGAGCGTCACTTCCCGATGGGCGGCGAGGGGAAGGCTGGCGAGATCGCCGGTGTATTTCGTCAGCGAGCCGCCGTCGTTGACATAGGCCGTGACCGGCGTGCCTTGCAGCCCCGCGACGTTGGTCGCGCTCAGCGGTTCGCCCCAAATCGCGAAGAACTGCCCCAGCGTGTACGAGGCTCCGCTCGTCGTATCCATGCGAATCTTGCCGGTCTGGTCGACCGTATTCAGCGGATACGCGCAGCCCGTGGGCGCCGCCAACGTCGGCACGACCGTGCCGATGCCGGCCGGCACGGCCAATTGCTTGCCGTTCATGTAGATCGACAGATGCGCGTAGCTATAGCTGTTGCCGACCGCCGCGCAGTTCAGGCCGCTGACGGCTTGCCCTTGGCCGCCGGTCGAAGTCGAGCCCGATTGCCAATTCACGGCGCCGAGCGCCGCGCCGTCGACGACAGCGGTAGCGGCCGCGAGCGTGGGTGTGGACGAGCCGCCCGAGCCCGACGCGCTGCCCGCGCTGCTGCCCGCCCCGGCGGAGGTGCCGCCGCCCCCGCCGCCTCCGCAGCCCGCGAGCGCAAGAACCACGCCGATCGCAATGAAACGTGAACTGATGTTATGCAACATGTCGCCTCTGCCTTTGATGGTTGATAGTCGATAGCCGATCGTTGAAATGAATGCGTGCGAGATACGCCGAGAGCGACAGGCCTCGCAGGCACGCGGACGCAAGGGTCCGAAGCGCCGAAGCGGAGGATCTGTCTGCCTGGGGTAGGGCGATGCGTCCGACGCGTGAGGCCATGTCGAACATGGCGGAACGCGCCTCTCGCGTGCCGGCTTGCGTGCGTGCCGCGTGCGCGCAAACCGTACTGCTTGCGGCTCCGGCGAACTGCGCCGGAACGATTGGTCTCGCCGCTCGAATGCGGTGGATGGAGAGGTAGAGCTTGGTTGTCTATCTGTCTGCGCTTAGCGTAGCGTCGAGGTTTTTATGCGGCAAGGAAAAAAAGTCGCGTGATCGGGCAACGCGTGAGAAGCGACGATGCTTCGTCAGCGAAAAAAAATTGAAAAAAATCTCGGAGGTGCGCGGCGCGTGCCGGGACAGAGGGGATTTCAGTACATCGTACGATCAGAAGATAAGGACGTCGATCGTATGAAGCACTAGGCCGACGAGTCCCCCGATGACCGTGCCGTTGATACGGACGAACTGCAGGTCGCGGCCCACTTCCCATTCGATTTTTTGCGTGACCGTGTCGGCGTCCCAATGGCGAACGGTGTCGGAAATCAAGCGTGCGATGCCATGCCGCTGATTGTCGATTACGGTCAGCATCGTCTCGCGCAGCCAGGCGTTCAGCCGTTCGCGCATGGCTGCATCCTCGATCAGTCCCTTGGCGATGCCGGCAATCGCTTCTTCGATGCGGGCCTCGATGTACGAATCGGGGGCGCGTGCGTCGCGTTCGACGCTCGTTTTGATTTCGCGCCAGACCGTTGCTAAGTAGTCCTTAACGGCTGGATGGTCGAGAAATCGTTCCTTGAGCGCCTCCCACTTGGCCAAGTACTCGGGCGACGTTCTCAGCTCCACGACGAAGCGGCGGATGGCGTCGTCGAAGCCGCGTCGCCACGCATGTTCGGGATTTTCGCTGAGATCTTTGAGTGTCTCGTCGACCACGGCGATCAGGTTGTCGGACACTTTCTCGTCGATCGAGAGCTTTTTCCAGATCCAGGCGGTGCTTTCGCGCACACGTTGCCGGATCGTGGGTTTGTGCTCTTCGAAGAGGAGGGTCAACTGCCCGAGCAGTTCCGTGACGACGGCGTGATGGCGATTGTCCTCGAGCAGCGTATCGGCGATGGCGCCGACGATCGACGGCGTGTCGAGATCCCGAACGCGCCGCGCCAGATTGTCGTGGAGGAAGCGGCGAACGTCTTCGTCGTCGATTGCGGCGAGCAGGTTCGGTAGAAAGTCGAGCGTCCACCGGGCGATTTGCCGGCCGCGCACGGGATCGGAAAGCCAGCGCGCGAACTGGATCGTGAGATCCATCCGTTCCAGTTTTCCGGCGATGATTTCGGGGGCGAGGAAGTTCGTCTCGACGAACTTCGCCAAGTTTTCGCCGATGCGGTCCTTGTTGCGCGGAATGATCGCGGTGTGGGGCAGCGGCAGGTGCAGCGGGTGACGAAACAGCGCGGTGACCGCGAACCAGTCGGCGATGCCGCCCACCATGGCCGCTTCAGCTAGGGCGCGCACGAAGCCGAGCGCGGGCCATTGCGACTCATAGAAGCGTGCGACGCCATACAGCGCGGCCATGGCCGCCAGCAAAGCGGTGGCGAGACCCTTCATTCGCACGTAGGCGCGGATTTTCCGCTCCATGGGCGCGCGGATGTCGTGAGGCGCAAGCCTGTCGTTTGCCATCGTTCGAGTCTATTGCAGTGCGTCGTATCACCCGCCGCAAGTTTCGCGCGTCCTGCTGTGTTACCTGTCCAGCGCCGTACGCCGCGTTTCCGAGCGGGAACGAACCGTCGAATTCGAATCTAAATTGATCAGTTCGTTCCCTATCGGAAACGAATTGATCCGGAAATCGCCTTCTTACTCGTTCCGTTCCCGTTCGGATACGTTCCCGTACGGAAACGAACGAGTTGCTATGGCACACGCTATCCACGATCCGGCATCGCTCGGCCGCTATCTGCGCGCCGTCCGCCTCGAGCAGGGAATGACGCGCGACGAACTCGCGGGCGCCACCGGATTGCAGAGCCGTCGATGCACCTCTTGAAGCCGGAAACGAGGTTGCTCGATCTCATCGAAAGGCTTCCGATTGCGGAAATGAGCCGCACGCTGCGTTAAGCCATCACCGCGTCGCGGCGCGCGCGGCCTTCCTTTCCCGGCGTGCTCTCGCGCGTCCGCGGTTCGTTTTCGAGCGCGGGCATCGAATCGAACAATTCGGCGATCCACTCGGCGAACGCTCGCACTTTCGCCGAAAGGTGCCGATTGTGCGGATAGACGATCGAAATGGGCTTCGGCTTCGGGTTGAACCCGGGCAGCACTTCCTTGAGCGAGCCGTCCAGCAGGTGAGGCAGCACCATGAACAGCGTGGGCTGGATCATGCCGAACCCTTCGAGCCCGCAGCTCACGTAGGCATCCGAATCGTTGACCGAGACGAGGCTCTCCATCTTGACTTCGACGGGTTTGCCGTCGATGACGAATACCCACGGAATAGGCCGCCCGCCATGCGCCGCACGAAAATTCACGGCATGGTGCGTCGACAGCGCTTCGATGCTCTTGGGCTCTCCATGGCGCGCGAGGTAGCTGGGCGAGGCGCATGTCACGCGCTTGAGCATGCCGATCCGGCGCGCCACCATCGACGAATCCTCGAGCGGCCCGATGCGGAGCATGCAATCGACGCCTTCCTCGATCGGATCGACGGGACGATCGGAGAGGCCCAGATCGAGGGTGATGTCGGGATAGCGCTGATGGAACGTGGACAGCGACGGAATGACGATGCGCCGCCCGAGCGCGCTCGGCATGTGCACGCGCAGCGCGCCGCTGGGCTTGCGATTGCCGGCTTGGAAGCTCGCATCGGTTTCATCGATTTCGGTGATGATTTTGACGCAATGCTCGTAATAGGCGGCGCCGTCGGGCGTGAGCGATAGCCGGCGCGTGGTTCGGTGCATCAGGCGTACACCGAGAAACGCTTCCAGGTTCTGGATGATCGTCGTCACCGACGCGCGCGGCATGCCGAGCGTTTCCGCCGCCCGCGTGAAGCTGTTTGCGTCGACGACACGCGTAAAAACTTGCATTGCTTGTATGCGGTCCATGCCTTTCCCTCCGGTGACCAACGGGAAAGCATAGTCCGCCCGGTAGGGAAGATTCAAGCCCCACGCGAAACGGGGCGCGAAAGCCGCGCGTTCAGGATGCCGGATTGATCAGCGACGTCAGCACGTGATCGGCCCACGCGCCGTTGATCTTCAGGTAGTCGCGCGCGTAGCCTTCGCGCTCGAACCCGAGCGCGCGCAGCAGCCGTTCGCTGCGCAGGTTCTCGGGGCGATAGCTCGCCATGATCCGATGCAGTCCGACGCGCTCGAACATGTAGTCGATGGCCGCGGTCAGCCCTTCGCGCATCAAACCTTTACCCTCGCGCCGATGATCGATCGAGTAGCCGAGATGACAGGCGAGAAACGGACCCCTGACGATGTTCGTGAAGTTGCATTCGCCGATTACGACGTCGAAATCCCCTTCGAACATGACCCAATGCAGCGCTTCGCCCGTCGCGATGCAGTCCGCCATCGTGCGCAGCCGCGCGGTCATGGCGTCGAGCGTGAAGAATTCGGCCCGCCGAAGCGGCTCCCACGGCTGTAAATGCGCACGATTGTCGCGGTGATAGTCGAGCACCCGATAAGCGAAGTCGACGTTGATAGGCTCGAGCGTGAGGCGGTCGGTGACGAGACGGTGATTGAGCCGCGGCGAAAGGATCGACGTCATGGTGATCGGCGCTCGATGGGCGGAAGGGGGCGGCGCTGAGCGTAGCTCGCCGCAAAGCCCGCGTCAACGGCGTCCCCTCTGAAAGCAGGGGCTATCGCGCGCGTAAGCGCGCCATCGTATCGAGCAGCGCGTCGAGCGTAACGGGCTTCGTGAGGTGCGCGTCGAACCCCGCGCGCAGCGCGGATTGAACGTCGCTGTCCCGGCCGAAGCCGCTCAGCGCAATGGCCTTGACGTTGGCCAGCCGGTCGCGTTTGCGCACGGCCACGATCAATTCGACGCCGCTCATGCCGGGCATCCCGAGGTCCGACAGGATGAAAGAAGGGGAACGATCGTCGAGGATTCGTAGGGCTTCGTCGCCGGCGGTCGCGACGATGACGTTCGCCCCCTCCGTTTCGAGCAGCATCTTGAACGCTTCGACGGTCTCCCGATCGTCGTCAACGAGCACCACTTCGGTGTTGCGCAGGAACGCCGCGGGGTGTCCGCCGCCGCGGACGATGTCCGCTTCGCCCAGCAGCCGCGGAAGCTCGACCGTAAACGTCGCGCCGCGCCCCAGGCCCTCGGAGCGCACGGAGACGCGGCCGCCGTGCACGGCGACGAGTTCCTTGACGAGCGACAGTCCGATCCCGAGACCGCCCGATTGCGTCACGCCCGTGCTTTGCCCGCGCTGGAACATCTCGAAGATATAGGGCAACACCGTAGGATCGATGCCGATCCCGTTGTCGCTGACGGTCAGCCTGGCGAGCGTCTCGTCCGTCTGCAAGGCGACTGCGATTCTGCCGTTGCGCTGGGTGTATTTCAGCGCATTGCCTAGCAGGTTCCAGATTACCTGCTCGATGCGCGTCAAGTCCGCTTCGATCGCAACCGGACGCTCGGGGAGCGACAACGCCAGTTCGATGTCGTTGTGGCGAGCTTCTTGCCGCACCGTCTCGCAGATTCGCCGAACCGCATCCGCAAAATCGACGGCCGTGCAGACGATCGAAAGCTTGCCGGTGCGCACGCGCGAGATGTCGAGCAGATCGTCGATGATTTGCGCTTGGCCCGAAACCGTGCGGGAGATCGTGCCGGCCGCGTGCGCGAGGCTAGGCTCCTTGCGGGCCCATGCCGAGCGCGCGATCAACTCCGCGTTCGCGCTGATGAGGTTCAGGGGATGCTTGAGCTCGTGCGAGACGACGGCGAGAAATTCGTCTTGGCGGCGCTTGACCTCTTCGAGCGCCGATTGACTTGCGCTGTGCAGCCGCTCGTCGGCGAGCCGGCTGGACGTGATATCCGTGAACGACAACACCGCGCCGTCGATCACATCGCCGCTCGCTCGATAAGGCAGAAAGCGCGCCAGATACCAGCGCCCGTCCGCGCTGCGAATTTCGCGCTCGACCTGCCGCGTCGATTCGAACGCCTGGGCGGCATCGGCCTCGAGCTTGTCGTATTGAAGCCGATGCGTGAGGTCGAGCAAAGGCCGGCCGATATCGGCCTCGCCGATGTTGAAGATCTCCTTGGCGAGCGGCGTGAAGCGCATGATGCGCAGCGCGCGATCGATGAAGATCGTGCGAGGATCGTTGGCGGTGATGAGGTTGTGCAGATCGTCGTTGACCTTGGCCGTCTCGCGTACCTGGGTGGTCAGATTGCTGTTGACTCCGGTCAGCGTCGCATTCACGGCTTCGAGATCCTCCTTGCTCGACTCGAGCGTTTCGGTCGTCGCGCGTAGTTCCTCGTTCGTCGCCATCAATTCTTCGTTCGATGCGCGCAGTTCCTCGTTCGCGACTTCGTACTCTTCGACCGTTTGCTGCAACCGTTCTCTCATGCTTTGAAGTTCGCGCTCGAGTTGCGCGATGACGGAAACATGCGGGTCGGGCGTGGGCGAGTGCGGCAGATCGGACGTCGCGGCCTGCATCTCGTCGAAGACGATCAGCACGAAGTCGTCCTTGGTTTCGTCGTCGTGCAGCGGGCGCGCGATCATGCGGACGATGAATGCGTGCCCGCCGTGGTCGACTCGCACCGGACGGGCATCGACGCGATGCTGTGTTTGCAGCGCCTGATAGATCGTGGTGCGCAATTCGACCCGCAGTTCGGGACGAATGGCCGCTAGGACGTGATGAGACGGTTCCCCGCCCGCGAACTGCAGGAACCGTCCCGCCCGATCCGACACATGGACGATCTCCGAACGGCGATTGACGAGGACGCTGGGAAATGCGTGCTCTTCCAGCAACCGGCTGTGCAAATCGCCGAAGGAGAACGCCCTTTTGACGGACGGTGGCGCAACGGGCGGCGCCGTCGCCGCCAAGGGCGCGTCGCGCTTGACGCTGGCTTCCGTGAGGGTCGGAATGCGCGCCGGATGGTTTCGATCGCTGCTGAAGATGCGCGCCTGCTTGTCGACGATAAAGAACGGCGAATCCGCGGCTTCGACCGTTTCCGATGCGCCGAGAAAGAGATAGCCGTTGCTCCTCAATGCAAAATGGAATGCGCGCAAGACGTCGCGCTGAGCGGTGCGATCGAAATGGACGAGCAGGTTGCGACAGCAAATCAGATCCAGACGAGAGAACGGCGGATCGCGTAGCACGTTGTGCACGGCGAACAGGACTTTCTCGCGCAGATCCTTCCTGATGCGATAGCCGCCCGCGGCCTTCGTGAAGTACTTTTTGACGCGTTCGGGTTCTACATCGACGAACACCGCGTCCGGATAGACGCCTTGGCGTGCGATCTCGATGGCACGCTCGTCGACGTCGGTGGCGAAGACCTGGAATGTCGCGCCGTCTGCCGCGTTTTGCGCTGCCTCGTGCAGCAGCATCGCGAGCGAATACGCTTCCGCGCCCGTCGCGCATCCGGCCGACCAGACACGCACAGGCTCTTCGCTTCCGCGGCGCGCGAACAGCAGCGGCAGGATATCGGTGCGCAACGCTTCGAAGGCGTCGGCGTCGCGAAAGAAGTGGGTCGTGCTCGCGAGCAAGTCTTGCAGCAACGCGTGCGTTTCTTCCGGGTGGGTATGCAGGTAATCGCGATAATGCTCGAGATCGGCCAAGCCGTTGACCTGCAATCGGCGCTCGATCCGCCGCAGGACGCTCGCCTTCTTATAGCGTTTGAAGTCATGACCGGTGCGTGTGCGCAGCACGATCAGAATTTCTCGCAACGCCCGTTGCCGGCGGTCGGAGTACGGGTCGTCGTCATCCGCGTCCGCGCCTTCCGCGGCGGCATGACCCGCCCATGCGCGAGTCAACTGGACGCTGCCGGCATGCGTCCACAAATCTAGCAAGCGCTGCGGCATCTCGCTCGCGTCGAGGATGAAATCCACCATTTCCGTTTCGATCGCGGCACGCGGCATGCTTGTGTATTCGGCTTGCTCGAGCGATTGCGCCATCGTCACGCCGCCGAGTTCCTTGATGCGCTTGATGCCGACCGAACCATCGGAGCCTGCCCCCGATAGCACGATGCCCACGGCGCGTTCGCGATGGGCTTCGGCTAGCGAACGGAAGAATAGGTCGATAGCAGCCGTCAACCTTCGGAGATCGCTGGTGGCCGACACTTCGATTTGATTGCCGGATAGCGTGACGGTGCAAGAAGGTGCGATCACATAAACGCGATTGGGTTCGAGCGCGATGCCGGCGGTGATTTGAGTGACCGGCATAGACGTCGTCTGCTGAATGACTTTATCGAGGTTGCTCGAGTGGTCGGGGGAAATGTGCAAAACGACGACATATGCTGCCCCAGTCGTGGCCGGCAAAGCCTCGAAGAATGCTTGCAGTGCGGTGAGCCCGCCTGCGGAAGCGCCAAGGCCGACGACGGGAAATGCGCCGTGGGCTGGCGCCGATCGACCCTCGTTGTGGTTAAGCATCGTCTCCGGATGAAAGTGAGTGGCTTCCCCGGGTTATGACGGCTGGTCTTGTTGATATAGCAGCTGCTCCAATGATCGAGCGGCTTGTTCGGCGTCGCGCGCTTGCGCCGCATAGCGTTGCGCGCTTTTTTGCTCGCCTCGGCTCATATGATACTCGGCGCGTTCAATGTTGATTGCTTTCTTTTCATGTAGCGCACGCAATGCTTGCCAAAGCGATCGTTCGATGACATGATCGCTCGCCGCGTTCAGGCTCTCCGCGCCATAGGCGTGACCGGTGTGGCATCGGTATCGAACGGGCGATCTGTCGTCGAGTTTCCATAGTGTGCCTCCGCATTCCGGACAAACGACGGAAGCAGGCTTGCCGACGGTAGCTATTTTTTCCATCGAACTCGACTGGAGCGCGAGTTCGTTCTCCAGTACGAGGCCCGGTGGTGCGATGGGCGAGTCGCCCGTGGTGGCGCTGCCTGCCAGCGCAGCCAGGGTGGAGCCGAGCGTGTCGATCGGCAGAACATAATCGGGCGGGGTGGTGCGCATGGCGTTGCGCGGCATATCCGGCGCATGGGAATGTTCGGGGTCTTGCACCATCGTCATCCCTCCGCAAGCTCGAATGGCGGCTAAGCCCGCCGTTCCGTCGTCGAGGTGGCCGGTGAGGATCGCGCCGATCACACGCGCGCCACGGGTCACCGCGGCGCTGCGAAAAAGCGGGTCGATCGCCGGCCGTGCGAAATTTTGCTTGGGGCCCCGAACCGTTCGAATCACGTCCGCATCGATCACCATATGCAAGTCGGGCGGCGCGACGTAAATCGTTCCTTGCACAATACGCTCTCCGTCGCGCGCATGGCGCGCCGGCAAGCGCCCCGCTTTCTCGAGCATATACGGCAGCATGCTCGGATGAGCGCCGATATGTTGTACGACGAACACGGCCGCGGGCAAGCGCTCGGGCAGTGCTTGGACGATAGCCAATAATGCGTCCACGCCTCCAGCGGAAGCGCCCAATACGATCGTGTCTCGCGTGCTCAAAGTTCGGCCCCCAGGGATGTCCGAAACTCCCGCAAGAAGCGGACCCATCGCACGGGTGGCTTAGCGCGTTCGGGCTTTGTCGCGAATGCGCATGACGGTCTGCCGAGACGTCTGAAACTGCTTTGCCACCTCGCTTACCGTGGCGCCGCGCGCTAGCCGCTCGAGTATGCGCGTTTGCTGTTGTGAATTGAGCGACGCTGGTCGGCCGAGGGCCTGCCCCTCGTTTTTTGCCCGCCCCAAATAGGCGCGCGTTCTCGCGCTCGCGCTTTGATGTTCCATCTCGGCGATGGCCATCATGGTGCGAACGGCAATGGGGGCCGAAACCGCTGCCAGGTTGGCGGGACCGATTTCCTCGCACTGCACGCGCAGGCCTGCTTTACGGCATCGATCGATCGTGGACAGCGCGTCGCGCACGCTGCTTCCGAGAAATGCGAGTTTGGTGACGACGAGCACGTCCGACTTTTTCATGCGCCTGAGCAGACCCGTCAGCGCGCTGCGTTCCGTCGAAGGCGTCGAGGGCGCGACGTGGTCGATCACGACGCGGCGCAGATCGATCGTATAGCCCGCCGTGTCCAGCGCGTAGAGCTCCCGCTCGGGCAACTCGTCATCGTCTTCCCGGTTCGGCAGGTTGAAGTAAAAGTAAAGCTTCGACAATCGATGGCCCCTGTGTTGGTCCATGCCGAGCACGAATGCAGCGCCCTTCGGCCGTGCCGCCCGCTCGGAAGCAGGGTGTCCGTAAAGGCGGAGATACGAACGCGCTGCCTCTCTACACATCGCGTTTTCTCTAACTTACGCTGTGGTACATGGCATCTTGCCATGACCGCCGTCTCGACAGTCATAACAAGGGCAACCGCGATGATGATCCAACGACTTTCGATTCGCGCCCCAGCCGGCCGGCTGCGGGTCATTTCAGTGTGGCGGAGCCTCGCGAAGCATGGCGCGCGAGTGTACGGATGGGGCGTGAAGGTGGATGCCGCCACCGGCAACGAATGCATGACGGTGGACGTGGCCGAATGCAGCGAGGAACGCTTGGCCGACATCGCGGCCGTGCTGAGCAGCGCGCCCCTCGAAGCGACGGTGACGGCTTGCTCGCTGCTGACATTCGATGGGGCGCCAGGCGAGGCATGAAGCGGGCGGCGCCGTCGTCATCGGCGTGACACACCGTGCCGACGATTGGGCCGGGCTATCGACGGCGCGTGCCGCAGAGATTCGTGCGCGACCCGAATTCGCCGGCCCAGGCGCCGAGCGCCTCGAGCGTCGGCGATTCGATGTCGGGCGATGGTGCGCCGGGCGCGGGCGAGAGCCCGATCCGGTTGTGCCAGTACGTGCGAAGCCCGCATTGAGCGGTGCCGAAGGCGTCGTAGCTCGATCCCGCGACGAAGCATGCATTGTCGGCGGCGACGCCGAGTTCGGCCAGCGCCAGCGCATAAGGGCGCGTATCGGGCTTGTATGCGCCGGCACGCTCGGCCGTGACGATGGCATCCCAACGGACGGGCAGAATCGATGCCGCGAGGCGGCCTAGCCGCTCCGAACAATTCGTGACGACGGCGAGCTTGCAGTGCGGGCGCAGTCGCTCGAGCGCCGCGACCGCGCCGCTCCACGGAGCGAGCGAGAGCCAGTTCGATTCGAGCGAATCGGCGACGGACGAAGCCAAGCCGACTTGCCTTGCCGCTTCTCTGACCAGCGCCTCGTATTCGACGTAGTCGCCGCAGCCGTAGGTGAGCTGCAAGTAGGCCGCTCGCCATGCGCGGCCCCGTGCCTCCGAGCCGGCCGCGCGGTTCCAGAGCGTCCACGAATCGAGCAGCGCCGTGAGCAAGTCGAACAGAACGGCTTGGGGGAACGCATTTTTCGAAGTAGTTTCTATCGCCACGACGGCCTCCGTATGCTCGGTGCTAGGACGGGAGCGATTGTAGGCGCGTCGTGGGTCGGCGGGATAAAGCGTGGCTAATTCTGGTATTTAGCAGTTTTTAACGATCGTCGCGCGCCCGCTTTATCTCGTTCATCCAATGAGCCTTGACGAATCGACGAGAATCGGTCGGCGCTATTGGAATCGCTCGATGTGCGCATTGAGCCACTCGTCGAAACGCAGCGGTTTACGTCCGAGCACGCGTTCGACCGTGTCTGTGGTCTTGGCGGCACGCCCGGCCTTGACGGCTTCGAACGATTTGGCGACCGATGCCGCGGCCGGCTCCGGCACGCCTGCGCGAACGAGATTTTCGATCGCCGTCTCCGTGGTGATGTCGACACAGCGCAGCGGACGATCGAGGGCGCGCGCGACGAGGGCCACTTGCTCCGGCACGTTGATGGTTTCTCCGCCGGTCAGCGTCATGACCGTGTCGGTCGGTGAGGCGCCGGTCAGCGCGTGGGCGGCCACGGCCGCGATGTCGTCCGGTGCGATCGGCGCGGCGCGTCCTTCGCCCATCGGGTTTTGCACGACGCCTTGCCCACGGATGCCCGGCAGCCACAGGAAGGTATTGGACATGAAGCCGGTCGGCCGCAGGACACGTGCATCGAGATTCGCGGCGCGAATGATGTCCTCCTTTTCTCGATGCATGCGGGCCAGCATCGTATCGGGCGCCATGTCGACCATCGTGGTGGATAGGAAGACCACGCGCGGCACGCGCCGCTCGGCGATGCGCGAAACGAGGCGGGCGAACCCGTCGGCATCGCCGATGTTCATCAAAAAGACGCCCTGTACGCCTTCGAGCGCATCGGCGAACGCGTCGGGCGTGGCGTAGTCGCCCACTGCGATTTCCACTTGGCTGTCCCAGCCGAACGGCGCGATTTTGGCCGGATCGCGCACGTAAGCGCGGACGCGGTGGCCCGCGGCCGATAGTTGCGAAACGAGTTGACTGCCGACATTGCCGCCGGCTCCAGTAATCAGATACATCGTCGTTCTCCTTCGGGTTCGGTTCAAAGCGATGACGGGGATGATTCGCACGTCCGACCGAAAGAATGGCTATCATGAGCAACAATTGGAAGCTGTCGAACAATCTGTTGCTGAGCGGGAACAATAAGCGAATGGCGAACATGATCGATCTGAACGACCTGCAATGCTTCGCCCGGATCTGCGAAGCGCAGAGCTTCACGGTGGCGGCCGAGCGCTTAGGCTTGCCGAAGTCGAGCGTGAGCCGGGCTTTGACGCGGCTCGAGCGGCGCTTGGGCGTGAGGCTCATCGAACGCACGACGCGCAGTTTGATGCTGACGGAGGCGGGCGAGCTCTACCTCGAGCGCTGCATGCGCATGCTGGAGGAAGCCGAGCAAGCCGATCTCGCGATCGGCGCGATGCATGCGAAGCCGCGCGGGCTGCTGCGTGTCGCCGCGTCGGTGCCTTTCACGCGATTCGTGCTCGCGCCGGTGCTCGGCGATTTTCTCGCGGCCTATCCGCAGGTGCGCGTGGAGATGCAACTGCTCGGCGCCGATGCTCGACCCGGCGATACGGCGGCCGACATCGTGATAGAGGCCGATCCGAGCGCGGATTCGTCGCTGCGCGCCACGCCGCTGTGCACCCTGCGCCTGGCCCCTTACGCGAGCCCCGCTTACCTCGCGGGCAGAGGGATGCCGAAGGCGCCGGCCGATTTGCGCGACCACGATTGCATTTCGTCGCACTGCGCCAAGCCGGGCTTGCCGGCCGGCACGTCGTCGTGGCGGCTGCAGCGTGGGGCGAACCGTCAGGAGGTGCGGTTCGAGCCGCGTGTGACCGCGGCCGATCCGTCGATCGCGCATCAACTGACTTTGGCCGGCGCCGGCATCGCGCTGCTCAACGAGCATGCGGCGCGATACGACGTCGAGGCGGGCCGCCTCGTGCGGGTGCTGCCCCAGTGGGAGCGCGAGCCTTTGCAGCTCTATGCGTTGTACGCCTCCCGGCTGAGCGCATCGCCGAAGGTCAGCGCTTTCCTGGGTTTTCTGCGCGAGCGCTTGAGCGATGACGGCAGCGGCATCAAGCCCGTGCTCCGGCCGCCCGAAACGCACATGCCTCGCCCGAACGAGGGAGCGCGCCGCCAGCGGTCGGCCGCGACCGTCGTTTGACGTTGGTCGAGGAGCGATTCATGGCTAACCGCGTGCACTACCGACATATCGCCGACATGCCTGGGCTCGTGCTTGGCGCGGCGCAATTCTCGACGTTCAGCTTCGACCGGCATTTCCATCTCGACTATCACATCGGGCTGGTCACGGAGGGCGTGCAGCGGCAACGGTGCAGGGGCAAAACGGTATTGATCGGCCCGGGCTGCGTGTCGCTGATGCCCCCCGGCGAGATTCACGACGGCGCGATCGATTCGGTGAGCGGCTACACGCTCCGTACGTTTCGCCTGTCTAGCGAGTTGCTCGGCAGCGTGGCCGAGGAGCTGAGCGGCACGCAGCGCGAACCCGCCTTGCCGGGCGCGCTGCTGGAAGATCCCGAACTCGCGATGCAGCTCGTTCGCCTGTTCGATGCGATGCGGGCCGAGGGCGACGCCGAATCGCTGGCCGTGCAATCCGAATGGTTGCGGCTCATGAATCTGCTGCTGACGCGCTCGCGCGCCATCGTGCCTCAGGAGAAAAGCGGCGCCTTATCGGCGGCGCGATGGGCGCGGGTCAGAGACTATTGTCATGCCCACCTAAGCGAAAAGATCACGCTCGATGCGCTGGCGGCGCTGTGCGATCTCGGGCGGTTCCAGTTCTTGCGGCAGTTCAAGGAAACGGTCGGAATGACGCCCTATGCGTGGTTGCTGCGCTTGCGCCTGGAGCAGGCGTGCGCGCTGCTCTCGCGTAGTCCGCAAACGGTGGCGGAAGTGGCGCAGGGGGTGGGTTTTTACGATCAAAGTCACTTCAACCGGGCGTTTCGTCAGGCATTCGGCGTGGCGCCGTCGAATTATTGACCACCGCGTTCGTCAATTTTTTACAATGCCCGCCGCACCGGCCTCGATAGGATGTCGACTACTGCAACGGTTGGGGCATGCGCCCCTGGACGATACGGGAGTCGATGCAATTGACGGCGAATCACGAACATATGCCGCCGGGCCACGAAACGCGGCCGGCTTTGGGGTTTTCCAGCGACAACATTGCCGGGGCGTCGCCCGAGGTGATCGAGGCGATAGCCGCGAGCAACGTCGGTCAAGCGGCGCCGTACGGGGCGGACGAGATCACGGCGCGCGTCGAGCGCAAGTTCAGCGAACTCTTTGAACGTGAAGTGAGCGTGCTGCTCGTGCCGACCGGCACGGCAGCCAACGCGCTGTGCCTCGCTGCTGTGACGCCGCCGTGGGGCAGCGTGCTGTGCCATCCGAGCAGCCACGTGAACAACGACGAATGCGGCGCGCCGGAGTTTTTCACGGGGGCGGCCAAGCTCGTGCCCGTCGACGGGCCGTCCGCCAAGATCGGCATCGAAGCGTTGCGCGCGGCCGCGCGGATGAAAGTGGGGGACGTGCACTCCGTGCAACCCTCGTGCGTCAGCATCACGCAAGCCACCGAGGTGGGCAGCGTCTATTCGGTCGATGAAATCGCAGCCATCGGCGACGTGTGCAAGTCGGCCTCGCTGCGCCTGCATATGGATGGTTCGCGCTTCGCGAATGCGCTTGTCGCGCTCGGGTGCACGCCCGCCGAAATGACATGGAAGGCGGGTGTGGATGCGTTGTCGTTCGGCGCGACGAAGAACGGCGTGCCCGCCGCCGAGGCGATCGTCCTGTTCGATACGGCGCTCGCTCGCGAGTTGGCGTTCCGGCGCAAGCGTGCGGGCCATCTCTTCTCGAAGATGCGATTTCTGTCGGCGCAGATCGACGCCTATCTGCGCGACGATCTCTGGTTGCGCAATGCGCGGCAGGCGAACGCCATGGCGCGGCGTCTCATGCTTGGGCTGCAGGCCTTCACGTGCATCGAAGTGCAGGGCGAGCCGCAGGCGAATATTCTGTTTTGCCGGCTGCCGTCGGCGCTGATCGATGCGCTGCTCGCGCAAGGTTTCACGTTCTATCGCGACCGTTGGGGCCCAGGTGTCGTTCGGCTGGTGACGTCGTTCGCGACGACGTCCGCCGATGTCGACCATTTCCTCGACAGCGTGCGCCGCGCCGTGGGTTGTAACAGTCAGTAATCGTTTCCACCCAAATTCGCACGCGATTCTGCGGGGGAGGCATTAACTTTTGCCCCCCAAGTCGACTACAGTCGTCGTTTCTTCCCGCATTTTCCGGCGCGTCTTTGCATGTGGATCGTCAACGTTGCCCTCAAGCGGCCCTATACGTTCATCGTCATGGCCATCCTCATCGTGTTGGCGACGCCATTTTCGCTGATGAGGACGCCTGTCGATATCCTGCCGAACATCGATATCCCCGTCGTCAGCATCATCTGGAGCTATCAAGGGCTGTCCGCGCAAGAGGTCGCCAATCGCATGACGTCGGTCAACGAGCGCGGCCTCACGACGACCGTCAGCGACATCGAGCACATCGAATCGCAGTCGCTGCCCGGCATTGCGATCATCAAGCTGTTTCTGCAGCCGAATGCCAGTCTTCAAACGGCCATCGCGCAGACGGTAGCGGTCGAGCAGGCCCAACTGAGGCAAATGCCGCCGGGCGCCACGCCGCCGCTCATCATCAGTTATTCGGCGTCCTCGATCCCGGTCATTCAGCTCGGGCTGTCGAGCCCGACGCTGTCGGAGCAGAACCTGAACGACACAGCGCTGAATTTCCTGCGGCCGCAGATCATCACGATCCCTGGGGCGCAGGTGCCCTATCCATACGGGGGCAAGACCCGCGTCGTTTCCGTCGATATCGATACCCGCGCCTTGCTGGCCAAGGGGCTCACGCCGCTCGACGTCGTCAATGCCGTCAATGCGCAGAACCTGATCCTGCCGACGGGCACCGCCAAGATCGGCCCGCGCGAGTACACGGTCGACATGAACGGTTCTCCGACGACGATCGCCGGTTTGAACGACTTGCCCGTACGCACCGTCAACGGCGCAACGACGTATCTGCGTGAAGTCGCTCACGTGCGCGACGGCTTCGCGCCGCAGACGAACATCGTGCGTCAGGACGGCCGGCGCGGGGTGCTGCTCTCCATCCTGAAGGCGGGCAACGCGTCGACGCTGGCGGTGGTGGATTCCGTGCACCGGCTGCTGCCCAATGTCGAGGCGACGTTGCCGCAGGGCGTCACGATCCGGGCGCTTTTCGACCAATCCCTCTTTGTAAAGGCCGCCATTACGGGCGTCGCGCGCGAGGCCGTCATTGCCGCCGCACTGACGGCCGCGATGATTTTGCTGTTTCTCGGCAATTGGCGCAGCACCTGCATCATTGCAATCTCGATTCCGCTTTCGATCCTTTCGTCGCTCCTCGCCCTGCATGCGCTGGGCCAAACGATCAACATCATGACGCTGGGCGGTCTCGCACTGGCGGTAGGCATTTTGGTGGACGATGCGACCGTCACGATCGAGAACATCGAGCGGCATCTGCATCTGGGCGCCGATCTGCACGATGCGATCCTCGAAGGCGCGGGCGAGATCGCCGTGCCGGCGTTCGTTTCGACGCTGTGCATCTGCATCGTATTCGTGCCGATGTTCTTCTTGACCGGCGTGGCGCGCTACTTGTTCGTGCCGCTCGCCGAGGCGGTCGTTTTCGCGATGCTCGCGTCGTACATTCTTTCACGCACCCTCGTGCCGACGATGGCGATGCTGCTGATGGGCCATGCCCATAGGCGTGCGCCGGGCGCGCGGCCGAACTTCTTTTTGCGGCTGCATCACCGTTTCGAGGCCGCGTTCGAGCGGATGCGCGCCGCCTATATCGTGCTGCTGAGCACGCTGCTCGTGCGCAGGCGCGTGTTTGCCGCGTCGTTCCTCGGGTTCTGCGTGGCGTCGCTCGGCTTGGCGTTCGTGCTCGGCGCCGATTTCTTTCCGTCCGTCGATGCGGGCGACATTCGGCTGCATATGCGCGCACCCACGGGCACGCGGATCGAAGAGACGGCGCGCCTGGCCGACGACGTGGAGAAGGTGATTCGCACCGTGGTGCCGCCGCACGACCTCGGTACGATTCTCGACAACCTGGGCCTGCCCTACAGCGGCATCAACCTTTCGTACAGCAACGCAGGCACGATCGGCACGCTCGACGGTGACATTCAGATCGCCCTGACATCCAATCACGCGCCCTCGCAGATTTACATCGACAAATTGCGCGCGATGCTGCCGCAGCGCTTTCCGGGCGTCGAATTCTTCTTTCAGCCGGCCGATATCGTCACGCAAATCCTGAACTTCGGTTCGCCGGCCGCGATCGACGTGCAGATCTCCGGGGCCAATCAACTCGCCAACTTCGATGCCGCGAGCCGGCTCATGAAAGCGGTGCGCACGATACGCGGTACGGTCGATACGCACATTCAGCAACGATTCGACGAGCCGATCATTCATCTGGAAATGGATCGCACGCGCCTGCAGCAATTGAATCTGAACGCGAACGATGTCGCGCAGAACGTGCTGATTTCATTGGCGGGGAGTACGCAAACGTCACCCGGTTTTTGGTTCAACCCGCGAAACGGCGTCGAATATCAGGTCGCGGTGCGCACGCCGCAATACCAGGTGACCTCCGTCGATGCCCTGTTGCGCACGCCCGTGGCGGCTCGGAACGCATCGCCCGATGCGCCGGGCGCGCAGCAATTGCTGGGCAATTTGGTTCAAGTGCAGCCCGCGCGCCAGTTCGCGTCGGTGACGCATTACAACATCCGCCCCGTCGTCGATTTGCTCGTCAGCGTCGAGGGCCGCGATCTCGGCGGCGTAGCCGCGCAAATCGACCGACTCGTCGCGCAGACGCGCGCCGAGCTGCCGCGCGGCAGTCAGATCGCCGTGCGCGGCCAGGTCGATACGATGCAGCGCTCCTATCTTGGCTTAGGCGTGGGTGTGGCGATGGCGATCGTGCTCGTCTACTTACTGATCGTCGTCAACTTCCAATCTTGGCTCGATCCGCTCATTATCGTAAGCGCGTTGCCGGCCGCGCTCGCGGGCATCGTCTGGATGCTGTTCTTGACGGGTACCCACCTGTCGGTACCGGCGTTGACGGGCGCGATCATGACGATGGGCGTCGCCACTGCGAACAGCATTTTGATGGTGTCGTTCGCGCGAGCGCGGCTGTCCGCCGGGGCGCCGCCGCTGACGGCCGCGCTCGAAGCCGGCGCGAGCCGTATCCGGCCCGTGTTGATGACGGCCTGCGCGATGATCATCGGCATGGTGCCGATGGCGCTCGGCCTGGGCGAGGGCGCGGAGCAGAACGCGCCGCTCGGCCGCGCGGTGATCGGCGGGCTGCTGTTCGCGACGGTTTCCACGCTGCTTTTCGTGCCGTTGCTATTCGGCGGCATTCATGGCCGTCTCGCGAGGCGGCGCGAGCGCCAAGCGCGGGCGCGAGAGAAAACGGACAAGACGGACGAAGCTTGAAGCCACTGTTTTTCTGGGTAATTTGATATGACGGAAGAATCTCACGCGTCCCTGGCTATTCCCCCGAGGGAGGACGGCGACGGCCCCATGCTGCCGCCGCGCGACCGCGTGTGGCGGCGCGCGAAGATCGCGCTCGTCGTGGTCCTCGCGCTGCTTGCCGTGGGCGCGCTGCGTTCGGTCGTAGCGAATATCTGGAACGAGAGGGCCGCCGCAAGCGCCACCGCGCAAAACGCGAAGCAGTACGTCGACGTGGTGACGCCGAAGATGGCGAAGGGCGCGGGCGACATGCTGTTGCCCGGCACGTTGCGCGGGTTCGTGGAATCGCCGATCTACGCGCGCGCCACCGGCTACCTGCTGCATTGGTATGTCGATATCGGCGCGCACGTGAAGCAAGGCCAACTGCTGGCCGATCTGGATACGCCGGAGATCGATCAAGAACTCGCCCAGGCACGGGCGCAGCGCCAGCAAGCCAGCGCGAGCCTCGCTCTGGCGAAGACGACGCTCGAGCGCTGGCAGCAGCTGCGCCAACGCGATGCCGTTTCGCAGCAGGAGCTCGACGATCGGCAAGGCGCCTACAACCAGGGCGTCGCGAACCTCGCCGCCGCCGATGCCAATGTGAAGCGGCTGCGGCAATTGGAGTCGTTCAAGCGCATCGTGGCGCCGTTCGACGGCGTCATTACTCAGCGCAATGTGGATATCGGCGATCTGATTACGGCGGGCAGCGCGACGAGCCGTGCGCTGTTCGCGCTCGCGCAAGCCAATCCGCTGCGGGTTTATGTTCAGCTTCCGCAGGCCTACTCGCAGAACGTCAAGGTAGGCATGCCCGTGGAGATCACGCAAGCCGAACTGCCGGGGCAATCGTTCCGCGGCACGATCACGCACGTATCGGGCGCGATCGACGTGATCACGCGCTCGCTACAGATCGAAGTGACGCTCCCGAACCCGGACGACAAGCTGCGTCCCGGGGCTTACGTGCAAGTGGCGATGCCGCAGTCCCAGCATGCTCATATGCTCGTGCCCGGCAACACGCTGCTGTTTCGCGCGGAAGGGCCACGGCTCGCGGTCGTCGATCGAGACGGCGTCGTCCATTTGCACAAGGTCACGATCGCACAAGATCTGGGGCAGGAACTCGAAATCGACAGCGGCATTGCACCGACCGACAAGATTGTCGTCAACCCGAGCGATTCGATCGCCGAGGGCGACCACGTGAACATCGTGCCGCCCGGCGCGGACAAGGGGTTGTCCTGATGCGGGGCGGCGGCTTCATTCAGGCAGTGCTCGCGTCGACGGCCTTCGCGACGCTTGCCGCGTGTACGGTCGGTCCGGACTACAAGCGCCCGGATGCGGCCGCGCCGCCGAGCTGGCAAACCGATTCGTACTGGCGGCAAGCCGAACCATCCCATGCGCCGTTGACGCTCGATTGGTGGCGCGCGTTCGACGATGGCGAACTGAGCGGGCTCGAGCAGCGCGCACTGACACAAAGTCAAACGCTGGCCGCGGCAAGCGCCCACTATGAGCAAGCGAAGGCGACGCTCGCCGCCACGTCGGCGCTGCGGGCGCCCGAACTCGATCTGCAGGCGCAGCTCGCGCGCGCGAAAATTTCGAAAGACCGGCCGTTGACGAACTATGCGACGCCGAATCAATCGACGGTGCAAAACTCGGTGACCCTCGAGCCGACCGTCACCTATGACGCCGACTTGTTCGGGCGAATCCGACGCGAAGTGGAGGGCGCAAAGGCATCGGAGCAACAATCCGCCGACGATTTGGCGAACGCGCGGCTCGTGCTGACGACCGATCTTGCGACGGACTATTTCGCACTGCGTGAACTCGATGCGGAAATCGACGTATTGGATCAATCCGTGCGTTTGCAGAAGAAGGCGCTCGACTACGTGAACGCCGAGCACGAACTCGGATCGGTTTCGGGGCTCGATCTCTACCAGCAGCAATCGCAGCTCGACGCCACGCGCGTTCAGGCCACGTTGCTCGTCAATCGGCGCGCGCAGTACGAGCATGCGATCGCGGCACTGATAGGCATACCGGCGCCGCAATTCGCAATCGCGTCGAAAGTGGTCGAGCTTCACGTGCCTTCGATCGCGCTCGGGGTGCCCAGCGATGTGCTGCAACGGCGTCCCGACATCGCGTCGGCCGAGCGCGCGATGGCCGCGGCCAATGCGCAAATCGGCGCGGCGAAGGCGGCCTTCTTTCCGAGCCTGGTGCTCAGTCCCGGCATCGGATGGGAGGCGACGACTTTTGCGAAACTGTTGACGGCCCCGAGCCTGATGTGGACGCTCGGGGCGCAGGTGAGCCAGGCCGTCTTCGACGGTGGGCGACGCAAGGCCAACGTGAATCGGGCCAACGCGGCTTACCAGGAAGCGCAGGCGAACTATCGACAAACCGTGCTCAACGCTTTTCAGCAAGTGCAGGACGGCGTGACGGGACTTTCCGTGCTCGACGCGGCTTCGAAGCAGGCGCATGCCGCGGTCGTGGATTCGCAGCGGCTCCTTTCACTGGCGAACGATCGTTACTCGGGCGGGCTCGTCGCCTACCTGAATGTGATTGCAGCGCAGCAGTCGCTGCTCACGAGCCAGCGCACCGAAGCGCAGGTGCGCGGGCAGCAGATGGGCGCCGCCGTGGCGCTCGTCAAAGCGCTGGGCGGCGGATGGGATGACAACGTCTCGTCAAAGCCGCCGATGGCGGCGCGTGGGCAGTAGGGGGCGGGCCAATCGCCCTATTTCTGCGGCGTGGGCGCACTCGCGGGTGGAACGCCGCTCGCCGGCAGCTTTCGATACTGCTCGCGCCACTTTTGCAAATCGCCATTCCATTCGGGGGCGAGCTTGATCAATTGAGTGGCCGACGCTTTGCCGAACGACAATTGAGCATCGGCGAGCGCACGGATCTCGTTTTTCTCCGCCTTTGACGATAGAAACGCGGAAAACGCGGGCAACTCCCGCGCGAATTCCTTTTGGATCCGATCGATCGCATCGCCTTCGAGCGTCGCCGTCGTGCTCATCATCGTCGGGGCGACGGCGCCGCCGCTCACATCGTCGCCGGTATGCGCGGCGTCGCTTTGCCATTGCAGCATGAGCAATATCTGTCGCGACATCAAAAGCACGGCCGTGCGGCGCTTCATGACATCGGGCGCCGGTGTGGCGGGCGAAGCAGGGGCCTTTGCGCCGCCTGCCCGTGCGAGCCGCTGCATTGCGTTGAATTCGATCGTGGTCAAGCGAGCCTGAAACGCCAGAAATCGGCGGCCCGTTTCCGTGGCGTAAAAGCCGATCAACGCGGCGGCGTCGCGGCGCGAAAGACGATGGGCGTAGCTGTTCGCCAGCGCGTCGCGATACATGCGCTGCAACTCGGGCTCGACGGTCTTGATGCGCTCCTCGCGACGCCGCGCGCAGTCGAGCGCGATGGTTTGCCGCATAGGTTCCCAGCGAGGATCCTTGTCGTTCCAATTCGGATTGCTGGGATCGACGGCGCCGATGTTCTCCTGCGCGCAGTTGGAAATTTCGTCCGCGGCGTCGGCGCCGGGATGCGTCAATGCCGGCGACGTTTTCAACTGTTGAGCCGCCAGCAGCCTTTCGATCTGGAGCGCGTCCGGCGGCGTGACCGGCGCTGCGCCGCCGGCCACGTGCTGGGCCGGCGCGTTCAGCGAAAAGGCGGGGGCGTCCAACGGCTGCACCGGTTGAGCGGGGCCGTGCAGGCATAGGAGAACGATGCCGGCGCCTATCCGCGCCGCGCGACGAGTCATGGCGATGTCCCCCCGGTTGACGCGATTTTTTTCCTTTTATCGCGATGGGCCGGCCCGCTGCGGCGCCCGGCAGGCGAGGCGATGGTCCGCTACGCTTGCGCATTGTGCCGGGCGCGCGGGCCGCCGTCTGAGCGGTGGCGAACGATAGAGCGTCGTTCAGGCCGCCATCGGCTTTGCCGAGCACGCGCCGTCGATCGGCACGCTTACGGCAGGGCCCACCACGTCGGCAGTAGACGCCTGACTTCCGCACGTCGATAGCGATCGTCGATCAGGTGTAAAACGCCGACGTCCGTTTCCGTGCGGATGACACGCCCGGCAGCCTGGACGACTTTCTGCAGCCCTGGGTACAGGTAGACGTAGTCGTAGCCGCTGCCGAACTTGGCGTCCATCGCACGCCGCATTTCCTCGTTGACGTCATTGATTTGCGGCAAGCCGAGCGTGGCGACGAACGCGCCGATCAACTGCTCGCCCACCAGATCGACGCCTTCAGCGAACGCGCCACCCAGCACCGCGAGCCCAATGCCGCGGCCTCCCACGCGAAACCTCGCCAGGAATGCGTCGCGTGCCGCTTCGTCCATGCCGGGCGCTTGCGTCCAGATCGGCACGTTCGGATGACGGTCGAGCATGAGTTCGGCGATGCGCTCTAGGTAGTCGAAGCTGCTCAGGAAGCCTAAATAATTGCCCGGCCGCTGCTCGTATTGGCGCGCCATCAAGTCGACGATGGGCATGAGCGAGCGTTCGCGATCGCGCCAGCGTGTGGACACGTGCGAGGCGACGTGGATTTCGAGTTGCTGGGCTTGGAATGGGCCGTCGACGCACAGCGAAACGGTCGCTTCGGGCAGGCCGAGCATGTCCCGGTAAAACCGCTCCGGCGCGAGCGTACCCGAGAACAGCACCGTGGCGCGCGCCGTGGCGTGTCGCGGCGCGAGAAAGTGCGCCGGCACGACGTTGCGCACGCACAGCGTCGAGCAACGGCGGCTTCGACCCGGCTCGCTCGCTGCGTTCGGCTTTCCGTGCAAACGGACGTCGAATACGGAGTGCTCCCCGAATTGTTCGGACAACGAAACGAAATGCATGGCGTCGAAGAACACGCGCAGCAGCGTATCGTCGATCGAGAGCGGCGCGTCCGCGAGATGATCGGTCACGGCGCCGATGAGGTTTTGCGCCGCCGACAAAAGACGCTGCGGCACCTGCGCATAGGCCTGATAGGCATTTTCCTGCGCTCGACCGAGCGCGTTCCATTCGCGCTGCAGCCGCTGCATCGGCTGTTTCAGCGCGGCGGGCGCGGCCTTGCCGGCTGCTTTGAACGCGGCTTGATCGATCGACGCCGTGTACATCTTGCGTCCGCGTTCGAGCAGGTTGTGCGCCTCGTCGACGAGCACCGCCACGCGCCATTGGTTGATGCGCGTCAGCGCATGAAGCAGCGCGCTGCTGTCGTAGTAGTAGTTGTAGTCGCCGACGACGACATCGGCCCAGCGTGCGAGTTCTTGGGCCAAGTAGTACGGACAAACATCATGGGCGAGGGCGCAAGCGCGCACCGTTTCGCGATCGAGGCGGCGTTTCGCAAGCACCTGTGCACGTGCTTGCGCGAGCCGATCATAGAAGCCGCGCGCGAGCGGGCACGATTGCCCGTGGCACGCCTTGTCCGGGTGCTCGCAGGCTTTGTCTCGCGCCACGAGTTCGAGCGTGCGCAGCGGCATGCCGCCCGCGTGCGCGTGCAGCGTATCGATGGCGTCGAGCGCGAGCGCGCGGCCCGGTGTCTTCGCCGTGAGAAAGAACACGCGCTCGACGTGCCCTTGGCCGCAGGCCTTCAGCGTCGGAAACAGCGTGGCGAGCGTCTTGCCGATGCCCGTCGGCGCTTGCGCCATCAGCGCGTGAGCGTCCCGCGCGGCCCGATAGACTCGAACCGCAAGCTCGCGCTGGCCGCTGCGAAAGGCTCCGTGGGGAAAGGTCATGCCGTCGAGCGCAGCGTCGCGTGCGAGCCGATGCGCGCTCTCTTGCTTCGCCCAACCGAGAAAACGTTCGCACTGCTGATCGAAGAACGCCCGCAGCGCGGCGGCGTCGTACGCTTGCGTGAGGACCGTTTCTTTGCGTGAGCCGACGTCGAAATAGACGAGCGCAACGTTCAGTTGTGCGAGACCGCGTGTTTGACAAAGCAGGTGACCGTAGACAAGCGCTTGCGCCCAATGAAGCGCCCGGTGATTGTCGGGCATTGCATCGAGCTGGCCGCGATAGGTCTTGATTTCCTCCAGCCGGTTGAGCGCCGGGTCGTACCCGTCCGCGCGGCCGCGCACGGTCAATTCGTCGTAGGCGCCGCTCAGCGTCAACTCGGTTTCGTAGCCGGCAGCGCGTCGGCCCGCAACGGCCGCATGGCCCTCCATGCCTTCGAGCGCGGTGGGCGAGGGCGTGAAGCGAAGGTCCAAGTCTCCCCGCTTGGCCGTGAACTCGCAAAGCATGCGCACGGCGACGACGTAGCTCATGCGGCGGCCTCGTCGAGCGGCACGCTACTCGACTGGGCCCAGCGGACGTCGAGCACGCGCACGGGCATATCGTGGGCCATGCAAAAGCGCAGCCAACGAATTTGATTGTCCTGCAGCTTGTCGCCCGGGCCTTTGACTTCGATGAACTCGTAGCGGCGCTCGGCCGGCCAAAAGCGAACGAGGTCGGGCAGGCCGGAGCGATTCTCTCGGATGTCGACGAGCAGGCGGGCAAACCAGTGTCTCAGGTGGTCGGCCGGCAAGCAGTCGAGCGCCAGTTCGACGAGTTCGGGCGTCAGCATGCCCCAAAACACGAATGGCGATTGAATGCCTGCTTTGGCGGCGAGGTGCCGACGGATCGTGTCGCGGTAGGCGTCGCTCTCGAGCTGCGACAGGCAGCGCTCGAATGCTTCGGCGCGGCGGGCGAGGAAATCGGGCGCATGCAAATCGGCGGGCCCGCGCTGGAACGGGTGGAAGAACGCGCCGGACACGGGGGAGAAGACGGCTTCCCAGCACAGCAGCCCGAACAACGAGTTGACGAGGCCGTTCTCCACGTAGAAAACCGGCGCCGCGTCGGTGCTCAGGTGGTCGCGCGCGACGTATTCCACGGAAAACGGTTCGTCAGGATACGGCAGCACCAGCGTTTCGCGCGCGATGTCATGGGTTAGACCGCGCGCGGGGCGTTCGACTTTTTGTCCCGCGGCCTTGGCGAGCCTTCCCAGCATGCGCTCGACACGTTGGGATTCGGCCTCGCTTTCCGGGGCGCATAACGCCAGCGCGGCCAAGGCCAGCGCTTCGCTTGCGCGGGCGTCGCGTTCGAGCACGCGGATGCGCCGATGGCGCGCCCCAGGCCACGTGCTGCGCGCGTACGCATCGTGCGCGCAAGGCCAATGACCGAGGCGTTCGGCCCGCTGACCGGCGCGAAACAGCAGCTTCGCGCGTCTCGTCTCGAGCCAGGGATTGTCGATGTCGATGCGCGTCGCCTCGGCAACGAGGGCGTCGATGTCATGCGCGTCGACGAGCGTGTCGAGGGCGGCGCGGCAAGCATGCAGCGCGAGATAGGCCGCGATGTCGCCGCGCGTGCGAAATGCCCGCGCCTCGGGCGAAAGCGGCACCGATTCGTACTGGTAGACGCCAAGATCGGCGAGCACGAACTCCGACCAATCTTGGTGCAGGTTGCCGAAGAACATGAGCCGGAACGTGTCGCAAAGGGGATCGATCGTCGTACGCAACGCACGATCGGTCGCGCCCGGCGGCGGGCCCGGGGCCCAGTCGGCGTAGCGCCGCGGCTCGGGATAAGCGGCGCGGAGGGTGTCGAGCCACGCCGCTTTGCGCGCATGCTTGCTGGCCGCCAAGGCGCGAAACATGCGCGAGAGTTCGGCCCGCGTGGCTACCGAAAACAATTCGTCGATCGTCACGAGCGCATCGGCATCGACCCAGCCGAGGGCCGCCAGCGGCGCGGCGGCTTCGTTGGGGCAGCCGATCTCGTCGTACACGAGCCGGCTGGCGCGAAACAGCGGCCCTCGCCGCATCAGCATGCGCACGAGCAAGGCGCGCGAGGGCATGGCCAGCGTGGGGAACGTGCGAAGGAAGGCGCGTTCGCCCGCATCGAGCAAATCGTCGTAGCGCTCGGCGATCCACGCCAGCGCGCGCTCGAAATTCAGCAGGTAATACGGCGACGAGGGCGACGAAGCCACGGGAGCGGGGGGCGACACGGCAAGATTGCGCGAACTGTATAAATATACAGGGATGATAGCAAAATTGTGCGGGGTCGCCGCGCGCCCGCGCACGACGCGCTGCCCGGAATCGCCCTTGCGCGGCGATAATAGCGGCCGGCCGCGGCCCCGCGGCTCCGATAAACTCGATCGAGATCTTATGGACGCATCGGCGCGTATCGTTCGCTTCCTCCGCAATCGCCCCCGTATTTTCATCGGCGTGGCGTTGGGCGTGCTCGCCTACGTTATCGCGCCTTGGCATTTGCGGCCGATTCAACGGGCCCTGCTCGCCTGGGACTTCGGCATGTGGACGTATCTGTTCATGATTTGGACGCTGATGGCGCGTGCGAGCCCCGAAGACGTGCAGCGCGTGGCCGAGCGCGAGGACGAAGGCGCCACGGCCGTGCTGGCGATCATCACGGGCGCGGCCATCGCCAGTCTAGTGGCCATCGTGGTCGAGTTATCGGCGGCGAAGGGGCTAGGCGCGGCCCAAGCCGGCATCAACTATGCATTGACGGGCGGCACGATGGTGGGCGCGTGGCTGCTGATTCCGACCGTGTTCACGCTGCAGTACGCGCGCTACTACCATCAGGCCGGCGAGAACGAAGCCTCGCTCAAGTTTCCCGAAGGCGATCAAGCGCTCGACTACTGGGACTTCTTGTACTTCTCGTTCACGATCGCCGTAGCGTCGCAAACTTCCGATGTCTCGCTGTGCTCGCGTCGCGCCAGGCGAACGGCCCTGGCGCAATCGATCTTGTCGTTCTTCTTCAACGCGGCCGTGTTGGGCCTATCCGTGAATATCGCGGCAGGCCTGCTGGGCTCGTGATCGTGAGATCGACGATGTCTATCGCATGCGCGGCGTTTCGTGCGCGCGCAGATCGAACACGAGCACATCCGCGTCGCTCCCGTCTGTCAGCGTGAGCGTGGTTTCGTCGCGCAGCTTGACGCCGTCGCCCGCGGTGAGCCGCATGCCGTTCAGCGTGACTTCGCCTTGGGCCACGTGCACGTACGCGTAGCGTTCGGGCGGCAGCGCGAGCGAGGCCGTGTCCGCGCCGTCGAGACGGGCGGCATAGACGCGGGCGTCTTGGCGTAGCACGAGCGAACCGTCGGCGCCGTCGGGCGAGAGCATCAAGCGCAGCTTGCCGCGCTTCTCTTCGGGGCCCACGTGCATCTGCTGATAGCGCGGCTGTGCGCCCAGCGCCGCTTCCGACGGCAAAATCCAGATCTGCAGGAAGTGCACGGGATCGCTCGGCGATGGGTTGTATTCGCTATGCGCGACGCCGCTGCCTGCGCTCATCAACTGCACGTCGCCGGGCACGATCGTCGAACCGGTGCCCATCGAATCGCGGTGTTCGAGCGCGCCTTCCAACACGTACGAAAAGATCTCCATGTCGCGATGGGGATGACGGCCGAAGCCTTGTCCCGCCGCAACGCGATCGTCGTTGATCACGAGCAGATCGGAGAAGCCGACTTGCTTCGGGTCGAAGTAGTGAGCAAAGGAAAACGTGTGGCGGGAGCTGAGCCAACCGTGTTCCGCCACGCCGCGATCGCCTGCTTGCCGGATTTCAATCATCTTCGTTTCTCCAAGACGTTAGGACGCCGAACGAATGAAGCATGTCGGGCATCGATGGCTATGCAGTCTAGGCCAACGTCCGGAACAACAGAAGACACGCGGCGCCGACTCACTGTCCCATGGGTGAGACAATCGCCGGCGCTGGAGATAAGGCTGCCGTCAACGGCGGGTCAGGGTGTCGATAGGCAGCCGGGCGACGATCGAGAACCCCGAGCCGAGCGCGCTGTGGATCGACAGCGTGCCGCGCAGCTGCGCCACTCGGTCGGCGATGCCCGACAGCCCCATGCCCGTCGAATGCACGAGCTGGCGGGCACTCGATGCGGCGCCGATGCCGTCGTCCGCGATTCGAAGCACACAGCGTTCGCCGTCGCGAAAGAAGTCGATCGTCACCGTTTTCGCAGATGCATGGCGGGTGACGTTCGTCAGCGCTTCTTGAACGATGCGGAAAATCACCGTGGCCGCGGGCTCGCCGATCTCCAGTGCGTCGAGCCGCAGGCGGCACGCAACGCTTACGCCCGAACGATTGGCGAATTCGGCCGTCAACCATTCGACCGCGGCGGGAAATCCCAGCGTTTCGAGCGCGAGCGGCCGCAGCTGTCGCGTCAATCGTTTGACGCAGGCTAGCGACGATTCGATTTGAGCCTGCAGATCTCGAATCGCCGCGTCGAGCGGCCGGCCCGCGCCTGGTTCCCCGGCGTCGGCAAGGCGTTCGACGCGATGCGCCGTCAGCTCCAGCGCGCTTAGATGCTGTCCGAGATCGTCGTGGAGCTCCTGCGCGATGCGTTTGCGCTCGTCCTCGCGCACGGCGTGCGCTTCCTCGGCGCGACGGGCTTCGACCACGCTCCGCGGGTCGCGCGACCCGGCGCAATTGCCGGCGTTCGCGGCGACTCGGCAGCGCTGGCCCAGGGTCAAACTCGTGCGCAACGCGGCAAGCAAACCCTCGGCCGCGGCTCGCTCGGCGCCGCCGGGCCGAAAATGCGTCACGCGGGCTTCTTGCTCGCGCACGAGGCGGGTGGCGACGTCGATCGCGCGATCGATCGCGTGCGGTTGATTGTGCGGCACGGTTAGCGGCATCGGATGAGAGAGCCAGTCGTCGGTCGGTTTCACATGACGTCGTTGTCGTCGATCAAATGATGGCGTAAGGCATAGCGCACGAGTGCGGCCTCGCTCGAGATGCCCATCGCATGGAATATGCGCGCCTTGTAGTTGCTGACCGTCTTCGTGCTCAGGCTCACCGCCCGTCCGATCTCTGTCGGATTTTCCCCGCGCGCCAGCCTCATGAAGATGTCGAATTCACGATCGTTCAATTGTTGATGCGGCGCCGATTCCGGCGGCGCGGTCAAGTTTCGCGCGACGAAATCGACCATCCAAGGCCCCACGTAGCTGCCGCCCGCCGACACTTTGCGCAACGCTTGCGCCAATTCCGGCGCGGCGCTGCGCTTGGTCAGATACCCATGGGCGCCGGCCATGAACGCGCGCATCGCGAACTGCCGTTCCTCGTGCATCGTCAGCACCAGAACCTTCAGTTCGGGGGCTTCGTCGCGAATCTTCTTGACGAGTTCGATGCCGCTGCGCCCGGGCATCGACAGGTCGAGCAGCAGCACGTCGGCCCGCGTGCGACGGATCAACGCCATCGTCGAGGCTGCATCGGACGCCTCGCCTTCGACCGTCGCGCCTTCCATGCCTTGCAGAAGTTCGCGCAGTCCTTCTCGGAATACCGGATGGTCGTCCGCAAGCAGTATGCGGATGGCGCGCATCGCGCCGCCATTCGGCGAAAATCCGATCGCATCTCTCTTTGGATCGGTCAGAACTGTGCTCATGAATGAGTATGCGAGAGAAGTAATGATGATAATGGGCGATAGCCTCTCGCCATCATAATCGCCCGCATTCGTCTAATTGATTCAGGTTTTCCCTGCGGTCAATTGCCGGGAAGCAACTGACTGCATCGTACCGCGAGTCGCTTGCTATTTCCATCGCTTGGCGAAGCAATGATCGATTTTGTTCACACTTTCATCTGATGATTGTTGAAAGGCGCACCCCGCCGTCGTGCCGGAGCGATGTTGGTCTTTGTACTAAAGTCACTTCAATTGCCGCCGTTAACGTCGTTAGGCTGGCGAACGACGCGCGCGGTTCTTCGTTGGACTCGCATCGACTGCCTATGTTTTCAGCAAACGCCGACGTGAAAGATCCGCTGTGTTTCTCGTGTAGTGGGGAAATGCCAAAAAATATAAATACTATTAGTCACATCGGCAATTAGCGTCGGTCTTTGCTACGGGGATCGACGCCGCCGCTTTACGGGCGAAGGCTTCGGGCTGCGAAACGCGTTCGCCCCGTGCTCTCCGAAGTAGCGCCACAACCGCTGCGCGACAGGACCGTGGGGTTTGTCGCCACGCCTTGCGACGACGATCTCCTCGCAGGCGCCGGGCAAATGCCGCCCTGCCAGCGACCGTAGCCGATCGGCGCGCAAATCGTCTTCGATCATGTACTGGGGCAGATGCCCCCAGCCCAATCCGTGCAGGATGATTTCCCGCGTCATCGATTGATCGGCGACCGTGCATTGCGGCGCCCCTTCCAGCACGAAGTAGTCGCGCGGCGCGGTGTGGCGCGCCGTGTCCCGCATCACGCATTGCGTGAGTTCGCGCAGGTGCTCGGGCTTGACCATTCGCGGCAGACCGGCGGGCAGCAGCGCCGGCGCGATGACGGGGATCAGTTCGACCTTGCAAAGGTCGGCCCATTCCAGGCGAGGGTCGGCTTTGTCGATGCGATGGACGATCAAATCGGCGTCGCCGTCGAGCAGGCGCTCCTGCGGCCCGCCAACCGCCTCGACGTGCAGATGCATTCGCGTGCCCGGGCATGACGCGAAGAAGAGCGCAAGCAGCGCGAGCGTTGGGTCTCGCGGGCAGAGATCGCCGATGACGACGTGCAACTCGCTTTCCTCTCCCATCGCCAATTGCGACGCGTACGTGCGCAGCCCGTTGAATTCGGTAAGCAGCGTTTGCGCCTTGCGGTGGAAGGCGCGGCCGTCCGCCGTCAATCGAACGCGGTACCCGCTGCGGTCGAGCAAGGCGATGCCGAGTTGCCGTTCGAGCCGCGCCACGGCCGAGAACACGGCGGGGTGCGAGCGGTGGAGCGCCGCGGCGGCTGCTTGAAAACCGCCGGCGCGGACCACCGTATCAAAGCAATGCAGATCGTGCAGCGTGAATTCATTCATCGGCGGCCTCGGGCGCGGTGGCGAATAGGAAGGGTTACAAAGAATATCAAAACTTTGTAATGTCATTGCGCGCGGCATGCCTCTACGATTGATTCGTCGAACTGAAGTAACCAACGGCTCAACGCTTCGATCAAGGAGAAATCGTCATGGAAGCCTTATCGTTTTTTACGGCCGGCGACGGCGCGCGCATTGCCTATCGCTTCGACGGGCGCGAGGATGCGCCCGTGCTGATGTTGTCCAACTCCATCGCTACGACACTGCATATGTGGGACGGGGTGACGCCCGATTTGGCCGAGCACTTCCGCGTATTGCGCTACGACACGCGGGGCCATGGCGCCTCCGATGCGCCTGCCGGGGCGTATTCGATCGATCGGTTGGGGCGCGACGCGATCGAACTGCTCGACGCGCTCGAACTCGAGCGCGTGCATTTTCTCGGGCTTTCGCTCGGGGGCTTCATCGGCCAATGGCTCGGCATTCACGCGCCGGAGCGGATCGATCGCCTCATTCTCAGCAACACGTCCTCGCACCTCGGCCCGCCCGAGTTGTTCGATCAACGAATCGCGGAGCTCGCTCGAACCGACGACATGAGCGCGATGGCGGAGATGTTCATGAGCAATTGGTTTCCGGCGCGGATGATCGAAGCGCGGCTTCCGGTGGTGGATGCGTTTCGAACGATGGTGCTGAGCACGACGCCGCAAGGGCTGGCCGGCAGCTTCGCCGCCGTGCGCGACGCCGACCTGCGCCGCCCCGTTGCGCTGATTACCGCGCCGACGCTCGTCATCGCGGGCGAGTACGACACGGTGACGGCCGCGAGCCACGGCGAGGCGATCGCGGCCGCCATACCGGGCGCACACTACCTGTCGCTGCCGACAGTGCATATGCCCAATGTGGAGAGCGCGCCGGCGTTCGTCGGCGCGGTGCGCGAATTTTTGCTCGACCGATAGAAAGCAAGCGGGCGCGGGCGCGGGCTCGGGGCTCGGGGTTCGACGAAACCCCGCCGCTATGCGGCCCGCGGTGCGGAATGATGATCCGGGCGGCCTTCGTCGGCAGCGGGAAACTGCAGCATGGCAACCTCGAGGGCCGCTTCGCGCCACGCGTCGATGCCGCCCTTGAGCGGCAGGACGTCGCGAAAGCCGGCATCCATCAGCTTCTTCGCCATCCAAGCCGCCGACACTTCGTTGGGGCACGAGCAATAGATGACCAGCTTTTGCTCGGGCCGGTACGTGGCGATGATCTCGTCGAGTCGGCGTTCGTCGGCGAACAAGGCGCCGGGTATGACGTAGGGGTCGAGCCGGCGCTTCTCTTCCGATCGAATGTCGAAGATGATGGGCGCCGTTTGCGCCGACATCAGCGCGTAGAGCTCGTCCACACCGATGCGCGCGTTGGCGAGCTTTTTCATCAAGGCTCGCCTGCGCATCCACCGGTAGGCGGCGTACAGGATCAACAACACCGCCACGACGAGCAGGCTCGCATGGCCCAGGCGGCCCGCCGCCGCGAACATCCAATCGACCTGACGCGACACCAGCACGCCGATGGCCAAGCCGAGGCTGGCCCAGATCGCCGCGCCCACGCCGTCGTGGGCGACGAATGCGCGATAGGGCGTGCCGAGCGCGCCGGCCAACGGTACGGACAGCAGAGACAGACCCGGCACGAGCTTGGACACCGTCAGCACGCGTACGCCCCAGCGGCCGAAGAAGCGCTCGGTCTTCTTGACGCACGTATCGCGCGACAACGACAGACGGCATAACGTCTTGAGCGTCGCGCCCCCGTATCGCCGGCCCGCCAGGAACCACACGCTGTCGCCGATCACCGACGCGAGCACGGCAAGGGCGAGGACGGGCATGAGCTGCGCCCCGATCGAGCCTGGGTGCAGCGCGGCCATGGCCCCGAACAGAACGAGCGTCGGCATGGCCGGCACGGGCAGCCCCAGCGATGCGGCGAGCGCATTGACGAAGACGAGCGCCGGCCCGTAGCGCGCGACCAAATCGTGGAGCATCGGAAGTTTCCTCGTGACGAGCGACCGCTCGAAAGACGGCGATTCCGAATTATGCCGCGATCGGCGTCATGTGTGCCGGCGCGGCGTGAACGCGCACTACGTGTAATCTGCGCCCGAGGCGCGCTGCCGTCCTCGCGGATCGCCGAGGTCGAAACCGAATACCCACGGAAAAAACGCCTAGCCGCATCGGAGGCTAGGCGAAACCGCCGATAACCGGCGGCGGAGGTACCGATGCGCGACGGCCTGCCGTCGCGGTCACGAAAGCAGGCCGAGAATCGTTCGATGCAATGAAGTTGTTTTCATCGCGCGGCGGCCTCGATCGTGCCGATCGGGGCGCCGCCGTGCGATCTTCGACAGCGCTAAGAATCAATGTCCGCCGAAGTACAGCGGTTGGAGCCCGTCGTTCTTCACGGGCGCGCCCGAGGCGGACGTGCCGGCGTGCGTGCCGCCGAAGGCCGTGCCGTTGCCGTTTTGCGCATCGACCCGAGCTTGCGCGGTCTGCACGTCGCTCGGATAGTACGGATCGTTGCCCGTGCTGCGCAGGCCGCCGGCTTGCTGGAATTGCGTGAGTTCGGCCTTGACTTGATCGCGCGTCACAGGCGCGTTCGACTGCGCGAATACGGCGACCGGAGCGGTCAGGGCGGCGGCGATAACGATGGATTGAATGAGCGACTTCATGATATTTACCTCCAAGAGTTGGTATGTACTGCGTGTCCGTCGGTCTTGCGTCAAGTTCGTTGCGTTGAACCGATGACTGCAGTCTAGCGATCGAACGCTCTAGGGTTAACGCCTAGTTTGATAAATCATCGTTACGGATTTGGTCATAATCGACGCATCCGGGCGGGGGCATCGCGGCTTCTTTTGCGGAGTGCGGCATGCGGCATGGATTACGAAAGACTTGCGTGTTGGCGGCCTTGTTGCTGGGGCCGGCGCTCTCGTCGGCTCAGGCGCCGAACACCGTGCAGCTCGAGGATTTGACGTGGACCGAGTTGCGCGATGAGATCGCCGCGGGCAAGACGACCATCCTCGTGCCGATCGGCGGCACCGAACAGAGCGGGCCGTACGTGGCGCTCGGCAAGCACAACGAGCGAGCGCGGTTTCTCGCAACGCGCATTGCGCAGGGGCTCGGCAATGCGCTCGTCGCGCCCGTCATCGCCTATGTGCCCGAAGGCGGCTATGCGCCGCCCACCTCGCACATGCGTTTTCCGGGGACCATCACCGTGCCGGACGACGTCTTCGAAAAGACGCTCGAATCGGCCGCGAACAGCTTCGCCGTGCACGGCTTCAAGAACGTCGTGTTTCTCGGCGATCACGGCGGCTATCAGAACGACATCAAGCAAGCGGTCGCGCGTTTGAACAAGGCCTGGGCCGGCACGAAAGCGCGTGCCTTCGTGCCGGCCGAGTACTACGGCGAAAGCGCCGAAGGGTATGCGCGCACATTGCGGCAGAAGGGCTTTCGCGACGATGAGATCGGCACCCATGCGGGGCTGGCCGACACCGCGCTGATGTTGGCCGTCGATCCCCATGCGGTGCGGCTCGAGGCGCTGCGCCGAGCGCCGAAACTCGGCGCGGCCGACGGCGTGTACGGCGGGGATCCGCGGCGCGCCACCGCGGCGCTCGGGCAGCTCGGCGTCGATGCGATCGTCGAGCGCACCATCGAGGCCATTCGCAAAGAGACGGCGGGCCGTTGAAGCACCGGGTGCGCGCCCAGCGTCGCACATCGATCATCGACAGGGAGGGGGAGCAATGCGATTGAACGAAAACGGCCGCCGCGTTTCGCGGACGCCTTCGCCGCTCTGGTTGGCTTCGTCGATCCGCGGCGCGATCGTCGGCGCATGGATCGCGCTGGCGCCGTGCGGCGCATCGGCGGGGGGGATTCAAACGGTGGACGGCATGCCGCCGGTCGTCGACCCGTCGAACCTGTACGGCGAAGCGCGTGCGAACCACTTGAGCGCCGCCGTGAACGGCGCGCTCGCGCGCGTGTACGTGCCGAACCTGCGATCGAACGACGTCTATGTGATCGATCCGTCGACGTTCAAGGTGGTCGATAAGTTTCCCGTCGGGCGCAGCCCTCAGCACATCGTGCCGTCATGGGATCTGCATACGCTGTGGGTCACCAACAATGCGGAAGGCCGCACCGACGGCAGCTTGACGCCGATCGATCCGACGACCGGAAAACCCGGCGCCGCTGTCACGGTCGACGATCCCTACAACATGTACTACACGCCGGACGGCAAGGATGCGATCGTGGTGGCCGAGGCGCACGCGCGCCTCGATTTCCGCGATCCGAAGACGATGGTCCTGCGCTCGAGCCTCGCCGTGCCCGAGTGCAAAGGCATCAATCACGCCGACTTTTCCATCGACGGAAAATACGCGATCTTCACCTGCGAGTTCGGCGGCAAACTCGCCAAGATCGATATGACGCAGCGAAAGGTGGTGGGCTACTTGGAGCTGCAAAAGAAGGGCATGCCGCAGGACATCCGCGTGTCGCCCGACGGTAAGGTGTTCTACGTGGCCGATATGATGGCCGACGGCGTGTACGTCGTCGACGGCGACAGCTTTCGGAAGATCGGCTTCATCCAGACCGGCGTCGGCACCCATGGTCTTTATCCGAGCCGGGACGGCGCCAAGCTCTACATCGCCAACCGCGGTTCGAACCACGTCCATGGCGGCCGGCACGGCCAGGGCAGTGTGTCGGTGCTCGATTTTTCGACGCGCAAGGTCGTCGCGACGTGGCCCATCCCTGGCGGCGGCAGCCCCGATATGGGCAATGTCAGCGCCGACGGCAAGACGCTCTGGCTATCGGGGCGGTTCGACGATGTGGTCTACGCCTTCGATACGTCGAGCGGCGCCGTGAAGTCGATTCCCGTCGGCATGGAGCCGCATGGGCTGACCGTATGGCCGCAGCCCGGGCGGTATTCGCTCGGGCATACGGGCAACATGCGTTAGCGCGGCACGTTCAGACGCCTCGCTTGGCGGGGCGCAGCGCATAGGCGCCGTCGCCGAGCAGGAACAGCACGACGAGCGCGATCGCCCAGAACGCGGGATACTCCCAGCCGCCGCCCTTGTTCGTGAAAAGCCAGCCGTTCGCCCCGTGGACGAGCACGACCGTGCCGAACATTTCCAGCGCCAGCGGCACGGCCACCCACGACGCGTAGACGCCCAGGATCAGCGCGAGGCCGCCGACGAGTTCGAGCGCGATCGTCAAATAGGCCGCAAGCGCCGGCAAGCCCAGCGAGGCGAAATAGCCGACGAAGCCGGGTACGCCGAACACGAACACTTTCAGGCCCACGTGCGCGAGAAACAGAATGCCCAGGCTCAGGCGCAGGAGCAGCGCGGCCAGCGGGGCGGTTTTGTCGTTGATCATGATAGTTTGATTTCCTTGACGAGTCCGGGGATAGGAAGATCGGCAACGATACGATCGTCGGCAGTCCTGAACAACTCGGCTATGATTGATCCATCATTTACTCCTGGTTGACGATCGGATGGATACGCTTACGAGCATGCGCGTCTTTCGCCTCGCGGTGGAGTTCAAGAGCTTTGCCGCGGCGGCTCGCAGGCTCGATATGTCGCCGGCGATGGCTAGCAAGCACGTCATGCATCTCGAGCGGCGCCTAGGGTCGCTGCTGCTCAATCGAACGAGCCGCCATCTGAGCCTGACCGAATCGGGCGCGACGTATTTCGAGCATGTTCGCCAACTGCTCGACGAGCTCGACGACGTCGAAGCGGCGGTCAGCCAATCCACGGCCTCGCCGCACGGCACGCTCAAGCTTAGCGTGCCCGTTTGGATGGCCAATCCGGATTTCGTCGGCATCCTGAACGATTACCGCGCGCGCTATCCCGAGGTGCGCCTGGACGTAGACCTGTCGGGCCGATTCGTCAATCTTGTCGAAGAAGGTTTCGATCTCGCGCTGCGCGTGACGAATCCGCTTTCGCTGGGGCCGGCGCTGATCGCGCGTCCGATCGCGCCCGTGACGTTTCATCTCGTGGCCGCGCCGAGCTATTTGCGCAAGGCCGGCGCGCCCGCCGATGCGCAAGCGCTCGGACGGCACACGATGCTCGGCTATTCGATGCTGCCCGCCAACCATTCGCTCGAAGTGGAAGGGCCGCGCGGCGTCGAAACGCTGAAGTTCGATCCCGCGCTCCAAACGAACAACGAATCGCTGCTGCGCCTGGCCGCCCTCGAGGGCATGGGGCTCGCGTTTTTGCCGAAGGCGTTGATCGCGCACGATCTGCAAGCGGGCGCGCTCACGGCCGTGCTCACCGACTATCGTTTCTTCGGCACGAAGCTCTACGGCGTTTATCGCCACCGTCAATACCTATCGCCCAAGGTTCGCTCGTTTCTCGATTTCATTTCCGACGACGCCCGCTTGCGCTGAAACACCGCTTGCATCGCGCTGACATTCCGGTTCGGTAAAGGCACGACGCGATCGAGCGCGACGGCTTCGTATTCGTGAGCGATTGCGCGGCCCGATCGCGACGTGCGCGCGCTGCTTGGGATGACGGAGTGATTAACGAGCGGTCGGCCTAGGTGGCCTTACCGGAGAAATCATGCCCTGATGAACCGAAGGCGTGCGCCCATCGCCTGTCATATTTAGCAGTACGCTTCGCATTTTCGATGTTGCAATCTTGACCGAGCACAACTATCGTTGGCTCGGCGCCTCGGCTTCCTTGAGCGCGGGTATGTGTCGTCGTAACGGCAGCATGCAAAGGAGGCGCAATGAGGACGTCGATTCGTTCGGGTGCGGGCTGGGTCGCGGGCGCGGCGTTACTGGCAGCGATGGCCGCCGCGCGGGCTCAAGGCACGGTGAATCTCTACGGGATCGTCGACGGCGGCGTTTCGTTCGTGACGAACGAAAGCGGCAAGCACGCTTGGGTGCAAACGAGCGGCGTCGGGCAGTCCGATCGCTGGGGACTGCGTGGGGTCGAGCCGCTGGGCGACGGATGGCGAGCCGTGTTTCGCCTCGAGAACGGCTTCACGCTCAACGACGGGCGGTTTTCGCAGGGCGGGCTTGAGTTCGGCCGGCAGGCGTTCGTCGGCCTCGCCAGCGACCGATTCGGTACGTTGACTTTCGGCCGGCAATACGACTTCATGTCGACGAACCTCACACAGTTCGCCGCGGGCACGTTGACGCCTTCCGTCTATGCGTTCCATTTGGGCGATCTCGACCGGCTGGGCGCGGAGCGCATCGACAACGCCGTGCGCTATCTGACGCCCGAGTTCGGCGGCTTCCAGTTCGGCGGGCTCTATGCGTTTGGCGGGCAGCCCGGCAATTTCGTCGCGAACAGCGCCGTGGCGTTCGGGGCGACCTATGCGCATGGGCCCTTTCGCGCGGGCGCCGCTTATCTGGGCATCCACAACTACACAGCCGCGTTCGGTATCGGCACGACGGTGCTGGGTGCGCCCCTTGTCGGCACCGGGCCGCAAGGGCTCTTGTCGCCGTTTCGCGTCTTCGACAAGCTGACGGTCGCGGGCGTCGGGGCGGGCTACCAATGGGGGCCCGCCTTCGTGCACGGGTTGTTCACGCTCGTGAATTTCAGCCAAAACGGAGCGGACGCATCGTTGCGAACGGCCGAGGGCGGCGTTAAGTATTCGGTGAATTACGCGTTTTCAGTGGCTGGGAGTTACGCTTACTCCAAACTGGGGCAGGCGCATTGGAATCAAATAGTGGGCGGTATCGATTACGCCTTCTCGAAACGCACCGATGTATATTTGAATGCGGTCGTTTTGCGCGCCAGTAGCGGCGTGCGCGCACAGTTATTCTCTCTCCCCGCCTCGAGCTCCAATTCTCAAACAGTCGTTTCACTTGGCATGAGACACTTGTTTTAGCGGTAATTGTTGCTAGATCTCACGTTTTAGAAACCACTGTTTGCGTATGGATGTCCGTACGCTACCCCCCGTGGAGCGGGGCGCGGGTTTTTTACGATAGGGTTTCTTTGACTTGTATCAATATTCTCCACCCCTATCCTTCGTACAAAAGAGCCTATAAGAAAACCAAATTTTTATGGCGGCTCCAGACGAGGGTGATAAGTAGTCGCTCCCATTATTCGCTCGCTTCATCGAGCGCATGGGCCGGGTAGAGGGTGTTGGGTAATCCACCCGCCGGCAATCGATTAACGGAATAGGAGGCGTGCAGCGCCGACCCGGGACGCGTGGCCATTATGGGCCCTGCGCGGAGGGCGTGTGCACGCTGAACTCGCGCGTCGGGCGGGATGGCTCGTTCGGTAGCGCGGGATTTAGGGGAAACGTTGTGCGAGCACTCTTGGAACGGATGAGGCATACCTGCCGCGCTTGGTATGCGCAGGGATTCGCGCTCGGCGTGCTTGCACTCGCGCTGGCCGCAACAGTGATGGTTTATTCGGTTTGCCAGCAATTCGTCGAGCGCGAAGCGCGGCTGCGCTTCGACAACGATTCGCGCAGCGTCGAACAGCAAATCGCCGTGCGCGTTCGGCTTTATACCGATGTGCTCGTCACCATGCGAGCGCTGTTCGGCGAGGACAGCAACGTGACGCGCGACGAGTTTCGCGATTTCGTCGCGGGATTGGATTTGCCCGGGCGGTATCCGGGTTTTCAAACGTTGAATTACGCAACGTATCTGCGCGCGGAGAACGTCGAGCGATTCGTGGACGAACAGCGCAAGGACAAGATATTGCAGCAAGCGGGGATCGACTTTTCCATTCACCCGCCGGGGATGCGGGACAGCTATGACGTGCTGACCTATCTCGAACCGCTGGCCGCCAATCGCGAGGCCGTCGGACTCGATATGGACGCGCTGCCGCAGCGCCGCGCCGCGATGCAGGCGTTGCGCGACTCGGGCGAGGCCATCAGCAGCGGACGCTTGATCCTCGACGACCGCGGCGCAAAATTCGTCGGACTGGCGATGCGCATGCCGGTGTACTTTCGTGGGATGCCCACCGCGACGGTGGCTGAGCGCCGCCGCGCGTATATCGGCTCCGTGGGAGCAGGCATCCGCATCAACGACATGATGGATGGACTGCTGAGCGCGGAAACGCTGCGCGTCATCAAATTCAAGATCTACGACGCGGGCAGCATGCGCCAGCCGCCGAAGACGGTGTCGAAAGATTCGCTGCTCTATGACAGCGTCGACGGCGCGGCGAGCGTTCGTCCCACGTTTTCCCCAGTCTCGCTGCGCACGGCCGGGCGTGCGGCCGCTGTCGTCGTGCCGAATGCGCCGCGTGCTGCGCGTACGGCCAAGGTAACGCTGTTGCAGCGACGCGCCGAGCAACCGTTCGCGGGCCGGCGGTGGGTCATCGATTTTTCCGCCGATCCGGCCGCGCTCAGCGGGACGCAGCGCGTTCTGCCCGACCTCGCGCTCGTATCGGGACTCCTGATCAGCGCGTTGCTGGCCGGGCTGGCGTACGCGCTGTCCAGTTCGCGCTCGCGCGCCGTGAAGCTGGCCGACAGGATCACGTACGACTTGCGCGAAAGCGAAGCGGCGCGCGCCGAAGCGCAGCGCATCGCGCATCTTGGCGACTGGCGCGTGAATCTCGATGAGGGCGAGGCGCACCTTTCCAAGGAAATGGCGCGCCTGCTCGGTACGCGCGAGTCGGCCCATGCGCTCAAGGCCGTGCTCCGCGCGATCGATGCGCCGGACCGGCGCGCGGTGCTGTACCAGGCGAAGGCGACCTTGACGACGCGTCGTGCGTTCGAGATCGAGTGCCGCTATCGATCGCTGCATGGCCGGCGCGGCTGGCTGCGCGTGATTGGGCACGCTTACGGCGCGCCCGGCTCGCGCATGTTGCGAGGCACGGCGCTCGAAATCACGAAGCAGAAATCGATCGAACGTGCGCGCGATCTGGAGCACGCGTTTACGCTGTACCTCGCCACCGCCGGCAACGAGTTCGACGTTTGCCGGCATTTGATCGAATCGGTCGTGCGCGGAATGGATTGGGACGCCGGTGCGTTTTATCCCACGCCGGCCGGGGTCAAGCAACTGCTCTGCGCCACGTCGTCGGCGATCGACGGCGATCTCGATGTTTGGCTGCTCGCCCATGCGCCGAGCGTCACGAACGAGGAGCGCGCCCCGGCCGCGCCGCGCTGGCATACGTCGCGCAGCGACGCATCGCACGGCGGCGACGCGGCATGGCTCGCGCAAGCGGCCATCGCGACGACGTTTTCGTTCGCCCTGCGTCTGGGCTCGATCGTCGTAGGCGTGGCGGAGTTCTACTCGCGCGAGCGGCGTCATATCGAGCCGCAGGCATTGGTCATGGCGCGCTCGATCGTGAGCCAGATGAGCCACTTCCTGCAGCGCCGCCAAGCCGAAGACAATCTGCATTTCCTCGCCACGCACGATGCGTTGACAGGCCTGCCCAATCGCTTGAAGTTCCGCGAGCATCTGGACGATTTGCTGGCCGGGGCGCGGGCCGATGGCTCGGCGTTGCACGTGTTGTTCATCGATCTCGATCGCTTCAAGGACGTCAACGATTCGCTCGGACACAACGTCGGCGATTTATTGCTGCGCGCCGTGGTGGCGCGCTTGCACGATGCGCTATCGAGCGCCGACATGATCGCGCGGCTAGGGGGCGACGAATTCGTCGTGCTGGTTAAACAGCCGAGCGACGGCGCGGCGCCGGTCATGGAAACGATCGACGCCATCCAAGCGGCGCTGGCGCAGCCGTTCATGATCGGCGGCTCGCAGCTCCAAATCAGCGCCAGCATCGGCGTCAGCTCGTTCCCGGGCGACGGCGACGACGCGCAGACGCTGCTCAAGCACGCCGACATGGCGATGTATGGCGCCAAGCAGCGCGGCAAGAACACCTATCAGATGTACGTGCGTCAGATGAGCATGTCGCTGCATCGTCGGGTCGAGATGGAGGCGCAGCTCAGGCATGCGGTGGAGAACGACGAATTCGCGCTCGTCTACCAGCCGCGCATCGATCTGCGCACGAACCACTGCACAGGCGTCGAGGCGCTGCTGCGCTGGAACAACGCCGCGCTCGGCGCCGTGCCGCCCAGCGACTTCATTCCGATCGCGGAAGAAACGGGCGCCATCGTGCCGATCGGCGCATGGGTGATGCGCGAAGCGTGCCGGCAGGCCGCCGAGTGGCGCAACCGCGGCTTGGGGCCAATTCATGTCGCCGTCAACTTGTCGGCGCGGCAGTTCGCCGATCCTCGCCTGCACGAAAGCATCCTCGATGCGCTCGAGGACGTAGGCCTGCCCGGCGAATTTCTCGAACTGGAACTGACCGAGAGCATGGTGATGCGTCATCCGGAACAAGCGGCGCGCTGGCTCGCGGCGATCAAGCGCACCGGCGTGCGCCTGTCGATCGACGATTTCGGCACGGGCTACTCGTCGCTCGCGTATTTGAATCGCTTCCCGATCGACACCGTCAAGATCGACCGGTCGTTCATTCGCAACGTGCCCGACAGCCATAGCGACACGCAGATCACGAGCGCCGTCATCGCGCTCGGGCACAGCCTGGGGCTGGCCGTCATCGCCGAAGGCGCGGAAACGCAGAAGCAGATCGACTTTTTACGTAAAGAAGGCTGTGACGAAGTGCAAGGGTACTTCTTCAGCCGTCCCATTCCAGCTGCCGATGTCGAGAGTTTTCTCGGTCGCGCCGCGGATCCGAATCTCGTGCCTAGCGCGAGATCGTCAACCCATGGAGCCGACAACGGTCAAGCCGATCGCTCCCATCACGCCTTGAAGGAAAAGCATCATGCAGACCACTAAACGGGGTATCGCCGAGATGTTCCAAGCCATTGACGAACTCGACTTCAGTCTCATCAAAGCGAAGTTCATGCACCGGCACGGCGGCGAGCTCGCCTTGCAGGAAATCGAGCGGGCGGAAGCCGGCTATCGGCAGTTCCTGAAGCTCGCGGCCAAGTATCCCGACGCGCCGATCGTTCCCAGCGAAGCGGTGGACGAGTTCTGGCACATGCATATTCTCGATACGCAGCGCTATGGCGCCGATTGCGAGCGGATATTCGGATACATGATCCATCACGATCCGTACAGCGGCATCGAAGGCGGCGAAGATGAAGCGCGCCATTTCGCGCTGGCTCAGGCGAGCAACGACCTGGCCGCGCATGAATTCGGCGAAGGCGAGAGCGGGGCGTACTGCGTGAAGCCTGTGGCAAAGGGTGATGCGGCAGCGTACTGTGTGAAGCCCGAAGCGAAGGGCAATGCCACAGCGTACTGCGTGAAGCCGATGGCAAAGGGTGATGCGGCAGCGTACTGTGTGAAGCCCGAAGCGAAGGGCAATGCTGTCGCATACTGTGTGAAGCCGATGGCAGAGGGTGATGCCGCAGCATACTGCGTGAAGCCGATGGCGAAGAGTGACGCGGCAGCATACTGCGTGAAGCCGATGGCGAAGGGCGATGCCGCAGCGTACTGCGTGAAGCCAATGGCAAAAGCCGACGCCGCGGCCTATTGCGTGAGACCTGCGGCGAGCACCGTGGCGTACTGCGTCCGCCCCGTCGCGGCGCCCGCGCCTGCGTTGCTGCGCTGCGCCTGAGCGTACCGTCCGCCCATGGGGCGCGTCCGTATTAGCCGGCCACGCGTGGGCCGCGCCCCGACGCTTCTTGCTTTCGTTAGCGCCCCATCGCGCTCCGTTGACTCAGGTCAAACCGCCTCAAAGCCGCTTTCGCGAAGATGGACATCGGTGCATCGCCATTGGCAGGTGTACCGCTCTTGTTAGCGATGGGTGCTTGAACGCGGAGGTCGGCAGATGGGAATCGGCATGCAAATCGTGTACCTCGGGTTTCCCGGGTCGGCACGAATCGAAGCCGAGGCCGGCATTCAATTGCTACGGCTCATGCGATACGCGCGCCTCGTCAGCGCTTGCCATCTCGCGGTCGAGGCATTGCACGGCCCGAACGGGCCTTATTACGATGCGAGGCTCGATATCGTGACGCCGGAGCGAGGCCTCGTTCCCATGCCGCATTGCTCGGATCGCGATCCCGAAGCGGCCGTGCGCGCCGCCTTCGACTATGCGGAGCGCGAACTCGGTCATCGGGGCAGCGAAATCGCCCGGACGACCGCTCAGTAAGACGGGTTACGCATCGCCCGCGGTATGCGCTTTCTCCCGGGCGAGACGAGCAATCGTTTCCATCGCCAAATCGAATTCCGTCGTCTTGTCGAAGAAGTAATCGGCGCCGGCCACGACGCTGGCTTCGCGAAAGACAGGCGACGCGTAATTGGTCAACACGATGGTGACGATCGGATCGGTTCTGCCGCGCAGAGCATGGAGCAAGTCCATGCCGTTGCTGTCGATCAGACGCAGGTCGAGTACGACGGCGTCGGCTTCTGTATCGGCAATTCCCTGGAGCGCGGTTTCCACGTCCTCCGCCTCGCCGACGATGCACGCGGCGCCGTCCGGCCCGATATGCCGGGTCAAGCGCTCGCGCACGAGTGTCGATTCGTCGACGACGAATACTCTCAACGGTGAAGGCGTGGTCGATTTCATAAGCACAGTATCGTCAGCGCTTTACGAAATAAATATCGGCTCGGTAGGAATGTGGTGTAGGCGATCGTGAAGGCGCGTGTAGGGCGATGCCTACAGGCCATACGTCCCGCCCAAGCGCCGGCCCTTCACGCGAAATACGCGCGAACGACGGTAACGCCTCGTTACAAATCTTCGCTGTCCTCGAACAACTTGTGTTGGATGGCGTAGCGAACCAGGGCGGCTTCGTGTGGCATCTGCATCTTTTCGAGAATGCGGGTTTTGTACGTGCTGACCGTTTTCGCGCTGACGCAAAGTTCGTGCGCGATCTCGCTGATCGTCTGTCCTCCCGCGATGCGGCGGAAGACGTCGAATTCACGATCGGAAAGGCGTTGGTGGGGCAGCATGTCGGTGGGCTCGTTCAGACTTTGCGCGAGCCGCTCGGCCATCGACAAGCTCACGTATACGCCGCCGGCCGAGATTTTGGTCAATGCCGAAACGAGCTCCTTGCTCGCGCTTTCCTTCGTCAGGTAGCCCGATGCGCCGGCTTTGAATGCGCGCACGGCATACTGCTGTTCGGCGTGCATGGTCAGTACGAGCACGCGTAGGTTGGGCAGCTCGTCCTTGATTTGCTTCACGAGTTCGATGCCGTTGCGCCCGGGCATCGACAAGTCGAGCACCAGCACGTCGGCGGGCGTGCCGCGCACCAGCGAGATCGTGCTCGGCCCGTCGTTCGCTTCGCCCACCACGTCGAAGCCGCTCGTCCCCTCGAGAATATGGCGCAGTCCATCGCGCACGAGCGCGTGATCGTCGGCCAGCAGTACTCTTGTCATGGCAAAGCCTCTTCCTGTTGTATTGCCGCGAGCGGTACGCGTGCCGTCAACGTGAACCCCCGGTCCTGCGCGGTGTCGATCGAAACGGAGCCGCCCAAGATATGCACGCGTTCGCGAATGCCCAATAACCCAAAGGATTTTTCCCCGTGTCCCTCCGTCGCCGACGCATCGCGTGCGCCGCGCCCGTTGTCCGAGACCCGCAGCATGCATTCGTCGCCCTCGACCACGAGCGCGATCGACACGCGCGTCGCTTCCGCGTGGCGGACGACGTTCGTCAGCGCTTCCTGCATGATGCGGAACAGCGTCGTCGCGCCGTTGCGCGAGAACGCGGCGCTGCCGGGCTCGATGCGGCGCTCGATCTCGATGCCGTAGCGGGTCGTGAAATCGTTGAGCAGCCAGTCGATCGCAGGCAGCAAGCCTAGATCGTCCAGCATGACGGGCCGTAAATCGGCTGCGATGCGGCGCACCGAGCCGACCGTGGAATCGATGAGGCGCCGCATGCCGCTTAGTTGAGCCAAGACGAGCGGCGGCGCGGCCGGCGTCTCCGCCAGCGATTGCTCGACCGAGGAAAGATCCATTTTCAGCGCCGTCAGCTGCTGGCCCAGATCGTCGTGCAGTTCGCGCGCGATGCGGGTTTTCTCGTCTTCCCGCACGCTCTGCAGGTTCGCCGACAGCTCGCGCAGCTCTTGCCGGGAGGTTTTCAGGGCCTGCTCCGCGTGTACGCGTTCGGTCACGTCGCGCATCATGACGGTGTAGAGCTTGCTTTGGCCGTCGATGATCTGCGAGATCGACGCTTCGATCGGAAATTCCTCGCCGTCCGCGCGAAGCCCGATCAACACCGGTTGTTGCCGCCCCATCTTGCGCTCCGTCACCCCAGTTTCGCCGAACCGCTCGACATGCTTGCGATGGCCCTCGCGGTACCGCGCCGGAATGAAGCGGTCGATCGGCGTGCCGATCGCTTCCATGGCCGAGCAGCGAAAAACCTGCTCGGCGGCGGGATTGAACATGACGATGCGCTGCTGCTCGTCGATCGTGATGATCGCCTCGCTCGAGGCCCGGATGATCGCCATCATGCGGGCTTCGTTTTGCGACAATCGCGAGCGCGCACGACCGGCTTCCGCAAGGGTCGTGCCGCGCGTACGCATGAAGGCGAACACCGCCGCGGCGGCGACGAGCGCGGCGGCGAATCCGGCCGAGAGGATGGCGCTGCTGCTGAAATCGGCCGATGCCGCGAGGGAGGGGTCGCTGGTCGAATATTGGAGCACCATCGCTTCGCCGCCGAAGCGCAGCGTGTCGGTACGGTGAAACCCCGGCAGGTGCTCATCCTGCTGGGCGAGCGGCGCACCCGGCGGATACAGGGACACCGCCGGCTGACCCGCCGCCACGCGAATCTCCATGCGCGGTTCGTGCGCCGCGATGCTCGCGAACAAGTATTCGGTGTCCATGCGTGCCAGCACGAATCCGATCAACGCGGCACGCCGGGCCGCCGCGAGCGTGGGCGGGGGCGCCGTGCGGTAGACCGGTAAATACAGGTCGACCCGTGCCCGGCCCTGGCTCTCGGGCGGCTCGGATTGGCTCACGCCGTCGCGCGGCAACGCGCGCACGGACATGGCCGTGTCGCCGCTGTTGGCCGCGCGCATCAGCGCCGCCCGGGTGAGTTCGTTCACGCCGAGGTCGGCGCCGTCGGCCGAGTCGCCTTTCGACGGCCACGTGAGAACGGTGCGCGCGAGCGGCGCCGCGGGCACGTCGGCGCTTGCTCCCGCGGGCAACGCCGCTTCGGCGTAGCTGAGCGTGCGGATGCAGGGCGGGGCATCGTCCAAATCGAGGCGCGACACGTACCGGTCCCAGGCGTCCGGCGAGGGCATGCCGTCGCCGGCCGACTGCGATTGGGCCGCGACCAGCCCGCCCGCGCCGCGTAGCATTTGGGAGCAGAGCAGCAATTCCCGCCGAATATCCGATGTGACGTGCGAAGCACGGGCGTCGAAGTTGGCCTGAGCGACGTCCATGAGATGGTTCCGGACGATCAATGCCGAAATGGCCGCAGCCACGAAGACGACGACGGCCGTGCCCGCGGCGGCCAGCAGCGGGGCGCGCAGCGAAGCATTGCCGCTCGCCGCGCCGCCGGGCGGGGTGGACGGCTTCGGGGAAGTTCCAACTGCGGGCATGCGCATCCTGCGGGTGACGGAATATCCGCGCGGCTTGAAAAGCGCGCGGGGCCGAAAATCAGTGTCGGGCGAACCGCATGGCGAAAATCGTCGGACATGTCCCGAATTGTCCTAGATTAGCGCGCGGCTGCCAATGGCGCGCGAAATCGCCCCGTCGGCCGGTTCGCCGCTAACGGGAAGGATAGGTCAGAGAAAAGAAAAAAAAGACGCCCGCCCGAAGGCGAGCGCTCAACCGCGCGGGACTTTGATCCCGCGCGTACCCGGAACGGGGTGGACGCCGCTTGGCGGCTAATGCGACATGAATACGGGCGTCGTCATGGTTTCGAACAGCGTCCTGGTGACCCCGCCGATCACGCGTTCGCGCGTGCGGGCGTGGCCGTATGCACCCATGACGAGCAGGTCCGCATGACGGTCGCTCAACTGATTGAGCAAGGTGGCGCCGGTACCTACGCCAGCCGGGCGCGGCACCGTCGCGAAGCTGGCCCGCACGCCGTGACGATCGAGGTAGGCGGCGACGTCGATATCGTCGGGGGCGCCCGCCTCCGGCTGCTTGCTGATCGTCACGACCGTGACGAAGCGGGCATGCTTCAGGATCGGGATCGCGTCGGCTAGCGCGCGCGCCGACTCGCGCCCGCCGTCCCATGCCACGAGTACGCTCTCGCCGAACGTCGGAATACGCCCGGCATGCGGCAGGACGATCGCGGGACGGCCCACGGTCATGATCACGTCTTCGACGAAATCCCGCGCGATGCGGGTGGCCGCATCGTTCGGATCTTCCTGTCCCAGCACGATCAGATCGGCGTGGCGCGCGTGCAGCACGGCGGTTTCGAGTGACGGCCCGCTCGGCGCGCGCCACTCGAACGGGCAGCCCGTGCGTTGGGCGACGGCCGTAAAGCGCTCCTGCGCGTCGATGGCCAACTGCGCGTGGCGTGCCTCGTTGGCGCTCAAGTCGAGGCTTTCATCGCCGCTCAACAGCGGCCGCAGGACGTCTTGGCAGACGACGTACAAGCCGACCAGGTGCGCCCCGTACTTCACCGCGAGGTCGGCGGCGAAAGCCATGCGCGCGTCGCAGCGCTTGCTGTCGTCGATATGAACGAGCAGTGTTTTGTAGCTCATGACGTTTCCCTATCGGTGCGGTCGGTTTGGAACGAGTTCCTGCATGGGGCTAGTGGGACATCAGTACCGGCATCGTCATCGACTTGAGGATCACGCGCGAAGCGCCGCCGAGTACAAGCTCGCGCCAGCGCGCGTGGCCGTAGCACCCCATCACGATGAGATCGCCGCCTAGTTCGGCCGCGCGGGTCAGCAGCGCGTCGCCCACCGCTCGGGCCGGTTCGGCTTGCGTTTCCTCGACGGTAACCGCGGCGGCCGTGGCGTGGCGTGCGATGACGGCGGCGATGTCGGCGCCCGGCAATCGGCTTCCCGGCGGCTCGCCGCCTTGCGCGCCGATCGTGACGATCGTCGTTTGCTTCGCATGGATGAAAAGCGGCGTGGCGTCCGCGACGGCGCGGGCGGCTTCCCGGCTGCCGTCCCATGCCACCACGGGGTGCAGTCCAATCGTCGAAAAATCACCGGCGTAGGGCACGATCAACACGGGCCGGCCCGCATCCAGCACGAGGTGCTCGAGAAATTGATTGGCGATGAACGAGCCCGGGTCGTCTGGATCGAATTGTCCCGCGACGACGAGATCGGCCAGGCGCGCCGCATTGCGCACGACGTCGGTCGCGTGGTCGGTCGCCACGCGCCAATCGGCGGAGACCGTCGTGCGCGCCGTCTCGGCCTTGAACCAACGCTCGAGCGCGTTTCTGCGCTCCGTGCTCACGCGATCGTGTTCCGCCAGGAACTCGGCGGCGCCGGCCATGACGTAGAACGAGCCGGATTCCGGACGCACGAGCGTGAGCAGGGCCGTCAAGTGGGCGTTCAATTGCCGTGCGAGGCGAAAGGCGAACTCGAGCCGCGGCAACGCGGCTTGGCTCGTATCCAGGTGCACGAGAAGGCTCTTGTAGCTCATTGCGGTCGCTCCGTCTAAAGCTTCGTCTAAAGCGTCGACGCTCTGGTCAATCGTTGAATGCGTCGATACGAGTGTAGGCATTGCAGTCCCTACGGGCTTGACCCAAGTCAATCGAGGCGCCGCATGCGCGGGCGGAACCCCAATAAATCGATCAGGCGCGGGCGGGTTCGCCGTGGCGAGCGGATCGATTGCATCGGAACTTGACGCAGGTCAGAAGGGCGCGCGCGCGGCGCGGCAGTATCGACATAGCGCATCGCGGTGCGTCGCGAACGCTTAGCGCATACCCAAGGAGCAAGCGATGAAGACGGATAGGCAGTTGAAGCAGGAAGTGGAAGAGGAACTCGACTACGATCCCGCGGTGAATGCGGCCGAAATCGGCGTCGAGGTGAAGGAACGCGTGGTGACGCTGTCGGGCCACCCGTCGAGCTACGCGGAAAAGATTGCGGCGGAAAAGGCGGCGCAGCGCGTGGCCGGTGTGAAGGCCGTAGTGGTCGCCATGGCGGTGCGGCTGCCGGGCGAGGACATACGCACCGATGAAGACACCGCGAGCGCCGTGCGTGCGATGCTGCGCTGGACGGTCGGCCTTTCCGAGGAGGCCGTCAAGGTCCAAGTGGAAAACGGCTGGGTGACGTTGCGCGGGGAAGTGGCGAGCGCGCATTTGAGTCATCTAGCGACGCGTACCGTGAGCCATATGCGCGGCGTGACCGGCGTATCCAATCTGATCGAAGTGACGAGCGGAAAGGCCGCGCAAAACATCGCCGAAAAAATCGGGCGCGCGTTGGAGCGCCACGCGCAGCGCGAGGCCAAGCACATCGCTGTCGAGGTGCGCGACGGGACGGTCACGCTGCGAGGCAAGGTCGACTCGTACGCCGGGCGCTCGGCCGCGCGCGGCGCGGCATGGTCGGCGCCGGGCGTGCATGCCGTGATCGACGATCTCGACGTGGGTTGAGCGTAAGCCACGAGCGATGAGCGATGAGCGATGAGCGATAACGCACTCGTCCGACGATTGAACGACTAGACGTCAAGGAGACGCGATCATGACGCTTTCGAGCAGCGTGCAGGGGCCGAATTGGCGCGTGTTCGCGCAAACCTCGCCGGAGCCGGGCGGGTTCGTGTGCCGCATACGCGTCGAGCACGACGGCGTGCGCGGCGCATTCTCGCACGAGTTCACGCACGCCACCCGAAGCAAGGTGGAACGCGAAGCGCTGCTGGCCGGCCTGCGCGAAGGCATGCTTTGGATCGACCACAAGATGACCCAGACCTTCGTGGTTTAGGTGCAAGCACGCGCCGTGTGTCCTTCCGCAAGCTCGACCGTTTCGAGGTAGCTCGGGACGTCGCAGCGCCAATGCAATTGTTCGGCGATTCTCCGTCGCAATGCATCGGCCGCGGCCGGTTCGCCGTGCGTGATGAACGTCCGTTCGGGGGCGGACGTCATCTTGCCGAGCCAATCGAGCATTTCACTGTAATCCGCATGGGCGGACAGCGACGAGATCGATTCGACGGCGGCGCGTACGGGAATATATTCGCCGTGCAGCTTGATCGCGGGCGAATGCGCTTCGAGCGCCGCGCCGCGCGTGCCGGCCGCTTGATAGCCGACGAGCGCGATCGTGTTGCGCGAATCGGGCGCGAACGCCTTCAAATGGTGAAGCACACGGCCTCCCGTGGCCATCCCGCTGCCGGCGATGACGACCATCGGCCCGCGCCGATTCATGATTTCCTTCGATTGATCGACGGTGCGCACCATGACGGCCGCTTTGCTGATTGCGTCCGCTTCCGACATCGTCAACCGATGTTCGCTCACGTGGCGCCGGTAAAGCTCGGTCACGCTGACCGCCATTGGGCTGTCGAGGAAGACCGGCACGTTCGCCATGCGGCCCGTCGTCTTGAGAATCGATATGTATCGCAAGATGGCTTGCGCACGGCCGACGGCGAAACTCGGAATGACGACGACGCCCCCTCGCCGGAACGTATGGTCGAAGAGCGCTTCGAGTTCGTCGAGCGGATCGGTCGTATCGTGCAATCGGTCGCCGTAGGTCGACTCGACGATCAAGTAGTCGGCATGCGCGAGCGGCGTCGGCGCACGCATGATCGGATCGTTGGGGCGGCCCACGTCTCCCGAAAACGCGATGACCTTGCCGGCCATATGAAAAATTGCGCTGGCCGCGCCCAGGATATGGCCGGCCGGCAGTAGGCGAAAACCCGCGTGCTCCCCTAGCAGCACCGGCGTGTCGAATTCGCGCGCCTCGATTTGCTCGAGCGCGCGCTCGGCATCGTAGAGGGTGTAGAGCGGCAGCGCGGGACGATGTTTCGAAAAGCCGTGCCGATTGGCGTATTCGGCCTCCTCTTCTTGAAGCTTCGCGGCGTCTCGCAACATGACGCCGCATAAGTCGCGCGTGCCGGGCGTAGCGTAGATCGGGCCTTTGTAGCCCATGCGAACGAGCACCGGAAGGTAGCCGGTATGGTCGATGTGCGCATGGGTGACGACGACGGCGTCGAGTGAAGCGGGATCGACAGGGGGCGGCGACCAGTTGCGCAGCCGCAGGTTTTTCGTGCCTTGGAAGAGCCCGCAATCGATCAGGATGCGCACGCCGGCGGCTTCGAGCAGGTACTTGGAGCCGGTCACCGTTTCGGTCGCGCCGAGAAAAGTCAGTCGCATGGTGTTCAAGGCTCCAAATTCGATGATCGGTGGGAAATCAGATCGGTACGTCGGCCTCGATCGTGTCGCGCAGCGCGTCGACGAAGCGCAAGAACGAAGTCAATGAGCCGGCAACGCTTTGGTACTTTTCGCGGCCGATCTGGCCGTCGAGCGTGACGAGCAGGCCCGCCTTGCGCGCAAGTTCGAGGATGTCGTCGACGGTCCCGGTCGAGGGGGTGTTCGCAGCTTGGGTCGACATGGCGGCTCTCCGTATGGCGTTTCGTCGAGAGCCGGGCTGGGAAGGGTTCGACGCCGGCTCTGCGGATGCGGTATCCGATGTCTGAAGTATTGGTCGCGCCGCGAGCACTGCAAATAAGGGCGCGCTGATGTTCGCGTAGGCGCGCGGGCACGGCTGTCGGCATTTCCCTACACGGGTTCGGCATGGTCGGCCTCCGTCTCGTTCTTTCCTCGATACCAGTGCGAGATGGCCTCGCAGATCTCATCGGCCGTTTCGGCGAAGCGAAACAGGGCGGCGTCGCTGGGCGCGATCATGCCTTCGTCCACGAGAAAGTCGAAATTCACGGCGCGCCGCCAATACGGCTCGCCTACCAGCACGACCGGCAGCGGCGCGATCTTCCCCGTTTGCAGGAGCGTGAGCACCTCGAACAGCTCGTCGAACGTACCGTAGCCGCCCGGGAAAAACACGGCCGCCTTGGCGCGTTCCAGCAGGTGCAGTTTGCGGATGGCGAAGTAATGCAGCCTGAAGCACAGGTCCGGGCTGATGTAGGGGTTCGGGTATTGCTCGCGCGGCAGCGAAATGTTGAGGCCGATGCTCGCCCCGCCCATCTCGTAGGCGCCGCGGTTGGCGGCTTCCATGATGCCGGGGCCGCCGCCCGTGACGATCGCCAGGCCCGCGAATGCGCCGTGCGCCGACAAGTGCCCGACTCGGGCGCCGAACGCACGTGCGACGAGGTAATAGCCGCTCGAGGCGGCCAAGCGCTGTGCGGTGCGCACGGCCTGACGGCATCCGTCGTTCCCCGGGTTCCGGGCCAATGCTTCCCTCGCCGCCTGTAAGCGAGCCTCGGCTTGTTCCGGAGCGACGAGGTGCGTGCTGCCGTACACCACCACCGTGTGCTCGATGCCGTGCCGCTGCAAGGTTTGCTCGGTCTTCCAATAGTCGAGCTGCAGCCGCACCCCGCACATCTCGGGCTGCTGCAAAAACGCGCGGTCTTCGTCGGCCTGGCGGTAGCTTGGGCTGTCGATCAGGCGGCGGATGCGCGCCGATTCATCGTTGGGCTCGTCGGTCATGAAAGTGCGGTTGCCGGGGGGGCTTGTCGATGCTTTCCATCCTGCGCCCTGGTCGACGCGCTGAAGTTGATCGGTATCAAGGCGCCCGCGCGCCGGTGGGCGATGCTATGAACTGTTACGCGAGTGATGCGACGCACACGGCCTGTTGCCGGAGAAGGCGCGGACAACGAGCGCAAGAACGACGATGGAGCATGGCAGATGAAGTCGGATGAAGAACTCAGGCAAGACGTAGTGGACGAACTGGAATGGGACCCGGCCGTCGAGGAAGAGGGCATCCAAATCAGCGTTCGCGAGCGCGTCGTCACGTTGGAAGGCACCGTGCCGAGCCTTGCGCAAAAGATCGCGGTGGAGAAGGCCGTGCAGCGCGTCGACGGTGTGCGGGCCTTCGTCGTTCGGCTGCAAGTATCGGCTGACGGCGCATCCATGGACGCCGACGGCGAGATCGAAAAAGCAGTGCGCACTGTGCTCGATGCCACCGAAGGGCTGCCGGCGGATGCGATCTCCGTCACGGTCGACCGCGGCTGCGTGACGCTGGCCGGCACGCTCGATTGGGGCCATCAGCGCCGCGCGGCCGAACTGGCCGTGGGGCGGCTGCGCGGCGTCGTGGGCATCGTCAATCGCATCGCGGTGTGTGGCGAAGCGAATCCGGACGAGATCGGCGCCAAGATTCTCGGCGCGCTCAAACGGCGTGCGCGCGCCGATGCGCAGAGATTGACGATCGAGGTGCGCGACGGCGTGGTGACCCTGAGCGGCGCGGTGCATTCGTTCGCCGAAAAGCGCGCGGCGCACGGAGTCGCATGGGCGACACGCGGGGTGCGCGACGTCATCGATCGCATGACGGTCGAATGATCGTCGATCGACGCCTTCATGAATTCACGAAACGGTAGAGGCTGAAAATGCTTAGACGAAATCGGTGGTGGGTGATGGCGCTATGCGTGGCCGGTGCGATGGCAGGTCAAGTTTCGGCGAAGCCGCCGTCGCCTGCGCCGTCCTCATCGCCCTCCTTATCGGAAGACGCTCCGATGGTGCTGCGGCAAAACGGCATCGAATACGTGAGCGGCGGGATCGGAGAGGAGCAGGTCGCCGCGATGCGACAGATGGCGTCCCATTACAGCTTGAACGTGATGGTGGCGGGCCGCGGCGGCGAATACTTGTCCGACGTCGACGTGACGATCGCATCCGCGACGGGGAAAAACGTCTTTACCGCGCGCACCGACGGCCCGTACCTGCTCGTCAGGCTGCCCGCCGGGCGCTACCGCGTGACCGCGCAAAGCGGCCAAGCCAGTCAAACCCGGCAGGTGACGGTGCCGGCGCACGGCACGGCGCGCCTCGATTTTCATTTAGCCACCAACGAGTCTTAACGACGCGAGGAGAACCATGATGTATCGCAACATCCTGCTTGCAGTGGACGGCAGCTCGTCGTCCAAGCGCGCCATCGAAGAAGCCGTGCGCATTGCATCGCTCGCGCATGCGACCGTGCACGCGGTGTACGTCGTCGATAAGTCGGCGCTGTTCAACTACGGCGGCTACTACGATCCGCAAGCGCTGCTCGACGCGCTACGCGGCGACGGCCGCGCTGCACTGGCGCAAGTACGAGAGGCGCTCGGCGGGGCGGGCGTGACGGGCGACGAGGAATTGATTGAGACCGAAAGCATGGCCGACGACGTCGCAACGTGCCTGCAGCGCTACGTTGATGCTCACGCGATCGATCTCGTCGTGATGGGTACGCACGGCCGGCGCGGCATGCCGAGGCTCGTCCTCGGCAGCGTTTCCGAGCGGTTCTTGCGCTTCTCGACATGCCCGGTGATGCTCGTGCGGGCAGGGCAAGAACCAGAAGCTGCGTCGACGTAAACCCAGCGCCGCCGGTCAATCGCCATGGACCGCCAAAACGATCTCGTCAGTACGCTGCTTACGATCGGCTTGCTGGTGCTGATCGCTTTCCAACTGCTGACGTTGCGCGCACCGGCCCAACCGATCGACTACAGCGACTTCCGCCGGCTCGTCGCGGCCCGCCAAGTCGATAACCTCGAGATCACGCCGACGCGGATTACGGGCAACTTGCGCATGCCGAGCGCCGGCGCACTGCTGACTGCCTCCGATGCGCAGGCGGTGAAATCGCAGGGCGCGCCATGGCGCTTCACGACGGTACGGGTGGCCGACGATCGCTTAAGCGATGCGCTGGCGCAGGAAGGCATCCGCTATCGAGGAGAGAGCGACAGCACATGGCTCGGCTCTCTTCTCTCCTGGATCGCTCCGATCGTCGCGTTCTTCTTCGTTTGGTCGTTGCTGATGCGGCGCGGCGGAGGCGGTGCGATGCAGGATTTCATGGGCGTGGGCAAAAGCAAGGCGCGCGTCTATATGCAGAAGGAGACCGGCGTGAGCTTCGACGACATCGCCGGTATCGACGAGGCCAAAGCCGAATTGCAGCAAATCGTCGAATTCTTGCGTAACGCCGAACGCTATCGGCGGCTCGGGGGCAAGATTCCGAAGGGCGTGCTGATCGTCGGCGCGCCGGGCACGGGTAAGACGCTGCTTGCCAAAGCCGTGGCAGGCGAGGCATCGGTGCCGTTCTTTTCGATCAGCGGCTCCGCGTTCGTCGAGATGTTCGTCGGCGTGGGCGCGGCGCGCGTGCGCGACCTGTTTCAACAGGCGCAGCAAAAGTCGCCTTGCATCGTCTTCATCGATGAACTCGATGCGCTCGGCAAGGTTCGCGGCGCCGGCGTTACCTCGGGCAACGACGAGCGCGAGCAGACGCTGAATCAATTGCTCGTCGAAATGGACGGCTTTCAGCCCAATTCCGGCGTCATCATCATGGCCGCGACGAACCGGCCCGAGATCCTCGATCCCGCGCTCTTGCGGCCGGGGCGCTTCGATCGCCATATCGCCATCGATCGGCCCGACGTGGTTGGGCGCCGTCAAATACTCGGCGTGCACGTCAAAAACGTGACGCTCGCGCCCGATGTCGATTTGGCGGAGATCGCGGCGCGCACGCCCGGATTCGTCGGGGCCGACTTGGCCAACGTCGTCAACGAGGCGGCATTGCATGCGGCGGAACTCGAGAAGGCCGCCGTCGAGATGGACGACTTCGACGAGGCGATCGATCGCGCCATGGCGGGCATGGAGCGCAAGAGCCGAGTGATGAACGCGGAGGAAAAAGTCATCATCGCGCATCACGAAGCCGGGCATGCGCTCGTCGCGCAAAGCCGCGCGCACTGCGATCCGGTCAAGAAGGTATCGATCATTCCGCGCGGCATCGCCGCCCTGGGCTATACGCAACAAGTGCCGACCGAAGATCGTTACGTGCTGCGCAAAAGCGAACTGCTCGACCGGCTCGATGCGCTGCTCGGTGGACGCGTGGCCGAAGAAATCATGTTCGGCGACGTATCGACCGGGGCGGAGAACGACCTCGACCGCGCGACCGCGATGGCGCGTCATATGGTGGAGCGCTACGGCATGAGCGAGCGCGTGGGCCTAACGACGCTGAACTCGACGACCTACCCGGCGCCGACCGATGGCGCTCGCTACAGCGAGAGCACGGCGCGGCTCGTGGACGAGGAGGTCAGAGCGCTGCTGCGCGAGGCGCATGAACGCGTGGAGCGGACGCTGCGCGAACGTCGCGCACCGCTCGAGCGAATCGCCAAGCGGTTGCTGGAGTGCGAGGTGCTGGATCACGATGCGCTCATGCGGCTGATCGAGGGCGATGCGCCGCAGCCGCCTGCGGCTGCTAGCGCACCCGCGATGGATCCTGTCGAGCCTGTGCCAAGAAGCATTGGCAGCGAAACATAACGAAAGAATGATGAAAGATAAACGAAGGAAAGGCATCTCGATCGCCTTTCGTTTGTCTTTCTGTCCTCAATGCGAAGACGCGGGCGGATGCTGTTCGGCGAGCGTCACGAGCGCCGCGCGCAACTGGACGAATTCGCTCGCCTTATCGAGAAACAGCCGGGCGCCCAGGTCCATGCACACTTTCCGCATTTGCGCGTAAGCGGAATTGCTGAGGACGATGGCGGCGGTCGCGGGCCGATGCGCGCGCAGCCACTTCAGAACGGTCAGGCCGCTCGTGCCTGCTCTCAACTGCAGATCGAGGATGACGACGTCGGGCTCGCTGGCATGAATGGCGGCGAGCGCGGTCGCGGCTTCGTCGGCTTGCGCCACGATATGCGTGCCCGGGACGGTTTTCACTAGATCGCACAGGCGCTCGCGAATCGGCGCGTAATCTTCTACAAGTAACACCTTCATGATGCACCGCGGCTGTTTCAGGTTCGTGACCCAAGTGTCCGCGAAACGCCCGCGCTAGAAAATCAGCCGCGGACTTGATTCGTGTGCGGCTTTCGGCTTGGCTGTCAGCCAATGCCTACACGGCCGGAAGGGCAAACGTTTGCGTCTTTGCGCGCTCGTGCATGACAGCGTTCGGCCGCGAGCGCTAGACTGAAGTATCTGCAACGCGGGAGCCGGTTAGTGGATACTCAGCCGTTACCATCGAACAGCCAGGCCGGCGGCGCGTTGCTGGCGCGAATTTCGCCCGAAGAGCGGTACCGCGCCATGGTCGACTCCGTGAAGGACTACGCCATCTTCCTGCTCGATGCGAAGGGCCGGATCGCCACGTGGAATGCGGGGGCCGAACGGATCAAGGGGTACAGCGCGCGGGAAATCATCGGGCGCCATTTTTCCGTGTTCTACCCGCCTGAAGTGGCGGCGCGCGGCTATCCGGAGGAAGAATTGCGGCACGCGTCGGAGCTCGGGCGCTGGGAGGACGAGGGCTGGCGCGTGCGCAAGGACGGCTCTCGGTTTTGGGCCAACGTGGTCATCACGGCGTTGCGCGATGCGACGGGCGAGGTGATGGGTTTCGCCAAGATCACGCGCGATTTGACCGAGCGCCGGCGCAACGAGGAGCAATTGCGCCAGAGCGAGGAGCGCTTGCGGCGGTTGATGGACGCCGTCGAGGACGCGATCTTCATGCTCGATACTCAGGGGCTCGTGACGAGCTGGAACGGCGGTGCGACGCGCATGCTGGGGTTTCACGCGGGGGAAATCATCGGGCGCCACTTTTCTCGCTTCTATCCGATCGAGGCAATTGCCGAGCGTGAGCCCGAAGACGAACTGGGCGACGCGGCGGCCTACGGCCGTATCGAGAAGGAAGGGTGGCGCGTGCGCAAGGACGGGGCGCGTTTTTGCGCGCACATCGTGTTGACCGCCGTCTACGGCGTCGCGGGCGAACTCGTCGGTTTCGCCAAGGTGGTGAGAGACGTCACGGAACGCAACCAGCTGCGCGAACTCGAGTACGCGAGCGAATTGGCCGCGCGCATCGAGGCGACGCGAGAGGAAGAGAAAAAGCGCATTGCTCGCGAGCTGCATGACGATCTCGGGCAGCAGCTGACGGCCTTGAAGATGGATTTGACGGCGTTGACCGGAGACGACGCCCGTCCCGAGGCGCATTCCGACGGCGCCCGGGACGCGGTGCGCTTGCGCGCGCTGGCGATGCGCGAGGCGGTCGACCACGCGATCGCTTCGGTGCGGCGGCTGGCGGCGGGCTTGCGCCCGGCGGTGCTGGACGATCTCGGCTTGCTGCCCGCGCTCGAATGGCTCGTCGACGATTTCCGCCAGCGCTCGCGCCTGCACATCGAGATCGCGACCAATGCGGAGGACATCGCGTTCAACGACGCCGCGGCGACCGCCATTTTCCGCATCGTGCAGGAAGCGCTGACGAACGTGGTGCGGCATGCGCACCGTGTGACGGCGGTCACGATCGAGCTGAAGTGCGGGCCATCGGTGTGCGAGGTGGCGATCAGGGACGACGGCGTCGACGTCGAGCCGCTTGTGGGTTCGGCCGAGCGGCGCCCGAGCCCGTCGGGACTCGCGGGGATTCGCGATCGCGTGCGCCGGTTGGGGGGCTCGGTCTACATCGGGCGCGAAGCGGGCGCCGGGTTCGCCATTCGCTTATCGGTGCCGCGCGAGGCCGTCGAGGCGCAACCGCTGCGGTGACTTGACCTGCATCAAAGGGCGACGCCACGCGTCGGCGCAGGCTGATCGAATGCGCCGGTGTCACGCTCGCCGGCGCCGATCAAGGAGAGCGCTGATGAAAGTCGAGGAGTATCAAAGCAGCGGTACCGTCCACGTTCCGATGACCTGCACCGTGAGAGAGGCCGCCAAGCAGATGCGCGATCAACACGTCGGAGCATTGATCGTGACGGAGAACGGACCGCCGTCGAGCCGCGTCGTCGGGATCGTGACCGATCGCGACATCGTGGTGAAGGCCGTGATCGAACGTCTGGCGCCGGACGACTTGCTCGTGGCCGACATCATGCAGACCCATGTACTCTCCATCGACCGAAGCGCGGACATCGGCGACGCGCTGCAGACGATGGCGAGCCACGGCGTGCGCCGCCTTGCCGTGACGAACGCGGAAGGCGCGCTCGTGGGCATGCTTTCGCTCGACGACTTGCTGGGCGCGCTGGCCCGCGACTGGGCGCTGCTGTCCTCGATCGTGCGCTCGGAACTCACGCGCGAGCGTACGGGCAGCGTTCAATCGATGCTGCCGGCTGCTTGAGGCCGCGGCGCGGCGTTAAGCCACGCCGGGCAAGCGCGATCAGAATTGGTAGTTGATGGCGAGATCGAACACGCCCGATGCGCGCGTCTGCGTGATCGGGCTGTGCGCGGCCGAGCCCACGAGCTGCTGGAATGCGCCGTCGGCCGAGAAGATCCAGTGTTTTTTCACGGTCAGCGAAGCCGAGACGCCGAAGCCGACCGAGCGGATGCCGGCGGAGGCGTTGTATTGCCGGTAGCCCGATCGCGCCGCTTGCGTCGCATTCACGCCGAACCAGCTATTCATATAGCGGGAGTCGGCGATCGTCATCGTGGGGCCGGCGAACCACGCGAATTTTTCCGAACTTCCGGGCATCGGCATGTAAGCGCCGAGATCGCCGATCCAGCCGTTGTCGCCGCCGAAACTGCGGCGTACATCGGCGCGAATGACGAGCGGAAACGATTTCGAAACGGCGTATTCGCCCACGAGCCGCAAGCTCGGCGCCGGATTGATATTGCCCATGCCGTTCAAGTGCTCGAGGTCATCGGCGGCGCGCCGGCCCAGGTTGTAAGCAGCCCCTATCCCGAGCCGCCAATTCGGCCCGGTCAGGACGTTCATGCCGATGCCTTCGCCGGTGGACAGAAAGAAGCGATCGCGGTAACGAATGTCGATGCTGGGGCCCGCGAGCATCTGATAGCGGGACGAGCCGTCGTAGCGAGGCTGAAAGCTGGCGGAGGGGCCGACGCGAATGCGCCACTTCGGCAACTGCGGCTCGAACATTTGCTCGAGCAGGATGCCCGAGGAATATTGCCACTCGGCCAGCGGCGAGGGCGTTTGCGCCTGAACGGACGCGGGTGCGAGAGCGGCAAGAATGGCGCCGGCGAATGCCAGGCGCGAAGCCGCGAACGAGGTCGACATAGCGCTTTTCCTTATTGGAGACACCTCGAAAGACCTGAGGCAAATCGTGCCAGAGCTGACAGCAAAACGCATGCCCTTTTTTTGTCGCAGCGTGCGCCGCAGCAGGTTCGCAATTTGCGGCGCATCGCGTCTGCGTCGAGACCCACCAGGAGAAAAAGCAGTGACCGAGCCCGTCAAAGCTGAATCGAGCGAGGACGTCGTGCTGTGGCGAACGTTTCGGCCCGCCATGGTCGATCATCGGCGCGTGCTCGTCGTCGACGACTATCGCGATGCGGCCGAGGCCCTGCAACTTTTGCTCGATGCGGACGGGTTCGAATGCCGCGCGACGAGCGATCCTCGCGAGGCCTGCACGATCGCGCGCGAGTGGCAGCCCTTCGCGGTGATGCTCGATATCGCCATGCCCGGAATCGACGGCCTGGAGCTCGCACGGCGGCTGCGCGCGGACAGCGCGACGACGCATATGGTGCTGATCGCGTGCACGGGCTATGCCTCGGCGGAAGATCGGGCGCGCGCACGCGAAGCCGGATTCGACGCGCACTGCGCGAAGCCGTTGACGCCTGAGCTGATACTGCGCGTGCTCGAATTCGCCAGCGAGGGGAATCGTCCCCCGCCTATTTCGCCGCCCGACGCGCGCGGCGATACCGCTTCATGAGCGGGGTGGCCGACATGCCGTGCACGAACACCGAAGCGGCCACGACGGCGAGCGCGTAGGGCGCGAGCGGCACGATGTCGTCCCTCGGCCCGTGTTCGATCGCGTAGGAGAGGTAATAGATCGTGCCGATGCCGCGGATACCGAACCAGCTCATCATGCTGCGCTCCTCGCGCTCGGCACGGGAGCCGAGCAGCGACAGTTCGACGGCGGCGGGCCGAATCACGAGAAAGAGCGCCAGCACGAGCGCAACCGCGCGCCAGGTGAGGAGCGGCGCGGACAACGTGCTGAGCAGGTTGCCCACCATGATCATCATCGCCATCTCCGCAATGCGTTCGAGTTCGATCGTGAAGCCGAGCACCGATTCGGCCATGTAGGCGTGCGCTTTGTCGGGGTGAGCCGCCGTTGCGGCCACGTCGGACGAGTCGATCGAGCCGATCGCATCCTGCGGCGAGCGCGCGCCGGTGGCGCGGTGTTCGACGCGGCGCATGGCCACGCCCGCGGCGAAGACGGCCAGAAAACCGAACGTATGCAGTAGTTGCGCGGCGCCGTACGACAACTCGATGAGACCGAGTGCAAAAAATCCTTCAAGCCCGAGCGCTTGCGCGTGGCGCGTCCGTAGCCAGGCGACCGCGTGCGTGGTGGCGAAGCTGAGCAGCGCGCCGATACCGATCGCGCCGACGAGCCCCCATAGAGTTTCGATCAACGTCTCGAACGCCGGGAGATCATGTCCGGTTTGCGCGCCGCCCGCGCACCAGGCGAGCGCGATCAGCGAGAAGGGCTGGGCGATGCCGTCGTTCAGTCCGCCTTCGCCGGACAAAGCGAAACGCACGATGTCGAGGTCGTTGGCGTCGCGCACCTGCACGTCGTGCGCCAGCACCGGATCGGTCGGCGCGAGCATCGCCGCCAGCACCCACGCGGGGCCCCAATCGAGTCCCAAGCCCCACGCGCAGAACACCGCCAGCAGGGGGACCGTCAAGAGCATGGCGAGCAAGCCGAGCCGCACGGGCAGCGACCACAGCGAGGCGAAAATCGGCGCGCGAAGCCGAAGGCCGATCGCAAAGAGCGAGGCGAGCAAGGCGACTTCGCTCAAGAGGCGCACGAGCGAGGCGTCGCGTTCGATGTCGAGATCCAGCAAGCCGCCCGCGCTCGGGCCCAATGCGACGCCCGCGGCGAGGTACAGCATCGCGCCCGTCAACGGCAACCGCTTGAACAGCGAACTCGCAACGCCCATGGCGACGAACATGCCGCCGACGATGAGAAACCAAATTGTTTCCCGCATGGAGAGGGCATCCCATCATTGGGTTCGTCGGTAATCGTTGGCTCGGTGCAATGCGCATGCCAACCCTCCCTGTGGATGCGCACCTCAATTCGATTTCTTTGGCACGGATGATGCATACGAGCTAAGGCGTTGCTCGGGGTCGGCCCCATTCACGGCCGCGAGCGGCACACGTCGCGTTTCTTAAATACAAATCGATGGAGAAAACCCATGGCGAATCAACCGTTTTTGTCGGACGTCCAGGCCATTCGCAAGCGTGCACGCGAGCACATCGAGGAAGGGGCCGTGACCGCCGGCTATCAGGCCGATCGCGAAGCGGTGCTCAAGCTGCTCAACGACGCGCTCGCGACCGAGATCGTCTGCACGCTGCGCTATCGCCGCCATTACTTCATGGCGAAGGGCATCCATTCGAAAGGCATTGCCGACGAATTTCTGCAGCATTCGAACGAGGAGCAGCAGCACGCCGATCAAATTGCCGAGCGCATCGTGCAGTTGGGCGGCGAGCCGAATTTCTCGCCGGAGGGGCTTCTCACGCGCAGTCACGCAGAGTATGTCGAAGGCGCTTCGCTCGTCGACATGATCAAGGAAGATCTGGTCGCGGAGCGCGTGGCGATCGACAGCTACCGCGAGATCATTCAGTTTCTCGGCGAAAAGGATCCAACGTCGCGGCGCATCATGGAAAGCATCCTGGCCGTGGAAGAGGAACACGCCGACGACATGGCCGATCTGCTCACGGGCTTGCCCAGCGACACCAAGGCCAAGTGAGTTTTTGTGCTGGGCACTGGGTTTGCTGCGGTGCATGCAGCACTTCACTTCATCTAGAGGAGCTGCGCCGATGACTACGAAGACAAAGACGCTGGAAGGTTGCAAGGTCGCCATGCTGGCAATGGACGGTTTCGAGGAAGCGGAGCTTAGCGAGCCGAAGCAGGCGTTGTCGGAGGCCGGCGCGATCGTGCACGTCATTTCGAAGAAGCGCGGGCAGATCCAAGGCTTTCGGCACACGGAGCGGGGCGGCATGGCGACCGTCGACGCGACGTTCGACGAGGTGCGGCCGGAACAATACGACGCGGTCGTGCTGCCCGGTGGCGTCGTGAACGGCGATGCGATCCGTACCGTGCCCGAAGCGCAGGCGTTCGTGCGGGCGATCGACGAAGCCCATAAGCCGCTCGCCGTGATTTGTCACGGCGGCTGGCTGCCCATTTCGGCTGGCATCGTCAAAGGGCACACCATGACGAGCTGGCCTAGCCTGCAGGACGACTTGCGCAACGCGGGCGCGACCTGGGTCGATGAGGAAGTGGTCGAAGACGGCAACTTCATCACGAGCCGCAAGCCCGACGACATCCCGGCGTTCAATCAAAAGCTCATCGCCCGTCTGGAACAGCGAGGTCAGACACGATGAGTCGCGACGGGACGCGAGCCGGCAGCGAAGCGAAAACGAGCGCCGTGCCCAGAGCGGCGGCGCAGGCGACGGGGCCAACCCTAACCGTGACGTTCGCCGACGACGCACCCGCGTTCGACGGCGCCCAGATGGTCGTGCGTTTCGTCGCGAACGTCGACGGTGTCCCGCTCTCGTGCGCGATCACGGCCGAAGCGCTCGAGGATCATTTCGGCGCGGGCTCGACGCTCGAGGCCGAACTGTTGCGTGCGTACGCCGAAGGTCGAGACCGGATTCACGCGGTTTGCGCACGCGCGATCGAAGAGAGCCAAGGCGCCGCGGTCGTGCTGCGCAGCGGCTTGTTCCGCATCGAGCGAACGTGACCGCGGCTTCGCGCGCCGTGACGCGTTGAGTGCAACGTAGCTCGGGGGCGCGCCCCAAGGAGACAGAACTAGGAGGGCAATTGTCATGTCGCTGATCGTCGCAGGTCGCTTCACCACGTTCGACGATGCCGAAGCGGCCGCGAGCCGTCTGTTCGCGGCGGGTTTCGTGCAGGAGGACGTTACGCTGTTCTTCGTCAATCCGCGCGGGCAGCATGCGCGCTTTCCCATCGGCGGCGACCAGTACGCCGACCCGCAAGCGGCGCGCGCATCGAAAGGCGCGGGCAAGGGCGGCGCAATCGGCGCCGTGATCGGCGCGATCATCGGCGTCGCGTTGTTCAGTGCGTTTTCCTCGCCGTTCCTATTGCTCGTCGTGGCGGCCGGTGTCGGCGCCTACCTCGGCTCCTTGATCGGTGCGATGTCGCATACGCGCGGGGGAGGCAAGCTGCCCGACGAGCACGTGCCGCACGAGGCGCGCGATTCCGGCGTGCTGGTGGCCGTCCACGTTTCGCCCGACAACCAGCATGAAGCCGCGCGCGTGCTGCGCGAGGCGGGCAGCCTCGAAGTCGAGCGCGCGCACGGGCGCTGGCAGCACGGAAAGTGGGCCGATTTCGATCCGACGAAGGATGTCGAACCGATTCCCGCCACGGTCGCGGAGACAGTTTCCACGCGCCACGCGCAAGCTCACGCCAATCGTTAGGTGAACTGACAAATCGGTTCGAGGGGCGCAACGCAGCCCTGACCCGATAGGCATACGCATTGCAGTATCAAGGGAAGCGTTGCCGTCAAGAATCACAACGCTTCGCGCGCGCCGCGTTTTTCACGAACGCGCCCAGACGCCCAAGCCGGCGCACCGGCTTTCAACAGGAGGACGCCATGCTTCGATACGCAGTCGTATTTTTCATCATCGCGCTCATTGCCGCGATCTTCGGTTTCACCGGCATTGCCGCCGGCGCGGCCGAGATCGCGAAGATCTTGTTCTTCATCTTCCTCGTCATCTTCCTGGCGACGCTGTTGATCGGCGTATTCAGGTGACGACGGCAAGCACATAATAGTCTCGCCGTTGCAGGGATTACGAGCGCTTTGCAAGGAATGCAAAGCGCTCGCGCGAACGTCTCGCCTCGTCCCGCGCCGGCGTGCGTCGTCGGTGTAAAGGCGCTCGGCGCGCGGCCGACGGCGAAAGGAGAGTCGCCATGTCACGCGTGATTTGGAAAGGGGCGATCAGTTTCGGTCTCGTCAACGTGCCGGTGCAGCTGCATCCGGCCACGCGCCCGGAGCGGACGAGCTTCAACTTGCTCGACAAGGACACGGCCGATCCGATCGGCTATAAGCAGATCAATAAACGGACCGGCAAGGAAGTGCGCCGCGAGAACATCGTGCGCGGCTACGAGTACGAGAAGAACAACTACGTCATTCTCAGCGACGATGAAATCCGCTCGGCCAGCCCGGAATCGACGCAGACCGTCGACATCCTCGCGTTCGTCGAGGCGTATGGCGTTTCGTTCTTGTATCTCGATACGCCTTACTACCTGGTACCGGAGCGGCAAGGCAAGAAAGCCTACGCGCTGCTGCGCGAGGCGCTTGCCCAATCGGGCAAGATCGGCATCGCCAATGTGGTGCTGCACAACAAGCAGCACTTGGCGGCGCTCATCCCCGCAGGACCGGTGCTCGCGCTCAATACGTTGCGTTGGGGCGGCGAGGTGCTCGACGCCGGCGATCTCTCGCTGCCGCCCGCCGATGCGAAGTCGGCCGGCGTGAACCCGCGCGAAATCGAAATGGCGAAAAAGCTCATCGAGGATATGACCGAGACATGGGATCCGATGCACTATCACGATACCTTTCGCGACGACATCCTCGCGCTCGTCGATCGTAAGGTGCGCGAGGGTAAGACGCACGAGATCAGCGAAGGCGGGCGGGCGCCGGCCCGGACGCGGGCGACGGCCGATGTCGTCGATCTGTCGGAACTGCTCAAGCGCAGCCTCGGGCGCGGTAAGGGCAAACACGCGGCTTGATCGGCATGGCGGATAAACTCGACACCTATCGCAAGAAGCGGCGTTTCGACGAAACGCCCGAGCCGTCGGGCGCGGCGCGGGCAAGGCGCGCCAAGGAGACGGCGGGCCGCAAAAGCACGGGCCCCGCGCTTTCCTATTTGATTCAAGAGCACCATGCGCGGCGGCTGCATTACGATTTCCGGCTCGAACTCGACGGCACGCTCAAGTCATGGGCTATCCCCAAGGGGCCGTGTCTCGATCCTTCGGTGAAACGCCTGGCCGTGCACGTGGAAGACCATCCGCTCGAATACGGCAGTTTCGAAGGCGAAATCCCGCAAGGCAACTACGGCGCGGGCACCGTCATCGTGTGGGACCGGGGGACTTGGGAGCCGGCCGGTGGCGTCGCCGACGCACGCAAGGCGTATGCGGCAGGCAAGCTCAAGTTCACGCTGAACGGCGCGAAGCTGCACGGGGGCTGGGCGCTCGTGCGCAGCAGCATGCGCGGCAGCGGAGACAAAGAGCAATGGCTCCTCATCAAGGAGCGTGACGACGAGGCTCGGCTCGAGAGCGAATACGACGTCATCGCCGAACAACCCGGCAGCGCGCTCGCGGCTGGCGCTGCCCGCGCCGAGTCTGGACGCAAGGCGGCGACGCGCTCGGGCGACGACGGTGCGGCGAACGGAAAGACGAAGACGAAAACGAAGGCGAAAACGAAGGCGAAGGGAAAGGCGGCGAACACGAGCGCGATGGCCGTCCCCGCGAAAGCGCCGCACGCGGGCGAATCCCGCTCGGGTCACCCCGACATCGTCGCCACGCGCACGACGCAATCGCTGCGCGAGCTCGCGGTCTCGCCTTCGATCGAGGGCGCCGTCAAGGCGCGCTTGTTCGAGTCGTTGAAGCCGCAGCTTGCCACGCTCGTGGATGAAGCCCCCGCCGGCGGCGACTGGTCGTTCGAAATCAAATTCGACGGCTACCGCACGCTGATAAGGATCGATCGCGGCGATGCGAAGCCGGTCCGGATATTCACGCGCAGCGGGCTCGATTGGACCGCGAAGTTCAAGCGTCAAGCGCAGGCATTCGCCGCGCTGGAGGTGGAGACGGCCTGGATCGACGGCGAGGCGGTCGTGCTCGACGCCCACGGCGTGCCGAGCTTCCAGGCGCTCCAAAACGCGTTCGACGCCAATCGCCCACAGGACATCGTCGTCTTTGCGTTCGATTTGCCCTATCTGAACGGATATGACCTGCGCGACGTGCCGCTCGTGCAGCGCAGGGCGCTGTTGCGGGCGCTGCTCGAAGGATTCGACGACGACACGATTCGCTTCTCCGAGGACTTCGCGCTCGATGCGAACGATCTGCTGCACAGCGCCTGCGAGATGGCGCTGGAGGGGATCGTCGGCAAGCAACGGGACAGCCGGTATACCTCGCGGCGCAGCGGCGCTTGGATCAAGCTTCGCTGCCGTCGCCGGCAGGAGTTCGTCATCGGCGGCTATTCCGAACCCGCAGGCAGTCGCAGCGGCTTCGGCGCGCTGTTGCTCGGCGTCTACGACGCGAGCGGCAAGCTGCATTACGCGGGCCGCGTGGGCACGGGTTTCGACGCGTCGATGCTGCGATCGATCAAGCGCGAGCTCGACGCGCTGGAAACCGCCCGTTCGCCGTTCGCGGAGCCGCCTAGCGAGCGCAGCCGCACCAAGGTGCATTGGGTGCGGCCCGAACTCGTCGCCGAATGCAATTTTTCGGAATGGACGAGCGAGCGCGTCGTGCGGCAGGCATCGTTCATCAGCTTGCGCCGGGACAAGCCGGCCCGCGACATCGTGCAGGAGGCGCCGCGACATATGGACGGAACAAACGAGGCTTCGGGGGAGAAGCGCTCGCGAAAGGCGCGGACCGCCTCCACCGCTGCCGAGCGCGAAGAACCCAAGAAAACCGCACGACCAAAAGGCGAAGGCGACACGGTCGCCGGCGTGCGTATTTCGAACCCGCAGCGCATGATCGACAAGTCGATCGAATTCACGAAGCGCGATCTCGTCGACTATTTCGAGCGCATCGCGCCTTGGCTGCTGCCGCACTTGAAGGGACGGCCGGTCGCGCTGGTGCGGGCCCCGGACGGTATCGACGGCGAACTTTTCTTTCAGAAGCACAGCGCTCGCCTGTCGATTCCCTTCATCACGCAGCACGAAAAGCTCGACCCGGGTCACCCGCCGCTGCTTACGATCGACAGCGCGCAGGCGCTCGTGGGCGTGGCGCAAATGGGCACGGTCGAACTCCATACGTGGAATGCGGTGGTCGCGAACATCGAGAAGCCCGATCGGGTGGTGTTCGACCTCGATCCCGATCCGGCGCTCGGATGGGATCGCATGGTCGAAGCGGCCCGATTGACGCGTGAGTTGCTGGCGGAACTCGGGCTTCAGTCATGGTGCAAGACGAGCGGCGGGAAGGGCTTGCACGTGGTCGTGCCGCTCGCGCGCCACGCGGGATGGGACGACGTAAAGGCATTCGCGCAAGCCGCCGCGCAACATATGGCGGCGACGTTGCCAGACCGGTTCAGCGCGAAGATGGGGGCGCAAAACCGTCGCGGCCGCATTTTCGTCGACTACCTGCGCAACAACCGCGGATCGAGCACGGTGGCGGCATTTTCGCCGCGCGCGCGGCCCGGCATGGGTGTGTCGGTCACGCTCTCGTGGGACGAACTGGAAGATACGACGGGCGGCGCGCAATGGACCGTCGAGAACGTTCATGAGCGGTTGGCTTCGCTGCGCGCCGATCCCTGGGCCGACTATGCCGGGGCGAAACAGCGGATCACGCGCGACATGCGCGCGCGCTTGGGTATGAACGACGTTTGATGCGATTGCGGCGCTCGATGAGCGACGACGCCATGCGCGGCAATGCAGCGCGGGGCGCTTGCTCGGGCTTGCTTCTTGCGCGATATCCAGTCTCCCAGGTCGACCCAATCGGAGGCACAGATGGCGCAAACAGTAGGCGATTTCATCGTCGAAAGATTGCATGAGTGGGGCGTACGCCGCATATTCGGCTACCCCGGCGACGGCATCAACGGCGTATTCGGCGCAATGCGCCGCGCGCAAGGCAAGATCGAATTCATTCAGGCGCGTCACGAGGAAATGGGCGCGTTCATGGCGAGCGCCCACGCGAAATTCACGGGCGAACTCGGTGTGTGCATCGCGACCTCCGGCCCCGGCGCCGCGCACCTCGTCACAGGGCTCTACGACGCGCGGCTCGACCATATGCCGGTGCTGGCGATCTGCGGGCAGCAAGCGCGTGCCGCACTCGGTTCGCACTATCAGCAGGAAGTCGATCTCGTCTCGATGCTCAAGGATGTCGCGGGGGCGTACGTGGAGCAGGCGAGCGTGCCGGCGCAGGTGCGTCACATGGTCGATCGCGCCGTGCGGATCGCGCTGTCGCAGCGGCGCGTGACAGCCATCGTGCTGCCGAACGATCTACAGGAACTCGAATACACGCCGCCGCCGCGCAAGCATGGTACGGCGCATTCGGGCGTGGGCTATTCGCGCCCGCGCATTCTGCCCGAGCCCGCCGATTTGGCGCGCGCGGCCGACGTGCTCAACGCCGGCAGCCGTGTGGCGATGCTCGTGGGTGCGGGGGCGCTGCATGCGACCGACGAGGTCATCGCCACCGCCGAGCGTCTGAAGGCCGGCGTGGCGAAGGCGCTGCTCGGCAAGGCCGTCGTGCCCGACGAATATCCGTGGGTCACGGGCTCGATCGGGTTGCTCGGCACGAAGCCGAGCTGGGAGCTGATGAACCACTGCGATACGTTTCTGATGATCGGGTCCGGCTTCCCCTATTCGGAGTTCTTGCCCAAGGAGGGCGAGGCGCGCGGGGTTCAGATCGACATCGGCGCGGACATGCTCAGCTTGCGTTACCCGATGGAAGTGAACTTGGTCGGCGATAGCGCGGAGACGCTGCGTGCGTTGCTGCCGCTCTTGGATCAGAAGACGGACGATGCCTGGCGCAAGCGGATCGAGAACTGGACTTCGGACTGGTGGGAGACGCTCGATAAGCGCGCGAAGGAAAGCGTCAAACGGGGCGTGAATCCGCAGCGGATTTTCACCGAGCTCTCCCCGAAGCTCTCGTCGGACGTCATCCTGACGAGCGACTCCGGCTCTTGCGCGAACTGGTATGCGCGCGACCTGAAAATTCGCCGCGGCATGATGTGCTCCCTCTCCGGCGGGCTCGCGTCGATGGGGGCGGCCGTGCCGTATGCCATCGCCGCGAAATTCGCGTACTCCGATCGCCCCGTGATCGCGATGGTAGGCGACGGCGCCATGCAGATGAACAACATGGCCGAGCTCATCACGGTCGCCAAGTATTGGCGGCAATGGAAGAATGGCCGTTGGATCTGCATGGTGATGAACAACGAGGATCTGAATCAAGTGACGTGGGAACAGCGCGTCATGGAAGGCGATCCGAAGTTCGAAGGCTCGCAGGATTTGCCGAACGTGCCGTTTCACCGGTTCGCCGAACTCATCGGGCTGAAGGGGATCTACGTCGATACGCCCGAAGCGATCGGCCCCGCTTGGGATGAAGCGTTGTCGGCGGATCGGCCGGTCGTACTGGAGATCAAGACCGATCCGGAGGTGCCGCCGCTGCCGCCGCACGTCACGCTCGTGCAAGCGCGCAAGTTCATGCGTACGCTGATGGAAGGCGACCCCGAGGAGGGCAGCGTCATCGTCAACACGGCCAAGCAGGTGATGGCTTCCGTACTGCCCGGGAAGAAGGACTCCTAAGGATCGTTCAGCCGTGCTTGACGGCTTTCCGGCCCGCCAGCAGCGCGATCAAGCCCAGCGCGAGCGCCGCGCCCAGGGCGGCGCCGCGGTGGGTGTCGAGCCAGAGCGACGCGCACGTCGACTTGGCTTCGCCGCTGAAGGAGCCACGCAAACGGTGCGCCCCCGGAACGCTACGCCATAGGTCGACCGCATGCTCGGGGTCGGTCGGGCTTTGGCGTTGTTGAGCGCGAAAGGCGCGTTTGGCGAGGTAGCGATCGAGATAGCTCGGCGCGATCTTGTTCGCCACGATGGCTTTGATCGACGAAAGCCCGACATGCAGCTCTCGTCGCGGATGCGTCGCGGCCCACACGATCGCGCGCGCGGCGACCTCTGGCTCGTACACCGGGGCCACCGGCCGCGGTGCGCCGGGCATGCGGCTCGGCGCCCAATCGAATTGAGGCGTATTCAACGCGGGCATCTGCACCATCGTCACGCGCACGCCGCTCTTGTCGTGCAGCAACTCGCAGCGCAAAGCATCGGTAAAGCCGCGGATCGCATGCTTCGCCCCGCAATAAGCCGACTGTAGTGGAATGGCGCGGTAGGCGAGCGCCGAGCCTACTTGCACGATTACGCCTTTGTCGCGCCGGCTCATGCGCTGCAGCGCGGCCATCGTGCCCCAGACGTAGCCGAGGTAGGTCACCTCGGTGATGCGCGCGAACTCGGCGGGCTGCATGCGGGCCACGGGCGAGAACATCGTCACCATGGCGTTGTTGACCCAGACGTCGATGGGGCCGAGTTCGGTCTCGACGCGCTCGGCTGCCGCTTCGACGGCTTCGGGCGAGCTGACGTCGATCGGGATCGGCAAGGCGCGTACGCCGAAGCGGCGCACGGCTTCCGCCACTTGCCCCAGCGCTTCTTCGTCACGGGCCAGCAAAGCGACGTCGGCGCCCTTCTGTGCAAAAGCGAGCGCCGCCGCGCGGCCCACGCCGGCGCTCGCGCCGGTGACGACGACGATGTTCGGTGAACGACGTGAATGCGCCATGGCAGTCTCCATGAAGATTTGGCCGAGGCATAGCCGTATTCGTTGCGAACGCCGTAGGACGCCGAGAGTGCGCCCCGGTAGCGCACGCCTCACGCTGCGCGAATCGGTATCGGTCGATCGGTTGCATATCGCGTGCCGGCTGCGCGCCATCGCTTGCTATCCCGCACGCGGCACTTCCCTTGCTTGCCGATCGAGCGCACACCGGTGTTTCGTCCCGCCCTCCAACGCTCGATCGTTCCTTCCTTTCCTCCATGAGCGCACTTCTGCTGTCCCGCTTGCAGTTCGCCTGGGTCATCGCGCTGCATATTCTGCTGCCGGCATTCACGGTGGGCCTGTCCTGTTACATCGCAACGCTCGAAACGCTCTGGTGGGCGACGGGGCGCGATGTGTATCGCCGGTTGTCGGCGTTTTGGATTCGGATCTTCGCGGTCTCGTTCGGCATGGGTGTCGTGTCGGGCATCGTCATGCCGTTTCAATTCGGCACGAATTGGAGCCGATTCGTCACGGCCACGTCGAGTACGATCGGTTCGTTGATGGCTTACGAAGTGCTGACCGCCTTCTTTCTGGAATCGGCGTTTCTAGGCGTATTGCTGTTCGGGCGCAAGCTCGTTCCGCAATGGGCGCATGTCCTTTCGGCGATCTTCGTCGCATTGGGCACATTGATGTCGTCGTTTTGGATTCTCGCGGTCAACAGCTGGATGCAGACGCCGAGCGGATACCGCATCGTGGATGGCAAGTTCGTGCCCGACAGCATGATGGCGATCATCTTCAATCCGTCGTTTCCGTATCGCCTCGCACATACCGTCACGGCGTTTCTCGTGACGACGGCGTTCGTCGTGCTGGGCGTCGGCGCGCACTACCTGCTCAAGGCGCGCGCGCCCGAGGAAGGGCGTGTCATGGTGAAAATGAGCCTGTGGTTCTTGGCGGTCATGGTGCCCCTGCAGGTCGGTATCGGCGACGCGCACGGGCTCAATACGCGAAAGTATCAACCCGCCAAGCTCGCGGCGATGGAAGGACTATGGGATACGGGCCGGCGCGTGCCGGCCAACCTGTTCTCGATCCCCGACGACAAGGAGGAGCGCAACCACTTCGAGGTTTCGATCCCCGTGCTCGGCAGCATCTATTTGACGCACGATCCCAACGGCCTCGTTCAGGGCTTGAAAGACTTTCCGCGAGCGGATCGGCCGGTGGTGCCGATCGTGTTCTTCGCCTTTCACATCATGGTCGGAGTGGCGTTGCTGATGCTGGCGGTCGTGATTGGGGGCCTTGTTTTATGGCCGAAGCGAAAGCTTTTTGCGAGCAGGCGATGGCTCGGCTTGTGCCGCATCGCGAGTCCGTTGGGCTTCATTGCCGTGATCGCCGGATGGACGACGACCGAAGCGGGCCGTCAGCCGTGGACGGTATACGGGCTCATGCGCACGGCCGATTCGGTCACACCGTCCTTGACGAGCAGCGACGTGGCCATCTCGCTGGCGCTCTACGTGGTGAGCTACATCGTCATTTTCGGCTCGGGCGGCGTGCTGCTCGCCCGGCTGATTCGGCTCGGCCCCGACGCGCGCGAGAAGGAGCCGGCCACGCTCGATCGGCGAGCGGCCCGGCCCTTGTCGGCCGCGCATGCGGCACATGGAGACGACGTGCGCGCCCGGGCGGTCCCGGGTGCGATGGGAGGCGACGATGACGCAACTTGACCTCGTGCCGCTATGGGCGGCGATTCTCGGCTTCGCGGTGCTGATGTATATCTTGCTCGACGGCTTTGACCTCGGCGTGGGAATTCTCTTCCTGCTGCGCAAGAACGAACGGGACCGCGACATCATGATGGCGTCGGTGTCGCCCGTATGGGATTTCAACGAAACGTGGCTCGTACTGGGCGGCGCGGGCTTGCTGGCGGTATTCCCGGGGGCATTCGCCATCATCGTCCCGGCCGTGTACTTTCCGGTGCTGCTGATGTTGCTCGGGCTATTGTTCCGCGGCGTCGCATTCGAGTTCAGGGGCGTGCCCGGCGCGAATAGACGCTTATGGAACATTGCGTTCGCCGGCGGCTCCTTGCTGGCCGCTTTCGCCCAGGGCGTGATCGTGGGGATGTTCATTCAAGGGTTCGACGAGGCCGGCGGCCGATTCGTGGGCACCAGTTGGGATTGGGTGCGCCCGTTCCCGATCTTCGCGGGGTTCGGCGTCGTGGCGGGCTACGCGCTGCAGGGCGCGACGTGGCTCATCATGAAGACGCAGGGCCGGTTGCAGATATGGTCGCGGCACGTGGCTCAGCGGGTGATGGTGCTCGTTTTCGTGTTCATCGGCCTGGTGAGCGTCATTACCCCGTTTTCGAGCCCGAAGATCGCCGAGCGTTGGTTCACGTGGCCAAATATCGCGTTCTTCGCCCCCGTGCCGCTCGTCACGCTGCTGCTCGCCGGGCTGCTCGTGCGCGGCGCGGATCGCGAGCGCGAGGTGTTGCCGTTCGTCTGTTCCGTGGGGCTTTTTTTCTTGTCGTTCTCGGGGCTCGTGATCAGCCTGTGGCCGATGATTGCGCCGCCGTCGGTCACGCTATGGCAGGCCGCGGCGGCGCCTGTTTCGCACGAATTCTTGATGATCGGCACCGCGTTCGTGCTGCCGATCCTGCTGATCTATGTGGTCTGGTCGTACTGGGTGTTTCGCGGGAAGGCGAGCGAAGAGCATGGGTATGGGCATGAGTAAGGTCTACCCATGCGTAGCGCCGTTGCCGACCCTCTCCAAGCTGAACACCTGCTCGGCGCGCGACCCGTTGCGCTCCTTGATGTCCACGGTTCCGTGATACGCCACGCGCCAGCCATCGCGCGTCGCGACGATGGGTACGTTGCCGCCCGGACGGCTGTCTAGGTCGACGAGGCCGTCGGGCGGGACCGGCACGTTGTTCTCGAGCGTCGCGTTCGAGTTGATCACGTTGTCCTGCCAAGGGGAAGCGTCTTTTCTGGCCTCGAGCCCCTTTCCATCCGTGTCGACGGTATTGTCGGACGCCGCCATCGCTGCGTTGTCGACGGACACGATATGCGCGTTCGCGCGTGCGACGGGATCGGGGCTATCCGCATCCTTCGAACCATGTTCAATCGCCGGCAGCGGCGCCGGATCCTTGGCGGCCACCGCCTCGGCCGATGTGGCGCGCTTCGTTTTGCCGAATTCGCGGCCCTGCGTTTTCGCATCCGGCATATCGCCGCCGGCGGCTGGCGTCTTGGCCGGGCTTTTGGCCGCTATTTCGTTTTGCTGTGCCTGAGTCGGATTGTTTTGCGCGTTTTCCGCCATGGTCAGCCTCCAAAGTTGACGTGTACTTAGGGAAGTACCTTGCAACGAACGTGCCGAGCATGGTGGCCGAACCGGATCGGGATCACAATTCGCCGCGTGCACGCAACGCCGCGATCCGATCCGCGGTGCGGCATGCAATGGCCTGAATCGTCAGCGAAGGATTGACGCCGCCCACGGTGGGAAACACCGAGCCATCGCAAATCCAGAGATTAGGGATGTCCCAACTGCGGCAATCGGCATCGACGACACTCGTGCGCGGATCGTCGCCCATGCGCGCCGTGCCGTTCAAATGGCAGGTGTCGTCTTCCTGACGCCAGATTTCCTTCGCGCCGGCCGCATCGAGCGCCGTGCTCATGAAATCGAGGGCATGCTTCACGAGCCGTTTGTCGCTGTCGCACAGCGAATGCGTGATGCGCGCGATCGGCAGGCCGAGGGCATCCTTTTCGTCGGCTAGCGTCACGCGGTTCATCTCCTGGGGCAGCGTTTCGCCGACGATTTTCAAACCCGCTTGGTGGTTGTACTTTTCCATTTCCCCGTGCAGCGCGTCGCCCCACAAGCCGCGGCCCGTCTGCACCGCGGCCCAGGCATTGGGCAGCGGCCCCTGGCTCATGTAGCAGTAGCCGCCGAAGAAGTCCTTGCCTTCGTCCGTATAGTTCCAATGCTCGGTCAAGGCGAGCGACGGCGGCCCCTTGTACCACCGGATCTCTTCGTCCATCAAACCCCACACCGCTTGGTTCGACTGCACCATCAGATTCTTGCCGACGAGGCCCGAACGATTCGCGAGGCCGTCCGGAAAACGCGGCGTAGCCGACATCAGCAGCAACCGTGGCGTTTCGATCGCATAGCCGGCAACGACCACGTTGCGCGCCCGTTGAAACTGCCAGCGGCCCTCGCGGAAGTATTCCACGCCATGCGCGCGATCGTGTTCGTCCAGTGCGATGCGCCCGACCATCGACAAGTCGCGAATCTCCGCTCCCGCCTTGACGGCGCGCGGTATCCAGGTGACGAGCGCGCTTTGCTTGGCGTTCGTCGCGCACCCGGCCACGCAGAAGCCGCGATAGACGCAAGGGTGCGATTTGCCGCGCGGCGCCGATACCGTCGCGAGCGGTGTCGGGCACCAGGGAATGCCGAGCGCTTCGCACCCGCGTGCAAGCACGAGCGCCGAGGCGTTCAGTTCGTGCGCGCGATAGGGGTAGCGCGGACGATGCGGGCCCCAAGGGTAGTTGACCGGCCCGGAGATCTTCAGCGCGTCTTCCACATAGGCGTAGTAGCGCCACATTTCACGCCAATCGATCGGCCAGTCGGCGCCATAGCCTAGCAGGCTGCGCGCCTTGAACCACTCGGGGCGAAAGCGCAGCGACACCATCGCGAAGTGCACGGTGCTGCCGCCGACCGCCTTGCCGCTGTTGTTGCTCCCTAGCTTGAGCGGCTGCTCGCCGTCGCAGATGCGCTCATCGGTCCAGTACAGCTTCGCCTGATGCGTCTCGTCGGAGGCGAATTCCTCGAGCGGACGCCACCAGGCGCCCGCGTCGAACGCCACGACGCTAAAGCCTTGTTCGGCCAGACGGCAGGCCAGCGTTCCGCCGCCCGCACCCGTGCCGACGATGGCGAAGTCGACCGGATCGTCTTGCGGATATTCCCGCATCGGTATCCAGCCGCCCACGGTGAAGACGTCGGGGGCGCGCCCGTTCTTGCCGCGCGGCGTGTGCAAGGCGTCATCGCGCACGGCGGTTCTCCTCTAGGGCGCGTGCTTCGTTTCCGGGCTTGGCTTCGGACGCTTCCCAGGGGTCGCGGCGATTGGCCTGCATGCGCACGTAGCCGCGCGGATTCGCCGGGCCGCCGAAGCCGATTTCATTCCACGATTGCGGGTGGGCGTAATAGGCGGAGCCGATGTCGTGCAGCACGCGCAAACTGAAAAAGACATCGCAGGGCATGCCTTGCCACGCGGCGTCCTTCAATTCGCCGCGCTGCATCCGAGTCAGCAAGCCGCGCTGCCGAGCGCGATCGAGATCCGCGAAGGCGGCGCCATGCGCTTGGCGGCTTTCCGCGTCAAGCGCCGCGAGGCCGATGCGCCAAGCGTCGCGTAGCGGCGGCAGGCGCGCATCGCGATAGCCGTCGCGTCCGTCGACTTGAAGCTTCCGATCGACGAGCCCGGCAACGGGCACCGACGCTTCGGCCCAGCGATCGTCGCCTCGCTCGCGTGAGTCGCCGCCGCTCGCGTGCTTCTCGGCACGCTCGCTCGATGCGGGCGCTACGGGTGATGGCGCCCGCGATCTCGGCACGATGACCGCGCACAGGGCATCGAGCGCGCGCCACTGGGTGTCGTTGCAAAAGCGAGGCTCGTTGCGCTGCGCGAGGCGTTCGTCGATCACTTCGCGCGTCGCGTCGTCCCATGACGGCGTGTCGCGCTTTTGCATGACGTCGTAGCCTGGATAGCGCGATCGATGCACTTCGCTCATCGTTCTGTCTCCCTCAAACGCAAGGCGGCCAGCCCCGCGGTGGCCAACGCGGTGAAGCTCGGGGGCGCCGGCAGCGGCGGTCCGTTCAAAATGTTTTGCGACCAATTGCGCCATCCGCCCTGATTGCGCGCGATGCCGCGCGCATGGAATCCCATGCCGATCGCGCCAAGCGCGGCGGTGACGCGCAGCCAAAACCGGGTCCACCGGTTCGCCCTGGGCGGTGCGAGCGCCGCGCACGCCAGCAATGTCGCGGCGAGCGGCGGCACGGTCACGGGCGCATACATGGCGGGGTGCTGAAACGATCCGCGAAAATGCAGCAGCGCGACCTCGCCGACCGTGCCGATCATGCCGACCGCCGCCAGCAGCGCAAGCGCTTGCCCCGCCGGCATGCCGAACAATCGAGGGTCGTGCGCGGGCTCGTCGCGCAGGCGCTCGCCCACGGCCCCGAGCGCGCCGGAGAGCAGCAACGCGGCGGGCGCACCGAGCGGCGCGCCGTAAAACAGGTTGTGCCAGCTGAGCCTCCCGGGGCGTTTCGTCACGTTGTAGAGGTGAAATCCCGTGCCCGCTACTCCCACTCCCGCTGCGGCGAGGTAGATGGCGTTGCGCACGCGATGGCGGCTGTCGGCATGATCGGCGCCGCCGTGCACGCCGGCCGCGAGCGAAAGCGCGCCGGTGATCAGCGGCGCGTACATGCCGGGGTTCTCGAACGAGCCGCGGTAGTGCTCAACGGCCGAATCGGTCAGCGCCGACCATGCGAGCAGTGCCGAACTACGGTTGAACGCGCGCGCGGCATGGATATGCGCGTCGATCCGATCGCCCTGCCCGGTGAGACGCAGCGCCGTCGTGCGCACGGCGCGTTTCGTGTCTGGGTATCTGGTCCCGCCATGCGACGACGCGGCCTTGACGCAAGCCGCCGCGACGGCCGCGCCGGCGGCGACGCCCAAGGCGGCGACGATGCTGTCCGCCGTACGATTGATCAACGTATTCCTCCGTTCAGACTGCGTACGATTGCGCGTCGGCCCGCTTGAATCGAAGCCCGCAGCCGGGCCGCGAAAAATCTGGCGCAATCGCGCCGTGTTCGGGCCGGGGCGCGCCGTCGAACAGCATGGATTCGATGCGCACGTGATCGTGGAACCATTCGATGTGCCGCAACCGCGGCGCGGCGGCGGCCAGATGAAGATGCAACGCCGGCGCGCAATGGGCGGAAAGCGGAATGTGCCAGGCATCGCACAGCTGTGCGGCCTGCATGAAACCCGTTACGCCGCCGCAGCGCGTGGCATCGGCTTGAAGCACGTCCACCGCTTGCGCTTCGAGGATTCGACGAAAATCGTCGCCCGTATACGCGTATTCGCCGGCTGCCACGTCCATCGTGACCGGCGCGGCTTTTCTGACTCGGTGCAAGCCTTCCAGGTCGTCCATCGATACCGGCTCCTCGAACCAAGCGACGTCGTAGTGCGCGAACCGCTCGGCGCATTGCAGCGCGCCGTTGACCGTCAGCGCCCCGTTCGCATCGACGAACAAAGCGGCGTCGCCGATCGCTTCGCGCGCGGCCGCCACGCGTTGCGCATCGCGTTCTTGCTGGGCGCCGATTTTCATCTTGACGGCCTGGCAACCGTCGGCTTCGACCCAATGCGCCAGTTGTTCGCGCAGCCGCGCGTCGTCGTAGCTCGTGAATCCGCCGCTTCCGTAGATCTGCACCTGCTCGCGCATCGGGCCGCCGAGCAGCTGCACGAGCGGTACGCCGAGCAGGACCGCATTTAAGTCCCACAGCGCGAAATCGAGCGCCGAAATGGCAGTGGCGCACAAGCCCGAGCGGCCGATGTTGCGCACGCGCCGCCATAGGCGTTGCGTCAGTGCGTTGATGCGGCCCACGTCCTGATGCAAAAGTTCGGAGGCGAGTGTGTCGCGTATCAGCGTGACGGCGCTGGCGTCGGTATATGTGTAGCCGAGCCCCGTGCATCCGCCGGCGTCGATCTCGACGACGATCAGCGTGGTCGAATTCCATTCGAACGTACCGTCTGCCTCGGGCGCGTCGGTCGGAATTTTGTAGGCATGCGCGCGCACGGCGGCGATCGGTGTCGCGTCGAGTGCGTCGCTCGAGGCGGCGCAGAGGAGCGCGGCCGCAGACTGCGCATTGTGCGAATGCTGATCGGGAATGGGCCTCATCGTATTCGAAGGACAGATGTAAAGGGGGCGGCGCGCGCGGGATGGATGACGAAATCGCTGCGAAGCCACTGCGAGCACTGCGAGCGCCACCGTGTTCGACCTCGCAGCAAAGGCTATGCCGCGTTTTCCCATCCGCCGCCGAGCGCTTTGTACAGCGCGACGAGATCCGTTTCGACTTGAGTCTGCGCTTGTACGAATTGCGCTTGCGTTTGCGCCCATTGACGTTCGGCGTCGAGCACTTCGATGAAGCTGACAAAACCTTTCGAATAGCGTTCGCGCGCGAGGTCGTAGGCGCTTCGTTCCGTATCGGCGGCTGTCGATAGCGCGTCGCGATGCGCGAGATCGGTTCGATAGACGGCCAACGCATTGTCGACGTCGCGCAAGGCCACGAGTACGGCTTTGCGATAGGCGAGCGCGGCTTGCGCTTGTCGCGCGTCAGCCAAATGCAGGTTGGCGACGAGCGCGCCGCCCTCGAAAATCGGCAGCGAGATTGCCGGACCGAACGAGTAGAACAAGTGCGACCAGCGCGCCAAATCGGAGGCATGCGATGCCCGTGTGCCGATTTGCCCCGTCAGCGTGATGTCGGGGTAGAACTGCGCGACCGCCACGCCCACATCGGCCGTCGCCGCATGCAGCTGCGCTTCGGCCTGACGTACGTCGGGCCGGCGCCGGGCGAGCGTCGACGGCAGGCCGAGCGCAATGCGCCGCGGCAACGACGGCAGCGGGGCGTCGCGCATCAATTGCGAGTCGAGCGCTCCCGGCTCCGCGCCGACGAGCAGCGCAAGCCCGTTGGCCGCCTCGGCGATTTGGCTATCGAACGGGGCGACGCCCGCTTGTGCCTGCGCCAGTTGAGCGCTCGCTTGTTTGACGTCGAGCGCGCTCGCGAGCCCGACGGCGGCTTGGCTTTTCGTTAGCGCCAGCGTGTCGCGCGCATCGTCGACGAGATGCATCGCGACGGCGCGCGAAGCCTGCGCCCCGCGCAGTTGCAAGTAGGTCTGCGCCACTTCCGCCTCGAGCGAGAGCAGCGCATCGTTGCGGCTTTCGCGCGCGGCATCGACGTCGGCCGAAGCCGCTTCGACGGAGCGTCGAACGCGGCCGAACAGATCGAGTTCCCACGAGGCATCGAAGCCGGCCTGCCATAGGTTGACCGGCGAGGTGAGCTGATCGAGCACGTCGCCGGCTTGCTTTTGAAGCCCGGGGCCGCCCCCGGGGGCGACGGCATTGACCGGCGAATTCGGCGCGCCGAGCTGGTCGACCTTGTCGTATACGCCGTTCGATTGAAGAAATCCCTTGAGCCCGAGTTGCTCGCGTTGATAACTCGCGTTGGCGCGCAGATTCGGCAGGCCTTGCGCGGCCGCCGACTGCACCTGTGTCCTCGCTTCCACGATGCGCAGCACCGCCTGCTGCAGGTCGAGGTTGCCCGCACGCGCCTGCTCGATCAACGCATCGAGCGTGGCATCGTGAAAGTGGCGCCACCAGCGCGGATCGGGATCGCTGTCGACGACGATGGCGGGAGGCGCCGGTGCAATGGCGTCGCTCGCCGCGTGCGCGTGCGGTAGCGCTGAGGCATCGGCGCGCGCGAGATCGTGCCAAGCCTCTGGGACATGCGTGTTGGGCGGGTGAAAGTCGGGCCCGACGGCGCAGGCCGAAAGGGCCGCGGCCAGCAAGAGCGCAGGGGTAACCCGTCGAGACATGTTCAATGGCCTCCCGCGCCGCCCGCGGCTTTGACCGGTGAAAAGAAGAACATGAGCGGCACGCAAAACGCGCACAGGATCGCCAGCATGACGAACACGTCGACATAGGCGAGGATCGTCGCCTGTGAAACGAAGGTTTGATACATGAGGCCGTTCGCCGTCTGCATCGCCTGCTCGGGCGGCTGTCCCATGAGCGAGGACACCGCGGCCGCGCGGGTATGCAAGGCGTCCGTAAAGTTCTGCGAAAGCGGCGTCATATGCGCGGACAAATGCGCCATGCGCGCTTGGGCGCGTTCGCGCACGAGGGCCGTGGAGACCGAGATGCCGATCGAGCCCGCGACGTTGCGAAACATCGTGAACAGCGCCGATGCATCGTTGTTCAAGTCTCTGGGCACGCTCAGATAGGCGAGCGCGGTCGTCGGCACGAACAGGCAGCCGATCGCCAGCGATTGCGCGCTACGCATCATGACCAAGGTCTTGTAGTCAATGTCGGGCGTGAGCCAATGCGCGTAGGCGAGGGCCGCGCAAAGCAGGGCGAAGCCGAGACCGATGAAGTAGCGCGTCTCGACGTGGGGCATGATTTTGCTGATGATCGGAATTTCAAGCGTGATCAGCAACGCGCCCGGCGATAGGGCGAGCCCCGCGAGCGTGGCGGTATAGCCGAGCCGTTGCTGCGCGAGCTGGGGAATGAGGACCGAGCTGCCGTAGAGAATCATGGCGAATGCGGCCATCGCCACGCACCCGAGCGCGAAGTTTCGGTCCCTGAGCGGCGTTAAGCGCACGACCGGATGACGCGCATAGGCGAGCCACGCCGCCGCTCCGGCAAGCCCGATCGCTGCGAGCGCCGCGAATATGCGGATCATCGGCGACGAAAACCAATCGGCGTCCTCGCCGCGATCGAGCATGACTTGCAGGCACCCTAGGCCGATCGCGAGCAGACCGATGCCGACATAGTCGATCGACAGCTTCTCGCGGTTCGTGCGCGCCCAAGGCGGGTCGTCGACGAGCTGTTGCACGCCGAGCGTCGTCAGGATGCCCACCGGCACATTAAGGAGAAACACCCAGCGCCAGGAAAAATGATCGGTGATCCAGCCGCCGAGCGTGGGGCCGAGCACGGGCGCGACGACGATGGCCACGGCCGAGATCGAAAACGCGCGGGAACGCTGCGCGGGCGGGAACGTGTCGAGGATGATCGATTGCTGATTGGGCTGCAGCCCGCCGCCGAAGAAGCCCTGCAAGACGCGGAAGACGATGAGTTCGCCGAGATTCGTCGCGATGCCGCACAAAAACGAGCACACGGTGAACGCCATGATGCACAGCAGGAAGTAGCGCTTTCTGCCCATCAGCCGAGCGAAGAACGCCGAGATGGGCAGCACGATGCCGTTCGCGACGAGATACGACGTGAGGGTCCATGTCGCTTGGTCGTAGCTGGCGGACATCGTGCCCGCGATATGCGGCAGGGCGACGTTGACGATCGTCGTATCGAGCACCTCCATGAACGCGGCGAGCGTGACGACGATGGCGATCAGCCAAGGGTTCGCTGCGGGGCGCCAGTTCTCGTTCGCCATGGTTCGATCGGCCCGCTTTCGCTATTTGAGGTAAACCGTAGGCTCGACCGAGAGCCCGAGCGGCAACGGATGATCGGCCGGCAAGCCGCTGTCGATGACGATTTTCACGGGGACGCGCTGCACGATCTTCACGAAGTTGCCGGTCGCGTTTTCGGCGGGGAAGGCGGAAAAGCGCGAGCCGCTGCCCTGCTGAACGCTGTCCACGTGCCCGCGCAGCGTCAGGCTCGGATATGCATCGACGTCGATCTTCACCTTGTCGCCCGGCCGCATCTCGTCGAGCTGCGACTCCTTGTAGTTCGCCGTGATCCACACCTGCGGCGTGACGATCGAAAACAACGACGCACCCGGCTGTAGGTATGTCCCCAGCTGAACGTTCCGACGTGTGATCCATCCGTCGCTGGGCGCGCGCACTTCGCACCAATCGACGTTCAGTTCGGCCTGCTCGAGTTTCGCGCGCGCTTGCTCGACCTGCTGGCGCCGCTCCTCGACGGCCGCGACCGCCTGGCGGATCTGCTGCCCGACGAGCGACGCGGTGGCGAGCTGAGCCTGGGCTTGCTTGACCGAGGCGCGCGCCGACGCCTGCTTCGCGTCGGCCGCATCGATGTTTTGCTGCGAGGTGGCGCGTGCGTCGACCTGATGTTCACGCTCATAGGCCGCCTGCGCCTGCCTGAGGTCCGCGCGAGCCGAGGAGGCCTGCGCTTGCGCTTGCCGATATTCGGCCGGATAGCGCACGTGAGCGATATCGAGTTGAATTTGCGCGGTCTTCAACTGCGCCGTGGCAAGGCCCAGCTCGGCGCGGGCGGCATCGACCTGCGCGCGGTATTCGCGCGGATCGATTTCGACGAGCAGGTCGCCCTTGTGAACATAGACGTTGTCGTTGACTGCCAGCTTCACGACGTAGCCGGCCACCTTCGGGGCGATCGTGACCGCATTGCCGTCGGTATAGGCGTCGTCCGTGCTTTCTTGGTTGCGCGTCATGAACCACCAGACCAAAGCGACGATGGCGAGCAGCATGACCACGACGGCCAGCACGATCAACGGCTTCTTGCTGCGCGGCTTGCGATCCTTGGCTTGATCGCCTTCGTCGCGGCCGGGCTCGTTCTTGCGGCGCTCGTTTCCATCGTCGGATCGATCGCCGTGCGATTCGTCGCCTGAGCGGTCGCGCGGGGAGTCATCGGCTTCGGGCATGGGGAGAACAGTCGTCTTCGCGTTGACGGGCCCGCGCGCAAACGATATGCCCATGCGCTAGTAGGCATGTTCGATGCACGCCTGTGTCGTTTGCATGCCCACTGGGCGCGCGCGGTTGCAGACGAGTTGCAGCGGAAAGCCGCGGCATCGGTTCCAGTCTTCGGTTCCCCCATCAAAGCGGCGATGACGCACGCTTTTACACGGCGGGTGTAACGCATGGCCGAAACGAGCCATAGGGCACGGGCATGCGGTTTGCGCGAGGAGTTTCGTTTCCATGTGTCGAGGAGAGCAAGGTCATGTCTACTTCAAATGAAAAGCGGCAGAACGAGAAGCGACACGAGGAAGAGCGCATCGACCACGGCGTCGACGAGACGTTTCCGGCCAGCGACCCGCCGGCGGTCGGCGGCGCGACGCGGATCGATCCGAAAGATCCGAAAGATTCGAAAGATTCGAAAAATTCGAAAGATTCGAAAGATTCGAAAGATTCGAAAGAGCCGGACGCGGGAGGCGCAAGCGAGGACGGCGGCGGGAGCGATGACACGCCGGACGCGGCGTCGAGCGGCGGCGGGCGAGCGAAGGGATCCAGCGGCGCGCCTAATCCTTCCGGCGCGAGCGGGGACAATGATTTGAGCGGAATCGCCGGTTGACCGCCTGGCGCGATGAGTCTCCCACCGCTCCAATATTTGACGCATGCTGCCGGGCCGGCATCGGCGCCTGCCTATCGCCTCGGCTGGGCGTTGATGGCGCTCGTGCTGACCGTCATCGTCATCATCGCGGCCCTGCTCGTCGCGGCGATCGCCCGGCGACGTGCGAGTGCTTCGCGCACAGACGAGGACTCGATCCCCCCCGACACAGGCGGCACGAACTGGCTCGTCGTCGGCACAGGCCTGTCGTCGATCGCATTGTTCGGCGCCCTGATATACGCAATGGCGACGCTCGATTCGGTGGCCGCGCCGCCGCGTCAGCCGCCGCTCACGATTGTCGTCACGGCTTACGACTGGTGGTGGAAGATCGATTACCCCGATGCGCTCGAGCCGTCCAAAAGCTTCGTGACGGCGAACGAGATTCATATTCCCGTAGGCGTTCCGGTACGCGTCGAACTCCAGAGCGCCGACGTCATCCACACTTTTTGGGCGCCGCAATTGGCGGGTAAGACGGAAATGATCCCGGGGCAAACCAACATGCAGTGGATCGAAGCCGACACGCCGGGTGTCTACCGCGGTCAATGCTCTCAGTTTTGCGGGGCGCAACACGCGCATATGGCCTTCGAGGTCGTTGCGCAGCCGCAAGATCGATTCGATGCGTGGCGCGAGGCTCAACGGCATCAAGCGCCGGCTGCGGCGACGCCGGACGCGCGCGCGGGGCAGCATATCTTCGAAGAACGGTGCGCGGGCTGCCACGCGGTGCGGGGCGCCGCGGCCGACGGCAGGCAGGCGCCCGATCTGACGCACTTGGCTTCGCGCCGCTTGATCGCCGCGGGCCAAATGACGAACACCCCCGAGCATCGGCTCGATTGGATCGAGCACGCGCAGCGTATCAAGCCCGATTCCTTGATGCCTTCGATGCCGCTATCGGTGGCCGACGCCGCGGCATTGTCAGCCTACCTGTCCACCTTGCAGTGAGCGACGAACGATGTCAGAGACGCCCCTATCCGCGTTGCCCGGCGATCCCCCCGGTACGGTTCGGCTGTCGAGGCCGCTTCAAATCGGCGCGCTCGACGAGGCGGGCAAGGCGCGACTGCTGGAACTGTGGGAAACGCGGCCCGGTTGGCGCGGGTGGTTTTCGACCGTCGATCACAAGTCGATCGGCCTGCGCTATCTCGTGACGGCCTTTATCTTCTTGCTGATGGGCGGCGTCGAAGCATTGATCATGCGGGTGCAGCTCGCGCGGCCCAACGCGGGCATCTTGAGTCCCGAGCAATACGACCAGCTTTTCACCATGCATGGCGTGACGATGATCTTCCTCTACGCCTTGCCGGTGCTGTCGGGGTTCTCGAATTATCTCTGGCCGCTCGTCCTGGGCGGGCGCGACATGGCGTTTCCGCGGCTCAACGCATTTTCGTATTGGGTCTTTCTGTTCGCCGGCATCTTTCTTTACGCCAGCTTTCCGCTAGGGCAGGGGGCGGACGCAGGCTGGTTCAACTACGTTCCGCTGTCGAGCTTGACCTACGATCCGGGGCCGAACATCGACGTCTATGCACTCGGGATGGTGCTGCTCGGCATTTCGACGACGGTAGGCGCCGCGAACTTCATCGTGACGCTGTTGCGAATGCGGGCGCCGGGCATGTCGATCGACCGGATTCCCGTGCTCGTCTGGGGCACGCTGACGATCTCGGCCGGCAATCTGTTCGCCGTGCCCTCGGTGAGCCTCGCGTTCCTCATGCTGTGGCTCGACCGGCGGATCGGCACGCATTTCTTCGACGTGATGGGCGGGGGCGGGCGGGCGCTGCTTTGGCAGCATTTGTTCTGGATGTTCGCGCACCCGTGGGTCTATGTGGTGGTGCTGCCCGCCATGGGCATCGTGTCCGACGCGCTGCCCGTGTTCTGCCGTCGCCCGCTCGTCGGCTACGGGCCGGTCGCGATTTCGACGGTGGCCACCATGGTGATCGGCTTCGTCGTCTGGATCCACCATATGTTCGCAACCGGCATCGCGCCGCTCGCGCTCGCGTTCTTCGGGTCGGCGAGCATGATCATTTCGATTCCGAGCGCCGTTGCCACCTTCGCCTGGATCGCCACGATTTGGCTGGGTCGTCCCGTCTTCAAGACGCCGTTTTTTTTCTTCGCGGGCTTCGTGCTGCTGTTCGTGATCGGCGGCGTGTCGGGGGTCATGACGGCCGCCGTGCCGCTCGATTGGCAATTGACCGATACGTACTTCGTGGTCGCGCATCTGCATTACGTATTGATCGGCATCAACGTGTTTCCGGTCGTCGGCGGCACGTATTTCTGGTTTCCGAAGTTCACGGGCCGAATGATGAGCGAACGCTTGGGCCGCATCGCATTCTGGCTCATGTTCGTGGGGTTCAACCTCGGCTTCTTTCCGATGCACATCGCGGGCTTGCTCGGCATGCCGCGTCGCATCTACACCTATGCGCCCGACATGGGATGGAACACCGTCAACATGCTCACGTCGATTGGCTCGTTCGTGTTCGCTTTCGGCATCCTCGTGTTCCTCGTCGATTTGATTTATAGCCTGAAGCGCGGCCCGATCGCGGGCGCCAACCCGTGGGACGCGCCGTCACTGGAGTGGTCGGTGCCGTCGCCGCCGCCGCCGTACAACTTCGCAGTGGTGCCCATCGTGGCGAGCCGTCATCCGCTGTGGGAGGCGAGGATGCTGGGCGAGGCGGACAAGCCGGTTCATGCGCGCTCGCATCTGGACGAAGGCTATGTGCTCGTTCAAGGGCGCGAGGCGCTGGGTACGACGGCGGTGAGCGGCAAACCGCACGTGATCCTGAAGATGCCGGAGGATTCCTACACGCCCTTTTGGCTGAGCGCGTTCGCCGCCCTGCTGTTCGCGGCGCTCGCCATGCAGTGGTGGGGTGCGGCGGGGTTCATGCTCGCGCTTTGCGGGGTGTCGATCGCGGTGTGGCTCTGGCCGCGGCGCGAATTGATTCAGCGCGAGCCGGTACCTGTGGAGGACGCTTCACGATGAGCGACGATACGCAAGCCGTCCTGCTGCGGCCGGCCAATACGCTGCCCGTGGGGAGCGCCGGCGAGCGCGCGAGCGGCTGGCTCGGGTGCTTGACGCTGATCGCGACCGAGGCGGCCTTGTTCGGCTACTTGATCTTTTCCTACTTGTATCTAGCCGTGCAGCAAACCGTGCACTGGCCGCCGGAAGGGTTGCCCAAGCTCGGGCTGTCATCGGTCAATACGGCCATTCTCGTGACGAGCAGCGTGTTCGCCTGGCTGTGCGAGCGCTTCGTGCGCAGGCGGCGCAAGCGGTGGGCCGTCGCATCCATGGCGATGGCGGTCGTGCTCGGCGTGATCTTCGTCGGCATCCAGCTGCACGAATGGCACGACCATCCTTACGGACCGACGTCGCACTTGTACGGCTCGCTGTATTTCACCATCACGGGCTTTCACCTCGCGCACGTGATCGTGGGCTTGTTCGTGCTCGTGCTGCTCGGCGTATGGACGGGGCTCGGCTATTTCGACGAACGGCGGCATGCGGCGTTGACGATCGGCAGCCTTTATTGGCACTTCGTGGACATCGTGTGGCTGTTCATCTTCACGACGCTTTATCTGACGCCTTACTGGCTATAGCGCTATGGAAGCGAATCGCGGCATGACCGGCGAGCCGATATCGGCGCTGACGTTGGCGCTCGGCGCACTCGCGGCGCCCGGCGCCTGGTTGTTGCAGATATGCGCGGGCGAAACGCTCGTCTCGCAGACGTGTTTTCCGCATAACGTGCCGTTGCTGATTCCGATCGCCCCTGCCGCGCGCTGGGCCGTGATCGCCATGAGCGGCGCAACGCTCCTCGTCGGTCTCCTTGGCACGTGGCTCGCATGGCGCAATTGGCGGCGTTTGTCGCAAGCGCGTCGACGTCAGACGCCGGAGTCGCTCGATACGAAAGTGGAGGGCGAAGCGTTCGTGGCGAAAGTCGGCTTAATGGCGAGCGTTCTGTTTTTATTCGCGCTCGTGGCGACGGATGTCGCGACGGGGCTTGTCTCCGCGTGCACGTAGCGCGACGGGTCGCCGCGCAGCGTTTGGAGCGATATAGAGGTGTTTATGGCCTACGGCTGGAATATCGGACGATTGCGACGACATTTCGCTTCCGGCGCGTGGGCGTGGGTGGGCGTGTGGGCCTGCGGCATGGTGTTGTCGATGCCGTGCCGCGCCAGTGGGCCGGGCGATGCAGGCGCTGCAGCCGATGCGGCGCTGATCGCGCGCGGCGCCTATCTCGCCAAGCTCGCCGATTGTGCCGGCTGCCATACCAACGCGCCCACGGGCAAGCCGCGCGAGCCTTCGCCGCCGTTCGCGGGCGGCCTGCCGATGGGTTCGCCGTTCGGCACGATCTACACCAGCAACATCACGCCCGATCCCGTCTACGGCATCGGGCGCTATACCTACGACGATTTCGAGCGCGCGGTGCGCTCGGGCATCGCGCCGGGTGGGGAGCGCTTGTATCCGGCCATGCCATATCCCTCGTTCTCCAAGATCGGCGACGACGATCTGCACGCGCTCTACGCGTACTTCATGCACGGCGTCAAACCGGTCGCAACCCCCGCGCCGAAAACGAAACTGCCGTTTCCGTTCAACCAGCGCTGGGCGCTCGCGATCTGGGACGAACTGTTCGCGCCGCACGAGCGGTTCGACCCGCGCACCGATCGCAGCGCGCAGTGGAATCGCGGCGCGTATCTCGTGCAGGCGCTCGGTCATTGCGGCGCGTGTCACACGCCGCGCGGCCCGGCTTACGAAGAGCGCGGCTTCAACGACGGCGACCCGCTTTACTTGACGGGCGGCACGAACGACCATTGGTTCGCGCCGAATCTGACCGGCGATCCCGATTCGGGTCTCGGCGCGCTTTCCGAGGGCGACATCGCCGCTTTTCTGCAACACGGGCACGGCGCGGGGTTGTCCGCGTTCGGCAGCATGGTCGAGGTTATCGAGGACAGCGGGCAATACATGACCGACGACGATCGCCAGGCGATCGCCGCGTATCTCAAGACGCTGCCGCCGCGCGAAAAAAGCGGCCATGTCGACACCGATCCTTCGCGCAACCGCGCAACGGTCGACGTGTTGAGAACGGGGTCGATCGAGTATCCGGGCGCGGGCGTCTACAACGCGTTCTGTGCGCGCTGCCACAAGGCCGACGGGCGAGGCGTCGCGGGGAAATATCCGCGCTTGGCGGGTAACCCGGCCGTCGTCGCGCCGCATGCGACTTCGCTGATTCGGTTGCTGATCGACGGCGGCCGCAGCGCCGAGACGGTCGACGGGCCGCAGCCGCACCGCATGCCGTCGTTCGCCGGAAAGCTGAGCGATACGGAGATGGCCCGGGTGTTGACCTTCATCCGCAACGCATGGGGAAACGAGGCGCGGCCCGTGGCGCCTCGAGAAGTGAAGAAGATGCGCGCCGCCTTGCATCGCTGAGCAAGACGGCGCTCGGCAAGGCAGTGGGGCGCCCTACAGCTTCACCCCACCCGCCTCGGGCGCGTCGGGGTCCAAGTCATCGCGCGCGACGTCGTAATCGGCCTCGTACTCGTCGTCGGCGCCCAGGCTGCGCCAATACGGTTCGCGCCCGTAATACTGATGCACCGAGGTCGCCCAGGTCGCGTCCGCCATCGACGGCCACTGCTGCTTGTCGAACCCCGGTGCATTCTTGATTCGCTCCGACGACAGCGACACCAAAAAGCACTTGCGTGTCGTGTCGAGCGTCAGTGCATTCCACGGGATGGCGAGCAGTTTGTCGCCGATGCCGAGAAAGCCGCCGCACGACATGACGACGTAGGCGATCCGTCCGGCTTGGACGTCGAGCATGATTTCCTTGACCTTGCCGACTTCCTCGCCGTCGGTGCTCATGATTTTGTCTCCGTCCAACGTACTGGCCGCCATGACGTCGGGGCCCGGTCCCGCGGCGGTTTCACTACCCTTTCCGACGATCCGCGCGCCTTGGGCGCCGGTGGTGCTGCTGGTGCTGTGGGTACGCATAGCATCCCTCCTTCTTTCTAGGTGCGATTGAGCGCCGATGAACATCGAGGCGCTTGTGCAAGCCGTCGTGCAAGCAACGGGTATTCCGCGCAAGTGCAAAACGCCGGATCAGCGGCTCTTGCCGCCGCCGTCCATGCCCGAGCCGCCGCGCCAGACTTGCTTGCCGGTTTCGGACAGTTCGCCGCTGCTATGAGTCTCGTCCGCTTCGGTGCCGTCGACGGCCATTTCGCCGCCGGGTTGCTCGAGCGAGGACGGCTTGCGCTCCTTGCGGGCGGCGACGCGTTCGTCCTGCGATTTGCCGCTGTGAACGGTCATGCGAACCTCCTTCTTCGATCGTTACCGGACATGGATAAGGGACGCATAACGCGTGCCGAAGTCATTCGAAGGCGTGTCGTGCGAGCTTGCGCCGCCGCCGATGACCTGTGGCTCGGGCGTTGCTGCGCATGAGGGTTGAAGCGCAACCAGACAGGAGAATCGCGATGAGCACGTTAGACCCCGACAACGTCCCCCCCACGAACAACCCCGAGCCGCATGGACGCGAGACAGGCGCGTTGGGCCCGAGCGATTCGTCCGACAGCGGGAGCGACATCGCCGGTGCAAAGCGGCATGACTTCGACCGGGACACCGAACTCGACGAGCATGCGCTCGAGACCGGCGATGCGGAACTGGCGAGCGACACCGATCGCGCGGGCACCGGCGAGCGTTCGTCGGCCGACGGCGATTCGACGTTGACCGACGACGCCGATATCGAACCGGACCGCATCGACAAGGCGCCGGGCGTCGACGAATAGAAGGGAAAGCGCGGGGGGCGGCGGCCGTCTCCGGCCGCCGGCGGCTTCATCGAGCGCTGGCCGCCTCGGGCGCCGACGCGGCCGGCACGGCGTGAGCAATGTCCGCTGCGTTGGGATAGAGCGAGAGCAACCCCCGCAAGACGCCGTTGGTCCAGCCGAAGCCGTCCTGCAACGGATATTCGCCGCCGCCGGCGGAAGCCTGGGCGGCGTTCTTGCCGATGTCGTACTTCTCGACGAGCTTGCCCGTGCGCGCGTAATAGTTGACGTTCGTGCGGATCCAACGCGTCGCGATTGCGTGCGCCAGAGCCATTTCACCATAGCGGCGCAGGCCGATCACGGCGAGATATTGAAGCGGCGCCCAGCCGTTCGGCTCGTCCCACTGCTGGCCGGTGGCGACTTGCGTCGTGGCCATGCCTCCCGGCCGCAAGAGCCCGCGCTTGACCGATTCGGCAACGGCGTGCGCCTGCTCGCGCGAGGCGACACCCGCGAAAAGCGGATACACGGTCGCCGCGGTCAAATGGTGCCGCAGGGTGCGGTGCACGTAGTCGTAATCGGTGAAGGCGCCGATCCGCGGGTCCCAGAGCCAACGCCGAATGGCGTCGGCGCGTGCCGTTGCGCGCGCATCGAAGTTCTCCGCGCGCGTGGCGTCGCCTTGGAGCCGATAGGCCTTGGCCAGCGTGCGCTCGAGGCCGTACAGCAGGGCGTTCAGATCGGCGGGAACGAGCGCGGTGACGTCGATCGTCGCCAGCGTGCGGTTGTCGGCGAACCACCTCGAGCTGAAGTCCCAGCCCGTTTCGCCGCCCGCCCGCAAATTTCGCCATAGCTCGCCCGCATCGCGCTGGGGCATCGAGCGTGCCGTGGCGACGTCTTCCCGATACGACTCGTCGCGCGGCGCGGCGCGCTCGTCCCAATATCGATTCAGAACCGTGCCGTCGGTGAGACGAACGACGTGCCGCGTGGCATGGCCCGGCGCGAGCGACGCCGCGCCCGCCATCCAGTAGTCGTATTCGGCCTTCAGTTCCGGCAGGTACTGCAGGTAGACGCTGTCGCCGTCATGCTGCGCGAGCAATCCGACCATCTGCGCGAAGAACGGCGGCTGCGAGCGGCTGAGATAGTAAGTGCGATTGCCGTTCGGAATGTGTCCGTAGCGGTCGATCAGCGTCGAGAAATTCTTCAGTTCGTCGTTGGCCAGATCGTGCCGCCCACTGGCGACGAGGCCGACCATGATGAAGTACGAATCCCAGTAATAGACCTCGTTGAATCGGCCCCCCGGTACGACGTAGGGCATGGGCAGCGGCAGCAGCGACGACCAGGGGCTCGCCACCGGATCGGGATCGCGCCGCAGCACGTCCCACAGGGTGTCGATGTGCGCGACCACGGTCTGTTTCGGATCGGAGACGTACTTGCGCGCATCGTGCCGCGGCGCGGCGAAATGCGCATCGACGAACTTGCGCAGATCGAAACCCGTTTGCTTGCGCGCGGCGTCGTAGGCGGCGACGATGCGCGCGGGCGCCTCCTTGGGCGTCATGTCGGCGAAAGTCTTGCTGTCGGGAAAAAGGCGCGCGAGCTCGACGTCGCGATAGAGTTCACCCAGCGTTTCCGACGGCGGGGAAGGGGCCACCGGCGAGGGCTTCGCACGCGGGTTGATCGCCGACGCGCCGGGGGAACGCGTCTGCTCGCTCGCGGGCGCCGAAGGCGCGGGTGTCGCGACCGGCTCCGCGGCAAAGCAGGTTGCGGTGCACAGGAGCACGGCGGCGAGCGCGGGGCGCGCGAAGGCAAGACGCATGAGCGAGACCTCTCTTTCGTTAGCGTTAGTGTGCGTGTTCGCGTTGACTGCGACGCTTGCGCGAAGCGGGCGAGACCTTGCGCCCGGGCGTCGGCGAGGCCGTGCAAGGCACGTGCCTTGACGCGCCGGGCGTGCAACGGGCGCGCGACGGCGCGAGGGTGATGCGACCGGCCGGAAAGCTGTGCCGCGAGAGGCGGGCCGGCCGCGAAGAAGAGCCTTCGATTACTGCAGGTGCTGACCGCCGTTGATCGAAATATTCGCGCCGGTCACGAAGCCTGCATCGTTCGAGCAGAGATAGGCCACGAGCGCGGCCACTTCCTCGGGCTGCCCGAGTCGGCCCACCGGAATTTCCGGCAGGATCTTCGTGGCCATGACTTCCTCGGGCACGGCCATGACCATGCGCGTGGCGATGAAGCCCGGCGAAACGGTGTTGACGGTCACGCCCTTGCGGGCGACCTCGAGCGCGAGCGACTTCGTGAAGCCATGCATGCCGGCTTTCGCCGCCGCATAGTTCGTTTGACCGAAACCGCCCTTGCAGCCGATGACCGACGAGATGTTGACGATGCGGCCCCAGCCGCGTGCCGTCATCTGCTCATACCACTGCTTGGTCATGTTGAAGACCGAATCGAGATTCGTGCGCATGACCGCGTCCCACCCGTCTTTCTCGAGCTTCTTGAAGCTCGCGTCGCGCGTAATGCCCGCGTTGTTGACGAGGATGTCGATGGCGCCGATCTCGGCCTTGATTTGCGTGGCGCAGCGGGCGCACGAATCGTAATCGGCCACGTCCACCGGATAGGCGCGAAACTGCCTGCCCGATGCTTCCATCTTGGCGAGCCAGTCGTCTGCCCCGGTATTGCTAGGCGAATAGGTGACGACGACGGCATGGCCGACATCGTGCAGCCTCGTGCTGATCGCTTCGCCGATGCCACCCATGCCTCCCGTAACGAGGGCAATTTTCTTTGTCATGTGGTGTTCTCCTTGATGAGGCGTTTGACGAAGTGAGAAGTCGACGAGCGCGCCGCGGTCCTCTCAAACCGCGGCGCGCTCGTCCGATTGGCCTCTCTTGCGGTTACCGCAGGCGAGAGCAAGCTTCGAGAATGGAGTGCCCGTTGGGGGTGATGCGCGGGCGCGGCAGGCCGATGTCCTCGGCCTCGTCGAGCGCGATCAAGTGGCGCTCGAGGAGCGTGCTCAGTTCGGCGCGATCGCCGATCTGATCGGGCGCGTCCCGGACGAGCATGAGCGTGGCAAGTTCGTGTGGGCTCAGCATGCTGACCTCCAATCGCGTAAAAACGGTCGATTCATTTCATCAATTGGCGTGCGGGACGGCTGCTCCCGCGGGCGCGGATCAATTATTTCGTCGACATAACGCACGGAGCAAAACCGGAACGAATTCCGGTCGATAAAACACAAACTGCATAAACAGCGGATGGTCGGAATGGCTATTCATATGATGCTATAAAACGTTTTCGATTATTTATGCAGATGAAACAAGAGGTATTAATTACCCGCCCTAGGCACGCATCCTGCGGACGATAGGTAATTGTTTCGAATGAGCGGCTGGTCGGCCCGGACCAGCTCCGATTCGAGATTGGCGCAATACTAATCCGGTATCGCGCAGTTCGCAATATGGAAGATCCGCGTTTTCCTGCCGCCCCATTTGTTCTGAGAGGCAGGTGAGCTTTGCACCCAAAAATCGACTTTCAAATATGTTCGATTGACTTTCGTTCTTAGGCAATGCGAACGGTTTAATCGTGGCGTCACAATTGGCCGATACCGGAAATGCCCGTTTCCGGACAGCGTCCGGCCTCGGACGAACGGTTCGGGTGCGGCCCCTGTCGGGAGCTTCTCGACCGGCATGAGGAAGGAGCCCGACCGTAGACTGCCCACGAGGCGAATCGCGGGCCCGATATTTGCGAGGAAGCCGTATCGGCCTAGCGGCACCGCTCGGCTCCTTAGCGAAGCACGCTTGTCAACGGAGGACACCGCTCATGCAAGAAACCCCGGAACCCAAAAACCCCGGAGACGAAGCACCGCCCGACGCGCCCGGCGTGGGCGAAAGCCCGTGCCGCGTCTGCCGTGGCACAGGCATGGTGGAAGGGCAGCCTTGCACGATCTGCGGAGGAACAGGACGCGTACTGCAAGGCATCGGCGGCGGCCGATAGGGCTCACGCGCCCCACGTCGGTTCAGTCACGCCGGGGAGCGGACGCGAGGGGATGGCCGCACGAGCGGCGGGGCACGGCATGCGCCGGCCCCGCCGCTCGATCGCTCAAGGCGAGATCCGATCGCCTTTAGCCGGGATGGGACGACCCGGCATCAGTGACGCCCGTCGCGGGTCGGATCGGTGCCCGACGCCACACCGGTCGTTTCCACGCGCTCCATGTTCGAGTCCCAGTAGGGCGAGCTGCCGTAATAGTCATGCAGCTCGTTCGCCCAGGCTGCATCGGCCATGGCCGGCCAGTGGTCCTTGTCGAAGCCGGGTGCGTTCTTGACGGTCTCGGACGTGACGGACAGCAAGAAGCATTTGCGGTCGGTATCGAGCGTCAGCGCATTCCAAGGAATGGCGAGCAGCTTGTCGCCGATGCCGAGGAACCCGCCGCTCGACATGACGGCGTAGGCGATGCGACCCGTGTAGACGTCGAGCATGATCTCCTTGATCTTGCCCACGTCCTCGCCGTCCGAGCTCATGACCTTGTCGCCGTCCAGCGTGCTTGCCGCCATGACGTAAGGCCCAGGGCCTTCGGCCGACGTGCTGCCCTTGCCGACGATGCGGGTCTGCCCGCGGCTATTCATGGGATCCGGTGAGAGGCTCATAGTGTGCTCCTTTCGTAGTGGGACATTGTCTAGGGCCGGTCGCTGCGCGACCCCTTACTGCACCTGCGAGATCGCCTTCGAGACGGAGGCAGGGCTGTCGTAGTTCTTGTCGGGCAGCCGATCGAGCAATTCGACGATCTCGCGCTCGGCGTGATGGGCTCGCGCCGTTTCGGCGAGGCGCTCGCGCGTCGTCGGATAGTCGACGCCCGACAGCGCCTTTTGGATCGCGATGGGCGAAGGCTGTCCGGGGTGCCTATGATCTTGCGAATGGGCCGGGTGCTGGGCCATGTATGCCTCCTTGAACGAGGTTGAACACGCCTACGAATTCAGCAACGACCGTTCCATCCGCGCGAAGCCGCGCGGTAGCGGGCATGCGCGCGGGCAAAAAGCGGCGCGCCGCCGCATACGCCGTAAAACGTTCAGGGGCGATGCAGACTTTGCCCATGCATGGGTGGGTGCAACGCCCCATGGGTATAGGCGTTGCTCGACGACTCGTATTGGTTGCAACCCTCAAATAGGACGCTTTGCCATGCACTCAGACCCCGCACTCGACCAGCTTTGCATCGACACGATCCGCACGTTGACCATGGACGCCGTCCAGAAAGCGAACTCGGGCCACGCCGGTGCGCCGATGGGGCTCGCGCCGGTGGCGTATCAGCTCTGGCAGCATCACCTTCGCTACGATCCGGACGAGCCGCTATGGCCCAATCGCGACCGGTTCGTGTTGTCGGTCGGCCACGCTTCGATGCTGCTCTATTCGCTGCTGCATCTCGCGAACGTCAAGGCGGTCGACGACGAAGGGCGCGCGACGCAAAAGAGCGCCGTTTCGCTCGACGACATCCGCCGTTTTCGCCAGCTCGACAGCAACACGCCGGGCCACCCGGAGTACCGCATGACGACAGGCGTCGAAACGACGACGGGCCCCCTCGGTCAGGGCCTGGGCAACAGCGTCGGGATGGCGATCGCTTCGCGCTGGTATGCGGCGCGATACAACCGCGACGGTTTTCCGCTATTCGACTATCGGGTCTATGCGCTCGCCGGCGACGGCGACCTCATGGAGGGCATCTCGCACGAGGCGGCATCGCTGGCGGGGCATCTGCGCTTGTCGAACCTGACATGGATCTACGACAGCAATCGCGTGACGATCGAAGGGCATACCGATCTTGCCTACAGCGACGACGTCGAAGCGCGCTTTCGCGGTTACGGGTGGCATACGCTAGCCGTCGAGGATGCGAACGACCTGGGGGCGCTCGACGCGGCCTTCGCCGGTGCGAAGCGCATGACCGATGCGCCGACGCTGATCGTCGTCAAGAGCGTGATCGGCTGGGGCGCGCCGCACAAGCAGGGCACGGCGGCGGCGCACAGCGACGCGCTTGGCGAAGAGGAGGTCGCGCTCGCAAAGCGTGCTTACGGCTGGCCCGAGGACAAGCAGTTCTACGTGCCGCCGCACGTGCAAGAGCGCTTCGCCCAAGGCGTCGGCGCACGCGGGGCGCAGGCGCGCGGCGCGTGGCGCTCGTGCATGGAGGCGTATGCGCGGCGCTACCCCGATCTCGCGCGCGAACTCGCGCTCATCGACGGTCACGGTCTGCCTGACGGATGGGATGCCGATTTGCCCGTATTCGACGCCGACGCCAAAGGGGAGGCGACGCGCGCGTCCTCGGGCGAAGTGCTCAACGCCCTTGCGGCACGCATCCCTTGGATGCTCGGCGGCGCGGCCGACCTCGCCCCGTCGACGAAGACGCTGCTCAAATTCGAAGGCGCGGGCAGCTTCTCCCGCGACGATTCGTCCGGGCGAAACCTGCACTTCGGCGTGCGCGAGCATGCGATGGGCGCGGTGGCGAACGGGCTCGCGCTATCGAACCTGCGCCCCTATACCGGTACGTTCCTCATCTTCAGCGACTATATGAAGCCGCCGATTCGATTGGCCGCGTTGATGGAGATCCCCGTCGTTTTCGTGTTCACGCACGATTCGATCGGCCTGGGCGAAGATGGGCCGACGCACCAGCCTGTCGAACAGTTGGCGTCGCTGCGCGGCGTTCCCGGCTTGACCGTGCTGAGGCCCGCCGATGCGAACGAGGTGCGCGAAGCCTGGCGCGTGGCGCTGAACGATGCACGCCGACCGACCGCGCTCGTGCTGTCCAGACAGCCGTTGCCCACGTTGGATCGCAAGCGCTTCGCCGCTGCCGACGGCTTGCATCGCGGCGCCTATGTCCTGGCGGATCCGCCGGACGGCTCCGCGCCGTCGGTGCTGCTGCTGGCGGCCGGCAGCGAAGTGTATGTTTGTCTCGCGGCCTACGAGCGCCTGACGCAGGAAGGAATAGCGGCCCGCGTGGTGTCGATGCCGTCGTGGGATATTTTCGAGCTGCAGGACGATGCTTACAAGGACAGCGTGATGCCGCCGGAGATCGACGCGCGCGTGGCCGTCGAGCAGGGCGCAACGCTGGGTTGGGATCGTTATGTCGGGCGAGCCGGGGAAAAAATCGTCATGCATACGTTCGGCGCGTCGGCGCCAATGCGCGACTTGCAGGCGAAGTTCGGATTCACGCCCGATCACGTCTATGAGGCGGCCAAGCGGCAAATCGCGCGCGTGATTGGATCGAGAGGGTTACCGAGCGGAGATTGAGCGCCCGGGGCCGGCAAAAATACCGGCCCCGGGGCGCTTTACTTCAGGTTACGTCCGATCGACGCGAGCGGTCCGCTATTGCTGATGTCCGCCGCGATAGAGCTGGTCTTGCTGCGGCGAGGTCGGATCGCCGGTCGTGCTGTGCCGCCCCCGGTGATTCATGCCGGGCGACATCGTGGAGCGGCCCGAATTCTCGCCGGTTGCGCCCGGGCTGCCGTAGCCGCCGGTGGTGTTGCCGTTAGCGGTGTTGCCGTTGCCATTCGCGACGTTCCCGCCGTTCATACCCGGCTGGATGCCGGGCTGCTGCAGCGTATTGCCATCCGGCGCGGCACCGCCGCGCGTGCCGCCCCCGCCGCCTGCCGATCCGCCCGCGCCCTGAGCATAAGCGCCGCCCGCACATGCGATCGCGAGTACCGAAACGAGTAGCGTCTTCGTCGAAGTCTTCATCGTGGTCCTCCATTTAAGGTTGCGAATGATGCGCGTCTAATTTCAACTCCGTAACGCACGCTTTCACTGCTGCAAGGGACATGCCTTGGACAGGGCGACCTGTGGCAAGGAAGGGGCGGGAACGCGTGTTGCGCGCCTCGGATGAACGCCGACGGGACAAGGCGCGCAAGGCGTCGGTGGGGGGTTCCCTCGACGGCCCGCCCACAGGAGAAGCGCAATGGCTGGATCTCTCGATGCACAACGGTGCCTCGTGGAAATCGAACACGCGATATTCAAAATTTTCCGGTTCACGTCGACGCGGCGCGTCGACACCCGTGCGCGAGGATAAGGGTGAAGCTCGAGCGACTGGAGCGAAGCGCGCGATCGCGCGTGAAGGGGCGCATCGCCGCCGATGTCTGGAATGCAATGTGGCGCTATCGAACGCAGACGTTCGGCGCTACCGCGTTGATGGTCGCGGCCAAGCTGGCCGGCGTATCCGTGCCGCTCGTGCTGCGCGAAATCATCGACGAACTCGGGCATCGCACGGCGCTCGCGCTGTTCCCCGTCTTTCTCGTGCTGGCCTATGCGCTGCTGCGCTTCCTGGGCGATGCGCTGGGCGAGACGCGCGACGTCGTCTTCAGCACCGTCACGCAGCATACCGTCGCGGGGCTTGCCGAGCGCACGTTCGCGCGCCTGCATCGTCTCGGCGCGCGGTATCACGCACAGCGGGAGACGGGAGCAATCGTACGGGACGTGCAAAAGGGCACGGATGGGGTGGGTTATCTGCTCGGCGTCGGGCTGTTTACGATTTTGCCCGCCTTCATTGAGATCGCCACCGTGATTGCCATCATCGCCGGCAACTTCACGATCGCATTCAGTTGGATCATCGCGGCGACGCTGGTCGGCTACGCGACTTATACCGTGATCTTCACGCGCCGGCGCATGCGCGTGCAGCGCGAGGTCAATCGGCTGGAGGCGGCGTCCGACAGCCGGCTCGTCGACAGCATGCTCAACTACGACACGGTGAAATATTTCGCGGCGGAGGAGCTCGAAACGTCGCGTTATCGCAGCGTGCTGAGCCGATGGATCGTCGCGCGGCTCGCGAATCAGCGCGCCCTGACCGCGCTGCATCTGGGGCAAAGCGCCGTCGTCTGCCTTGGGATTGCCGCAATGATGCTGCTCGCCGTGCAGTACGTCGCGGCGGGCCGCATGACGCTCGGCGATCTCGTGCTGGTCAATGCGTATATCGTGCAAGTGTGCATGCCGCTGAACACGCTCGGCTTCGTGTTCCGCGAAACGAACGACGCGCTCGTCAATGTCGAGCGCATGTTCACCGTATTGGCCGGCGATAGCGCGGAAGGGGCCGAATCGACGGCGGACGAGGATCGCGACGAGCCTGATGCGAAACCGTTGATCGTGACGAACGGCGAGATCGCGTTCGAGCATATCGACTTCGGCTACGATCCGGCGCGGCAAATCCTGCACGACGTCGATTTCAGAGCGCGGCCCGGCGGCACGCTCGCGGTCGTGGGCGGCAGCGGATCGGGCAAATCGACGCTCGTGCGCCTGCTGTTTCGCTTGTATGCGCCGACGCGCGGCAAGGTCACGATCGACGGGCAAGATTTGCGGTACGTCACGCGCCGTTCGTTGCGCGGGGCGATCGGCATCGTGCCGCAGGACACCGTGCTCTTCAACGACACCATCGCCTACAACATCGGGTACGGTCGGGAGCATGCGACGCGCGCCGATATCGTGCGTGCCGCGCGCGCGGCGCAGCTCGACGAATTCATCGAACGGCTTCCCGACCACTACGATACGCGCGTCGGCGAGCGCGGTTTGCGGCTGTCGGGCGGGGAGCGGCAACGGATCGCGATCGCGCGTGCGTTCCTGAAAGATCCGCCGATCATCGTGTTCGACGAGGCGACCTCGGCGCTCGACACGCGTTCCGAGCGCGCGATTCAAAACGAATTTCGTCGGCTTGCTCAAGGCCGTACATCGGTCGTGATCGCGCATCGCTTGTCGACGATCGTCGATGCAGACCGCATTCTCGTCATGGAGCATGGGCGCATCGTCGAACAAGGCCGCCACGACGATCTGATCGCCCGGCCGGGCGGCGTCTACGCGCGCATGTGGGCGCTTCAGCGTGAGCAAGGCGAGCTCGAACACACGCAGCGCAAGCTGGCGGCCCAGCCCATGCGACTGGGCGACCTGGCGGCCGAGATCGCCGCGCGCGTGGTGACCGAGGCGCAGGCGCAAGGCGTCGATTTCGGGCTGCGCGTCGTCGACCCGGAATTGCCGGTGACAGGAGAAACGGAGCAGATTCAACGTGTCGTCGCCAAACTATGCGCCAACGAGGTCGAGCATGCGGCGGCCGGCGAGCGCGTCGAATTGCGGGCGACGCGCGACGGCAATTCGGCATGGCTGGCGGTGCTCGGTTCGCGTGCCGAGCCCGCGCCGCTGTCCGACGAACAGGCGGCCGAAGCCGAGCGCGTGCTGAGCGCGGCGGGCGGCAAGCTGTCGCCGACGGCCGTCGACGGGCACGTCGCGTACGTCGTCGCCTTGCCGCTCCTGCCCGTGGTGGGCGCGGACGGCGTCGTGGCGCCGGTGGCGCAGGGGCAAGCGCGTCTGGACGGGATCAACGTGCTGGCGATCGACGACGACGAGGAGGCGCGCGATGCGTTAGAGGCGGCGCTCGTCGCGAGCGGCGCGCACGTGGAACTGGCTGCTTCGGGCGCCGATGCATTGCGTCGCCTGAGGGATACGACGCCCTCGGATTGGCCGCGCGTGCTCGTCTGCGATATTTCGATCGGCGACGAAGACGGGTGCGAGGTTCTGGCTCGCGTTCAAGACATCGCCCGCCAATACGACGGCGCGTCGCCGCCCGCTATCGCATTGACGGGGCATAGCGACCCGGCGGTGCGAGAGCGGACGGCCCGCGCCGGGTTCCGTGCGCATTTCGTCAAGCCCGTGCCGATCGATGCGCTCGCCGGCGAGATACGACGCTTGGCCGTACATGCCTGAAGCAAAGGCTCTTTGCGTATCGGGACTCACCCTTGCTCGCCTCCGGAACCGAGTCCAACACCATGCGAACGGAGGGCAAGATGAAAGCAGTGGTTTTTCACGGGATCGGCGACATACGCTTGGATACGGTGCCGGACCCGAGCATGCAGGCGGCAACCGATGCGATCGTGCGGCTCACGTCGAGCGCGATCTGCGGCACCGATCTGCACATGGTGCGCGGCACGTTATCCGGCATGCAGCCGGGTACGATCCTCGGTCATGAAGGCGTGGGCATCGTCGAGGAAGTGGGCACGGCGGTGCGCAATCTGTCCAAGGGCGATCGCGTCTTGATCCCTTCGACGATTTCATGCGGCTATTGCGCCTACTGCCGGTCGGGCTACACGGCGCAGTGCGACAACGCGAATCCGAACGGGCGCCTCGCCGGCACGTCGTTCTTCGGCGGCCCGAAAGACACCGGGCCGATCGACGGCTTGCAGGCGCAATACGCGCGCATTCCGCTGGCCGCCGCCACATTGATTCGGTTGCCCGACGACATCGACGACGACCGCGCGATCCTGCTGTCCGATATCTTCCCCACCGGCTGGTTCGGCGCGCAACTCGCGCGCGTGAAGCTGGGCGATACCGTGGCCGTGTTCGGTGCGGGCCCGGTGGGGCAGTTTGCGATAGCGAGCGCTCGGCTGATGGGCGCGGGGCGTGTCTTCGCCGTCGATCGGCTCGAATCGAGATTGTCCATGGCGCGCGCGCAGGGGGCGGAGCCGATCGATTTCGATCGCGAAGACCCGGCCGAGGCGATCCGGTCGTTGACGGGCGGCATCGGTGCGGATTGCGTCATCGACGCGGTGGGCGTCGACGCGGAGCGCGCCCAGCAAGGTCCGGCCGCGGACGGGCAGCAACGCGAGATGTTCGATCGCGAGGTCAAGGAAGTGGCGCCCCAGCAGGCGCCGAGCGCGCAGGAGGGCGACGGACAATGGAAGCCCGGCAGCGGGCCGACGCAGGCCGTCCAATGGGCGGTGAAAGCCGTGGCGAAGGCCGGCACGATCGGTGTGATCGGCGTGTACCCGCCGAGCCTCGCGCGTTTTCCCCTGGGCGAAGCGATGAATCGCAATCTGCAGGTGAATATGGGCAACTGCAATCACCGCTCGATTCTGCCTGGGCTCGTTGAACGCGTGCGCAACGGGTCGGTCGATCCGATCGCGATTCTGACGCAGCGCGAGCCGATCATGAATGCGATCGACGCCTATCAAGCGTTCGACAAGCGGCAGCCCGGATGGATGAAGGTCAAGCTCGAGCCTTGAGGGGCTCTAGGCATTCCGGCGCTGCGTCGCTCGGGGCATCGACTGGGCGCGGCATTGGGTGGCCCGGCCATCGCTGCGGGAGGTCAATCGCAGCTGCGGCTACCGGCGAGGGGCCGTCGGTGTCGCTGGCTTGGCCCCCGCCAAGATTTGCCGAATCTTGGCCAAATGCCGGTCCCCCAGCGCGTGGTCTTGGGCGGCGCCAACCGGCCGACGCGGCGCCGGCGGCCAAATGCCTAGGTAGCGGCACAACGCCGATACGAACACGGGCCGGCCGGCGTGCGCCAAGCGCCGCGCCGCATCGGTCACGCGCACGTGGCCCGCGTGCGTCATGAGCCAGGCGAGCGCCTGCCGGTCGTCGTCATTTGCAAGTCGGATGAGCCGTTCCATACAGCACCTATACTGTATAAATACACAGGTAAATATATACAGTACTTTTGCTGGGGAAGCAAGGGCCTCGGGCAGCGGCGGTACGCTGAAGAGGCTGTAGCCCCGCTCCGTTTGGGCATCGAGCGCCCGGGCCTATGCAAAGCTGTGACTCAGCGCGACAAAAACGGCCGTTTCTGTGAATCTACGCGACAAAAAGCCGAGTCGTGAAGGCTATCTGTGACTCTACGCGACACGCGGGGCAACTCTCGCGGCGAGGCGGCAATCTATCTCCTATTGCATTTTGTGAGCCTACGCGACAAATTTGACCATTTCTGTGACTCTGCGCGACAAAATGTGAGTTCGAGGCGATAAAATGTGACTCTACGCGACAACTCGGCACCTTCATGACCGCGACCCTAGAGCCCGTAACCAAGGACG
>NZ_JBQCHR010000178.1:0-19659 GCF_051954495.1 Trinickia sp.
GTGTAGGCGAACGGTTTTTCGTTCGCGTAGCCGATGCGCACGACGCCCGTGCGCTGGATCCGCTGCAGCGTGGTTTCCGCGTGGGCCGCCGGTGCCTGGCCGATCAGTCCGACGATTGCGGCCAGCGCGCCGAGCACGCCGGTCAGAGTCAGTCTGTTGTGTTTCATGTCGATGCCTTCCGTTGGTTGACTTGAATCACCGCGGCCGTCCGTGTCCGGCTGCCATCGCGGTCTAATGGAAAACCCTTGTAGAACAATGCCCTGGCGTATCGCAACACCAGTCGAATGCAGCATACAAAGCCATTTTTTTCTTTTCGATTGCTCTAGGACAATTATTTTCCGGGCGCGATTCGAGCGACCATTGGCGCAAAGCGATTCAGAGGGCGAGCGTGACATGACTCAACGAACGAACAAGGCCTGGCGCGAGGCGGTCGACGCCGTGCACGGGGCCGAATCGAAGTACAAGCGCCTCGTCAAGGCGATCGCGGGCGACATCGAGGCAGCTGTCCTTGTGTCCGGGGCGCGCCTGCCGCCGCAGCGCGACGTGGCCACGGAACTCGGCATCAGCGTGCAAACGGTCACGAACGCGTACAAGGAGCTGGAGCGCCAGGGCCTCATTCGCTGCGAGGTGGGGCGCGGCAGCTTCGTCGCGGGACGCCTGACCGAACGCGTATCCAATTACATACTCGATACGACCGAACGGGAAGTGGTCGATTTCTCGATTGCGCGCATGGTTCATACCCCGGAACACGACGAGGCCTGGCGCAGGGTGTGCGCGACGCTCGCGACTGTCGAGGATCAGCCGTGGATACGCGCGTTTCGTCCGATCGCGGGGTTCGAACACCATAGGCAGGCCGGCGTCGCATGGCTGGACTCGCTCAATATGCCCGCGCATCCCGATTCGCTGCTGGTGACCAATGGGGCCGCGCACGGCATCTTCCTCGCATTGGCATCGCTGGTGGGGCCCGGCGATACGGTGCTATGCGAAAGCTTGACCGATCATGGCGTCATCGGTTCGGCGAACGTGCTCGGCTTCACGTTGAAGGGCCTCGAGATGGACGAGCATGGCCTGCGGCCCGAGCATTTCGAGGAGATGTGCGACAGCGAGCGCATTTCGGCGCTCGTCTGCACGCCCACGTTGAACAACCCCACGGTATCGATCATGACCGATGCCCGGCGCCGAGCCGTGGCGCGCATTGCCGAGCGCTACGGCGTTTACGTGATCGAAGACGATGTCTACGGCGCGTTGCCCGAGAAAACGCACACGCCCATTGCGAGCCTCATTCCGGAGTTGGCCTTCTACTGCACGAGCATGACCAAATCGGTGCTGACCGGGTTGCGCACGGGCTATCTGGCGATGCCCAGGCGCCTAGCGCTGCGCTGCGAAAGCGTCCTTCGCGTGAGTTCGTGGATGGCGACGACCGCGGTAGCCGAGGTGGCGACGCGCTGGATCGCCGACGGCACGGCGCGGCGTCTGGTCGAGCTGCAGCGGACGCGGCTTGCCGCCCGCCATGCGGTGCTCGCATCGAGGCTCGGCAAATACGTGCTGGGCAGTCATCCGAACGCGGTGTCCGCGTGGCTGCGCGTGCCCGATCACTGGCAGGCCGACCGCGTCGTGCGCGAATTGCGCAACCGGCAGATCGCGGTGACTTCGCCCGATCCGTTTCTCGTGCGCGGCGCCGAGCGGCCCAACGCCGTGCGCCTGTGTCTAGGCGCGGACGTCTCCGAGCCTGCTTACGAAGCCGCGCTCGACGTCATCGCCGAAGTTTTCGAACAATACCCGCACGTTCACGATTTCATCTAATTTGATGTCCTAGGACATTGAGCCGGCATTTTCCGCAACATTAGACTGGGCCGCATCGACAATGTTTTGCGGTAGCGGTCCATGTCCATTCTGTCTCTTGCGGATGTCTTTCGAGCGCGGCGTCGCCTAGCGGGGCGCGTGACGCACACGCCTCTCGTGGAATCGGCATCGCTGTCGCAGCAAGCCGGCGTGCCCGTCTACCTCAAGCTCGAAACCGTCCAACCCACCGGCAGCTTCAAGGTGCGCGGCGCGACGAACACGCTCGCGCAAATGGCCGCCGAGGGCGTGACGAAAGTCGTGACCGCCTCCACGGGCAATCATGGCCGCGCGCTGGCCTACGCGGCGCGCGCGCTCGGCATCGAAGCCGCGGTCTGCATGTCCTCGCTCGTGCCGAAGAACAAAGTCGACGCCGTTTCCGCGCTCGGCGCACGTGTCGTCATCGTCGGGCGCAGTCAAGACGACGCGCAGGTGGAAGCGCTGCGCTTGGCGAGCGATGAAGGCTATGCCTTCGTCCCGCCGTTCGACGACGTGCGCGTGATCGCCGGCCAAGCGACCATCGGCTTGGAAATCTTGGAGGCGTTGCCCGATGCGGCGACGCTCGTCGTGCCGCTGTCGGGCGGCGGGCTTTTCAGCGGCGTTGCGTTCGCGGCCAAGACGATTCGCCCGGACCTGTGCGCGATCGGCGTGACGATGGCGCGCGGCGCCGCGATGCATGAGAGCCTCGCGGCCGGTCGGCCCATCGCCGTGGAAGAGGTCGCGACGCTCGCCGATTCGCTCGGCGGCGGCATCGGGCTCGATAACCGCTACACATTCGCGATGACGCATGACTTGGTGGACGACATCGTCCTGCTCGATGAACCGTCGATCGCGCGCGGCATCGTGCACGCCTACCGAGCCGAGCGCCTCATCGTGGAAGGCGCGGCAGCTGTCGGCATCGCGGCGGTGCTCGATGGGCGCATCCCCGTCAAGAACGGCCCGATCGTCATCGTGGTGAGCGGCGCCAATATCGATATCGATGCGCATCGACGCATCGTCATGGAGAACGCAGATGCCTGACATTACGATCGTGGGCGAGGCGCAACTGCGCGCGCTCGTCCCGCTCGATCTCGCGGCCGTCGATCAAGTCGAACGCGCATTCCTATCTCTCGCGACCGAACCCGTGGTCATGCCGCCCGTGCTCAATCTCGCGCTGGCGGAGCGGCACGGCGAGGTCGACGTCAAGACCGCGTACTTGCCGCGCTTCGACAGCTTCGCCATCAAAATCAGCCCGGGCTTCTTCGACAATCCGGCGCTGGGATTGCCGAGCCTGAACGGTCTCATGCTCGTGTTGTCCGCGCGCACGGGACTGACCGAGGCCGTGCTGCTCGACAACGGCTATCTGACGGCGGTGCGCACCGCGGCGGCGGGCGCCGTCGCCGCGCGCCGGCTCGCGCGGCCCGATGCGCACCGCGTGGCCGTGATCGGCGCGGGCGAACAGGCCCGGCTGCAACTGCAGGCGCTGGCGCTCGTGCGCAAGATCGAACACGTGACGGTGTGGGCGCGCGATGCGGACCGCGCCGCGGTGTGCGCCGCCGACATCCGATCGCGGCTGGATCTGCCGTGCGTCGTGGCGGGCTCGGTCGACGACGCCTTCGACGAGGCCGACATCGCCATCACGACAACGCCGAGCCGCGAGCCGCTCGTCCATGCACATCACCTTCGTCGCGGCCTGCACATCACCGCCATGGGTTCCGACGCCGATTACAAGACGGAGCTTTCCCCATCGGTATTCGAAGCCGCGCGCTATGTATGCGATCGCCTCGCGCAAGTGCGCGTGATCGGCGAACTGCATCATGCGATCCGGGCCGGCGTGGTGTCGCCCGAAACGACGTTCCCCGAACTCGGCCAGATCATTGCCGGCGTTGCGCAGGGTAGAGCGAGCGCCGACGACATCACCGTGTGCGACTTGACCGGCACCGGCGCGCAAGACACCGCCATCGCCGTCCTTGCCCTCGAGCGCGCACGCGCGGTGGGTGCGGGCACGATTTTCCACAACGACATGACAGCCTGAGAGGTACAGATGTCTACAGAGATGGAGCATCAGGCGGGTGCAACCCGCTTCGAGCCACGCCTCGCGTTCGAACGCAGCGAGTATGCGGCGCGGATCGCCAAGACGCGCCGCGCGATGCAGCAAGCGGGAATCGACCTGTTGATCGTTTCCGATCCCACGAATATGGCCTGGTTGACGGGCTATGACGGCTGGTCGTTCTACGTGCATCAGTGCGTGCTGCTGCCGATGGACGGCGACCCCGTCTGGTTCGGCCGCGGGCAGGACGCGAACGGAGCCAAACGCACGGTGTTCATGGCGCACGATCGGATCGTCGGTTATCCCGATCACTATGTTCAGTCGCCGGTTCGGCATCCGATGGACTACCTGTCGAAGGAAGTCGTCGCAGCGTTCGGATGGGATGCATCGCGCATCGGCGTCGAACTCGACAACTACTACTTCAGCGCGGCCGCGTTTCGCTCGTTGCAGCAGCACTTGCCGCGCGCGACGTGGATCGATGCGACGAGCCTCGTCAATTGGCAGCGCGCCGTGAAATCGCCGCGCGAGATCGAATACATGCGCATCGCCGCCAGGATCGTCGAGAAGATGCATGCGCGCATCGTCGACGTGGTCGAACCGGGGATGAGAAAAAGCGATCTCGTGGCCGAAATCTACTCGGCGGGGATCACCGGCGTGGACGGATACGGCGGCGATTATCCGGCCATCGTGCCGCTGCTGCCCACGGGCTCCGATGCCGCCGCGCCGCATTTGACCTGGGACGATACGCCCTTCACGGCCAATGCCGGAACGTTCTTCGAAATTGCCGGTTGCTTCAAGCGCTATCACTGCCCGCAATCGCGCACGGTGTATTTGGGCAAGCCCCCGAAGCATTTCGTCGATGGGGAGCGAGCGGTGGTCGAAGGCATCGAAGCGGGGCTCGCGGCCGCGAAACCCGGCAACCGCTGCGAGGACATCGCCAATGCGTTCTTCGCGGTGCTGCGCAAGTCGGGCATCGAGAAGGATAGCCGCTGCGGCTACCCGATCGGCGCGAGCTATCCGCCCGACTGGGGCGAGCGCACGATGAGCCTGCGTCCGGGGGACCAGACGGTCCTCGAACCCGGCATGACGTTTCACTTCATGCCGGGCCTGTGGCTCGACGATTGGGGCCTCGAAATCACGGAAAGCATTTTGATCACGGAAACGGGCGTCGAGACATTCTGCAACACGCCGCGCAAGCTGTTCGTCAAGGAGTGACGCGATGCGTGCTTCCCCCATCACGCCGACCGTCGATTTCGACGCGGACGGCGAGCAGCACGGCTTCCTGAAGCTGCCGTATTCGCGCGACGATTCCGCGTGGGGCGCGATCATGATCCCGATCACGGTCGTCAAGCGCGGCGACGGGCCTACCGTGCTGCTCACCGGCGGCAATCATGGCGATGAGTACGAGGGCCCCGTCGCGCTGTCCAAGCTCGCCGGCAGCCTGAAGGCGAGCGACGTGAGCGGGCGCGTGATCGTCGTGCCGTTCATGAATTACCCGGCGTTTCGGGCGGGCACGCGCACGTCGCCGATCGATGCGGGCAACTTGAACCGTAGCTTTCCAGGCAAGCCCGACGGCACGGTGACCGAGAAAATCGCCGATTACTTCCATCGGCATCTGTTGCCGCTGGCGGACTACGTGCTCGACATCCATGCCGGAGGCCGCACGCTCGATTTCGTGCCTTTCGCCGCGATTCATGTGTTGCCCGATGCCGGGCAGCAGGCGAGGTGCGAACGCGCGATGCTCGCGTTCGGCGCGCCGTATTCGATGCGGATGCTCGAACTCGACAGCGTGGGGCTGTTCGATAGCGCGGTGGAGGAAGCGGGCAAGGTGTTCGTCAGCACCGAACTCGGCGGCGGCGGCACGTCCACCGCGAAAAGCGTGGCGATCGCCGAACGCGGGGTGCGCGGTTTTCTGCGCCACGCGGGCGTGTTGAACGGCGACGGTGACGTCGAGATTGAAGCTGAAGCCACGCCGCGTGCGACGACGCTGCTCGACATGCCCGACGGCTCGTGCTTTACGACGAGCGAACACGAAGGGCTGCTTGAAATGTGCCGCGACCTGGGCGAAACGGTGGTGCGAGGCGATCTGCTCGCACGGGTTTATGACACCGTCCGCCTGGGTACGCCCGGCGTCGAGTACCGCGCGAAACGTGACGGCATCGTCGCCGCGCGGCATTTCCCGGGGCTCGTCAAGGCGGGCGACACGATCGCCGTCGTGGCGGACGTCGTCGAACGCGGGATCGGCGTGGCGCGCTGAATCGAGGCCGACGTGATCAAGCTCGACCGATACGACGTGGCGATCCTGCGCATCCTGGCTCGCGACGGCAGGATCACGAAGTCGAAGCTGGCCGAGGAGGTGAACCTCTCGATCTCGCCGGCGTGGGAGCGCGTGCGCAAGCTCGAAGAGAGCGGTGTGATCCGCGGCTATCGCGCCGACATCGATTGGGTGGGCGCCTTCAGCGGCAGCCGGATCATCGTCGAAGTGACGCTCGCGCGCCACACCGCCCACGACATGCGTCGCTTCGAAGCGCGCGTGCTGGCTTCGCCGGAAGTCGTCCAATGCCATGCGACGGGCGGCGGCGTCGACTACGTGATGCATGTGGTGGCGCGCGATATCGACCGCTACCAGCGTTTCATCGACGCATTGCTATCGGAAGACCTCGGTATCGAGCGGTACTTCACTTATGTCGTGACGAAGGTTGTCAAGGATGCGCCGAGCCACGCGCTCGATTCAGCGGACCTGCTGCCGAGCGGCGATTAGAAATTCGCGTAGGCGCACCCGCACACAGAAAAAACGTGTGGGCGGCGCTCGCAAAACGGAAATTTTCGAAGAGGCGGCCGGGACAGAATGAATGCATCCCAATCTTGTCGAGGAAGGAGTGACTGTCATGATGCTTGGCCATCCCGTACTGTTCAAATCGCTGTGCTACGTCGACGGTCACTGGACGCATAGCGACAGCGCATCGACCATTGCCGTTCAGAATCCGGCCGATCAAACCGTGATCGGCCATGTGCCGATGCTCGAACGCACGCAGATCGTCGCCGCGATCGATGCGGCCGATCGCACGTTCGCTAAGTGGCGCTGGACGCCGCAAGCGCAGCGCAGCGCGACGGTGTTGCGCTGGCACGCGCTGATCGAGCGGCACACCGACGACCTTGCTGCGCTGCTGTCGCTGGAGCAAGGCAAACCGCTGGCCGAGGCGCGCGGTGAAGTGCGCTACGCGGCGAGCTTCGTCGATTGGTTCGCGAGCGAGGCCAAACGCCTGGCGGGCCGCACGATTCCGACGCATATCGACGGCGCGCATCTCGGCACGGTGATGGAGCCGGTGGGCGTCGCGGCGCTCATCACACCGTGGAATTTCCCCGTGGCGATGATCACGCGTAAAGCGGCCGCCGCATTGGCGGCGGGGTGCACCGTGGTCGTCAAGCCGGCGCACGAGACGCCGTTCACGGCGCTTGCGCTGGCTCAACTCGCCGAAGAAGCCGGTTTCCCGCCCGGCGTGTTCAACGTCGTGCTGGGCGACCCACAAATGGCGATGGAGACGCTCGTCTCCGATACGCGAGTGCGTGCGGTCAGCTTCACCGGGTCGACGCGCGTGGGCAAGCTCGTCGCACAGACTGCAGCACAGGCCGGCATCAAGAAGCTCGCGCTCGAACTCGGCGGCAACGCGCCGTTCATCGTGACCGAGGACGCGGACCTCGAAGCATCGGTTCGAATCGCGGTGGCCGCGAAGTTCCAGACCTCTGGGCAAGACTGCTGCGCGGCAAACCGTATCCTCGTTGCGCGGCCGCTCTACGAACGATTTGTTTCAGCCTACGCCGAAGCGGTGCGTGGGCTGAAGGTGGGCGGTGCATTCGAGCCGGATGTCGACGTAGGCCCGCTCATGCATCAGAACGCATTCGACAGCACCCTCGCACGGATCGACGACGCGCGTGCGAAGGGCGCACGCATCGTGGCCGGCGGCGGCGCTCACGAGCGCGGCGGCTGGTTCGTCGAGCCCACCGTCGTGGCCGATGCACGGCCTGGCATGCGCATCTACGACGAGGAAAACTTCGCGCCGATCTCCGCCGTGTCGCCGTTCGACACGCTCGACGAAGCGATCGCACGCGCGAACGACACCGAGTACGGCCTCGCCGCCTACGTGTGCGCGACGCGCATCGACACGATCTTCCAACTCGTGCGCCGGCTCGACTTCGCGATGGTATCGGTCAACGGCGTCAAGTTTACGGGCGCCCCGATCCCATTCGGCGGCATGAAGGCGTCGGGCCTGGGCCGCGAGGGCGGCTTCGAAGGCTTCGAGCCGTTCGTCGAAACCAAATACTTTTGCCTCGGCAATCTCGGCCTGCCTGTCACGGCCGCTGCCTAACGCGTTTGACGCATTTCATTTTCGAGGGGACATCATGACGCAATCGTTCGAGCAACTCTTTCAGCAAGACCGCGCCCACTTCATGCATCCGTCGACGCATGCCCACGACCATGCGTCGGGCGCGTTGGCGGGCAAGATCATTCGCGGCGCGAAAGGCATCCGCATCGAGGATCATCAAGGCAAGCAGTACATCGATGCCTTCGCGGGGCTTTATTGCGTCAACATCGGCTACGGCCGCACGGAAGTGGCCGATGCAATGTACGAGCAGGCGAAGCAGCTCGCGTATTACCACACGTATGTCGGGCATTCGAGCGACGCGATCATCGAGCTGTCGAAGAAGATCATCGACTGGTCGCCGGTAGGCATGAAGAAGGTCTACTACGGCATGTCGGGCTCCGACGCCAACGAGACGCAGATCAAGATCGTCTGGTATTACAACAACGTGCTCGGCCGGCCGAACAAGAAGAAGATCATTTCGCGCGACCGCGGGTATCACGGCTCGGGCATCGTGACGGGCAGCCTCACGGGTCTGCCGAGCTTCCATCAGCATTTCGACTTGCCGATCGAGCGCGTGAAGCATACGGTATGTCCGCACTGGTACCGCAAGGCGCCTGTCGGCATGAGCGAAGCCCAATTCGTGGCTTACTGCGTCGACGAACTCGAGAAGCTGATCGCCCGCGAAGGCGCGGATACCATCGGCGCCTTCATCGCCGAGCCGGTGATGGGCACGGGCGGCATCATCGTCCCGCCCAAGGGGTATTGGGCGGCCATTCAGCAGGTGCTGCGCAAGCACGACATCTTGCTGATCGCCGATGAGGTGGTGTGCGGTTTCGGGCGGCTCGGCTCGAAGATGGGCTCGCAGCACTTCGATATCGAGCCCGACCTCATCACGGTGGCGAAGGGATTGACGAGCGCGTATGCGCCGCTTTCGGGCGTGATCGTCGGCGAGAAAGTGTGGAGCGTGATCGAACGCGGCTCGCAGGAGCATGGGCCGATGGGGCACGGGTGGACGTATTCTGGACACCCGATCTGCGCGGCCGCGGCGCTCGCGAATCTGCGCATTCTCGAGAACGAGAACATCACCGGCAATGCGGCGGAAGTGGGCGGGTACATGCTCGATCGGCTGCATGCGACCTTCGATGCGCACCCGCTCGTGGGCGAAGTGCGCGGCGCGGGGATGCTGGCGGCGCTGGAGTTCATGGCGGATCGCGATGCGCGCAAGCCGTTCGATGCGGCGCTGAAGGTGGGGCCGCGCGTTTCGGCGGCGGCGCTGCAACGCGGCGTGATCGCGCGCGCGATGCCGCATGGCGACATCTTGGGCTTTGCGCCTCCGCTCGTCACGACGCGCGCGGAAGTGGACGAGATCGTTGGCATCGTGAAGGATGCGGTGGACGAGGTGGCCGATCAGGTGTCGGCACGTTGATTCAAGCTAAAGCACGTTCAACATCGCGACCGCGGTTTCCTGCAACCGCGGCAGCACCCGCTTGAGCGCGGCGTGTGCGCTTTCATTGCCGATCGGCATGTTCGTGCTTAGCGCCGCGACCACTTCGCCGTGCCGATTCCTGAGCGGCACGGCAATCCCGCGCACGCCTACTTGGAGCTGCTGTTCGATCAACGCATATCCATCGACGCGTGCCTGCTCGATCTTTTCTCGCAGGCCTGATTTGGCCGTCAACGTGTGGGGCGTATAAGGCGGCAGCTCGACGCTGTCGAGCCATGCGGCGACGGCATCCGGATCGTCGTAATACGCGAGCAAGACAACGCCCGGAGAAATCAACGGCGCGGGCACGCGGGCTCCAAGTACGAAGCCGGTCGTCATGACGCGCGAGACGCCGTTGCGAGCGATGACGACGAGCTCCCAATCGTCGAGCACGCTGACATAGGCCGATTCGTTGATCGAAGCGCTCAGTTGCTGCAAGTATGGTTGGACCGTTCGCGGCAGGCGTGCCGAATCGAAGTACGACCAGCCTACGCGCAGCACGCGCGGCGTGAGGCCGAACAATCGGCCGTCTGTATAGACATAGCCGAGCGATTCGAGCGTGAGCAGATAGCGGCGCGCGGCCGTACGCGACAACCCGGTGCGCGCAGCCGCTTGCGTGGGCGTCATGCGCGCGTGCTCGTTGTCGAATGCCTCGAGAATGGCCAGGCCCTTTTCGAGCCCGGCGATCCAATCGCGCCTGTCTAGCGCCGCTTTCTTCTTGTCAGCCACGACGGCGCTCGCCGATGAAGCCGGACACTATCGGGTCATTCCGGCTTGATGCGTGCGCCGACGACGAGCGAGAGCAGGCAGCCGAGCGCCAGGTAGCCGGCGACGAGATGCCAGGAGCCGCCCGCGAACGAGGTGAGCGCCACGGCGATGAACGGCGTGAACCCGCCGCCCACCACGCTTGCGAATTGATACCCGACGCCCGCGCCGCTATAGCGATATTCCGCGCCGAATAGTTCAGTGAAGAGCGGCTGCTGGACGCTGACGACCATGTCGTGGGCGATATTGGCGAGCAACACCGAGAACAATACGATCCACACGGTGGCGCGGGCCTCCAACGCGAGGAAGAACGGCACCGCGCTCAACAAGCCGATCGTCGCGCCGATGACGTAGATGCGCTTGAGCCCGAAGCGATCGGCGAGCCAGGCGAAGCAGGGGATCGTCACGCAGCTGATCGCGCCGACGAGCAGGCCGATGTTGAGGAAGAGATCGCGCGACATGCCGAGGTTGGCAGTGGAATAGCTCAGCGCGAACGCCGTGACGATATACATCGAGAACAACTCGGCCAGCCGCAGCGCGACGATGTAGGCGAACGCCTTGGGGTGGCGCGTGAGCGCCTCGATGACGGGCAGCTTCAGTTTGCGGTGTTGATGCTCGACCGTTTCGACGAATTCTTTCGATTCATCCATGCTCGCGCGCACCCAGAGGCCGATCCCCACGAGCACGATGCTGAACACGAACGGCAAGCGCCAACCCCACGAACGGAAAGCGGCGTCGCCCAGCCCGTGGCTCAGCAAGGAGACCAAACCCGTGGCGAGCACGAGCCCGACGCCGTAGCCGACTTGCACGCCGCTGCTGTAGAACGCTTTCTTGCCGCGCGGCGCCGATTCGACGGCCATCAGCGCCGCGCCGCCCCATTCGCCGCCCACGGCAAAACCTTGAATCGCCCGCAGCGTGACGAGCAGGACGGGGGCCCACCAGCCGATCGTGGCGAACGTCGGCAACAAGCCGATGGCGACCGTGGATAGACCCATCAACATCACGGTGAGGACGAGCATGCGCTTGCGGCCGAGCCTATCGCCGTAGTGGCCGAACACGATGCCGCCCAGCGGGCGAAAGAGAAAGCCGACGCCGAACGTTGCGAACGCGGCGAGCGTGCCCATCGTCGGGCTGACCTTCGGGAAGAAGGCGGCATTAAAGACGAGCGCGGCCACGATGCCATAGAGCAGAAAGTCGTACCAATCGACCACCGCGCCGACGAAGCTGCCGACGGCCGCTCGCTGCGCTTGGCCTTTGGCGGGCTGAAGGTTTGCGGTGTGTATGGAATTCGGGGTGTCGAGGTTGGGCGTCATCCGGGCGTCTCCTGCTGATGCTGTAGTGTCTGCACGTCCCGCGTATCCGCACGCGGTGCATTGCAATGGTCTTGGTATCGAGTCATTGCAGGATAGGGCCGAGGGGGTGCCGCCGCAATGCAGCTAGCGCGAAAAATGCGCGATTATCGCGCAAGCGCGTGCGATGATCGCACGGATTTCGGGTTTGCCCCGACATGGTTCCACAGTGCGGAGGCCTCGTTCGAAGTGCTCCAAAGTGAACGATTTGGTTAAAATCGACGCAACCTCGCCCGGAGAGACCCGCATGTGCCCTGTCGCTTCACAGTCTGACGATTTGCCGGATTCGCAACAATCGCCACAATCGGTTGATTCACCTCATTTGCCCGACCCGCGCAATCCGCTCGGTCTGGCCGGGCTCGAATTCGTCGAGTTCGCCACGCAGGCGCCGGCGGAACTGGGCCATCGGTTCGAGCAGCTCGGCTTCAAGGCGATCGCCCGGCACGTGAGCAAGGCGGTGACGTTGTATCGACAGGGGGCGATGAATTTTCTGATCAACGCCGAACCCGATTCGTTCGCCGCGCGCTATGCGCAGGAATACGGCATGGGCGTGTGCGCGCTGGGTATGCGGGTAGAGAACGCTTCGCGCGCGTTCAAGCGCGCCATTGGGCTGGGGGCTTGGCCGTTCGAAGGGGAACGTACCGGCGAATCCGAATTGAAGATTCCCGCTATCCAAGGGATCGGCGATTCGCATATCTACTTCGTCGACCGATGGCGCGGGCGGGGCGGCTTGCGCGGCGGGGTGGGCGATATTTCGATCTTCGACATCGACTTCAGGCCCATCGACGTCGCCAACGCGCACGACGATCTCTCGCATGCGGGGACGGGGCTGCAGCGCGTGGATCATATGACGCAAACGGTCGGCGCCGGACGAATGCAAGAATGGCTCGAGTTTTATCAGGACCTGCTGCACTTTAGCGACATTCACGAGGTCGACCCGGATGGACACGTGTCGCCCGATTCGCGCGTCATGGTCTCGCCTTGCGGGGAAGTGCGCATTCCTCTGTACGAGGAAGGCACGACGCGCACCGAGCGGATGCACGCGTATCTGCCCGATCATCCGGGGGAGGGCGTGCAGCATATTGCATTAGCCACCGACGATATCTTTGCGTGCGTCGATGCGCTCGTCGCTAATGGCGTGGAGTTCGTCGAGCCGCCGCGTGCTTACTACGATTCGATCGATGCCCGGTTGCCGGGGCATGGCGTCGATATCGAAGCGCTGCGCGCGCGCCGGATTTTGATCGATGGGGAAATTGGGACTGACGGCGTGCCGAGGCTGTTTTTTCAAACCTTTGCTAAACGCATGCCCGGGGAGATTTTCTTCGAAGTGGTTCAGCGCAACGGACACCAAGGGTTCGGTGAGGGGAATCTCGATGCGCTGGCGAGTGCGAGAGCGGCGGGGCGAGCGGCGCCTTAGGACGGTTTGTTTGGCGGCGTGTGTGCCTGCCGATCGATCTGCAAAGGCGGTGGAAGCCGCCTCCGCTTAGCGCTACTTCTGGACGAACCGCAGGATCGCATCGACGATCATCTCGCGATGCTTCACACGCAAGCGCGGATGCGACGGATCGCGGCCGAACGCCGTGCCGAACGTCGACCGGTTGGCGACGCGGTGAAAGCAAAAAGAACTGATCAATAAATGCAGATCGATCGGATCGATGTCGTCCCTGAATTCACCCGATGCCACGCCGCGTGAGAGCAAATCCTCGATCGTGACGATCGCGCTTGCATTGCGGCTGCGGAATGTTTTCAGTTGCTCGAGATACTTCGCGCCGTGAATGTTCTCGATCGAGACGAGACGCACGAATTCGCGATGACGGTCGTGATAATCGAACGTGAATTCAACGAGCCTGCGCATGCCTTCCGCAGGCTCGAGTTCGCTGACGTGAAGGTCTTGTTCTAGCGCACGGATGTCGCCGTATACCTTGTCTAAAACCGCTTCGTACAAGCCTTCCTTGCTGCCGAAGTAGTAGTAGAGCATGCGCTTGGTCGTGTTCGTCCGCTCCGCAATGGAATCGACGCGCGCGCCGGCCAGCCCCATAGCGGAGAACTCGGCCGTCGCGACTTCGAGAATGTTGCGCTTGGTCTCTTCCGGATCGTACTTGCGCCGAGCGTCGGTTGCGGCGCGACTGCCCGCCGAGGCCGCCGGTCTACCCATGGTGGCTTGCTTTGTGTGATTAGGTGGATCGGGGAGTTTAGCATGGGGGTGGGACAACCCTTGAGGGAAGGGTACGGTCGCGCCAGTCTCTTGTCATCTGTAAGTGACCGCCTGCGCCCCAAACATGTCTGGTCAATCATTTTCGCGTTGCGAAGAATCTGTCTCGGGGCTGCATTTCGTACCAAATTTGATACGATGGCGGTCTTCCTTTCAAATCGCCGACGAAAGATCTCGATCCGGTCAAGCGCCGATTGAGCCAACTGAAGGTCGGCTAACCCATCATGGCGAACAAGCGCATCGGAAGCAGCTTTGACGACCTCCTCACCGAAGAGGCGGTGCTGGAAGAAGCGACGGCTACCGCCATGAAGCGGGTGATCGCTTGGCAAATCGAGCAGGAAATGAAGGCGCAGAAGTTGACCAAAACGGCGATGGCGGAACGTATGCGCACCAGTCGGGCAGCGCTCAATCGCCTGCTCGACGCTGAAGATACGAGCCTGACGCTAACCACGCTCGCGAGCGCCGCGGCAGCGCTTGGCAGGCAGATTCGCTTCGAGCTGATCGGGTAAGGAGTCGGGGCAGACGGCGCCCCGACGCACGGCAGGCGCTGGCGAAGATCGGCGGACGGTGACACTGTTTTCAGTAGTTTTAAAAAAATTACTGAAAAGGGGCGTCGCGTTTTCCAACGGTGCAGTGCACGCCGCGTGATCGGGCGGAATTCGGCCATGAACGGACGTTCAGACCCTACTTAAAAAATCCTTGATGGAGGGTCTCGTCCGTGCATCGCCACAGGCGCTAGCGAGCTTGACGAGACTGGTTTATAGATCTATTATTTGATCTATTAATTGGATATTTGAGCGCACCATGGAAACAATACTTGCCGAGCAAACCGTCGGGATCTCGGAGCTGAAGGCAAATCCGAACCTCGTCATCGAGCATGCAGAGGAAGGCGTTGTGGCGGTCCTCAATCGCAACAAACCTGTCGCATACATTCTTACTGCTGATCAATATTCGGCACTTATGGACCGAGTCGAAGACTATGAGTTGGCCGAGCTCGCACGCGAGCGCATGAACCAACCGACCGTGAGGGTGACGCTTGATGACCTTCGCGCTTGATTTCGTTGAAGAGGCGCTGAAGGAATGGAAGAAGCTTGACGGCGGTACGAAGGCGCAATTCCTGAAAAAATTGGAGGAACGTCTGGAAACACCGCGCGTTGCGTCTGCGGCGCTTCGTGGAATGCGTGACTGTTACAAGATCAAGCTGCGATCTAAAGGGTACCGCCTGGTCTATCAGGTGAAAGATGACGTTGTGGTCGTCTTGGTTCTAGCGGTAGGGCGACGAGACGAAATTTATTCCGGAGTCCACAAGCGCTTGCCGGATGCGTGATGGCGGTAACCGGCCAGTTCGCGACATTCGATGCCGACGTCAGATTCATCAACAATCGGTCTAAGGAGTCGACTACTGAGATGGGGGCTCTATCGATATTTTCCGCGACGCCCCTGATCATTTCCGTTGGATTTCCTCAAGCAAGCTCGCCAAAGCGTTAACCTTGGGCTGCTGAGTATTTTTGCGCCAGATCAGCAGAGTGCGGACATTACGGTAGGCGCCTTTCAGGCTGTGCACCGAGAGCTTGGCTCGCTCGGTATAGGTATCGAGGACCGCGGCAGGAATCAGAGCGACTCCCATACCCGCGATGCAGCAGCCTAGGATGGCATGATAAGACCCGACCTCCACGATTCGCTGAGGAGCTACATTGTCACGCGCGCACCATGCTTCCAATCGCTGACGGTGTGGACAGTCTGGTTCGAAAGCCAGTAGCGTACCCGTGCGCAAATCGCGAGCTGACCGGATCGGCGGATGCTCCTTGGGGCCGATAATCACCAGTTCTTCAACATAGGCGAGCGCGGTCTCCAGTCGCACATCGGAAACCGGCTCGGCGACCAGCGCTGCGTCCAGCTCACCTGTGAGAACACGCGCGGTCAAGGGCCGAGGCGCACCAGTTCGGAGTTCCACCGACAGATTGGGATAGCGCTCGTGCATCAGGCCGAGTAATGATGGAAGGCGGATGGCGGCAGTGCTTTCCATCGCACCCAGATTAAGTACGCCACGCGGGATTTCATCGTGCATCGCTCCACGTGCCTCTTCGGCAAGCGCCAGCAAGCGGGTAGCGTAGTCGAGCAGAACCTTCCCCTGCGGCGATAGTTGAAAACGCTTGCCCTCGCGTATAAACAGCGATACATCCAGATCGCCTTCGAGTTGCTGAATGCGCGTACTGATATTCGACGGCACTCTGTGCAGCAAGGCCGCCGCACGAGTGATGCCGCCCGCGAGAGCGACAGCTTGAAATACGCGCAGGTCAGTTAGATCCATTTTCTTGAAACGAGAAAATTACGTTCATGTTTATTCATTTTACATGAATGCCAGCCCTCACTAGACTTCACGATGCCAAGTGCAATTTCGCACGCGTGGCCTTGTGAAGGAATTGAAAATGATCGTGACTGTATTCAGGTCCAGGCTGAACCCTGACGCTCAAGATGAGTACAAGCAGTGGGCTTCCCGAATGAGTACTCTGGCCGCCGGCATACCGGGGTACATCTCACACAAGGGCTTCGTTGCCGAGGATGGCGAACGGGTAACGATCGTTGAGTTCGAGTCTGAGGAGGGAATGCGCGCCTGGGCAACGCATCCGGAACACGTCGCCGCAAAGAAGAAGGGGCGGAGCGTCTTTTTTTCAGAATTCAGAGTGCAGGTCTGCAACGTCGTGCGTGACACAGCCGATCATTGGTCTCGCACTGTAGTAGCGAGGCCGATATTGTGATGTGGAGTCACGTTCTTCGCTGCTCTGAATGTCCCTTGCCGGCACGGTCGAGCGGCCGAAACGGGTGGTGCGTCGCCGATCGGTGACGCGGACGATCAGTCAACCCGGTACCAGCGACCAGATTCCGGGCACACAGCAGCCGGTGCGCCGTTCACCAAGACCTGCTGTTCATCCCGTTGCAGCGAGGCCGAAGTGTCGATATCGAATGCCACCTCGAGCGCGCGCGCGACCTGGGCGTCTTCAATTGGAAGCTCCCACGTCAGGAATATCTGGATGCAATCCTGGTCTGGCCCGAAGTCGGCCATACTAAAACCGCTGCTGTGTCGTTGAATGACGCCATGAGGGTGGCCAGTATCGAATATCACGGCTGTGCCCCGAGTCAAAGGAATGCGAACGCCTGTAGAGGGAAAATGCAAGTCCAGCCCCTTGTCCTCGCTCAGGAAGAGATTGCAAAAGGCCGCACCGCCATATTGGGCGCCGTCATGGTGATACCTCGCGCCGCGACAGGCCATCAGGGCCACGTCACTGGAGGCAAGTACGTTGGACAGTCCAAGCGCGTCCGTCCAGTCGGACATTGCATGCACGCAGCGCTTGTAGTCGGGCCAGCGCGATTGCGTTCGTGCCAAAGGCATCACCTCGACGTCCCCGGGTTCCAGGACGAGCCGCGACGACGTCTCCCTATTCCAATCCGCAAGTACGCGTGCGGACGGCACAGGCACGTCGACCGTGCCTGATAAAACGATGTCGCTCACGCGTCGATTGCGGATGGCATCGCCGCTCCAAAACCAGGACGTCAGAATGTCTCGCACTCGGTACTTCCGAAGGGTGACTCAACGGGTAATTGTAACGATCCAACGGGGATCATTTCGGCGCAAATCCGGCGACGACACGTCGTCCCTCCGAGACCGCCAGGCGAAGCCTCGTACGACGGCCCCGCCTTCGGAAGCAGACATCTGGCTTCCACCAGGCCGACCGGCCGCATGGGGTCGGCCCTGTCGCTTGAGTGTCGTCCTGCCGCGGCATCCGTCGCTATGCCTACCCCACACGCCGTCGCTCCAAAGCGCGAGGCGCTCGACATGCGAATCACGTCCGACGAGCGCAATCTGATCGACCGCGCCGCCGCTGCTCGTGGCCAGACGCGCACCGACTTCATTCTCGCGGCAGCGCGCGCCGCAGCTGAGGAAACACTTGTCGAGACGGCGCTCGTTCGTGCGACACCCGAGGTCCTCGCCGAGTTCATGGCCCGCCTCGACGCCGCGCCTGCGCCGAACGAGCGCCTCAAACGCACCATGCGCACACCCGTGCCCTGGGACGCTCCCAGCGGAGCGGCATGACGCTGCGCGCGCCAGAACCCCTCCATAGCCACCATGTGCTCAAAGCCTTCGACTCGGGCGAACCGAGCCTCGATGAATGGCTGATGCGCCGCGCGCTCAAAAAACAGGCGAGCGGCGCCACGCGTACCTTCGTCGTCTGCGACGATGCGGGCGTGGTCGCCTACTACGCGCTCGCCTTGGGCGCTGTCGATGTCGACGCGGCGCCAGGCCGTTTCCGCCGCAACATGCCTGATCCTATACCGGTGGTTGTGCTCGCACGGTTGGCAGTCGATCGCGCTTGGCAGGGCAAAAGGCGTGGCTCGGGCACTGATGCGCGATGCCGGCGCGCGCGTCGCGCAGGCAGCAGATGTAATCGGGATTCGCGGCGTCATCGCGCACGCGCTCAACCAAGACGCGCACCGCTTCTATCTCGCGCTAGGCTTCGAGGTCTCGCCGCTTGCACCGATGACGGTCATGATGACGCTTGCGGACCTGAAGGCCGCGCTCTGATCCAGCGCGACGAGGCTGTTGCTGCAGTTGATTGGTGCGCGGCCAATATCCTCCAGACCCGAGACCACGGGATGCGCACGAGTACGAGCGCTTTGACGTAGCCGCTGCCGCAATGCGTGAGCATCTTCAACAGGAACTCGGAAACTGCTTCGCTATCGCCTACGAGCGTTTGGGAGTTCATGAGAGACGCGCCGATGATCGGTAGCTTGGGAGAGCATGCGAACCGGAAGCTCGCCTCTTCACGAATGACCGCTTCAGAGAAGTAGGTGCTGGCGAAGATCGGCGGGCGGCGCCGCTGTTTTCAGTAGTTTAAAAAAAATTACTGAAAAATGCAAGATTTCAGTAGAATTTTGAAAACTACTGAAACGTGAGATGGCTATGCCGGCTCTATTCCATTCCCACCTCTATGAGCTGCACGACCAAGCGTACTGCTCCCAGTTCGCCAACATCGAGCAGGCTGCCGCGGCGCAAGGCGAGGTGCTGATCGGCGCCCCCGGCTCAATCATCGAGCACAAACGGGCAGGCGCCGTCTACTACGCGCGTCAATATATGGGGCCGGATGGTAGTAAATCGGAGGAGAATCTTGGCGGCCCTGGCGGAGACGAGGCTGTCGAGGCTCGCGTCGAACAGGTTCGAGAGAGGATCGAGTCGGCCAAGAGCCTAATCAAGCGCATTCGAGCGTTGGCGAAGCTTGGTTTTCAAATAGCAGACAACAAGACTTTCGCGACGATGGGTGTCCTTTCCAACCACGGGCTGTTCCAAGCCGGCGCAGTGTTGATCGGGTCTCACGCCTACGCGGTGTTACTCAACAGCCTCGGCATCAAAGCCGTGTCATACGAAACCGAGGACATCGACATCGCACGGGGCCACTCCCTCGCCCTGAGCGATGTTCCGAAGGGCGGGCTCCTTGAGATATTGAAGGAGACGGGCATCAACTTTGTCGAAGTTCCGCAGATGAAGAGAGGTATGCCGTCGACATCGTTCAAGCAAGCGGGCGCGACTCGCTTTCACGTCGATTTGCTCGTTCCGTCCAGCG